>JAGWYN010000013.1 GCA_018969295.1 Chloroflexota bacterium | reverse complement strand
CAGCGCGCCCGCATCGTCTTTCGTCAGGATGGAATCCAAGGGCTGCTCGACCACGTGACCCTCCGGCCTGGCGCGCTCTAAAAACCGAGCGCTGGCTCAGCGGGCAGCCAGCCCGCCGACGACGACGCTGACCAGACCGCTCTGCACCAGTTCGGTCCAGACCCAGGGCAGCACCCCCAGTGCAACCGTGAAAACAGCCGCCAGGCTCAGCGTGACCGTCAGCGGCACGCTCAGCTGCTCGGCCTCGATCCGCGTCTCGGCAGTCGGCTCGGCAAAGTACATATTGACCACAATCCGCAGATAGTACCAGGCCCCGATGGCACTGTTGAGCATGGCAATGGCAGCCAGCCAGGACCAGCCGCCCTGCACAGCAGCGGCGAAGACATAGAACTTGGCGAAGAAACCAGCAAAGGGCGGCACACCCGCCAGGCTGAAAAAGAAAATGGTCGCCAGCAGCGCCAGCATCGGCTGGCGGCGGGCGATGCCGTTGAGCCGGCTGCCCAGCGCGTCCATCTCCCCCTGCCGCTCGAGCAGGATCACCACCGCAAAGGCGCCCATGTTCATAAAAGCGTAGGCGATCAGGTAGTAGAGCGCCCCGTCGATGCCGGGCGCAGCCGCAGTCGTCAGCCCAACCAGAATGTAGCCGGCGTGGGCGATGCTGGAGTAGGCGAGCAGCCGCTTGAGGCTGCTCTGGCGCAGCGCAGCCAGGTTGCCCAGCGTCATGGTCAGCGCCGCCAAAATGGCCAGCGCCATCCCCCAGCTGGCCTGTTCGGTCGCAAGGGCCTCTGTGAAGAAGCGATAAAAGGCGGCAAAAGCGGCAGCTTTGGTGCCGATGCTCATGAAGGCGGTGACCGGGGTCGGAGCTCCCTGGTAGACATCAGGGGTCCACATGTGAAAGGGAACCAGGCTGACCTTGAAGCCAAACCCGGCGATCAACAGAGCAACCCCGGCGGAGAGCAGCAGCGGGTCGGCCCGCCCCGCCAGCAGGGCGTCCCCAATCAGATCAAAACGGGTGCTGCCCGTAGCCCCGTAGACAAAGGCCGCCCCGTAGACAAAAAAGGCGCTGGCAAAGGCACCGAGCAGGAAATACTTCATCGCCGCTTCGCTGCTGCGCCGGTCGCTGCGGCGGAGCCCAGCCAGGATGTACAGCCCCAACGAGAAGATCTCCAGGGCCAGAAAAACCACCATCAGGTCGGTCGCCGCGCCCATCACCATCATGCCCGCACTGACCAGCAGGATCAAACTGTAGTATTCGCCCGTCTGGCCGTTGACATTCGGAATGTACCGCACGCTGAGCAAGATGGTCAGAGCCGCCCCAGTGAGCACAACCAGATTCAACGCCTGGGCCCGCTCGTCGTGGACCGCCATCCCCTGAAAGGAGGCAGCAGGCTGGCCGATCAGCCAGATCGAGAGCGCTGCGGTCACCAGCACACCGGCCAGCGCCCCCCACGGCAGCCAGGGACGGGTCGGCGCACGACCGCCACGGTTGACCAGATCCAACAACAGGACGGCGGCGGCCGCCGCCACCATCCCCAGCGCTGGCAGAAGTGCGGTCAGGTCAAGATTCAAGGCTGCGCTGTTCATTGTTCCTCCACTGTTTCGGCCAACACCGGCATCTGCTCCGCCGTAGCCTGCTGGATCAGGGCACTGCGCGTGGCCAGCATCGCCTCGACTGAGGGGTTGATCTTGTCAAAAAAGAGATTGGGGAAGAGCCCGATCACAAAGAAAAGCAGGACCAGCGGCAGCACCATGGCCAGCTCACCGGCGTTGAGATCCTTGAGATTGGCTTTGTCGTTGGCAGGATTGGTGATCGGTCCCTGTGCCAGTTTGCGGAAGGCAGTGAGCATGTACCAGGCAGCCAGGATCACCCCCGCAGCCGCCAGCACCGCAAACACCGGGCTGTAGCTGTAGGCCCCCAGCATGATGGTGAACTCGCCGACAAAGCCGTTGAGGCCGGGCAGCCCCGCGCTGCTCATGGCGACAACCAAAAACAGCCCGGTGTAGACCGGCACGCTGGCCCACAGCCCGCCAAACTCGCTCAGCAGGCGGGTGTGGCGCCGCTCGTAAAGCAGGCCGACCATCAGAAAAAGCGCCCCGGTGCTGAGCCCGTGGTTGACCATCTGCAGCACAGCGCCGCTGACCCCCTGGGCATTCATAGAGACCACCCCGAGCATGACATAGCCAAGGTGGGCCACCGAGCTGTAGGCAACCAGCGATTTGAGATCTTTCTGGACCAACGCCACCAGTGCGCCGTAAAGAATGCCGATAACCGCCAGCGTTCCCAGCAGCGGGCCGTACTGTTCGGCTGCCTGTGGAAAGATCGGCATTGCCAGACGCAGAAAGCCGTAGGTGCCCATCTTGAGCAGCACACCGGCCAGAATGATCGACCCGGCAGTCGGTGCCTGCACATGGGCGTCGGGCAGCCAGGTGTGGAAGGGAAAGAGGGGCGTCTTGACGGCAAACGCCAGGCTGAACGCCAGAAAGGCCCAGGTCTGCACTGCCATCGGCAGCGGTGTGTTCTGCAGCGCCACAATGTCAAAGGTGCCAGCCGAAAAATAGACGATCAACAGGGCAACCACCATCAGCGCCGAACCAGCAAAGGTGTACAGAAAAAATTTGACCGCCGCGTAGACCCGATTCTGCCCGCCCCACTCGCCGATCAAAAAGTACATCGGGATCAGGCTGGCCTCAAAAAAGACAAAAAAGAGCACCAGGTCGAGCGACAAAAAGACGCCGAGCATCGCCGTTTCGAGCAGCAGCATCAGCGCCATGTAGGCGCCGACCCGCTTGTGCACATAGAGTATGCTGAAATAGACCGCGATCGGCATCAAGAAGGTCGTCAGCAGCACCAAAAAGAGGCTGATGCCGTCGACCCCCAACGCATAGCGAACGCCGAGCGGGGCAAACCAGACAGCCTCTTCGACAAACTGCATGCCCGCTTCCCCCTGCTGCCAGTTGGTCCACAGCAGCAGGCTGACCAAAAAGGTCCCCCCTGTCGTCGCCAGCGCCAGCCATTTTTTGGTGCCGTCGCTGGGCACCAGGGTCACGAGCACGGCCCCCACCAGGGGCAGAAATGTGATGACGGTGAGCAAGTACGGAATCGATAAGGCCATATGGCGAGTCCCCGCAAAAATTGACCGTTGTCCTGGCGCTCGGCGCTGCATCCGGCCAGCAGCGCCAGGCACCCGAAGATTGGCTACCCGACAAACAAGAAATAAAAGAGCACAACGACCACCCCCAGCAAAATGCTGAACGCATAGGTGGGAATGGCGCCGTTTTGCAGTTTGCGCACCGCCTCGCCGGCGTCGCTGATCACCCCCCCGACACTGTTGACCGCCCCGTCGATCACCTTGGGGTCGAAGAAACGGGCAAACCAGCCCGAGATCCCCTGAATTGGGGAGACCACAAGCAGGCTGTAAAGCTCGTCGACATACCACCGGTGCTCGACCAGCGGCTGCAGCACAGCCAGCGGCTGCACCAGGCGCTCGACCCAGCCTTCTTTGGTCAGATAGCGGGCCCGGGCGATCAAAATGCCGACCACAGCGATGACGACGCTCAACAGAATGCCGAGCAGCTCGACCACCAGCGCCGGATGCTCGTGTTCGCCGACCACCGGTTTGAGCCAGGTGTCCAGGGTAAGGATGAACGGCAGGTTGATGACACCAGCCACCAGGCTGAAAAAGGCCAGAATCCAAAGAGGCGCGGTCATGACCCGTGGGCTCTCATGCACATGTTCGTACAGATGCTTGTCGCGCGGCTTGCCGTGGAAGGTGACAAAGAGTGCACGGAAGCTGTAGACGGCGGTCAATAGGGCTGTGACAGCCCCCACCAGATAGAGCCCGATGTTTTTGTCCAGGGCTGCGACCAGGATGGCATCCTTGGAGAAAAAGCCCGAAAGAAGCGGCACCCCCGCCAGCGCAGCGGCACCGACCACAAAGGTGCGGTAGGTGGCCGGCATCTTGTCCTTGAGCCCCCCCAGCCGCTTGAGATCCAAAACCCCGTGGGTAGCGTGCATCACGCTGCCGGCAGCCAAAAAGAGCAGCGCCTTGAAGAACGCGTGGGTGACCAAATGGAAGAGCGCTGCACCGTAGACCCCCATGCCGGCAGCAGCCAGCATAAAACCAAGCTGCGAGACAGTCGAATAGGCCAGGATCTTTTTGAGGTCGGTCTGCACCAGGGCAATGGTGGCGGCCAACAGCGCCGTCAAAACGCCGATCCAGGCGGCCACATCGCCGGCAGCAGCCCCGACATGCCAGAGGAGATTGGTGCGGATGATCATGTAGATGCCTGCCGTGACCATCGTGGCAGCGTGGATCAAGGCCGAGACCGGGGTCGGACCGGCCATGGCGTCAGGCAGCCAGACATAGAGGGGAATCTGGGCGCTTTTGCCAGCAGCACCGAGCAGCAGCAGCAGACAGATCGCAGACGCCGTGGCCGGGGCCAGAGAATGCACCGCCTCGCCCAGTTCGCTGAAGATTAACGTGCCGACGGTCGACCAGAGCAGGATCATGGCCAGAATCATGCCAAAATCGCCGACTCGGTTGACAATAAAAGCCTTCTTGCCGCAGTCGGCGTACCAGCCGTACAGGTCATCCTTCTTGTCGAACCAAAAGCCGATGAGCAGGAACGACGCCAGCCCCACCCCTTCCCAGCCCACGAACATGCCCACAAAATTGTTGCTCATGACGAGCGTGAGCATCGCCAGGATAAAAAAGTTCAAATAAAAGAAAAAGCGCTGGTAGCGCGGCTCGTGGTCCATGTAGCCGATCGAGTAGATGTGGATCAGCGCGCCGACCCCTGTGACGACCATCGCCATGATCACGCTCAGGGGGTCGATCAACACGGCAGCCGGCACATGAAACGACCCGATCCGCATCCAATCCCACCAGGTGACCGTGACGCTCCGTTCGGCCGCGGGCAGCCCGAGCAGCCCGAGCCAGAGGGTGAGTGCCACCAGGAAGGAGCCCGCCACCGCTGCTGCCGCTAGCCAGCCGACAACCTTCTGAGAGAGCCGCTGGCCGACAAAGAGGATGAGCAGAGCCCCAAGGGCAGGAAAGGCAAACAACAGCCAGACAGAATCAAACATGGTCGTTCCTACCATTTCATGACGTTGACGTCGTCAATATTGGTGCTCTTGGACTGGTGATAGTGGGCGATCAGGATGGCCAGGCCAACCGCCACTTCGGCAGCCGCCACAGCCATGACCAGAAAGACAAAAACCTGGCCGTTGAGGTTGTCCCACTGGCGGGCAAAGGCGATCAGGGTGAGGTTGACGCTGTTGAGCATCATCTCCACACACATGACGATGATCAGCGCGTTGCGCCGGCCAAGCACGCCAGCTGCCCCGATCACAAAAATGATGGCACTCAAGATCAAATAATAGCTGGTTGGAACCATGGTTTCTTCCCCAAAAACTCCACGGTGATCGACAAAATGGAAACAGACAGACGAGCCCGGACGTACAGCGTCAGGCCTCTTCCGCCTTGGGCCGACGGGCCAACAAAAGCGCGCCGAGCAAAGCGACCAACAGCAGCACAGCTGCCAATTCTACCAGCAGAATGTTCTGCGAGTAGAGGTGAAGGCCGAGCACGACAGGCACCCCTCCCTGGTTGGCATCTGGGTTCAGCGCCACCGCAGGCATCCGCAGGACATTCCAGCTGATCCCTGCCAGCAACGCCCCCCCCAGCCCCAGGCCAGCGTACGGCACCCAGTTGCGGTAGCCGGCGCGTGTGTCGAGGGGGGCAGAGCCGATCAGCATGATCACAAACAAGATCAGGATCACAATGCCGCCCGCGTAGACGATCACCTGCACCGCCGCCAAAAACTGGGCGTTGAGCGTGACGTAGAGGATGGCCAGCGTCGCAAAATGCACGAGCAGAAAGAGCGCACTGTGTACAGCCACCTTGCTGCTGACCACCCCGACTGCGCTCCCCACGCTCAGCGCACCGACCAGGATAAAAAAGATCATTTCAAAGCTCATAAGCGACTCACCTAAAAAAAGAGCGCACGGGTTGGAGAGAGCAGCCGCTACTCGGGCCGGATCACCACATTGGGTTCGCCCGGGTTGAGCAGTTCAGCCTTGGTCAGGATGAAATCGCGACGGTTGTAGTTGGCCATAGCAAAGTCATGGCCAAGCACGATCGCCTCGGTCGGGCAGGCTTCTTCGCAGTCACCACAGAAGATGCAGCGCAGCAGATTGACTTCGTAGACTGTGGCGTAGCGCTCGCCAGGCGACGTCGGCTGCTGCGGGTCGTTCTCAGCGGCTTCGACATAGATGGCGCCCGTCGGACAGGCTGCCTCGCAGAGCATACAGCCGATACAGCGCTCCATGCCGTTCTCGTAACGGCGTAGCTCGTGTTTGCCGCGAAAGCGTGGGTAAAGCGGGACGGGGTCACGCGGGTACTCTGTCGTGACCGGCTGTTCGGCGAGGGCTTTGAGCGTCACCCCCATCGCCTTGCCAATTTCGGTTGCACCCTTCAAAAAGTCACGTATTGCCATGCCGGTTTGTCCTTGCCAGAAAAAACTGCGATCCGTGCTTGCCAGTGTGTGCTTGCCAGTGTGTGCTTGCCAGTGTGTGCTTGCCAGCTATGGTTTGAAGAAGACTGTGAGCAGCGCTGTGATGACCATATAGGCCAGGCTGATCGGCAGCAGCGTCTTCCAGCTGAAGTGCATCAGCTGATCGTAGCGCGGGCGCCCGATGCTGGCCCGCACCCAGATGAACAGGAAGAGCAGCACGACCACTTTGCCGAACAAGATAAAAGGCCCCAACCAAGGCAGGATTTCGCTGCCGATCCCAAAGGGCAGGGCGTAGCCGCCGAAGAAGAGGGTCGCCATGATCGCGCTGGTCGTGATCATGTTGATGTACTCGGCCATGAAAAAGAGGGCAAATTTGATGCCGCCGTATTCGGTCTGAAAACCGGCAATCAGCTCATTCTCGGTTTCAGGCAGGTCAAAGGGGCTGCGATTGGTCTCCGCCAGCACACAGATAAAAAAGAGCGGAAACATGATCCAGAGCCAGATCCATTCCCACCACTGGCGGGGCGCCTCCGCCAGGTTGACCAGGCTGAAATCGCCGGCCAGCAGCAGGATGCTGATCAGAAAAAGACCCAACGGCAGCTCGTAGGAGATCATCTGGGCCGAGGAGCGCAGCGCCCCCAGCAGCGAATAGTTGTTGTTGCTGCTCCAGCCAGCCAGGATCACGCCGTAGCTCTCGATGCCGGCCACAGCCAGAATCCACAGAAAACCGATCGGGACATCGGCCACCGCAGGGAAATCTTTGCCCAGCGGAATCACCGCCCAGATCAGCAGCGCCGGGGCGAGGGCCAGGGCAGGGGCCAGCAGGTAGACGACTTTGTCGACATGGCCGGGGATGATCTCCTCTTTGAAGATGGCCTTGACTGCGTCGGCGACCGGCTGCAGCAGCCCCTTGGGACCTGCCCGGTTGGGCCCATAGCGCACATGAAAACGCGCCAGTAGCTTGCGTTCATACCAGGTCAGATAGGCAAAGCCGGTCAACAACACAAAGATCAACACCAGCGACCGCACAACTGGGATGACAATCAGGTTCAACCAATCCATCGTTGTGTCCTCTGCTTGCCAGGCAACTGCCTTGCCGGGCGGCTACACCGTCGTTCAACGTCACTTCTTTTTGATCGAAACACGCGCCTGCGCGCTGCCGTTCAACAACGCGCCTACCGGCGCCCCGGGCAGACTCTCTGGCACCCAGGCGACCCCAGGCTTGACTGTGGTGTCCACTTTGACGGTCAGCTGGAGAGAACCGTGGGGGCTGCTGACAGTGACCACCTCCCCCTCGCCGACTCCCAGGCTGGCGCTGTCGGAGGGATGGAGACGCACCTCGGCACCGAACGCCACACCCTGCATCTGGCGGGTCAACCCGAAGAGCTTCCCCCCGTCGTAGAGCACAGTGCCGGCGGTCAGCTGCAAGCTGTCTATCGACGAGACAGGCAGCGTCGGCTGTTCGGCACGGGCGTAGGCGGCTGCCGGGCCAGAGGCATTCCACTGCAGACCCTGGTCGCCGAGCGCTTCCCAAGTCAGGCCGGCATAGGCCGGGACCACAGCAGCAATCTCGGCGGTGACCGCCTGAGCATTGGCGTGGGACCAGGGGGCGTCGAACGCAGAAGCCAGATGGTCCAGGATCATCCAGTCTGGGGCAGCTTTGCTCTGCGGGTTGTTCAGCGCCTTGGGCGCTCGCTGGACCCGGCGTTCCAGGTTGGTAAAGGTGCCGTCCTGTTCTGCCCAGCTCACTGCCGGCAGCACCACGTCGGCCAGGGCCGCCGTCTCGGTCAGAAAAATTTCCTGCACCACCAAGAAATCGAGCCTGGCCAACGTTTGCGCCCAGAGAGGGCGTTCGCTGGCTGGGTTGGCCCCCAGAATGTAGAGCGCTTTGATGTCGCCGCCGGCGTTGTCGAGCATCTGTTTGTAACTTTTGCCGGGCGCGGCAGGCAGTTTGCAGCCCCACAGCTTGCCCAGCGCCTTGGCCGCCGCCGAGTCGTCGAGGGCAGCATGGCCGGGCAGGCGATCGGGCAGGACGCCCAGGTCCCGACAGCCCTGGCTGTTGGCCTCCAGCCCGACATAGGCCAGATTGGCTGGTTTCCCCAAGGAGAGCGCCAGGTTGGTCAGGGCCTGGCGCAGCGGGGGGCCAGACTCGCCGCGCGCCACCATCGGTCCATAGACAAGCAGCGGGTTCTGGGCACCTGCCAACAAAGCGGCCGCCTTTTGCAGCGCATCGGCTGCAACGCCGCACAGCGCTTCGACCTTCTGTTCGCTGGCATCGGCGACCAGCGCCGAGGCAGCAGAGCCGGGCTCTGCCACAGCCCGCAGCAGGCCGTTGAGCAGTGTGACTTCGCTGCCAGGAGCGGCCTGCAAAAAGACGCCCGGGTAGCGCGTCAGCTCGATCTGGCGTGGGTGGACGACGACCAGCTGGGTCTTGCCACGGCGCACTGCCCGCTTGAGGTGCACATCCAGCACCGGCAGCTCTTCGCTCGGGTCTACCCCGACCAGCAGCACTACATCGTACCGAGGGGCAGGCCCGTACTGTGGCTTCATCAGGCCCGCCAGGGCAGGCAGCCCGGTGGGCAACGCAGCCACGTCGGCGCCGTCGCGGTGGTCGATGTTGTTGGAGCCGATCGACTGGCGCATCCAACGCTGGAGCAAGTAGTTGCTTTCATTGGAAAGTTTGGCGCTGCCAATGGCGCCGACAGCAGACGCGCCGTGCTGGCGCTTGATCGCCTGCAGCTTTTCAGCCACCAGCCCGAGCGCCTCGCTCCAGGAGGCAGGGGTGAGCGTGCCATTTTTGCGCACCAGCGGCATCGTCAGCCGCCCTTCGTCGTTGACCCAGCCGTGGGCGAAGCGCCCCTTGTCGCAGAGCCACTGGTCGTTGACCTGCATATTCTCGCGGCCGACCACACGACGCAGCTTGTGGGTGCGCGTGTCCAGGCGCAAGTTGCAGCCCAACGAACACTGCGTGCAGAGGCTGGGGGTGCGCTCGATCTCCCAGGGACGGTAAGAAAAACGAGCCACCCGATTGGTCAGGGCGCCGACCGGGCAGAGGTCGATGATGTTGCCGCTGGTCTTGGCGTCGACCGGCTGGCCGTCCTGGATGTCGATCAGCGTCTTGCCTCCCCGCTCAAAAAGCGCCAGCTGGGGCTTGTCCTCCCACTCCTCAAGGTAGCGGATGCAGCGCCAACAGACGACACAGCGCTCCTGGTCCAGCACGATCGTCTCGGAGATCAGGTGGTTTTTGTGCTTGAGCCGTTTGGGCTCGACCAGCTGGCTGAGGCCAGGGCCAAACTGCAAGGTCTGGTCCTGTAGCGGACATTCCCCCCCTTTGTCGCAGATCGGGCAGTCCAGCGGGTGGTTGAGCAGGATAAACGCCAGGTTGGCTTCCTGCACCTCACGCACCTGCTGGGTAGCGGTCTTGACCACCATGTCCTGCGCCACAGGCACCGAGCAGGCGGTCTGCAGCAGCATGCCACGCGGACCCGAGATCTCAACCAGACACATCCGGCAACAGGCAACCGGGTCCAGCTTGGGATGGCTGCAAAAGACAGGAATTTCGATCCCCAGCTTGGCAGCCGCGTCCAAGACCAACGTCCCCTTGGGAACGGACACCTGGCGATCGTCGATAGTCAGCGTTACAAGATCGGTCATAGCTTCATCCGCTTCTCGTTCAGAAAAAATTCACGCAACGCAACAAAATGAGAGACCTGGCGGGTTCAGTCGCCGCCGGCGCGCACCGGTGTATCGCGATGGAGCGGCGACTCGCCGACCAGACTGAAGGCACTGTCGGTCGCCACGCTGGGGCTCCCCGTATCAGGACGGTAGATAGGTCGGATCGGAATGACGGGCAGGTCATTCTCTGGGTTGGTGTGGGCGATGTACTGCTCGAACTCGGCGCGGTATTTGGCCAGATTGCTCTGCAACGCCCAGACCGAAGCTTCCCCAAACGGACAGAAGCTCTTGCCGGCAATAAAGGTGGTGATGCGCGCCATCAGATCGAGGTCTTTGGCCCGGCCGCCCCCCTCTTCGATGCGCAGCAGAATGTCCTCCAGCCAGCCGGTCCCCTCGCGACAGGGGGTACACTTGCCGCAGCTCTCCTCGCGGTAGAAGCTGAGGGTGCGCCGCGCCACCTTGACCATCGACTGGCTGCTGTCGATGGCGATCACACCTGCCGATCCCAGCAAAGAGCCGGCCGCCTGGACAGCCTCGTAGTCGAGCGGGGTGTCAAGCTGGCTGGCGGTCAGCAGCTTCATCGAAAGCCCCCCCGGCACCACTGCCTTGAAGGGGTGCTCGTCGAACTGAGGCCCTCCCCCGTAGCGGACCAGCAGTTCGCTCAGCGGGGTGGCATGGGGCAGTTCGTAGAGCCCCGGGTATTTGACGTTGCCGCTCAGACAGAAAATGCGCATGCCCGGCGACTTTTCCGTGCCGAAGGTGCGGTACCAGTCGACGCCGTTGCGCAGAATATGGGTGACGTTGCAGATCGACTCGACATTGTTGACGATGGTGGGCTTGGCATAAAGCCCCTCGACCGCTGGAAAAGGGGGCTTCATGCGCGGGTGGCCGCGGTACCCTTCCAGGCTGGTGAGCAGGGCTGTCTCCTCGCCACATTCGTAGGCGCCAGCGCCTCGGTGGACGACAATGCGCAGGTTGAAGTCGGTGCCAAAAATCTTCTCCCCAAGAAACCCCTGGGCGGTCGCCTCCTGGATCGCCTGCACCAGCCGCGTGTAGCCGAAATAATACTCGCCGCGGATATAGATGAACGCAAGTTCCGATTTGATGGCAAAGGCGCTCAGGAGGATCCCTTCGATCAGCTGGTGCGGGTCGTACTCCATGACGATGCGGTCTTTGAAAGTGCCCGGCTCGGACTCGTCGGCGTTGACGACGAGGTAATGGGGCATGGCCGGGGCCAAAAAGCCCCATTTCATCCCCGTAGGAAAACCGGCCCCCCCACGGCCGCGCAGCCCGCTGGCTTTGACCAGTTCGACCACCTCTTCCGGCTTGCTGCCGACCAGCACCCGACGGGCAGTCTCATAGCCGCCGTCGGCCATGTACGTCTCCAGCGTGTGGCTCTCCGATTTGCCGACCCGGGCGGTGAGAAACCGCTGATCCATGCCCCCGATCCGGTAGGGACCAGCCGCCCGCCCGGTCAGATCGGGGTCCCCCTGCGGGGTCCAGCGTTCGAGGGTCGAGAACGCCTTGCCCTGGGCCACCAGGTCGAGCACCTTCTGCACATCCCCCGCCGACTCAAGCTGCTCAAAGTAGCGGATCTGGCCGCTCTTGCGGTCGGTGACGGAGACCATCGGCGCCGTGCCACAAGAACCCAGACATTCCATATGGTCGAGGCTGTAGCGGTCGTCGGCAGTTGTCTCGCCGTGGTGGATGCCAAGTTTCTCCTCGAAATGGTGCATGCACTGGCCAGCCCCACGCAGCATACAGGGCACATTGGTGCAGACTTCGACATGGTACTCGCCCTTGGGCTCGGTATGGAGCATGTGGTAGAAATCTACCACAGCCCCAACTTCAGCCGGTTCGAGCGCCAACATGGCCGCCAGCTCGTTCTGCGCATCTACCGGGCAGCAGCCAAACGTGCGTTGGATGGCATAGAGGGCCGGCAGAATCGCCGAGCGTTGGCGGCCGGCAGGATAGAGATCCATCCACTTCTTGATTTCAGTTCGCAGCGCTTCAGATAGCATCATAGTGTTTGCCCTGATCCAAAAAAGATCGCCACTAGCGATCGACTTCACCCAAGACGATATCGATCGAGCCGATGTTGGTGACGATGTCCGAGAGCATGGCGCCCTTGCTCATGTTGCTGATCGCAAAAAGATTGTTGAAGCTGGGCCCGCGCACATGCAGCCGATAGGGCTTGGCGGAGCCGTCGCTGTAGACAAAGAAGCCCAGCTCCCCTTTGCTGGATTCAATGCCGTGGTAGACCATGCCTGGGGGCGCCTGAAATCCTTCGGTCATCAGTTTGAAATGATGGATGAGCGCCTCCATGCTGATGTCGAGTTCGGCGCGCGGGGGAGGCGTAATTTTGCGGTCCTCGACCCGGAAGGGGCCGTCGGGCAGGCGGTCGACCGCCTGACGGATGATGCGCAGACTTTGGCGCATCTCTTCCATCCGCAGCAGATAGCGGGCATAGGAGTCGCCTTCGCTGAAGACAGGCACCTTGAAATCGTACTGCTCGTAGCCGCCGTACGGGGCATCCCGGCGCAGATCCCAGTCGACGCCGCTGCCGCGCAGCATGGGTCCTGTCAGCCCCAGGTTGATCGCCTGCTCGCGCGAGATGTGGCCGACCCCACGCAGACGCTCTTCCCAGAGCGGGCCATTGGTCAACATGCGCTCGTAGTCGTCAATCCGCTCCGCCATCGCACGGAGAAACGCATCCAGGTGGCCGAGGAAGGCGGGGGGCAGGTCGCGCGAGACCCCGCCGACGCGCATGTAGCCGACCGTCAGGCGGGCGCCGCAGGCCATCTCAAACAGATCGAGGATGCGCTCCCGCTCGCGGGTGGCATACATGAGCAGCGCCATGCCCGTGCCCGAGACATCGAGCACATGGGTCGAAAGCCAGAAGAGATGCGAGGCAAGCCGCTGCAGCTCGGCCATGAGCACACGCAGCACCTGGCCGCGCGCAGGGACAGCGATGCCAAGCAGCTTCTCCACGGTCAGACAGTAGCCCATGTTGTTGCTCATCGCCGACAGGTAGTCCATCCGGTCGGTGTAGTAGACAAAATCCTTGTAGCGCTTATTTTCGCCGGTCTTTTCAAAGCCGCTGTGCAAATAGCCAAGGTCAGGGTCGACGTTGACGACAGTCTCGCCGTCGAGCTCGACCACCAGCCGCAACACCCCATGCGTGCTGGGATGGTGGGGGCCCATGTTGATAATCATGTTCTCACGGTTCATGCCGGGCGGCAGCACAGGGGGCTTGCTCTCCGCAGCCAGCACCTGCTTGCCAAACGATTCAAATTCGGGGTCGCTCCAGGTCAGGGTGAAGGGCACTTCTTCGCCCCCCACCGGCACCTGCTTTTGCAGCGGGTGGTTGGGCCAGCTCTCCGGCATCAGGATGCGGCGAGGGTCAGGATGGCCTGTAAACCGGATCCCCATCAGATCCCAAACCTCACGTTCGGGCCAGGTCGCGCCGGCAAAGACACCCGCCAGGCTGGGAACAGAGGGGCGCCCACTGTCGGCCAAGGGGCAGACCACCGTCAGATGCTGCTTGCGGGCGTAGGAACGCAGCTGGTAGACGGTGTGGAATCGCTGGTCGCTGACCGGCAGCTCAGAACGGTCGACCGCAGAAACGTCGATCAGGGCTTCGTAGCACAGCTGCGGATCCTGCCGGACAAACTCGGCCAGCGCCACCAGCTGGCCAGGTGCCACATAGACGACCTGCTGGCCGTTGTGCAGGCCAGCCGCCAACAGAGCTGTACCAAAGCGTTCAACAATGCGGGCCGTATCTGGGCTTTCGCCGGAAGGCAACGGGGCTACCGCCGGAATCCCCAACGGGTTGAGGCCAGGCAGCGTTTCGTAAGCGCGCGTGCGTGGAGAAACGTTGAGCATAAAGTTCTCCGAAAATTTAGGCCAGCTGGGGCCGGCGCAATGATTCGAGCGACGAAATTTCGTCCGGCTGTTTGGAGAGAGGCGGCGCCTTGAAGTCGACATAGGTGCGGAATGTCTCTTTGCCCTGCTTGGCGCGCAGTCTGTCGAGCGCATATAGCAGCGACTCTGGGCGGGGTGGGCACCCTGGCACATAGACATCGACCGGAATGAGCTTGTCCACCCCTTGGACAATCGCATAGTTGTTGAACGGGCCGCCAGCGCTGGCGCAGATCCCCATCGCAATCACCCATTTGGGCTCGGACATCTGGTCGTGGAGCCGCTTGATGACCGGAGCCATCTTGTTGCTGACCCGGCCCGAGACAATCATCAGATCCGCCTGGCGGGGGCTGGCGCGGAAGAGCTCGGAGCCGTACCGTGAAATATCGTGGCGGGCAGAACCGGTGGCGATCATTTCGATCGCGCAGCAGGCCAGGCCAAAAAGCAGGGGCCAGGTGCTGTTTTCTCGGCTCCAGTTGACCAGCGTCTCCAGCTGGGTGGTGAGAATTCCTTCAGGCAGTTTTTCTTCGAGACCCATGCGTAGTTACTCCCAGTCTAAAGCACCCTTCGACCACTCATAGACGAGGCCGAGAACAAGAATCAGCAAAAAGAACCCGATCGGTGCCAGCGCAACCAGCACCCCGTAGGTATCGCGCAGCGGCAGCAGCGCCCCCGCCCACGGAAACAAAAAAATCACTTCGATGTCAAAAAGAATAAAGAGCATCGCCACCAGATAATATTTGACCGGAAAACGGCGGCGAGCGTCGTGGAACGGGATGATCCCCGATTCGTACGGCTCCAGCTTCTGGGCATTCTTTCGGCTTGGACCCAACAGGCTGGGAAGCCCGATGGCGATGAAGGCAAAAACAATCGAGATGACAATAAAAATTAGAAGTGGAAAGTAGTCTTGAGCCATCAACATCTTCCTTGCTGCTGGGCAAGCCCCAGACAAGGCTTGCCGTCCCCAAAGAGTCAATCGGTTGCCATACTGCCAATGCAGTTTACATTAGCCGATCTCTTGTGTCAACTCTACACCGCGGTTCCTGTTCCCTTGTGAAAAAGAGAACGAGGGCCCGTCGACGAATTTCACAAATTCCCAATTTGGGGACTAGACAAATCCCAAATCCTATAGTAGTATGTGGGTCAAAGTGGGGTGATGTGGGACAAACAAAGCTTTTTCGCCCCCCATTTTTTTGAAGATGTTTGAAGACGAGAGTTACCTGTTGTTCGGGGTGTTTCAATAGTAATGGGTGGTGCGCAGTACGCCCAGATCTGCCGCACCAGATATGGCGCTATCGGTTGCGCATCACTCATTACGGCCCGGGCTGACTCCCGGGGAGCAAAGTTTTCTGCAAAGAGCCGAGGCAACAGAAAACAAAAAATGATCGCACCAGGCAGCAGTTTTTGCGAAGAGCAGTTTTTGCGGACAACAGCGCAACCGATATGTTTCTGGGCGAATACACGCACACACTGGACGCCAAAGGCCGGCTGACAATTCCGTCAAAATACCGGAACGAACTGGCGACTGGGCTGGTGTTGACACGCAACCCTGTAGATCGTTGTCTGCTGTTGTTTCCACAGGTAGAATGGGATCGACTGGCAGACAAAGTCAGTGCACTGCCGTTGACTGACCCCAGGTCTGCTGCGTTTCGCCGTGCTTTTTTTAGCGCTGCGGAAGATGCCCAGCCAGATGGGCAAGGGCGAATTTTGTTGAGTCCACGGCTGCGCAGCCACGCCCAGATCGAAGGGGATGTGGTCGTAGCGGGGATGAATAAATTCATAGAGCTGTGGAAACCGGCTCTCTGGGAGGAAAAAGTAGCAGGTGTGTTGGCGGATGTCGACTTCACCGGCGACTTTTTTAGCACCTTAAGTCTCTAAATAATGGGAGATCGCCTGCCCATCGCCGCAGATCCGGCCACTGCTTCCCATGAGCCGGTGTTGTTGAACCAGGTGCTTGATGGTCTCGCTGTCAAGCCAGGCGCCTGGTTAATCGACGGCACCGCAGGAGGTGGTGGTCACACCGAAGCCTTGCTGGCTCGTTCCGCACCCAATGGTCGTCTATTGGGAATCGATGCGGACCCAGCCGCCATTCGGCGAATCTCAGTACGCCTTGCCGACGCACTGGCCGCACAGCGCCTGGTCCTGCACCAGAGCGAATTTGCCCAGCTGGAAGCGGTAGCGGCAGCGTACGCATTTGCCCCAGTTGATGGCGTCCTGTTGGACTTAGGAGTGAGCAGCTTCCAGTTACAGACGCCGGACAGGGGCTTTTCATTTTCTCAACAGGGGCCGCTCGACATGCGCTTTGACCCGGAACAGTCCCCCAGCGCAGCCGAGGTGGTCAACGAATGGCCCGAGCAGGAGCTGGCCGAGCTTTTTTTCCGCTTTGGGGAAGAGCCACAGAGCCGGCGGATTGCAAGGTACCTGGTCCAGCACCGGCCGTTTGCCACAACTACAGCGCTGGCAGAAGCGATCGAAAACGCCGTTGGCGGGCGCCGTGGCGCCCGCCTCCACCCGGCGACCCGCGTCTTCCAGGCGCTGCGCATCCTGGTCAACCAGGAACTGCAGCAAATCGAGGCGGTGTTGCCCCAGGCACTCCGTCTGCTGCGACCAGGTGGCCGTCTGGCTGTGATCAGCTTTCACAGCCTGGAGGATCGGATCGTCAAACGGTGGATGGCAGAGGAGGCTCGTGTCTATGTGGCTGACCCCACACACCGATATGGTGGCTACGAGCGCCAGCCAACGTTGCGGATTCTCACTCGAAAGCCCGTGATGGCCGAGGGCGACGAGGTGAACCGCAACCCACGCAGCCGTTCGGCCAAACTTCGTGTTGCCGAAAAGCTGCCCTTCAATCTGGTGTGAAGCGTGATGTGTGACAAGTGAGCTACTGGCCCTCCCTCACACCACTCATCACGGATCACAAAATTCGGAGGCCAAGACAGCCTTCCGTAGTGTAGGGGCGACGCATGCGTCGCCTCTACTACACTGCAAACCCGTTGTACCGTGAACCGGTAGAGACAACATGATTCGAGCGAGGTGTGGGGATGTTACAACGCAGCGGCCTGTCTTCTACAGTCTCCTCTACAGTCCCCTCCGAGTTGAATGCTCCCTGGCCGCAGAGCTGGGTCCAAGGCAGATGGAGCAGAGGGATCGAGCTGATCTGGCTGCCAGCCAACGCGCGTCAGTACCTGTTGGTGCTGGTTGCCGTCACTGCGCTGGCAGCCGGCATGCTTTTCCAGGTCTGGTTCAACGTTCAGATCGCCCAAGAACAACGCCAGTTGCGGGGGCTTGAAGCGCAGCGCCAGCAGCTCGAACGACAAAACAGCGAACTGGTCTACGCGATCACTGCCGCGACGTCGTTGCGCCAGATCGAGCAGTATGCCCTGGCCCAAGGGTATCGACCCGCAATGGCACCGGTCTATGCCAGCCGCCAGGCACCCTTGGAACTGTCTGACGCCCAACCCTCTCCGACAACCGTCGGGCGCATGCAGCAGCCCGCAACCGCTGGAGAGGGTTTCTGGGCGGCCGCCGGGCGAGGGGTCGACGCTGGGGGCAGCTGGGTTCTTCAGCAGGCCCAGCAAGGATCTGCCGCTCTCTTTCATTGGTTCACAGAAGTACGGAGACGCTGGATGCCATGACGACCGCCGGGGTTCGAGAAGTCGCCCCCCCTGCAGCGCCGCAGGCGATCAGCGAACAGCATTTGGGCCCGTCGGCAGCGACGCAGAGGCGCGAGCTATGGCGCTTCTGGTCGCTTGTGCTGTTGTTTGGCCTGCTGACCGCCAGCGTGGTCTTTGCGCTGGTGCTGCACCAGGCGTTGCGTCTGGGTGGCGTGCGCGCGACAGCGCAGCCGCACCAGACAGATTCGGCGCGCGGGACGATCGTCGACCGCAACGGGGATGTGCTGGTGGCCGACCAATACTTTTATGAGGTCTCGGTGGACCCGAGCCAGCTCAGCCAGGACGAGGATCGTCAGGCGGTGGCTGCTGCGCTCGAACAGCTCGCCGGCTTGCCAGCTAGCCAGACCATCGAGCTGCTGCGCAGCTACGCCGAACGCAGATACCTGCGGCTGGCCAAGGCCATCCCGCTGGAACAGGGAGAACGCATCCTGGCAGAACAGCAGCGGCTGACAGAGGAACAAGGCGTCCACCCTTTGACAGCGGTTACCTTGACCCTTGCCCCAAAGCGGTATTACCCAGAACAAAGCCTGGCCGCACATCTCCTGGGCATCGTGGCCATGCTGGATAAGGAGGTCTGGCTGCGTGGGGTCTACGGGGTCGAGGGCTACTACGATTCATTTTTGCGCGAGCGAGATGGTGTACGCCTCACCCGCCAAACCACCCAGCCCTTCACCCAGCTTCCGACACAGGTGCGGCGCTTCTTGCCTTCTCTGGCCGGCCGCGACCTGGTGCTCACGATCGACCGCGGCGTGCAGTGGATTGTCGAAGAAGAGCTCCGGCAGGCGCTGGAAATCTATGGGGCCCAGGCTGGAAGCATCCTGGTCATGGAACCCCAAAGCGGGGCTGTTTTGGCGATGGCCAGCGCCCCAACCTACGATCCTGGCACTTTTGCAGAGGCCGACCCCGCCCTGCTACGCAACCCGGCCATCAGCGCCCAGTACGAGCCGGGCTCTGTCTTCAAAATCATCACTGCAGCCGCCGCGCTGGACAGCGGTGTGGTGACAGCAACCCAGATCCTGACCGACAGCGGCTCGATCGCGGTCGGCCAGCGTGTGATCCTGAACAGCGACCGGGCTGGCTATGGGCCGGTGACGATGGCAGAGGCGCTGGCCCGCTCGCTCAATGTGATCACAGCACAGTGGGCGCTGTTGCTGGGTGAACAGCAGTTTTACCAGTACGTAGAACGGTTTGGCTTTGGTAAGGTGACCGAAGTTGACCTGGCGGGGGAAATCTATGGCCTCGTCAAACAGCCTGGCATGTTGAACTGGAGCCTGTCAGATCTGGGCACCAATAGTTTTGGCCAGGGGCTGGCGGTGACGCCAATCCAGATGGCCAATGCCACAGCCGCGATCGCCAATGGAGGCCGGCTGATGCGCCCTTATGTGGTCGCAGAACGGGCGCTGGACGGCCAGGTCCAAGTCACAGAGCCGACAGTGCTGGGAATTGCCGTCTCAGCAGAGACAGCCCGCCAGATGACCGACATTCTGGTCGAGGTCGTCGAACAGGGAAACCAGGCCGCGCGAGTTCCCGGCTATCGAGTGGCTGGCAAAAGTGGCACAGCACAGATCCCAACCCAGGAAGGATACACCGAAGACGAGACGATCGTCACCTTTGTCGGCTACGCGCCGGCCGATGCCCCCCGGTTTGTGGTGCTGGTCAAGTTGGAGCGGCCAGACCCGGCGATCAGCCGCTGGGCTGGCCGTACGGCGGCCCCCACTTTTTCCCGGGTGGCCAGCCGACTGTTGCGCTACTACGGCGTCCCCCCAGACGCCACCCGACTCGGCCAGCAGCCGACAGGCCAGTGAGGAGGCTATATGACTGAGCAACCCTACCTGCCGACCTCGATCACACAGCATACGTTGTGGACAGCCCTGACCGGCGAGCTCCCCCCGCTGTCGGTGCCCCCTGCCCCGATCGCACATGTCGCGCTGGACAGCCGCGCTGTCGTGCCGGGCGATCTGTTTGTGGCGCTGCAGGGGTCCAAAGCCGACGGCCATGCCTTTCTGGCCGACGCACTGCGCAACGGCGCGCAAGCACTGCTGGTCGAAGAACGGGGCCGGGCCGCCGCCCAGGCCGCTGGCGCCATCCTGATCGACTGCACAACAGCGCGGCCGGAAAGCCAGCGGCCTGGGCGGCCCAGCTCCTCGCCGCTGGCCTATCTGGTCCCCAACAGCGTGGCCGCCCTCCAACAGACAGGCGCTTTCCAACGGGTGCATCGCACTGCCCCGACACTCCGGGTGGTCGGGGTGACCGGCAGCGTCGGCAAAACCAGCACCAAAGAGCTGACAGCCAGCGTGCTGCGCCAGCGCTACAGGACCCACGCCTCCCCAGGCAACCTCAACAGCGAACAAGGGCTGCCTTTGGCGCTGCTGGGGCTGAACACCGAACATGCCTGTGCTGTGTTCGAGATGGGAATGTATGGGCTGGGCGAGATCGAACGGCTCTGCCAGCTGGCCCGCCCCCAGGTCGGGGTAGTGACCAACGTCGGCCCTGTCCATCTGAGCAGGCTCGGCACGATCGAACGGATCGCCCAGGCCAAAGCCGAGTTGGTCCAGGCCCTGCCCAGCGCCGCAGACGGAGGAGTCGCCATTTTGAACTGGGACGACCTGCGCGTACGGGCCATGACCGCGCTGACCTCTGCCCGTATCTTCCGCTATGGGCTGTCGCCCGAAGCCGATCTGTGGGCCGATGCGATCGAAGGAATGGGGTTGGAAGGGCTTCGCTTTCGGTTGCACTACCGAGCACCCGGCAGCACACGGGCCGAGTCGGTGCATGTCAAAGTCCCCCTGTTGGGCCAGCACAGCGTGCATACAGCGCTGTGCGCGACCGCAGTAGGGCTGGTCGAGGGGCTGAGTTGGGGAGAGATCGTCGCCGGCATGCAGAGCATGGCGGGCCAGCTGCGCCTGGTTGCAGTGAACGGCCTCCACGGCAGCACGGTGATCGACGACACCTACAATGCCAGCCCGGCCAGCATGATCGCCGCACTCAACCTGCTGGCAGATATCCCACCCACAGCCGGCGGCAGACGCATTGCCGTGCTGGGAGAGATGCTGGAGCTGGGCAGCTACGAGCACGAAGGACACCAACGGGTCGGATGGCGAGCCAGCGAGGTGGTCGACCTGCTGCTGACCGTCGGACAACTGGGCCGTGTCCTCGGGGAGGCGGCGCTGGCAGCCGGTTTTCCCGAGGACCGGCTGTCCATGCTGCCAGACCACAGCAGCGCAATCGACCAGCTGCGCCAACTGCTGCGCGCCGGCGACCTGGTGCTGGTCAAAGGGAGCAGAGCAGTGGGGATGGACATAATCGTCGCCGAAATTACCGGTGCAGCCGCCACAACCAGCGGTATCGGGCAGGAGCCAGGTGATGGATAATCCGTTAGAACCGCGCATGGCCTATGCGCTGAGTCTGGGCACGATCAGCTTCTTGTTTGCCGTGCTCTGGGGACGGCCGCTGATCCGTTTTCTGCAGTACAAAGGGATCGGCAAACAGATCCGCATCGAACAGCCGGGCCACCACCAGCTCAAAACTGGCACGCCGACGATGGGGGGCGTGCTCTTTGTGGTGCCAGTTCTGGTGATCATCGGGCTGCTCAACATCGTCAACCTGCTGGGCATGGACGCGATCGGACAGAGCACCCTGCTCCTCTTTTTCTGCCTGGGCTCGCATGTCGTGCTGGGGGCGATCGACGACTGGCAAGGAATCCGGGGGCTTCGCGGGCGCGGCGAAGGGATGAGCCCGCGGATGAAAAGCGCCTTCCAAGGCCTCTTTGCCGCCATCATCGGCCTGGTGCTCTATTATGGCCCGCCACAGTGGGACTATGTCGGTGTGCCGACCTACGTGGACTACTTTCGGGTTGGCCCGCTGATCATCCCGGCGACGATCGCTATCTTGTACTTGACCAGCAACGCAGTCAATTTCACCGATGGACTGGACAGCCTGGCGGGCAGTACAAGCTTGGTGGCCTTCGCCTGTTACGGCACGATCGCCTATATGCAAAATCAGCTCTACCTGGCCATTTTTTGTTTTGCGTTGACCGGGGCATTGATGGGATTTCTCTGGTACAATGCCCACCCGGCACAGCTGATCATGGGAGATGCCGGCAGCCTGCCGCTCGGGGCCACACTGGGGCTGGTCTCCATCATGACTGGCCAGTGGCTGCTGCTCCCGGTCATCGGGCTGGTCTTTGCCGCCGAAGCCCTGAGCGTCATGGTCCAGGTCAGCTATTTCAAGCTCACCCGGCGGCTGTACGGACAGGGACGGCGCGTTTTCAAAATGGCCCCGCTCCACCACCATTTTGAATTGTTGGGATGGAGCGAAATGCAGGTCAAGGAACGGTTCTTTATTGCCTCCGTCCTCTCTGGGATGTTGGGGGTGGCGTTGGCGTTGATCTGAACCGGCCAGAGAGCAGGCCGGGCTGGGAAGGGACAGATGTCGTTTCAGGGATGGCGGATCGTGATATTGGGGATGGCCCGGCAGGGCATCGCCTTGGCCCGTTTTTTCGTGGCTGCCGGGGCACAGGTCACCCTGAGCGACGTTGCCCCGGCAGAACAGCTGACCGCCGAGTTGGAACAGCTGGGAACGCTGCCTGTTCGACAGGCGCTGGGGGGACACCCGCTGGAGCTGCTGGACGGGTGCGACCTGCTCTGTCTGAGCGGCGGCGTGCCGGCGCAGCTGCCGATCGTCCAGGAGGCGATCCGGAGGCAGATCCGCCTGAGCAACGACAGCCTGCTCACCCTGCAGCTGGCGCGCCAGCGTGGGCTGGGGCCGATCCTGGCCATCACCGGCAGCAGCGGCAAAACGACGACGACAACGCTGGTCGGCGAGATGCTGGCCGCCAGCGGCCGACGCACCCATGTCGGAGGGAACATCGGGACCCCGCTGATCGACCGGCTGGATCAGATCGCCGCCGGGGAATGCATTGTGCTGGAGCTGAGCAGCTTTCAACTGGAATTGTTTGACGAGCGTTGGGCGTGGGGCCCAGTCGCAGGAATCGGCCCGGACATTGCTGCACTCCTCAACCTCACACCCAACCACCTGGACCGCCATGCCGGGATGACAGCATATGCAGCAGCTAAATTCAATCTGCTGCGCTCTCTGCCGACCGATGGCACGCTGGTCTTGAGTGCCGAGGATGCGGTCACCCGGCGGGTCGCCAACGCCGGCTGGCGGGCCAGCGACCCGCCGCTGCCGTCAAGCTGGGGCGCAGCCTCTCTGGATGCCCTATTGGAAGAAATGGGCGGCCTGGCCACAGCAGGTCGCAGAAAACTGGTGCTTTTTCACCGCCAACAGCCGGTCGACCACGGAGCGTGGGGGAGTGCTGGCCAGCTTCTCTACCAAGGGAAGCCATTCTGCCAGCTGGCAGAGCTCAAACTGCGCGGGGAACACAATGTCAGCAACCTGCTGGCCGCTGCGGCCATCAGCGGCGCTGCCGGGGCAGCGCTGCCAGCCATGCAGACGGTGGCACGCCGTTTCGCCGGGGTCCCACACCGCCTGGAAACCGTCGCAGAGGTCGCTGGCGTGCTCTGGGTCAACGACAGCATCGCCACCTCGCCTGAACGGGCGGTGGCTGGCATGCGCAGCTTTGAAAGCGGCCAAAGCCTGATTCTGCTGGCCGGCGGCAAGGACAAACAGCTGCCCTGGGATCGTTTCGCCGAGGCAGCGCTCGAACATGTCGAGCTTCTGATCGGTTTTGGCGCGGCCGGCAGCATGGTGGTGCGCCAGGTCCAGGAGCGGGCTGCGTTTCTGCGCAAAACAGCCCCCAGCACAGCCATCGTCAGCCGACTGGACGAGGCAGTCGACCTGGCCGCACGCACAGCCAGGCCAGGGACGGTCGTCCTGCTCTCCCCAGGGGGCACCAGTTACGACGCCTATCACGATTTTGCAGCGCGCGGCGAACATTTCCGCCGCCTGGTCGAAGAAGTCACCGGAGGTCCACGATGGGGGTGAACGCAAAGACAGGTGAACGTCCGCGGGCTGTCCAGGGCCACTACGACTGGGGACTGTTGACCGTTGTTACACTGCTCTTGCTTTTGGGGCTGGTGATGGTCTTCAGCGCCAGCTATCCGC
Organism: Chloroflexota bacterium; assembly: GCA_018969295.1. GTDB lineage: Bacteria > Chloroflexota > Anaerolineae > Caldilineales > Caldilineaceae > Caldilinea. Next base: position 85,929 of record JAGWYN010000013.1, on the reverse strand, counting down.
GCGGGCTAGAAGGTTTTGACAACCCCTACTACTTTGTCGCGCGCCAGTTCATCTGGCTGTTGGTGGGTGCCGGCGGGCTGGTCGTCGCCGCCCGGATCCCCTACCTGCTGTGGAACCGCTGGAGCGTCCCGCTCATGGGGGGCACGCTGCTGGCGCTGCTGGCTGTCATCTTGATCGGCGACGAACGTTTGGGCTCGTCGCGCACCTACTACCAGGGCAGCATCCAACCCAGCGAGGCAGCCAAGATCGCCGTCATCCTTTATGTGAGCGCCTGGTTGAACAGCAAAGGCGCACGAATTCGCCATGCAAGGGCCGGACTTCTCCCCTTCGGCGTGCTGATGGGAATCGTGTCGGTCTTGATCGTGTTGCAGCCGGAGATCACCGTGGCGGTTCTGATCGTGGTGACCTCTGCCATCATGCTCTTTGTGGCCGGGGCCGACCTGAAACAGCTGGCGGTGATCGGCGCAGTGGCCGCCGCCACCTTCCTGCTCGTGGTCCAATACACCGGCTATGCAGCCGATCGCATCAGCCACTATCTGACCTGGATGGGCGACCCGGTCGCCAGCGAAGAGTGGCAGGTGAGCCAGGGGGTCCAGGCGCTGATGCGCGGCGGGCTCTTCGGGCGAGGGCTGGGCAACGGCCTGGCCCAACAGACCGGGTACCTGCCCCTGAGCTGGAGCGACAATATCTTTGGCGTGATCGGCGAAGAGCTCGGGCTGCTGGGGACATTGCTCGTGCTCCTGCTCTTTTTGTTGCTGGCCTACCGTGGGCTGCGGATAGCGCTGCGCGCCCCAGACAATTTTGGCATGCTGCTGGCGACCGGGATCACGGCCAGCTTGCTCCTGCAAGCACTGCTGAACATGGCTGTGATCGCGGCGGTCTCCCCCCCGACCGGCATGACACTCCCTTTTGTGAGCTATGGAGGCAGTTCGCTGGTGGCGTCGTTGGTCGGAATCGGAATTCTGCTCAACATCAGCCGGTTCGGTGTCGACCGCACTTTACAGACAGGGGAGCAGACAGGGAGAAAGGCGTATGAACGTGATGATCTCGGGCGGGGGGACCGGCGGCCACGTCTATCCGGCACTGGCCGTCGTCAGACAGCTCACAGCTTCCAGTCAACCACCGAACGCTTCCCCTGGGAAACCGCCAAACCCGAGCAGCGCAGGCGTGCAGCCGCCAAATCGGCGCAGGAGAGAGAGTGACAGCAAAGCAGCCGAGCCGGCAGAGGCGGTCCGGCTGCTCTGGATAGGGAGCCATACTGGGATGGAAAAGGCACTGGTCGAACGGGCAGGCATCCCCTTTGCAGGGGTCAGCACCGGGCAGCTGCGGGTTGGCAACCCGCTGAAGCTGCTGCGCAATCTGGGGCAGCTGCTGAGCGGGCTCCACCAGAGTCTGGCGTGGGTCGATCGCTTTCAGCCAGATGTCTGTTTTGTCACAGGGGGCTATGTCTGTGGGCCCGTGACCCTCGCCTGCTGGCTGCGACGCAGACCAATCTTGATCTATCTGCCGGATATGACGCCGGGCTATGCGATCCGCCTGCTCAGCAGGCTTGCGACGCGTGTGGCGATCAGCTACCCTGAGGTGGCCCGCTGGTTCGGCGGCGAAGCGCCAGCCGGCAAAGCTGTTGTGACCGGCTACCCGGTGCGCCAGGAAGTGGTGGCCGCCGCACAGGATCGAGGAGAGGCCCGCCACCGGCTGGCTGCTGCGCTCGGCACAACTTTTACCGAACCAGATGGCAGCATGCAGCCGCTGCTGCTGGTGTGGGGAGGATCGAGCGGGGCCAGGGCAATCAACCAGGCGACCTGGGCTCTCTTGCCCGATCTGCTGCCATTGGCCCAGGTGGTGCATGTCGTCGGCGCGCGCGACTGGGAGCTGTACGAAGGCTGGGCCGCCAGCCAGCCACTCCCGGCGACCTTGCAGCGGCGCTACCACCCGGTCGCCTACCTGCACGAGGAGATGCCCCTGGCCCTGGCCGCTGCCAATCTGACAGTCGCCCGGGCAGGCGCCAGCATTCTGGGGGAATTTCCCGTGGCCGGAGTGCCGGCGATCCTGGCGCCGCTGCACAGCGTCAACCAGCTGGACAACGCCTTGGCATTGGTGCGCCGCGGCGGGGCGATGGTTGTGGAGGACGACCAGCTGGTGAAGCAGCTGGCACCCACGGTGGCGGGCCTGCTGGCAAACCCAGCCCGTCTGCAAGCCATGGAAAACGCGCTGCGAACGATGGCAGCGCCAGACGCCGCTCGCCAGATCGCCGCAGAGCTGGCAGGACTGGCCCGCAAAGCTGTGCGAGGCACCAAAAATGACTTTTGAACTGCAGAGCACACTGGCCTTCTTCCTCTATTTGATGTTTTTTGGCTGGATCGGCTGGCGGCGCGGGGAGGTTTCCGAGCTGATCCTCCTGGTGATGGTGCTGGGCGGCTGGCTGCTGCTGCAAGAGGCAGGTTCAGTGTTTGTGACGCTGACCAATTTTGTCGGCAAATTTTTTACCCTGCTCCAGTCGGGCGGGCTGACGGGCGACGCTGCCGAGGTGCTTTCAGCGGTCTCAGCAGCCCCCAACCTGATCACAAGCGCCAACCGAGAAGCCTTTCTCTTTCTGCTCTGGTGCGTAGTCGTGGCCCTCACCTTCGTCGTGACCAGTGACCCCAATCTGATGAAACTCGGCAAAAATCGATGGCTGGGGCTGCTGCTCGGGCTCTTGAATGGAATCGTCTTTGCAGCCCTGCTGCTGCCGCTGCTGAGCGACCTGCTGCCAGCCGCTGCCCGGTGGGAAAGCAACGAAGGGGCCCTGGCTGGGCTGACCACCCTGCTCGACCGCATGCTCGATCTGCTCTGGGAAGGGCTGCTGGCGCTGCGCGATTGGCTAGGGGTGCTGCCCACAACAGGCTGGCTGCTGCTCGTGACACTGCTGCTCATTTTGATTGCCTGGCCGATGCGGGGAAGCGCAGCGGGGAAGAAATAGCACAATGGGACCGATCGAGATCTTTTTTTTGACCGTAGTGCTGATCTTTGGGGTGATCGGGCTGGTGCGTGGCTCAGCGCGCGAGCTGGGCAACAGCATCATTCTGATGTTTGTGGTGGCGATCCTGGGGCTGACAGGCGAGCTGGGCTGGATCGATCGCCTGGTGACGCGGCTGGAAATTTTTGGCACCACCGAGCAACAGGTGCAGAGTGCCTCCTTCGTGTTGATCAGCACCCTCTTTCTCCTGATCGTTCTGGCCAGTTACCAGGGGCGCACCTTTGATTTTAGCAGCAGGCCGGCCACTGGTCTGTGGGCGACGCTCTCCGGGCTTTTGGCCGGGCTGCTCAACGGCTACCTCTGCGCCGGCACAGTCTGGCACTACGCCGACCTGTACGCGTACCCGTTCAACGCGCTCTCTGGCCCGCTGACAGCGACCGGGCAGCAGCTGTTGGGGCTGCTGCCCCAGGCAATCTTCCCAACCCCGATGATGTGGGCGGTGCCCGCCACAGCGTTGATGCTGGTGCGGATCCTCAAGTGAGAAAAGAAGAATGACGGAGATGGCTGTGTGTTGGCAAACACGAATTGCGAAGCGAGACCCCTCGTTGCGCCTGCACCTGATCGGGATAGGCGGAGCCGGGCTGAGCGCGATCGCACATGTCTTGTGCGAACTGGGGATGCAGGTCAGCGGCAGCGACCGCCAGCCCAGTGCAGCCACCGAACGGCTGGCCCGCCAGGGTGTCCAGATTTCGATCGGCCAACGTGCCGAGACACTGCTGGCGCTCGCCCCCGATCGGCGCCCCGATCTCGTCTTGATCAGCAGCGCTGTCGACGCTGCCAATCCAGAACGACGGGCCGCCGAAAGATTGGGGCTGCCGGTCGTCAAACGTGACCAGCTGCTGCCCGCTCTGCTGGCAGAGCGACGGCTGATTGCAGTGGCGGGCACCCACGGCAAAACAACGACCACTGCCATGATCGTGCAGATCCTGCGCAGCAACGGGATCGAATGCGGCTATATCGTCGGCGCAGAGGTGCCTGGCTACGGCAATGGGGCGGCAGGCACGGCAGCCGAGTTTGTGCTGGAAGCAGACGAATACGACCGGATGTTTTTGGGGCTGAACCCGGCGATCGCAGTGATCACCAATGTCGAGTGGGACCACCCCGACTGCTACCCGACCCCTGCCAGTTTCACAGAGGCCTTTGTCCAGTTTGCCGCCCGGCTCCAGCCGGGCGGGGTACTCGTGGCCTGCGTCGACGACGACGGCGTCCGCCAGCTGATGGCACAAGCGCCGGCCAGCCTCCGCTGGCTGACCTACGGCCTGGCGGAGGAGGCCGCCGTGCGCGGCGTCGATCCGCAGGTCGCAGCCGGGGCAGCAGCCGATGTCCGCTGGCTGGGCGTGCTGCAAGGGCGACTGGTGCTGGCCGTGCCAGGGGTCCACAATCTGCGCAACGCGCTGGCCGCAACAGCAGTGGCGCTCCACTGCCAGGTCGACGGAGAGAATGCCTTGCAGACGCTGCGAACCTACAGCGGGGCAGCCCGACGCTTCGAACACAAAGGCCAGGCGGGCGGGGTGGTGGTCATCGACGACTACGCCCACCACCCGACTGAAGTTGCTGCGACACTGGCAGCTGCCCGACGTTGCTACCCCCAGCAGCGGATCTGGGCAGTTTTTCAGCCCCATACGTTCAGCCGGACACGCCAGCTCCTGCCGCAGCTGGCAGAAAGCTTTGTCGACGCCGATCGGGTGCTGGTCACAGACATCTACGCTGCACGCGAGGAGGACGACGGCAGCGTGCATGCGCGCCAGCTGGTGGCAGCCTGCTCCCACCCACACATCGACTATGTCGGTGGGCGAGAGCAAGCTGTGGCCCGGCTGGCCGACGCCGTCTCCCCAGGAGATGTGGTCGTCACACTGGGGGCCGGCGACAGCAACCAGATCGGCGAATGGCTGTTGGCAACCCTGAAAGACACAAACCGGGCAGAAAGAGGAACGCATGCAGAACGCACGGTTTGACCCGCAGGTCTTGGCCCCTTACGGCGTGTCGGTCCGACAGGAGGTTCCGCTGGCACCCTACACCACCCTGAAAGTGGGCGGACCGGCGACCTGTTTTGCCGAGGCCAGAACAGTCAGTCAGCTGATCCGGCTGGTGCGCTGGGCACGCGCGGCGGAGCTGCCCTACCTGCTCCTGGGAGGAGGCAGCAACGTGCTGGTCAGCGATGCTGGTGTGGAAGGGCTGGTCATCTACAACTGCTGCCGGCAGACCCGCATCGACGCTGCGCCCTGCTGCGTGTTTGGCGACGACGAACGCCCGTTTGTCTTTGCAGAAAGCGGCAGCAGCATGGCCGGACTGGCCAGACGAGCGATCGCCGCAGGGCTGACCGGGCTGGAATGGGCGGTCAGCCTGCCGGGCACGGTCGGGGGCGCCGTGGTCAACAACGCCGGCGCCTACGGCGGCGCCGTGAGCGACAACCTCTACAACGCCCTGATCCTGGGGGAAGAGGACGAGATCGCCGAAGTGCCCGCTGCCCAGCTGGCCTACGGCTATCGGAGAAGCCGACTCAAACAGAGCGGAGAGCGCCGGCAGGCAGGGTGGATCCTGCAGCCTGGCTTTGGCCCAGTTGTGCTCAGCGCCAACTTTCGGCTGGCCGCCGGCCACGACGCTGGAATCCGGGCACAGGCAGAACACAATCTCCAACACCGACGCCAGTCGCAGCCGGTCGAGCCCAGCCTGGGCAGCACCTTTGTCAACCCGCCCGGAGACTTCGCCGGTCGGCTGATCGAAGCCGCCGGGCTGAAGGAAGCCCGCTGCGGCGGCGTTCAGGTCAGCCGGCAGCACGCCAACTTTCTGATCAACCCAGGTGGCGTGGGCGCTGCCCGGGCAGCCGACGTGCTGGCTCTGATTCAGACAATTCGACAGGAAGTTGCAGCCAGGACAGGAATCTGGCTGGAGCCGGAAGTGCAGCTGGTCGGCAGCTGGGAGATCGCATGATGGCGCAGCAGGTCAGCTATCGGGTCGGCGTCCTGTTCGGCGGGCGCAGCAGCGAGCATGCCGTTTCACTGGCCAGCGCCCGCACGGTGATGCACGCGCTGCGCCAGGCTGGCCACGAGGTGATCCCCATCGGGATCAGCCGGACAGGCCAGTGGCTGCTCCAGCCAGATGGCTGGCTGCGGCTGGCAGCTGGCGAACCGCGCCCCTTGCCCCACGACGAGACGGCACAGAGCCGCTGGGAGCCACCAACGCTGCCGCCACTCGATGTGATCTTTCCTGTGCTGCACGGCCCCTACGGCGAGGACGGCACGGTACAGGGGCTGTTGGAAATGGCCGGCCTCCCCTATGTGGGTTCTGGGGTGCTGGCCAGCGCAGCAGCCATGGACAAGGCCATCGCACGGCGGCTGTTCGCCAGCGATGGCCTGCCCCAGGTGCGCTACAGGGTCGTCCGACAACAGGAGTGGCAAGCCGCCCCGACAACGGCTGTCCAGCGCATCGAACAAGAACTGAGCTACCCGCTCTTTCTCAAACCGGCCAACATGGGAAGCAGCGTCGGGGTCAGCAAGGTGGTCAGCCGAGCCCAGCTGGAGCCAGCCATGTCGACAGCCCTGCGCTACGACCGCAAGGTGCTGGTAGAAGAAGCCGTGCCCGCCGCCCGCGAGATCGAAGTCAGCGTGCTGGGCAACGAACAGCCAGCAGCCAGTGTCGCCGGCGAAATCGTGCCCGCCAATGAATTTTATGACTACAACGCCAAATACGAGAGCGCAGGCAGCCAGCTGCTGATCCCTGCCCGGCTGAAGGAGTCAGAACAGCAGCAGCTGCAGAGGTACGCGGTGCGCGCTTTTCAGACCTTGGAGTGTGAAGGGCTGGCGCGCGTCGATTTTCTGCTGGACGGACAGAGCGGCCACATCTATCTAAATGAGGTGAACACCCTCCCAGGATTCACCCAGATCAGCATGTACCCCAAACTGTGGGAAGCCAGCGGGCTGAGTTGCGCCATGCTGGTCCACCGGCTGCTGGAGCTGGCGATGGAACGTTTTCAGGCCCGACAGGCACTCAGCACAGGTCGATGAAGGGCAACAAGGGCAGATGAGCGGGAGCACCAAAAAACGGCAGACGAAAACGCAGACGAAAACGCAGACGCCTTCCTCCAAAACGACGCAACGTGCGGCGTCTGCCAGGTCGCAGGCAGCGTCTGCCCGTCGGCGGGTCGCCGAACGACGACGCCAACAGCTGCATCGACAGATGCGCCGGTTCGAAGCGTTGCTGCCAGCCCTGACCACGCTCCGCATGCCCAATCTCTGGGCGGTGCCGAGGCGAGTCCTGCACAGACGCCTGGTCTGGACCGTGTTGGCGGCTGCAGTGGCGCTGGGGGGGGTGGTGGGCTGGACAGCCCTCGACGAACGCTGGTATCTTTACCGCGAAGATCTCCAGTTCAACGGGCTGACCTATCTGGATGCCGAAGAGCTCTGGCGCCGCGCTGCGATCGATGGTTGGCAGGTGTTCTGGGTCGACAGCGCTGCGGTGGCACAGCGTCTGCGGGAGAACCCCTACGTGGCCGATGTGCAGGTGCAGGTGACGCCGCTCACCCCCAAAGTCACCGTGGAGGTGACCGAAGTGCGCCCGCTGGCGCTGTGGGTCACCGACCAAGGAGAATTTTGGCTGCGCGAGGATGGCAGGGCGCTGGCACCGCTGGGGCCTTCCCCGCCTGGCCTGTTGCAAATTCTGGATACGGCGGCCGAGGCGACGCTGGCTGGCGCCGAGACAGGGACGGCGATCGACCCGGCGGTTCTGCGCAGCGCACAGGCGCTGGCCAGCCGCTTCCCCGGCGTCTCACCGCTGCGCTACAACCGTCTGGTCGGGCTCAATTTTCGTCTGCCCAACTCGACCTACTGGGTCTACTGGGGCGAAGACGAAAACGTCGAGCAAAAACTGGAAAACCTGGACGCAGCTGAAAGGCTGCTGGCCAGCGGACAGGCGACCGGCACGGTGATCGATCTGCGGCAGAAACGGCTTTATATCAAATGAATCGGCTGAACCATCGGCAGAGATTGCCAGAGCCAGCGGCTGGATGAATCGGAAAAGGCGCAGGACGAGGAGCGGAAACATGCAAGAATACATCTCGGCAATCGATATCGGGACAACCAAAATCTGTGTGTTGACCGCGCAGGTGACCTATGACGGGCTGGGACAGCTGTCGCTGCGCCTGCTGGGCGAAGGAGTGGCGCCCAGCCGTGGAATCCGGCGCGGGGTGGTGGTCGATGTGCCCGAGGCAACCGCGGCTGTCGGAGAGGCGATTCAAAAATGTGAACAGGACGCCGGGCGTCCGATCCTGAGCGCCTATGTCGGGATCGCCGGCAGCCATATCGGCACGCGCAACAGCCGAGGGGTCAGCCCGGTCGACCGCCGCAGCGGTGTCACCAGCGCCGACATGCAGCGGGCGCTGGAGGGCGCACGGGCAGTCGTGCTGCCAGAAAACCAGGCCGTCATCCACACCCTGGCACGCACCTGGACGGTAGATGGCGAGACCGAAGTGCAGCAGCCGATCGGGATGAACGCGCATCGGCTCGAGGTAGACGCACACATCGTCACAGGCAGCAACACCGCCATCCACAACCTGGTCCAGTGTGTCGGGGCCCATGGGATCGACGTCGATGAGCTGGTGCTGGAACCGCTGGCCGCCAACGAGGCGGTGCTGCGGCCGGAAGAGCGGCGCATGGGGGTGGCCGTGGTCGATATGGGCGGCGGCACGTCGGACCTGGCCCTCTTTATCGACAACGCGCTGACGCACACAGCCATCCTGGACATGGGCGGCAACCATCTGACCAACGACGTCGCCGTGGGGCTTCGCTGCCCCTTTGAAACCGCCGAGGAGATCAAGCTGCGCTACGGGTCATTGCTTCCGGAACGCGTTGCCCCCGACGAGACCGTCTGGGCCAGCGTCTTCGGTGAAAAAGCAGAGCGCAGTTTCAGCCGGCGTTTCATCTGCGACGTTCTGGAAGCCCGTGCGGCAGAGATGATCGAAACCCTTGCCGAAAAACTGGCAGAAAACGGGTGGATCGACCGGCTCCCAGCAGGGGTCGTGTTGACCGGCGGCTGCAGCCAGCTGCCGGGGTTTGCCGAGCTCGGACGCAGCACACTCGGCATGCCCGTGCGGGTCGGCGCAGCACAAAGCTCGCTGCCGATCGCCGGGCTGACCCGCACGCTCCTGACCCCCAGCTATGCAACTTCGGTCGGGCTGCTGCTGTGGGGCCTGCACGAAGACGCACGCTCGGTCCACCAACGGTATGAGGCGGACCACGGCAACTCATCCAAACAGAAATGGATGGGCGCAGCCGCCAGATGGCTCAAAGCCCTGTTGCCGGACAGGGATTGAGATACATGGTTGCCGCCCCCAGGGAGGGCCTCTCCCTGGGGGCGGAAGACGCAAACAGTGTTGTAAAGGCAATTCATCGTACCGTCATCGCAGGCCAGAATGTCTGAACCATCCAAGGAGAACAACATGACCCGCAGCACCAAAGCACAACCGTCGTATGTCGACAACTTTGCCCAGATCAAGGTTGTCGGCGTGGGGGGCGGCGGTCAGAATGCCGTCAACCGCATGATCGAAGAAGGCATCCAAGGCGTCGAATTCATCGCTGTCAACACGGATGCACAGGCATTGATGCTCTCCAGCGCACCTCAGCGGCTGCGCATCGGGGAGAAGATCACCAAGGGGCTGGGCTCGGGCGGCAACCCGGAGATCGGACTGCGCGCCGCCGAAGAAAGCCGTGAGGAGCTGCGCCAGATGCTCAAAGGCGCCGACATGGTCTTCGTAACCGCCGGGATGGGAGGAGGCACCGGCTCCGGCGCTTCGGCAGTCGTGGCCCAGGTCGCGCGCGAGGAGGGAGCCCTGACGATCGGCGTGGTCACACGCCCCTTTACCTTCGAGGGAACCCAACGCCGGCGCAACGCCGAACACTCGATCGAGGCCCTGCAGAGCTCTGTCGACACCCTGATCTCCATCCCCAACGACCGGCTTCTGCAAATTGCAGGCAAGTCCGCCAGTGTCAAACAGGCCTTCGGCATGGCAGACGACGTCCTGCGCCAAGGCATCCAAGGGATCAGCGAACTGATCACCATCCCGGGTCTGATCAACTTGGACTTCGCCGATGTCAAGACGATCATGCAGGACGGCGGCGCCGCCTTGATGGCGATCGGGCGGGGCACAGGCGAAAACCGGGCGCGCGAGGCAGCCAGCCGGGCGATCGAAAGCGCTCTGTTGGATGTGTCGATCGAAGGAGCCCGCTCGATCATCTTCAACATCAAAGGCGGGGAAGACATGAGCCTCTTCGAGGTCAACGAAGCCGCTGAGGTGATCCGGGCCAGCGCCCACCCCGAATGCAACATCATCTTCGGCGCAGTGGTCGACCCCGAAGTTGGCGGCGAAATCCATCTGACCGTGATTGCCACCGGCTTTGACCGGCCCAAACCCCAGGACCAATTCGACTTTGTTCGCTCTGCCTTTGACGGACAAAACAAACAGCGGACCGAACGCCGGCCCGCCCGCAACGAACCGACCCGCAACGAACCGACCCGCAACGAACCGGCCCGCGACCCCAACGCAGACTACCAGGTCCGAACCTTTCAACGCGACGACCTGGATATCCCGGCGTTTCTCCGACGCCAACGCACCAACAACGGGCGCAGCTAAACGCGCGCTTCAAAGAGAGGGGGGCGGCAGGAGGCGTTCAAGTGCCTCCTGCCGTCTTTTTTTTGAAGTGGCTCCCGCGTGCAAGCTTAAAATTTTGAGAGATTCGCGCCTCTCCCCAACCTTCTCTCTGGCAGTGTGCGCGCACGTCATTTGCTCCCCTTTCAGCCTGTGTGGTATACTATTTTTCTTGTACACACAACATGTTGTGTGTTTTTTGAGATGTACACAAAATATCGTAGGTAATCTGGATGAAATGTCCCTACTGTGGCCATCGCGCACACCGTGTTGTCGACACGCGCGAGACCAGCGATTCGATCCGTAGACGGCGGCAGTGTGAACAGTGTGGAAAACGTTTCACGACCTACGAGCATGTAGCGGCCAACCTGTTGGTCGTCAAAAGTGATGGGCGCCGAGAACCGCTGGATCGGCAGAAGATCCTCTCTGGGATCCAGACCGCAGCCACCAAGCGCCCGATCAGCCGGGAGACGATGGACTCCATCGTCGACCAGGTGATGGAGTCGTTGCAGGCGATCGGGCGTACGGAGGTGCCGAGCAAACTGATAGGCGGCATGGTGCTAGACCAGCTCGCCCAGGTGGACCAGCTCGCCTACATTCGATTTGCCAGCGTCTACCTCGACATGGGCGATTTGACCGAGGTGCGCAACGAAATTGACCGGCTGATGGGACGTTCGGCCAATTCCTCTGGCTAGGGCGGGCGGTGCAGGCCGAGCAACGCTGACGGCCGCCAGACAACCGCAAAAGCGAGCAACCCAAGCGAGTGGCGCAGACAGAGCAGACTGCCCATTCCTGTGCTGCCGGTGAACTGCCTGCCGGCGTCATTTTGAGTGTTAAAACAGGTTTTTTGTTTCGGGCATTGACAGTCGATCGATACACACCATTTCAGAGGAGACCACCCATGTCCCACCCAAGCTCTACTCCGCTCCTGGCCCAGGAGGCTCCCCAGAAGGCGGCGGCCTACACCGTCCTGGAGACCGTCAAAGGCCAGCGGTTTCCGGTCGTCTGTCCTCCTTATGTCGACGATGCAGCGATCGACCTCCACAAAAACAGCATCCAGGTGTTGGAAAAGCGGTATCTGCGCCGAGATTTTGACGGCAGCTACCTGGAGACACCGGCGGGCATGTTCTATCGGGTGGCCAGCCATATGGCCCAGGGAGAGCGCGAACAGGGGGGGGATGTAGAAGAGGTGACCCGTACCTTCTACCAGCTGCTTTCCGAGCGCCGTTTCTTCCCCAACAGCCCAACCTTTACCGGCGCAGGCACGCCGCTGGGGCAACTGGCAGCCTGCTTTGTGCTGCCGATCGAAGACGACATGGGCAAAATGAGCGACGGCATCTTCAGCACCTTGCGTGTGGCTGCCTTGATCCAGCAGACCGGCGGCGGCAACGGTTTTTCGTTCAGCCGTCTGCGCCCCAAAAACGACATTGTCCACACCTCGGCGGGGAGAGCGACCGGACCGGTGGGTTTTTTGCGCGTCTACGACCAGGCCTTTGGGGAGATCGCCCAGGGAGGCAGCCGACGGGGGGCCAATATGGGCGTTCTGCGCGTCGACCACCCGGACATCGAAGAGTTCATCAGCTGCAAAGCAGAGGAAGGCAAGATCGCCAATTTCAACATTTCGGTTGCGATCACCGACGAATTTATGGTGGCTGTGCGCGACGACACCGACTTTGCACTGCGCAACCCGCGCGATGGCCGGGTCTGGAAGCAGCTGCGGGCACGCGACCTCTTTGCCAGGATCGTCCGCTACGCCCATCACAACGGCGAGCCGGGCGCGCTCTTTATCGACGCAGCCAACCGCTCCAACCCAGTGCCCCATCTATATGATTTGGAGGCGACCAATCCATGCGTCACCGGCGACACCCTGGTGGCGACCCCACAGGGCTGGCGACGTGCGGACAGCCTCGGTGAGGGGGATGAGATCTGCACTCTCCTGGGAACAGGGCGCGTGGCCACCGTGGAAGTCAACAAAGGGATGCCGGTCTACGACCTTCATCTTTCAGATGGCGCCGTTGTCCGCGTCACGGCCTCGCATCAGTTTCACGTCCGCGAGGCGCATACCCAGTTCTTTAAACCCCGCCGCCTCGACCAACTAAAGACAGGCGACTGGGTCCGGGTCTCTCGTTCGGTGACACCCGAAAACCCTGTTCCAGCCAGGCTGGAGGGGCTGACGGATCGGGAGTACGGCTTTCTGGTCGGAATTTTGCTCGGAGACAGACCTGCCCCCCCCTATCGTCTGTCCGAACAGGAGGGGCAGCCTCCCACACAGGCCGACGACGAAGCATGGCACAAAGTTACCAGAGCGGCCTTCGCCAAGGTCTACGCCGCAGAGCGTGCCCCCGCTCCCCAGAGCGCTTCTCACGCGAAGCCGTCTGTTTCCAAACCGAACCGCGTTCTGGCGGACTGGGTCAAATCATTGCCCCTGGAGCCAGCATTCGGGCCCGAAAAGCATCTGCCCGATCTCTATGTCAACAGCAACCGTGCGTTTCTGACTGGGTTGTTAGATGGTCTCTTCTCGGCGGACGGGCAGGTCGATCTGCGGAGCCCCTCTCCTGCCGTACACTTTCAGAGCGCCAGCCTCACACTCGCCCAGCAAGTGCGCCGTATCTTGTTGATGTTTGGCATTCACGGCCATGTACGCCCGGCTCGGCGCGGGCATACTGCCCACGACGGCCAGGCTGTTCAGGAGGCCCCCCTGCCCTATACGGTCTGCATCTCTGGCGATGGGCTGGGGCGGTTTTTTGAGCAGATTTGTCTGAGCCATCCTGCCAAACGCATGCAGATTGAAGAGGCGGCGCTGCGTTCCAATTTTACCGGCGGCAACTGGGCAGCCAGGGTGGTGAAGGTGGTTCCTGCCGGGGTTGCGACGGTCTACGATCTCTATGAACCCAAGAGCGACACTTGGATCACCGAAGGCTATGTTTCGCGCGGCTGTGGAGAACAGTGGCTGGGCCCCTATGAAAACTGCTGCCTGGGCTCGATCAATCTGGCCAATCATGTTCTCCAGGAGGGCCAGGCAAGGGTCGACTGGGCGCTGTTGGAGCGAACAATCCGGGAGAGCACCCACTTCCTCGACAATGTCGTCAGCGCCAACGCGTATGTGCCGGCTGTTCCAGAGGTCGCCGAGGCTGCCTATCGGGCGCGCCGGATCGGGCTGGGGATTATGGGGCTGGGGGACCTGATGTACCAGCTAGGCATTCGCTACGGCAGCGAGGAGGGCCAGGAATTTGCCGCCCAGATCATGGAATTTGTGCGCTACCATGCGATGCAGCGCAGCATCGAGCTGGCAGCCGAACGGGGCCCCTTCCGAGCGTTTGCGGGCAGCATCTACGACCCGCGCCCAGAGATGGTCTGGCAGCCACCGCAGCCGCTGCGCCCGTACGTGCGTGATTGGCGGCGCCCCAAGTTGGACTGGGGGCAGATCGTCCGCGGGATTGCCGAGCATGGGATCCGCAACGCGGCCCAGACAACGGTTGCGCCGACCGGCACGATTGCCACCGTGGTGGGCTGCGAAGGGTACGGCTGCGAACCGGTCTTCGCACTGGGCTACATCCGCCACTTCAAAGATGGAGACCGGAATGTCGAGCTGGCCTACACCAGCCCGCTCTTCGAGCAGGCGCTCAACGCCACCGATCTGAGTGAACCGGCCAAGGCGCGCATCAAGCAGCATGCTGCCACCTACGGCTCCTGCCAGACCGTCTCCGAGCTTCCAGAGGCGCTGCGCCATGCCTTTGTCGTGAGCAGCGACATCTCGGCTGCGGAGCATGTGCGGATGCAGGCAGCCATCCAGGCGTTTACCGACAACAGCATCTCCAAAACCTGCAATTTTCCCGAAGGCGCCACCGAGGAGGAGGTCGCCCAAGCCTACATACTGGCTTGGGAGATGGGCTGCAAGGGGCTGACCGTCTATGTCACGGGCAGTCGCGAGCAGGTGGTGTTGGAGACCCAGGCCACCAAACAGAAAAAAGAGGAGCCCACTGCCGCCGTGTCTGCCAACGGCCTCCACAGCCGCCCTGCGGAGGAGGGAACGGCAGGGGTTGACTTCAAACGGGCGCTGATGAAACGCCCACGGCCAGCCAGGTTGCGCGGGGCGACCTACCGCAAGGATACGCCGCTGGGCACCGCTTACATCACGGTCAACAGCGACGACCGCCACGAACCCTTTGAGGTCTTTATGAATGTCGGCAAGGCCGGCACCGAGGTGACTGCGGTCAGCGAAGCGACCGGCCGCCTGATCAGCCTGATCCTGCGGATGCCAGGCACGCTGCCTCCTACAGAACGGCTGCGCTGGGTCATGGATGAAATGGCAGGCATCGGTGGGGGGCGCCCGCTGGGTTTCGGCGCCAATCGGGTGCGCTCGCTGCCGGACGGCATCGCCCAGGTTCTGGCTGAATACCTGAGCGAGCTGCCTGCGGCCGAGGAGGTGCTCTCGCCCGAACAGCTGGCACTGCCGATCGCAGCCAAACCGATCGGCGACATCTGCCCGGAGTGCGGCGAAGCCAGCTTTTTGAATGTCGAAGGATGCCGCAAATGTGCTGTGTGCGGCTACAGCGAATGCTGACCGGCCCACCATTGTCCGGCGAGGAAAAATCTGTGGCGACCCCGTTGAACACGATCGTCGATGCCATCCGCAGCGAGCTGACCACCCTCAACAGCCTGCGCGACGAAACCCTGGCCCGCAGCCGCAGCCTGACGCGAGCCTGCGCCAACAGCATCCGCGCCATCCATCGCCACGAATGGAAAGAGGCAGAGCTGCTGCTGGCCCAGGCACGCAGCGAAGCGGCAGCGATGGTGGGCGCCATCGCCGTGCAACCGACGCTCTACTATGCTGGCTACACCCAGGATGCGCTCAAGGAGCTGGTGGAGGCGCACCTGGTACACGCGGTGGCGCTGGGCCTGCCGTTGCCTGGCCCAGACGCCCTGCAGGTGACCGGGCCGACCTACCTGCGCGGAATGAGCGAGGCAGCCACCGAGATGCGCCGCTTTGTGCTCGACCTGATGCGGGCTGGCCGCGTGACAGAAGCCGAGCAATACCTGCTGTTCATGGACGAGGTCTACAGCCAGCTGGTGACTGTGGACTTCCCAGACGCTGTGACCGAGGGGTTGCGTCGGCACACCGATGTGCTGCGCGGGGTGCTCGAACGAACACGCGGCGACCTGACGCTGGCGTTTCGCCAAGAGCAGATGCGTGTCGCCCTGTTGGCCTTTGAACGCCATCTGGACCGACAGCTGGGCACCGATCTGGCTGCCACCGATCCAGGGATTCAGCTGCTGAGCAGCGAAAGCGAGGAGTGAGCGGCACCGTGGCCAGAGATCGTTCCCTTGTGCGCGCCAGCGACCTCGGCCAGTGGGCCTTCTGCCGGCGGGCCTGGTGGCTGGCCCAGATCCAGGGCGTTCCCCACCAGTTCCCAGAGCGGCTCGTGCATGGCACCGCGCGCCACGCCCGCCACGGGGCTCGCGCACGCCAGGCCTATTGGGCTGAGCGGACAGGGCGCTGGCTGCTTCTGGCCGGCCTGGCCTGCGCCCTGCTCCTGTTGGCAGCCCACTGGCCTTTGTGAAGGAAACAGCCTGTGAAGGAAACAGCCTGTGAAGGAAACAGCCGATGAACCCAGCTGAAGTCGGGAGAACGGGGCGCAGCGCGCTGGTACAACAAGCAGTGGCCAGCTTGTTGGCTGCAGCCAGCTCTGGGCTGGCCGCAGCCACTCCGGTCGAAGAACGTGCCATTTACCAGCCAGACTCCTGGCTGCTGCAAAAGTGCTGGGAAGCGCTGGCCGACACGGGGGCGGCAGAGGAGATGCTGGAGGTGGTCGGGCTGGCTGCCCCAAGCCAGCCCCTGGCGCGGTTCCAGGGGCTCTATCGGCTCTCCCACCAGCTGGATCGTCGGATTGGGCTGGCGTGGCGTCTCGCTCAGGAGCTGGAGCGGGCAAAGCCTGCCCTGTTGTCGGCTTCCCGCCAGGATCGGGCAGGGCGCGAGTGCCTGCTTTATGCCGCATCGACCGCCGCAGCCATCGGCGAGCCGCAGCAGGCCTTTGCGTTGCTGGAAGCTCTCGACCAGTGGCCTGGAGCCTGGGACAGGCCAGCTGTGGTGCCGGAGCAGCGCCAGTTGCTGGCAGAGACCATCGCCCGGCTGGGTCCCCACCCGCTCACCAAAGCGCTGATTCAAAACGCACTGCGCCGCTACGACGACGCCGGTGCCCAGCTGATCCTGGCGGTCACTACCGCAGCAAGCCTGCAGCTGCGCCGCCACCCCAGCTCGGCACCGCTGGCCCGCCTGCTGGAGATCGGGGGCGACACCCTGCGCAACGCCACGTTGACCAGCCTGCAGGCACGTCGGGTGGCCGCCATCGTGTTTGGCCAGGTTGGGGCCAGCGACGACCTGTTGGCACAGCTGACGACGATCGCCAATATCCAAGCCGCGCGGCGAGAAAGTGGGCTGGCGCGCCAGGGAGAACAGACGCTGCTGCGGCAGGTCAAACGGCCTGCCGCCAACAGCGAGGTCGATTTTCAGGTCTATACCCTGCAAGAGGCGGTCCGCTCCATGCCGGTGCGCCAGCTGCCGCGCGAGGCACGGATCGAACTGGCCGACCGGCTCGCGCTGTTGGGCACCCAGAGCGACGGCTGGACGGCTGCCAGTGCAGCTGCAACACTGATCGAGCTGGGCGCGGTCAAATATGCCGTGCAGGTGGTCGAAGCGATCCCGGCAAACGACCCGACCAAGGCCGAAGGCTATCTGAGTCTGGTGAGGGGCCTGCTGGAGCTCGAGGAACCGGCCCAAGAACCGATCCAGCAGGCACTGGCGTGGGCAGCAGATTCTCCCCGACGCAACCCAGGACGAGCGCTGGTCTGGGGAATCGCCGAGCTTTTTTTGAACCGCCGCTCACCAGCCCAGGCGCTGGCCGTGCTGGACGCATGGCAAGAGCCAGCGGGCTTCTGGCAGAACCTGCGTGCGGCGTGGGGACACAAGGCCAACGACGACGATCTCCGACGCAGCGGATTGCGGCTGCGCGCGCTCCTCCAGCAGGATCCTCCGCACTCCAGAGAGATCCAACAGCAGATTAACCTGCTGACCCAATGGGCACCCCAGCTGCTGGCTGGCGAAGCCCTGGCCAGCTTTCTGACCGACAACCTGCTGGCCCCCTTGTTGGAGAGCGGGCGCATCCGGCAGGCGCTGCCCGTGTTGCCTTGGATGCAACAGGCAACAGCCACCAGCAGCGGCGAAAAATATGCAGCCCGACTTTCCCACCTGGCTGGGCTGTTGGTGGCAAAAGTCGCTCCATCCCTGACAGAAGGAGCGCAGAGCGAAGTTGAAACGGTGCGCGGGGAACTCGAACGCTGGATGGGTGCAATCTGGCAGGCCGACAGCCAGCGCGGTCTCTGGCAGACAGTCCATGGGATCGAGGGGTTGCTCCCTCTCTTGATCGGCCTGGAGGGCCCCCAAGCGGTCGTCCAGCTGGCACACAATGTCGTAGAAATCGGCCCACAGTGGGGAGGGGGGAGAGCTCAGAGCGCAGCGAGCAGAGTGGCCGCTGCGCTGTAGGGATCGGTCTGGCGCCGACAAATCTGATCCACCACTTCTGCCAGATGGCCTGCCGGCATCTGGGCTGTGATCCGCCGGTTGAGTTCGGCGCGCAGCAGGGTCTCCAGCATGTGGGCGGCCCGCAGCTGTTCACGGGTTGTAAACTCACCGGAAGCATGCAGCCAACGGCGATGCAATTCGACTCGTTCATGCAGCTCCTCTACGCCGGTGCCAGCGGAAGCAACTGTCTGCAGCACGCGCACCTGCCAGCGCAGCGCAGGATCTTTGGCCTCCCCGGTGCGAGGAGGCGACTCCACACGCAGCAGCTGGCCGTGATGGCGCACTGCGCGGGGCCCATCCCCCTCAATTTCCAGCATCATTTCCAGCGCACGCACAGTGCGGTCCACCCCCGGACGGTCTGCCTTGTTGACCACCAGAATGTCGGCGATCTCCAGAATCCCTGCTTTGATCGCCTGAACCTCGTCGCCGAGCCCAGGGGCTTCCACCACCAGCGTCGTGTGGGCTGTGCTGGCAATTTCGACTTCGGCCTGACCCACCCCCACGGTCTCGACCAAGATCCGGTCAAAGCCCGCAGCGTCCAACAGCGTGACTGCCTCTCCGGTGCTTTGGCTGAGCCCCCCCAGGCTGCCACGGGTGGCCATGCTGCGCACAAAAATGCCGGGGTCGCCGGCCAGCGACCGCATGCGCACCCGGTCGCCGAGCAACGCTCCACCGGTGAACGGGCTGGTAGGATCGACCGCAACCACTGCGACTGTCTGGCCAGCTTGCCGGTAACGCTGGGCCAAGGCAGTCACCAGCGTCGACTTGCCCGTGCCGGGGGCACCGGTGATCCCCACGATGTGGGCACGGCCCGAGGCAGGGTAAAGCGCAGCCAGCAGGGCAGCTGCATCTTCTGCCTGATTTTCCACACGCGAGAGCGCACGGGCCAACGCCAGGCGGTCCCCCGCCAGCAGCGCTCTGGCCAGCGCAGCAGCAGATTGGGCGTGTGCCATTCAGCTGGCCACCCGCAGGTGAGTGTAGATAAAATTGACATAGTCTTCGCTGGCAGTGCCCGGGCCGAAAACCCCATCGATGCCAGCTGCCTTCAACGTGTCGATGTCCTCTTCAGGAATAATACCGCCCACCACGACCAGTACATCCTCTTGCCCCTGCGCTCGCAGCAGCTCCACCACCTTGGGGCAGAGGGTCAGATGGGCTCCGCTGAGGATGCTGAGCCCAACCACGTCGACATCCTCCTGAAGAGCAGCCTCGGCGATCATCTGTGGGGTCTGTCGGATGCCCGTATAGATGACCTCGAAGCCGGCGTCGCGCAGCATGCGGGCCACGACTTTGGCCCCCCGATCGTGGCCGTCCAACCCCGGTTTGGCCACCAACACACGGACTTTGCGTTCACCCATCGCCCGATCTCCTTCCCTGTTTTACCGTCTGACAGCCCGCTGTCGCCATTGTAGCACGAACCACGCAGGGTGCCAACGCTGTAGGGGGGGCCAACCAGGCCCTGACAGCCCTGTAAAACACAAGCGAAGAGATGCCCTTGCACCTTGTCTTGTGGTAGCATATACAGTGCTTGACCCTACTGGACGCCTGCAAGGACGGACCATCGACATGAACGAATACTGGACCGACGTTGCCATTCTCCTTCTTTTGCTGCTGGCCAATGGATTTTTGGCAATGGCGGAAATGGCGATCATCTCTGCTCGCCGCCCTCGCCTGCAGACCCTGGCTGCAGCTGGCAACCAGGGCGCAGCCAGAGCACTGCTCCTGGCGGAAGATCCAGGCGACTTCCTCTCCACCGTCCAGATCGGCATCACGGCGATCGGGATCGTGACCGGTGTCTTCAGCGGCGCTGCGCTCGACGAACCGGTAGCCGACCTGCTGCGCCGGATCCCCTGGCTGCAGCCCTATGCAGCGCAGAGCGCCTTGGTGCTTGTCATCGTCATGACAACCTACCTTTCGCTGATCGTCGCGGAGCTCACTCCCAAACGGATCGCGCTCAACAGCCCGGAGGAGATTGCCAGCCTGGTCGCCCCGCCGATGGATCTGCTCTCGCGCATCGCGCACCCGCTGGTGCTCCTGCTCGACCATTCGAGTGCCTGGCTGACCCAGGCACTGGGCATCCGCCCCAGCGAAGCCCCTGCTGTCACCGACGAAGAGGTGCGCATCATGCTCCGCCAGGGGACCAAGGTCGGTGTCTTCGAGCCGATCGAAGAGGAGATTGTGGCGCAGGTCTTCCGACTCAGCGATCGCCGGGTCAGCGCGATCATGACCCCGCGCCCCGAGATCGACTGGATCGACGTCGACCAGGACGCCGCTGCAGTGAGCGAGCTGATCTTGAACTCCTCCCACTCGCGCTTCCCGCTGGCCGAGGGGTCGCTGGACCGGGTCATCGGCATCCTTTTTGTCCGCGACCTGGTCGCCCAGCGGCTGCTGGACGAAGGCTTCGATCTGCGGGCATTGGCCCGGCCCGTGCTCTTCTTGCCGGAAAGCATGACCGCGCTCGACGTGATCGAAAATCTGCGCGAGTCACGCGCCCACATCGCACTCGTCATCAACGAATATGGTGGGCTGGAGGGGCTGGTCACCATCAACGATGTCGCCCAGGCAATCCTGGGGGCTGTCGAATCTACTGGCGGCGAGGAGGACGCTCCGGTCGTCCAGCGCGAGGATGGCTCCTGGCTTGTCGACGGCATGTGGCCTGTAGACCTCTTCCAGAGCCATTTTCACCTGGCCAGCCTCCCCTCCCAGGACGATCTGGACTACCAGACAGTCGGGGGGATGATCATGGCGCTGCTCGAGCAGGTCCCTGCCGTCGGCAACCACCTTGAGATCGACGGCTACCGTCTGGAGGTCGTCGACATGGACGGGTGGCGGGTCGACAAAGTGCTGGTGCAGAAGGTCCCCTCGACGAACAGTTGACCGGAGGCCCCTCGCCGCTGTAGGATCAAAGCAACGTGAAAGAACCAGTTCAGAACCGTTCCATCCATCTCCACAAGGACGACCACCATGCAACAGACTCTGACCGACAAAGTTGTCATCATCACGGGCGCCAGCTCCGGCATCGGTGCGGCCACGGCGCGGGCGCTGGCGCGAGAGGGCTGCCAGCTGACCCTGGCGGCCCGTTCGACCAGCCGCCTCGAACAGCTGGCCGAAGAACTTGGCCGCTCTCGGACACTGGTTGTGCCGACCGATCTCACCGACGGCGCTGCGGTTGTCTCCATGGTCGAACAGACCGTGGCCCGCTTCGGCCGCGTCGACGTGCTCTTCGCCAATGCCGGCATCTACATCCCGGGCCAGGTCGCAGACGGGGACCCTGAGGCCTGGGCCACCCTGATGGATGTCAACGTCGACGGCGTCTTGCGCTCCGTGCATGCGGTCCTGCCCCATCTGCTCGCCCAAAAATCGGGCGACATCCTGGTGACCAGCTCGATCTCGGGGTTGATCGACATCCACTGGGAGCCGGTCTACAGCGCCTCCAAACATGCCATCCAAGGCTTTGTCCATACCCTGCGTCGGCAGGTTGCCGCACAAGGCATCCGTGTCGGGGCGATCGCCCCAGGGATGGTGGCCAACGAACTCTGGGGCTTTACCGACCCGGCCCAGATCGCTGCGATGGCAGAGCGCCATGCCAGCCTGACTTCGGAGGATGTGGCCGAGGCCGTCGTCTTCATGCTCTCGCGGCCCGCCCATGTCACCATCCGCGACCTGGTCATGCTCCCCCAAAACCAGGATCTGTAGGGCAACCATGCCTTTGGATCTCTTTCCTGCCATCCTCGCCGCCGCGCAGCGTATCCGCCCCTTTGTGCGGGCGACCCCTCTGGAAGAATCGCTGGCACTGAGCGAAGCTGGCGGCGACCGGGTTCTGCTCAAGCTGGAAAATTTCCAGCACACCGGCTCTTTCAAGGTACGCGGGGCCTTCAACAAATTGCTGGCGCTGCCCCCAGAAGTTCTGGCCCGCGGCGTGGTGGCAGCCTCCTCGGGCAACCATGGCGCTGCTGTCGCCTACGCGCTGCACAAACTGCGGGCCCCCGGGCTGGTCTTCGTGCCCGAACAGACAGCAGCGACCAAACTGGCGGCAATTCGCCGGTTCGGCAGCGCAGTCTGCCTGTGCGGACAGGACACCGTCGTAGCCGAAATGTCGGCCAGATCCTACGCTGCCGAAGAAGGTCTGGTCTATCTCTCCCCCTACAACGATTGGGAAGTTGTCGCCGGACAGGGCACGCTGGGCGCAGAGATCGCCCACGACCTGCCCGCCGTCGAGACGATCTACGTCACTGTCGGCGGCGGCGGGCTGGTCGGAGGCATCGCCGGATGGTTCAAAGCAGGGCCCGCCACACGCCCTCCCGTCCGCATCGTCGGCTGCCAACCCACCCACTCGCCGGTGATGGCCGCTTCGGTGCAAGCTGGCCAGATCGTCGAGCTGAAATCTCTCCCCACCCTGTCGGACGGCAGCGCCGGCGGCATCGAGCCCGGCGCGCTGACCTTTGCCCTCTGCCAACAATGGGTCGACGACTGGATCCAGGTCGACGAAGAAGAGATCGCTGCTGCAGTCCGGCTGGTCGCCGCCACCCACCATCAGCTGATCGAAGGGGCTGCCGGCGTCGCCGTGGCCGCCTATCTCAAAGACCCAGAGCGCCGACAGGGCCGACAGGTCGCCATCGTCCTGTGCGGCGCCAACCTGGATCTGGAAACGCTCAAAGCGATCTTGTAGCCGTTTTCAACCTGCAACCGCAGCTCAGCGACCGGGAAACCCCACCAAAGTGGCCAGCTGCTGCTGGATGGCGCTCAGCAGCAGCTGGGGCTGCTGTTTCAGATAAAAATGGTCGCCGTCGAAGAGCTGTGTGCGGAAAGAGCCCGACGTCAGCTGCTGCCAGGCAGCCATCCCCTCCAAATTCAGATGCGGGTCGTGGCGCCCTCCAAAATAAACGATCGGGCAGGGGAGCGGAGGCGTCGGCAGATGGCGATAGGTCTCCAGCAACGTCATGTCCGCCCGCATCGTCGGCAGCACGAGCGCACGTAGCTCTTTGTCCTGCCAGACCTCGGAGGGAATTCCGCCGTAGCGGCTCTGCAGCTGGTCCAGAAACTGTAGATCGGGCAGGGCATGCAGGTCACTGACCGTCTTGGGCCAGTGGGGCGCCGAACGGCCAGAAACCAACAGCTGGAGCGGCAACGGCAGCCCCCGCTCGCGCAGCCGGCAGCTCAGCGCATACGCGATGGCAGAGCCCATGCTGTGGCCAAAGAAAACGTATGGATGATCCAGAGAGGGGAGCAACGCTGGCACCAGCGCATCGAGCAGCTGCCCCATGCTGGTGAGGGCTGTTTCTTTGAAACGGTCTTCACGGCCGGGCAGCTGCACCGCCTGCACCTCAACGGCTGCGGGCAGCTGCTGCCCCCACAGCCGGTAGACCGTAGCGCCGCCCCCTGCATAGGGAAAACAGAAAAGACGAAGCTGAACATCGGGCTGGCGCCGGTAGCAGCGGAGCCAATCGTTGACACGGGTCGTCGTTGTACTCATCTTGGTTCCATTCTACAGAAGGCCCCCCACCCAATGGGGCAGACCCTCCTCGCTTCACACACTCTCCAAAACGATCGGACAACAAAAGAGACCGTCTTGGTAGACGGTCTGCACAGTTGCAGAAAAAGTTCAGCGCTTGTCTGCGGCATTTTTGTTTGAAAGAAAACAGTCACAGAGGCGACGGCCGGATTTGAACCGGCGATGGGGGTTTTGCAGACCCCTGCCTTACCGCTTGGCTACGTCGCCATGTTATACTGTAGAGTAACAAGGCATAGAAAAATTGTCAAATCTGGAGAACAATTCGATGGCCAAGCCAACCCATGCAGACGAGATCCTCTACTGTGCACGCTGCGGGATCTCATTTTTGTGGGCACAGGAGGAGCAGCGCCTGCCTGGGGCCGCCCAGCCCCTGCTCTGCCCGGGCTGTCGCCACCTGCTGCCCCCGCCCGGCCGCGAACGTGGGCAGATCAAATGGTTTGACCGCCGCAAACAGTACGGCTTCATCGTGCGCGCTGGCCAGCCAGAGCTCTATCTGCACCGCAGCGAGATCCAAGGGCGCCGGGTGCCTGCCGTAGGCGATCTGGTCGAATTTGCCGTTGCAGTCACCCACAAAGGTCCCCAGGCGGTCGAGGCCGTGCTGCTCTCGGCGCCCCCTTCCCCCAACGGGCCGTAGTCCCCCCCTCCTGGGGGGGGATGCCCTGTCGGCCCGGCTGTGCTATACTAAAAGAAGAGATGGCCTCAGGAAGGCTGTGTATTGGCCCAGGCACTGCTCAGCGTGCAGCCGTTCTCGGGGCTGTCGGTCGGGGCTGTCGGTCGGGGCTGGGTGGCTGGTCAAAGGAGAGTTGCCATGAAAAAACTACGAATTTTGGTGCCCCATGATGGGTCCGCATTCTGCCGCCAGATCTATCCGTATTTGCTCAAATTCTTCCCGCCAGAACAGGCAGAGCTGGTGCTGTTGCGTGTCGGCGAGCGACCTGTAGCCGGGACGGTCGCAGGAGTGCCCCGCCCGGTCAGTCTGGATGTGACGGTGACTGCCTATGCCTCCAGCCAGGAGGCAACGTTGGCCCTCCACCCCATCTACGCCAGCCAGGAGTGGGAAAGCAGCGAGTCTCTGCTGCGCAGCACCCTGGTAGGAGACGTGCACCAGCTCAAAGAAGCTGGCTACACGGTGACTGTCGAGGTGCGTCTTGGAGAATGTGCCGACGAGATTGTGCGCTACGCCCTCCACGACAGCGTCGACGCCATCGCGATGGCCACCCACTGCCGCACTGGCTTGCAGAAAATGCTGCACGGCAGCATCGCCCAGGCGCTCTCGGCACACAGCGGGATCCCGCTGTTTACAGTCCACCCAACCGACGCGTGAGGCGGGCGGGCGGCTGCGTGGGCCTTGCATTCCCGCGCAGCTGCCCGTTCTCCAGGGCTAGACAAACAGCGGTGTCATCTGCCGGGCCTGCATCAGCTGCTGCAGCGCAGCATCGGACGGGCGGGATTCAAAACGGCTGGCGGCATCCAGCACCTTGGGCAGCAGTTGGATGTCGCCGACGGTGTTCAGGAAGAGACCCGGTCGCCCGATCACCCAATGGACGGCCAGGTCGATGTCCGCCTGCTCTTCCAGCGGCTGATACCAGGTGGCGCTTGTGCGGGGGGTGGTCGCCCACGGGCCACGCGTGATCGACTTGATCGTCTGCAGCGCCACGTTGCGCTCCTGGCAGCTCTTGTAGAGTTGCTCAAAATCGTGCTCGTAGACTTCATCCTGCATCAACGTGTACGAATAGGGCAACAAAACCGAGTCAAAATCGAAACGGGCCAGGCTGCGCCGGTGCATGGCCGCGATCGTGCGGCCGTGGCCGGTCACACCGATGAAACGCACCAACCCCTGCTCGCGCGCTTCCACACAGGCCTCCAGCGCCCCCCCTGGGCCCATCGCACTCTCCCATTCGTCCGGATGCACCAACGCGTGCAGCTGGATCAGGTCAAACGAATCGACCCGCAGACGGTCAAGAGAGCGGTGGATCTCTTCGCGCGCTGCGGCATAGCTGCGCTGGCCCGTCTTGGTCGCCAGAAAAAACTCCTTGCGATGGCGCGCCATCCAGGGCCCGATCCGCAGTTCAGACTCGCCGTAGGAAGCAGCGGTATCGATATGGTTGACGCCATATGCCAACAACAGATCGAGCGTGCGGTCAGCATCGGCCTGCGAGACCGTGCCAAACGCCGCTGCACCAAACAGCGTGACGGTGCTCATGTGTCCGGTCCGCCCAAAGGGACGCTTCTCAATGGGTCTGACAACTTTCATCTTGATTTTCTCTCCTCTGCATGGCCGCAAGGCACAGTGGGCTGCAAAACAAACACTTTCTGGACAGGCTGTGGATTTTTACGACGTACACTCCCTACAACCACAGTATACCTGCTCTTTACACTGCTTTCAAAACCGGTTTCGCTGTGCCCGGCAGCATCGTCTGCGGAGAAAATTCTGGGTCTGTGATACCATTGCGGTTGTGAGGTCGTTGTGAACGAAGGCCCTGTATCGACACCCCCACGCCTGAAGGCAGGGGTCAGTTGCCGGAGGAGTCGATGAAGATCGAAGCGGTGGATCTTTTCTATTTGGCCATGCCCGAGGTGCTGGATATCGGGGACGGCAGCCAGGATGCGCTGCTGGTGCGCGTTCAGGCTGGGGGCGAGGAAGGGTGGGGAGAGTGTGAGGCGTCGCCGCTGCCATCGATCGCCAGCTTTGTCACACCGATGTCGCACAGTGCCTGCAAACCGCTCGCCGCCTCCGTGCTCGGACAAACGCTTCAGGACATCGACGACATCTATCGCATCGGCAACCTGGTCCGTGCCAACAGCCTGGATCTGCTGCAAAGCGCTCACATGCTCTCCGGCATCGATATTGCACTCTGGGATCTGTTGGGCAAGCGGCTGAACGAACCTGTCTGGAAATTGCTGGGCTACCCACACCCCTTCCCCAAACTGCCCTA
Source organism: Chloroflexota bacterium (assembly GCA_018969295.1). Classification (GTDB taxonomy): domain Bacteria; phylum Chloroflexota; class Anaerolineae; order Caldilineales; family Caldilineaceae; genus Caldilinea. Next base: position 59,247 of record JAGWYN010000013.1, on the reverse strand, counting down.
TGCGTCGATGCTCTTTGGGGAAAGCCCACAGGCCACATTGGCCAAAGGGCAGGCAGCGCGGCGGGCTGGGTATCGGGCAGCCAAATTCGGGTGGGGCCCCATCGGGCTGGGCGCTGTTGCCGAGGATGCCGACCATTTTGTAGCGGCCCGAGAAGGGCTGGGGCCGGACGGAATCTTGTTGATCGACACAGGCACGGTCTGGCACGACGATGTCGAAAAAGCAGCGCTGCGTCTGCCAGCGCTGCACGCCTGCCGCGCCACCTGGCTGGAAGAGCCCTTTGATTCTGGCGCGCTCACAGCCTACCGCGCGCTGGCCCAGCGGAGCGGCCCTCTCAAGCTGGCAGCCGGGGAAGGCACGCACTCCTTCTACATGGCCCAACATCTGATCGACTACGCCGACATCGGCTACGTGCAGATCGACGCCGGGCGGATCGGCGGAATCAGTGTGGCCAGACAGGTGGCCGCCTATGCGCAGGCGCGCGGTGTCACCTATGTCAACCACACCTTCACCTCCCACCTTGCACTCAGCGCTTCACTGCAGCCCTACGCCGGTCTGGAACAGGATCTTCTTTGTGAGTACCCGGTCGAACTCCAGCCGCTGGCCGTCGCTGTCACCGAAAACTCGATCGGGCTCGACCCAGACGGCTTTGTCCACGCGCCCGCAGCCCCCGGGCTGGGCATGCGGGTGAATCATGCGGGTCTGCAGCCTTTTCTGGTAGATGTCGAGATTCGAGTTGGCGGCCAGCTGCTCTATCGCACGCCCACCGATCGTCTCAGACCCCTTTGAGGTCGAGAATGTCCCCGACTCGATGGCCCCCCCCCTGCACCACAACCACAAAGCCATTCTCCTTTTGCGGTTGATAGGCTGCAATCCACGGCGCATCTGCATAGGTGCGCACCAACCCGGTCAGCACCCAATGGGGCAGCTTGCCTCTGAACACCAGCCCTCCGCTGACATCGATCTCAGGCACGCCCGTCCCTTCCAACTCGGTATAGTCCACATACGCCGTGTTCAGGACAGCCTCCAGGATCGGAACAGCCCCCCCAGCCACGCGCCAGACGATCGGGGAGGGGCCCGTCTTCAACCGGTGCAGCGTGGCCGGCGCCACCCAGCCCAGACGGGGATCAAACTGCCAGAAAGGCGCTGGCCAGGTGTAGGCGGACAGGGCAGCATAGAGCCAGCCAGGCCCACGCCCGTAGACTGCCAGCGGTTCGTGGGCGGGCAGGTATTCCAGCAAAGCAGGCAGGGCGGCAGGGTGCCACGGGTGCGACCCGGCATCGAGCAGATTGAGTGTGCGCCCCAATCGCTCCAGATCGACAGCCAGTTCGGTGGGCGCCATGCGCAGATGCGTCTCGCTCAGTTTGGCCTGATCGGTTTGCAACAGAGAAACCAGGCGTTCTACCAGCGCGTCGAAAAGCTCCCCCTGCACTGTGCAAGAACGATGCAGCCCGGCAATCCGGCCGCGCAACACCGCTCCTTGGCCCTCAACAGCCTCTGTCCCCTCCAGGGTTGAAATCAGCTCTGCAACGACAGCCACACCCTGCTCTTTCATCATATCCCGCCACTCCTGCAGCCCAGCGGGGTCGGCGGCCAACAACACGGCATGGGTGCAGCAGCCAAAAATTTGCTGCTGGTTGGCTGTCGGACGCCCGCCGACATCCACCAGCAGCGGTAGATGCCGCTGCTGCAAGTCTCGGCAGATCTGGTCGACCCACTGATCGGTAAACAGCCCTTTGTTGCGCAGCAGACGGACCGTGTCGGGAGGCGATTCCATGCTCCAGTCACCTTCGCCGTCCGGGCAGGCACGCAGGACATAGTGGCTCACCTGCCGCCGGCGCAACGCCTGGGTCAGGCTGTAGGTGAGGACAGATTTCCCACTGTGTGGGGGACCACCGACCAAAACAGCTGAAAATTCGTGACGCATGTGGACCTCACGGGACATGAACGAACTGCGGAGCAGGCAGGACAGAGACAGGCAACCGGGTTGTTCCTGCGCCTCTCTGTTGTACCACGTCCTGGCAGGCCACGCAATCAGTAGGCTACTGAAAAAATTCACCAGAACTTTTGAATCTTCCCCTCCCCCAAGACATTGTCACATTGCTTGAAATTTTCGCGCACCTGTGCCATACTAGGCGCCATGAAACAGATTGCACAAGTCAAACTCCTGCCCGCCAGGCTGACACGCTGCACCGTAGGATGAACAGGCGAACGCAGCCGGCCAATTTGTCAGTGGCCGGAGCCGGGAGAGATACACCTTTCGTCAATACGACCTGCATCGCTTCTGTTGTCAGGCGATCCGGTCCCAGTTCGGGCTTTCGGCTCAGATTGCCGTGCAGATGATTGGCAAGGTTGTTGACGCATCTACGCTCGACCGGCAGATCAGGCGATTGATTGTGGGAGTACTCTGTCTGTTGAGCATACTCGTTGCGCCGGCGCTGGCCGCGCGCAATGCCACAGAGAGCTCTCCTGCCAGTTCGCCGCACACAACAACGGGAACGGCGACCGATCGGTCACCCATCGGCACCAACCTGCCCAAATTGACCCAAAGCGAAATGCTGTGGACGATCAATCAGGCCCCACTGGCCGAAAACTGGCTGACCCAGTGCGACGAACCCTGCAACTACATCTGGAACACCCACGAACAAGACCAACTCGTCTTCGACGCCAATGGCTGGATCCTCTCTTTTGGCAACAACCCGAATCGCCAATTTACCCATGTGGCGCTGGCCTATTTCAACGGTGTGGCCGAACACCTCCCCGGCGGCGAGTGGACTGTCCTCTACGAAGGTGAAGCCACCGTCCAATACGACTTTTCTCCCTTTGTCACCGAAGTCAGCCGCAGCCCTGGCCGCGATGTGCTGCGCTTTGACCCCAGCCAGGCCACACTGCTGCGAATCCGCATCTCCAATATCAACCCAGCCAACCATCTGCGCAACCTGCGTCTGATCCCGCCCGGCGGCATCTGCGGAGACGATCCGTTCAGGTATGCCGAGAACGCGACCGGCTGCCCAGCCGGCAACTTTCGTCCCTTCGAACAGGTCTACATGACCTACCGCTTTCACCCGCTCATGCTCCAGGCGCTGCGTCCGTACCGAACCCTGCGTTTTATGCAGTGGCAGGGGATCGTCGACGATGTCTCCCCCAACACCTGGGACGAACGCAGCCAGCTCACCGATGCGATCTGGGGGAGCGGCTGGGGCGATCAAAGCCCACCCCTTGAGCTGATGTTTGAACTGTCCAACCTTCTCCAGGCCGACCCCTGGGTCAATCTCTTCTACTGGGCCGACGACACCTATGTGCGCAACTTTGCTGAACTGGCCCACGAGTTGCTGGATCCGACCCTGACCCTCTACCTGGAATACTCCAACGAAGTCTGGAATGGGGCATACCCCTACAGCCTCTACGGCAACCAGATCGAAGCTTGGGCAGAAGCACGCTGGCCTGACGCTGTAGACGAACACGGAAACCTTGTCTCCGGCTACACCAAACGGATGAACTGGGTCGGCATGCGCAGCGCCCAGATCTGTGCCCTCTGGAAAGCTGCCTGGGGCACCGACGCCGAACGGATCCGTTGCGTGATGCCCGGCGGCCCCTGGGAATTTCCTGCCAGCGAAGCACTGGCCTGCCCGCTCTATGCCGCCGAAAATGGAGGAAACAATTGTGCTGGGCAAATGTATGCCGTGGCCAGCGCGCCCTACTTCGGCGGCTACATCAACGACAACCGCAACACGGACGGCGGCTACCATGAGCAACTCCTGGCATGGACACAGGAGCCCGACGGTGGGCTGAACTCCCTTTTCCACGAACTACGCACCGGAGAGCTGTTGTGGGCAGAGGGTTTTGCCGACGCAGGCGCCATCGCCGCCGCTGTCGATGTGATCCGCCAGAACAAAGCCGTGGCCGACCGGTTTGGGCTGCAGTTGATCAGCTACGAAGGTGGCCAACATCTGACGCCTCTTTCCAATCTGGGCACGTCATGCAACGATTGGAACAACAGCTCCGACTGCCCCCCCTTCCGCGCCGTACAAAACCTCTTTATCGCAGCCAACCGCGACCCGCGCATGGGGGAACTTTACACCGAGTATCTCAACGAGTGGCGACGGCTGGGCGGAAGCCTGTTTGTCCACTACACTGCTGTCAGCCTGCCCAGCGGCCAGTTTGGTTCCTGGGGTGCCAAAGAATCGATCCTACAGCCCGACAGCCAGGCATACAAGCAACAAGCCCTCTTTCGTTTTATCGAAGAAAACCCTTGCTGGTGGCCAGGCTGTGAACATATTCCGGCCCCCACGAGCACGGCCACGCCGGTTCCTACCGACACGGCCACGCCGGCCCCCACGAGCACGGCCACGCCGGTTCCTACCGACACGGCCACGCCGGTTCCCACCGACACGGCCACGCCGGTTCCTACCGACACGGCCACGCCGGTTCCTACCGACACAGCCACGCCGGTTCCTACCGACACAGCCACGCCGGTTCCTACCGACACAGCCACGCCGGTTCCTACGAGCACCGCTGGAATCCCAGGCAATTCTTTGCAGGTCTTTGCGATCTCGCCAAACGAAGGCAACAATGCCACAACCACAAACATTGTTGTGACAGGCAACGGTTTTCAAGAGATTCCTCTCCTTCACCTTGGCGTCTTTGCCTTAGCCGACGTCCGTCGGATCAACGGCCAGCAACTTGCTGCTGTCGTGCCGTCAGGACTGGCCAGAGGCACGTATGACCTGACTGTCACACCGACTGAAGGTACTGCTGTCGTATTAGAGCGGGCATTTACGGTCACAGGCAACGGGGTTGCAATCTACAACGTGCAACCAGCGCAGGGGCTGGCAGGATTTGAAACAACACTTCATCTCTATGGGGCCAACTTTGCAGAAGGCGCCAGTGTGCAAATCGCCGCTACATCGCTGCCTGTTGTACGCATCAGCGACACCTACCTGCGTGTGACAGTGCCAGATACACTCCCTGTTGGCGCGCAGAGTGTCACCATCTTGAATCCTGGCGGCGACGCTGCAACAGCGCTGGGGGCTTTCACTGTGCTGGATCGGGAGACTGCCGACGATCTGTATGCTACCAACAGCCAACTTTGGACTGCTCCAGGATCGCCACGTGCCGCTGGCACCCACAAAGTCTATCTGACAGTGACACGGTTGGCAGGACAAAATCCTCTGAATGGGGTCAATGTCCAGTTTTGGGCCGGTTCCTCTGGTGCCGAGCCCCGTAGCGAAAACATCGGGAGCAGTTCGATCGCACTGCTGGCACCGAACACCTCTATGAACACGCTGCCTGTTGATTGGACACCTGCAACACCAGGCACCTACACCTTGTATGCCGTCATTGACCCGGACAATCTCATTCAAGAACCCAAAGGCAACAATGTAGTCAGCCGCACGCTGACTGTGCTGCCGCCAACGGCTGACCTGAGCCCCCCGCACATAGACCGTTTTGCCCTCGATGGGGGTGCAGAGAGCACACCCAATCAGCGTATCCGTCTGGATTTGGAGGCCTCCGATCCGTCCCCTGGCAGCGGGTTGCATACAGTGCTCTACCAGGAATTTGAGTTCAGCCAGGCTGCCAACCAATGGGTGCCTGGCTACAACTCTGGCTGGCTCGACTATGGCACTTCGCATACAGGCTATTCCTGGGACTTGCTGCCCTCCCCAGGGATCAAGTACCTGCATGCCTGGGTCGCAGATCGCAGCGGGAATATTGCGAACTTCCCCTACCAGGCCACCATCAATTATGTCCCGCCCACAGACCGTATTGGGCGTCACCTGGCCCGCAGTTATCGCTACACAGTGAAAGCAGGCACAGCAATGGCCGTCACGGTAGTGCCCATTCACGGCGACCCTGACCTCTACATCTGGCCGCCGAATTCGAATGCATCTCCTTATGTCAGCAACCTGGCCAATGCAGCTGTAGATGCGCTCACATTTACAGCCGAGAGCAATGGAGAATACCAGATCGAGGTCTACGGATACAGTGCTGCCGAGTATCAGCTCACGATCGAGGTGAACCCAAATTCTGCACGCAGCGGCGCTCAGAATTCGGACGCCACAAACCCTGCAAAAGAGCTTCTGGAAGCCCCTGTGTTGAGCAGGAACAGCGCGCCTTTTGAACAGCAGGCGCTGCCGACAGTGCCACTGCCGGCTGAAATCCCGACGGCAAACTTGTATCTACCTGTTGTGATCGACTGAACATGACCAATCTCGCCAAATTCGACGTCAAAAATCAGAGACCACTGCACCAAGTTGGGGTCTGAAAAACAACAGGCAACCACATGAAGACGCCCACTCCAGCCATGTCAGAACCAAGTGCCCTGATCGCCACCCTGGGAGGGCAACCCCAGGTTGTCACCTTTGCCCTGGACGCCCTGCTGGCACGTGGGGAGCGCATCGGTGAGGTTTATGTGCTGCATCTGGCGGCCAGCAACGAACGGATCCGCCACTCCTTGCAGGTGCTCGGGCGCGAGTTTGCCAACGACCAGTACCAAGGAAGGAGTTGCTCGTTGCACAAGGTCCCCATTGCGCGCGGGGCTGCACCGCTGCGTGAGATTCGCAGCGAACAGGACGCCGATGCGGTCTGGCAGACGGTGCGCCACACCCTCGTCGGGCTCAAAGAAGCTGGGCGAGCCCTGCATATCTGTGTCGCCGGCGGACGGCGCATGGTGGCGCTGCTGACGATCTCGGCGGCAACGTTGCTGTGCGACCACCACGACCGCATCTGGCACCTGTTCACTCCCGACGAATTTCAGGCCACAGCCCGCGACGGGGCGGTGATGCACGCTGCGGCCACCGACGGCGTGACGCTGGTGCAGGTGCCGCTGGCACCGTGGGGGGCCTACTTTCCGGCGTTGCGTGCACTGGCGCAGACCCCCAGCCAGGTTGCCGCTCAACAATTTGGCTGGCTGCGCGCTGCCGACGACCAGTTGTGTCGTCAGGTGTACGAGCAATTGACCCAGCGCCAACGCGAAACGCTGCAGGCCTTTGCAGGAGGCCTGCGCCCGCAGGAGGTCGCAGAACAGCTGGTGGTGAGTCTGGCCACAGTTCATTCGCACAAAACAGCCATTCTGGCCGCCTGCCGCCAGGTCTGGGAGATCGACGAAACCGTCTCCCTCGACTACCACTTTCTGCGTGACCGATTTGCCGGTTTTGTGGAGCGCAGCCAGCTGGGCTGAGCAACGCCTCCTCTTCTTCAGCAGAAAGATCTCCGCTCCTGCCCACCGAGAGCCCCCCGCATCTCCATCTGGGGATCAACCGCCTCGATACGTTTTCGATACGTTGGGCTGCTATGCTCAAAGACGAAAATTTTGTTTGGGCTACCCTCGGGGAGGTACCGATGCTTGAACTGCGCATGTTGGGCAGTCCCCTGATCTTACTCAGAAACCGCCCGATCTGCGGGTTGCTGGCCAAAGACCAGGCGCTGCTTTTCTATCTGGCGCTGCAACGGCGCCCTTCTTCTCGCTCTGCCCTGGCTGACCTGCTCTGGCCCGAAAAATGCGAGGTGGACAGCCTGACCAATCTGCGTCAGGCACTCTACCGGCTGCGTCGAATCCTGCCAGATGTCCTGCAGATCAACCGTCAGGCAGTTTATTTCGACCCGGTGGATGCCATCCAGATCGACGTCCTGCGTCTGGAGGAAGGCTGTGCCCCCCACAACCCACCTGCCGTACGCAGGGCAGCCGTGGCCATCTATGTCGGCGAGTTTCTGGAAGGGTTTCAGGTCTTCCAGGCTGCCCCCTTCGAGGAATGGGCCTCTTTGACCCGAGAACGTCTGCACACCCTGGCCGTCCAGACACTGGCCACCGTGGTCGCCGATCACAGCGACACCCGCGCATCCTCTGTGTTGGCCGCCGTCGACCGGCTGCTCGAGTTGGAACCCTGGAACGAGATGGCTCACCGCCAGAAGATGTGGCTGTTGGAGCAACAGGGGCGCCTGCCAGCAGCACTCGAACACTACCAGCGCTGCCGCCAGATTCTGGGGCAGGAGCTTGGAATCCCCCCTGAACCAGCCACCACTGCGCTCTACGAACAGCTGCGCGGCCGTCTGCTGGGGCGGCTTGCCAACTCGCCCTTGCTGCCTGGCCACTTTTGCTGAGGCCGATCCCGCTGGCTCAAGGAGCTTCCCCAATCGGCCGACGGTATGGTATGATCAATACAGGAGCAAGCAGCTGCCCTGGGCAATAAGGGCCGCCGGTCCAGCGACGCCCAGGCTGCAGCACAATCGAACCAAGCCAAGGGCGGCTGAGCCCTCCAAAGACAAGGGAGCGTATGCGCCCCAAAGAGGAAAAATGTCTGCGCGTCGGCGTGTTGGGTGCCGGGCCGATCGCCCAGTTTGCCCATCTGGAAGCCACGCGCAAGGCACGCAACGCTGAACTGGTTGCGATCTGCGACGCCGCCACCGACCTGCTGGAGCGGATGGCCGCCGTCCACCAGCCGCGGCGCGTCTACACCGACTACAGCACCCTGCTGGCCGACCCAGAAATCGACGCCGTGGTTGTGGCGGTCTCTGACCAGTACCACGTGGCGCTGGCTCGCCAGGCGTTGGAAGCAGGCAAACATGTGCTGGTCGAAAAGCCGCTGGGCGTCAGCATTGAAGAGTGCAAGACGCTGCGCCAGGCAGCTGCCGCGAAAGGCTGCCTTCTGCAAGTGGGCAACAACCGGCGTTTCGACCCCGGCATCACCTTCGCCCGCACATTTATCCACGAGCAGATCGGGCAGATCATGGCGATCAAAGCCTGGTACTACGATTCTTTCTACCGGTATACGATGACCGACAATCTGCAGCCGATCCCGCTGGCCAGTGCGGCCGCGCTGCGCCCCCAAGGCAACCCCAAAGCCGACAAACAGCGCTATTTTATGCTCACCCACGGCAGCCATCTGGTCGACACGGCCCGCTACCTGGCCGGCGAAATTGTACAGGTGCAGGCCCGCTTCATCCACCGCTTTCATGCCTACGGCTGGTTCGTCGCCGTCGACTTTGCCAGCGGCGCACTCGGTCATCTGGATCTGATCGTGCCGATCCAGGGGGATTTTGAGGAGGGATTCCAGGTCTTTGGAGAACAAGGCAGCGTCACTGCGCGCGGTTCTCTGCCCTGGTACCACAAAGCCAGCCATGTCGAATGCTTCTCCGCCGCCGACCGCCAGTACCACCGCGTGCTGGGAGAAGACGCCTATACCTATAAATTGCAGATAGAGGGCTTCGCCGACACGATCCTGCACGGCCAGCCCCAGCAGGGCGCCACCCTGGAAGACGGCATTGCCGCCATGCAGGCGATGGTGGCGATCGCCCGATCGGTCGAAAGGGGTCAGCCTGTCGCGCTGGCCGATGTGGAAGGAGGCGTATGATCGAGATCGGTGTCTTTACCAAAACGTTTGTCCGCCCGACCCTGGACGGCGTCCTGGATGCCATCGCTGGCCAGGGGCTGGCCGTCGTGCAGTTCACTCTGGCCTCTGCTGGGCTGCCCAATTTGCCGGAGACGCTGGCCCCCCCCCAGATCGTTGCCATCCGGCAGGCGTTTGCCCAGCACAACCTGCGCATGGCGGCCCTGTCGGGCACCTTCAACATGGTGCACCCAGACCCGCGCGAACGCCGGCTGGGGCTGCACAGGCTGCAGGGGCTGGTCGCCGCCTGTGCAGGGCTGGACACCCAGGTCGTCACGCTGAGCACCGGGACGCGCGACCCTCTGGATCTGTGGCGCGCCCACCCCCACAACCAGGCGCCAGATGCCTGGGCTGACCTGCTGGAGTCGATGGAAGCAGCGGTGGCGATCGCCGAGCCAGCCGGGGTGACCCTGGCCTTCGAACCCGAAATCAGCAACGTCGTCGACAGCGCCCAGCGGGCCCGACGGCTGCTGGACGAGATTCGTTCGCCCCACCTCAAAGTCCTGATCGACGGCGCCAATCTCTTCCACGCCGGTGAACTGCCGCAGATGGAGCGAATCCTCCACGAAGCCTTCGAGCTGTTGGGCGACGACATCGTGCTGGCGCATGCCAAAGATCTGACCCACGACGGCGAGGCCGGACAGGTAGCGGCGGGTCGCGGACAGCTCGACTACGACCTGTACCTCCAGCTGTTGCACGCCAGCGGCTATCACGGGGCACTCCTCCTGCACAGCCTGGGCGAAGACGAAGTCAGCGCCAGCGTGGCCTTCCTGCGGGCCACGCTGCAGCGGGCTCGCTCCAGAGCAAGGGAATAGGCTGGCGCGCAGGCAGCGATCTGCCCCAGCCCATCAAGCCTGTCGCACGTCGATCTCCTGGCGGTGGATGCGGAAAGAGTCGGCGCGAGCCAGTACCTGTGCCACGAAACGTTCGGGCACATCGACCCGGGTGTGGTGTTCGTCGATCTGGATCCGGCCGATCACCCCGCCGGGAATGCCGGCATGGTGCGCGATCGTGCTGACCACATCGGCGGGGCGCACGCCGTGGACCCGCCCCTTGCTCAGGGTCAGGCTGACCATGCCAGCCTCGTCGTTTCCTTCTGGGCGGCGCGAGCGGGGCTGTCGCTCGAAGCGGTCGGCAACCTGACGTTCAAAGCGGTCGGCAGGCCGACGGTCAGGCCGACGGTCAGGCCGCGAAGCAGCCCCCCGCTGCTCCGGACGCCGCGAATCGCGCGAGGGGCGCCGATCCTGTACCTCGGTGACCGGCAAAATCGGACGCTGATGCTCTTCCCCACGCGCCAGGCGAAGCGCAGCCGCAGCAATCTCGATCGGGTCATGGCCTGCCTCCAGCAGCGTGCTGACCAACCCCCGTTCTTGGCCCAACCGCCCGTGACGCAGCCCCTCACTCACCTGTTCCAGCAGTGCCAGCTCACGACGGGCAAGAATCTGCTCCTCGGTCGGTACTGGTGCGCGCAGCACCGCTGTCTTGATGAAGCCCTCGATCCGCCCCAACCGCCACCGTTCGCTGGGGGTGACCAACGACAGGGCGACCCCCCGTTTGCCGGCACGCCCAGTGCGCCCGACACGGTGCACATACACCTCCGGATCCTCGGGCAGGTCAAAGTTGAAGACATGTGAGATGTGGTCGATGTCCAGCCCGCGCGCCGCCACATCTGTGGCCACGACGACCTTGATCAGGTTGCGGCGGAAACGGTTCATGACCCGTTCGCGCTCCTCCTGCTCCAGCTCTCCGCTCAAAGCCTCGGACGGAAAGCCGCGGGTCGAAAGTTCGGCGGCCAGCTCGCCGGTGCCCGCACGGGTGCGCACAAAGATCAGCGCGCTGGTGATTGGTTCGACCTCAAAAAGACGGGTCAGCGCCGCCAGCTTGTCTGCCTCGTGGACCAGATAGTGGCGCTGTTCGATGGCAGCCACGGTCACCTGTTCTCGCTGGATCGAGACCGACTGGGGGTCACGCAGATAGCGGCCCGCCAGCCTCCGAATCTCGGGGGAGAGCGTGGCAGAAAGCAGGGCTGTCTGGCGCTCGACCGGGGTCGCCGCCAGGATGGCTTCAATGTCCTCGATGAAGCCCATGCTGAGCATCTCGTCAGCCTCGTCCAGGACCACAGAGCGCAGCTGGGTCAGATCCAGCACCTCTCGTTTGAGCAGATCCAGCAGACGCCCCGGCGTGCCGACAACGACGTCGACCCCCTTCTGCAGACGGCTGATCTGACGCCCGTAGGGTTCGCCGCCGTAGACCGGCAGCACACGCACGTTGAGCGCAGAGCCAAAATCATGGATCGCCTTGGCAACCTGGATAGCCAGCTCGCGGGTCGGGGTCAACACCAGACTCTGGATATGGGGGCTTTGGGGGCGCAACTGGTGGAGAATCGGCAATGCAAACGCTGCGGTCTTGCCCGTGCCTGTCTGGGCCTGGCCGACCACATCCTGGCCTGCCAACATGACAGGAATCATGGCAGACTGGATCGGCGTCGGCGTGGCAAAGCCAAGCGACTCTACGGCCTGCACCAACTGTGGGTGCAGATTCAACTGGGAAAATGCGGTTGTCATCTCAAGCTCCTTATGTCTGTCTTGATGACTCCGCTGCGCCGCGGAACCCTTGCGGGCCTCGCCCCCGTTGTACCGTCAACACCGCCGGCCAAAAAAAGCGCCCGTTCACTGGCTGTCACCATGCACTCACCGCGTGTCGGGCGAACCTTCGGAATAATCAAAACAAACCAATATTCTTTTTTGCCGCCCGTTGGCAGCATTTCACAAACAGAATAGCATGCGACCCGCCAAACACAAAATCAGCGACGGTTTGTATGAACAGACAAGTTTTACAAGCTTCTTACATCTTTTCTGATCTTTTTTTGCACTTGGGGCGCATCCTGTAGAGAGTGAGCCAGGACACGGCTCAGAGAGTTGTACAAAATTTCATACACGGAGGTTTGACCATGACAGGCACAAAATCATTCTGGCAGCGCTGGCTCCTCGCGGGCGCCCTGATCGGCGCACTGGCGTTCACCGCAGCGACCCTGTTCCCCCAGAGCAGCTTTGCCCAGGCAGAGGGGGAGGCCGAGCCAACAGAACCTTGGGGGAGAGGGGGGGGCATGTTTGGAATGCGGGGGTTCGGCGGCATGCAGGGAGACCACGCAGAATTCCTGGCTGAGGCGCTCGGCATCTCTGTAGAAGCGCTGCAGGCGGCCCAGCAGAAGGCACATGAAGCGCTGCTTGCCCAGGCGGTCGAAGAGGGCGCGCTCACCCAGGAACAGGCCGACCTGCTGCTGGCTCGACATGCCTTTATGCGCTATACCGCCAATGAAAACGCCCAGAATCTGGAAGAAGCCCTCGACGCTGCGGTCGAAGCGGGTGCGCTTACCCAGGAACAGGCCGACCTGCTGCGGGAAGCCCAGGGTGCGTGGGAGAGCCAGCCTTTTGGACGGGGAATGCACGGGCGGGGCATGCACGGGCGGGGCATGGGGGGCGACCGAATGGAAGGTTGGGGTGACCACGGTGGCTTCCATCCACACGGCAGGATGCCCGGAGCACCCACTGCGACCCCGGAGGCCAATTCGTAGCGGACGCGAGGCAGGCTGTCTCCTCCTCAGCCAGAGCCCGCTGGGCGTGCAGAGTGATCTGCACGCCCAGCTTTTTTTATGAGAGACGCTGCACGCAGTACTATTGCAGAATCTGCATAGTCTTTGCAGGAACCGTTGGTCGTGGCCGGCAGCACCGACACCAGACGGGGGCCGCTTGCCCATGCTCAGAATGCGAGGCCTACAAGTGAGATCCAGCGTCCTCTTGGCATTTCTCTTCTCCCTCTTGCTCGGCGGTTGCCGCCCCATCGTGGCACCGGCTTCCCTGCTGGCAGCCGAAAAGGCAGCAGCCTCTGCCCTCTATCACGCCGAACGGCTCGATGCAGCGACGCTGGAACCCCAGCCAGCAGCCCCTGCGCCAGCCCGCCTTCAGTTTGCTGTGGGCGACGAACTGACCCTCGAAGCGTTGGCCGAACGCACGGTTGAAGGCAGCGACCTTACCTTCGAGCGGCAGCTGGAGAACGGTGCCAACTACGAACGGTACATTGCCAGCTACCAGTCAGAAGGCCACAAGATCTATGGGTTGCTGACCCTGCCGCTGGGGGAGATGCCCGCAGGCGGACACAAGGCGATCGTCTTCGTCCACGGCTACATCCCTCCCGACATCTATCGCACGACAGAGCGCTACATCGCCTATGTCGACAGCCTGGCGCGTGCCGGCTTTGTCGTCTTCAAGATTGATCTGCGCGGCCATGCCAGCTCAGAAGGAGAAGCGACCGGCGCCTACTTTTCCCCAGGATATACCGTCGACACCCTTGCTGCGTTCAAAAGCCTGCAGCGGCTGGAGCGCGTCAACCCTCAACGAATCGGGGTCTGGGGGCACAGCATGGCCGGCAACATCACGCTGCGCGCCATGCTGGTGGAACCCGCCTTTCGCGCCGGCGTGATCTGGGCGGGTGCGGTCTACAGCTACGACGATTTCACCCAGTACGCCATCCAGGATCGCTCCTACCGGCCCGATGCCGCCTCCTCGACCGCCAGCCAGCGCAACAGCCGGCTGCTGCGAGAGACCTATGGCCCCCCCAATACGCGACATCCGTTCTGGCGGGCTGTTTCGTTGACCGCTCACATCGACTGGCTGCAGACACCGCTCCAGATCCACCATGCGGTGGACGATGCTGTCGTCAATATCGGCTACGCGCGCGACCTGGCCGCAGTCCTGGAGGCGACCGGCAAACCCTTCGAACTCCACGAATACGCCAGCGGCGGCCACAACCTCCAGTCCCCCGCCTTTGAAGAAGCCATGCAGCGCACCATCGAATTCTATCGCAGCCATCTTTAAGGGAGCCTGGACGCCCATCGTGCCACAAAAAACTGTACTGGCACAAAAACTGTGCATGCGCTATACTGTGCAGAGCAGAACCCCAACATTCTGGTTCGGGCTTGCTGAAAAACTGTGCTGAAAAGAATGGAGGGGTGGGGGGCACAATGGCCGCTGAGACAATTTTTAGCAAAATTATCCGTCGCGAAATACCGTCTGAGATCGTCTTTCAGGACGACCAGGTCACAGCCTTTCGCGATATCAACCCACAGGCGCCGGTCCACATTTTGATCGTTCCCAACCGGTTGATCCCGACCGCCAACGACGTTGGCGCCGAGGACGAACAGCTGCTCGGCCATCTGTTCGTCGTCGCCAGCCAGATCGCTGCCCAGCAAGGGGTCGCCGAGAGTGGCTATCGGCTGCTGGTCAACTGCAACCGCGACGGCGGGCAGGAGGTGTTCCACCTGCACCTGCATCTGCTGGGCGGACGCCAACTGGGCCCGATGCTGCTTCGTCAAAGCTGAGGGAAAACCAATGCGTGCGGTCGGCAGCAGCCTGCCCAGAATCGATGCTCTCGAAAAAGTGACTGGATCCCCGGTCTATGCCGGCGATTTGGAGCTGCCCGACCAGGCCTGGCTCCACGTCGTCTTTGCAGGGATCCCGCATGCCCGAATTCGGGCGCTGGATGCGAGTGCGGCACGCGCCATGCCAGGTGTTGTCACCGTCCTGACCGCTGCCGACGTGCCGGTCAACGAATATGGGCTGATCATGGCTGACCAGCCTGTGCTTTGTGGGGTGGGCAGCACCCCACAGGCAGAGCGGGTGCGCTGGGAGGCTGACCATGTGGCCCTCGTCGTGGCCGAGAGCAAAGCTGAAGCCGAAGCTGCAGCCCGAAAAATTGTGATCGACTATGAGCCTTTGCCGGTGCTGACCGACCCTGTCGCAGCGCTGCACCCTGACGCCTGCCCGCTGCACCCCGACCCCTTCCGCTTTCCCTACGGAGAGCGGGATCTGCGCTCCAATCTGTTGCTCGAGTACCGGCTGGTCGACGGCGACCTGGCGGCTGGCTTTGCCCAGGCCGACGTCGTGGTCGAACACACCTATCGCACCCAGCCGCAGGAACACGCCTATTTGCAGCCCGAAGCAGGGATGGCCTGGGTTCGCCCTGACGGACGCATCGAAGTTGTCTGCCCCGGCCAGTGGATGCACGAGGAGCGCGAGCAGATCGCCCACGCGCTTGGCCTGCCCGACGAGCAGATTGTTGTGCGCCACGGTGCAGTCGGCGGTGCCTTCGGGGGGCGCGAGGACATTTCACTCCAGATCGTGCTGGCGCTGGCCGCCTGGAAGACCGGACGCCCGGTCAAAACCGTCTGGAGCCGGGCAGAAAGCATCGTCGGCCACCACAAACGCCACCCGTACACGATCCGGGCGCGCTGGGGTGCCACCCGTGCGGGGCAGATTGTGGCTGCCCAGATGGACTTGACCAGCGACTGTGGGGCCTATGCCTACACCAGCACCAAGGTGCTGGGCAACTCGCTGCTGGCCGCGCTCGGCCCCTATCGGATCCCCAACGTAGAAGTCGTCGGGCGTACCGTCTACACCAACAACACCCCCAGCGGCGCATTCCGCGGGTTTGGCGGGCCGCAGGGCCATTTCGCCGCCGAGATGCAGGTCAACAAACTGGCCGAAGCGCTGGGCATGGACCCAGTCGAGCTGCGCATGCGCAATCTGTGGCGTGAGGGCATGACCCTTCCTACCGGGTCGAAGCTGCCAGCCGGCTGCACGGTGCGCGAGGTCGTCGCAACAGCCGCGGCGAGCGGGGGCTGGCAGCTGCAGCCGGAAGGAAGCTGGGCGCGCGATGGCCAGGCTGCGCCGCCACGACCGCGCGGGTGGAACTCGCTGGCGGCCAGCCGGCGGCAGGTGGCGCGCGGGGTTGGCATGGCCTGCTGCTTCAAAAATGTTGGTTTCAGCCTGGGTGCCCCTGAAGCGTGCTCGGCCTGGGTCGAGCTGCACGGCGAGGGCAGCGTCGAACGGGCAGTGGTCGGCTGTGTCGGGGCCGAAGTTGGGCAGGGCGCACACACCCTCTTCCAGAGGGTCGCCGCCGAGGTGCTGGGGCTCGACCCTGCCTCTGTCGAAGTGCACGCCGCTTCGTCCGATGTCGCCGGTTCCAGCGGCAGCGCTTCGGCCAGCCGGATGAGC
This sequence comes from Chloroflexota bacterium, assembly GCA_018969295.1. GTDB lineage: Bacteria > Chloroflexota > Anaerolineae > Caldilineales > Caldilineaceae > Caldilinea. The sequence continues at coordinate 42,811 of JAGWYN010000013.1, read as the reverse complement.
TTTATGGCCGGCAACGCCATCGTCGGCGCAGCGGAACAGGCGCTGCTCGCCTGGCAGAACGAGGAACGGCCGGCGCGCGCCGAATTTGTCTTTCGCCCGCGCGCCACCACCCCCTACGACCGCACCACCGGCAGATCGGACCCCAACATCACCTACGGCTACTGTGCCCAGGTGGCAGAGGTCGAAGTCGATCTGGAGACCGGCCATGTCCAGGTGCTGCGGCTGGTCAGCGTCAACGATGTCGGCCGTGCTGTCAACCCTCGACAGGTAGAGGGCCAAATTCGGGGTGCTGTGGCCCAGTCGGTGGGGTGGACGCTGCTGGAGAACTATGTGCAGCGCGACGGCCGCGCCCTCACCCAACACCTGAGCACCTATCTGATCCCAGGCGTTCTGGACGTGCCGACAGCTGTCGAGCCGGTCATCCTCGAGTTTCCTGACCCCCAGGGGCCGCTGGGCATCCGTGGGATGGCAGAGATGCCCTTTATCCCGACCGCTCCCGCGATCGCAGCCGCCATCCACGACGCCACGGGCTGCTGGATCGATGCGCTTCCCTACACGCCGGAGCGCGTCTGGCAGGCGCTGTCCACCCGGAGGCCGCAGGGCTAAGCCGTCTGGCCGTCAAGTAATCCTTATCCAACCAGGCGTGCGCGGATGCGCCGCCAGCAAACTGGAGATTTGCATGCGTACAAAATTTCGTTGGGGCATCCTGGGGCCGGGCAGCATTGCCGTCAAATTTGCGACGGGGGTAGCTGCCCTGGAAGAGCAGGTGGTGGCCGCGGTCGGCTCCCGTTCCCCAGAGAACGCACGCCGCTTTGCTGACCGGTTCAACATCGAGCGCTGCCATACGGGCTACGAAGCGCTCGTCGCCGACCCGGAGATCGACGCTGTCTACGTGGCGACGCCGCACACCTTTCACTGCGAGCATACGCTGCTGGCGCTGCGCCACGGCAAACATGTTCTGGTCGAGAAACCCTTTGCGATCCATGCGGCGGAAGCACAGAAAATGGTGGAAGAGGCCCGACGGCTCCAGCGCTTTCTGATGGAAGCAATGTGGTCTCGCTATCTCCCCATCCTGGTCGAGACCCGCAACCTGGTGGCCGCCGGGGCGATCGGCAAGCTGCAGATGGTGCAGGCGGACTTTGGTTTCCGCGCCAGTTTCAACCCTGCCAGCCGACTCTTCGACCCTGCGCTGGGCGGCGGGGCCTTGCTCGACGTCGGCATTTATCCGATTTCGTTGGCCATGTTGCTGCTGGGCCAGCCCGACCGCATCGCAGCGCTGGCTGCGCTGGGCAGCTCTGGCGTCGACGAAAACACCGGCATTCTGCTCGGCTTCCCAGGCGGAGAGCTCGCCTTGCTCTCGACCACTGTGCGCGCCACGACCCTGCAGGAAGCGATCCTGCTGGGCGATCAAGGGTCGATCCGGCTGCACAGCCCGTGGTGGGTTGGCAATACCCTCACCCTGCAGCAGGCCAACAACGCCCCTGAAGTGATCCACCGCCCCTATCTTGCCAACGGCTACAGCCACGAGGCGATCGAAGTGGCAGCGTGTGTGGCGGCGGGCCAGATGGAAAGCAGTGTCATGCCGCTCGACGAATCGGTGCGGATCATGGGGGTGATGGACAGCGTGCGCAGCCAGATCGGGCTGCGCTACCCGATGGAGTAGCCGATGCGCTTTGCCGTTTGGGTAGCCCTGTGGCTGACGCTGTGGCTGGCTTTGGCCGCCTGCCGTCCTACCCCAGGCAAACCGGCGCTGCCTCCCACGTTGGGGCAGCCGCCAGCAGGGGGTGCAGAAAAACCGGCGGTGGCCTCTGTCACGCCCCTGCCTGCGACCGCCGCAACAGCAGCCACGCCCTCCCTGATCCAGGCATCGGCTCCCAGCCGTGCGCCGACGTTGGCCGACCTGTGGGCGGGAAACGCCCAGTTTGCGGTCGATGTCGCCGACACCGGCCTGCCGATGGGAGAATCTGATACCTTGGTGATGGGCAACGGCAGCCTGTGGTCCTACGTACACGCCAGCGACCGGTCGGCTGGCGTGCGAGATAGATGTGGGGCAGCCGTCGAATTTCCTGGCTGCGTGGTGGTATACACCAGCCAAGATGGAGGGCAGACCTTCACCCTGCCCCAGCCACCGACCTGTCTGATCGAGTGCACCCAGTGCCCTTGCACGGCAGACGGCGACCACATCGTGCAACAGCAGTACCCGAGCGTCACCTACGCCGCCGGCCTTGCCTGGATGGTCTACGAATACCTCGGCCGGGTCATGCTGCGTACCTCCAGCGACGGGACAACCTGGTCTGCCCCAACCCATGTCGCCGAATCTGTCGTCTGGCATCTTTGGCACAGCGACTGCCCGGCCGAGGAGCGCATCGGCGAGCATCCCTTTGTCCCTTTTGACTACGAATGTCTGCGGGGGGGGCCTCCCGGAGTCTTTGTCGAAGACGGAACTGTCTACGTGCTGATGGCTCAGGGGCAAAATCCAGGGGCGCTGGGTTGTTTCAAACGCCCCGTCGACGCGCCCGATCGCCCCTTTGTCCCCTGTGAGCACAATCCGCTTCTGGTCGGTGCGGCAGAGTACGGCCCACGGGCACGCAGCGACGCCAGCGCCAACCCCTACTTCGACTTCCGCACGGTCAGTTCGGCCGAACTGCAACGGCTGGACGACATCGACGGACGCCGCTACTACCTGCTCTATGAAGGGGTGCGTGGCCCGGGAGCCGGCGATGCCGGCGACACTCAGTTTGGGCTGGGGCTGGCCCGCTCCCTCACCGACCAGATCGATGGAGCGTGGGAGAAGTATCCCGGCAACCCGCTGCTGGTCGACCTGCCCGGCAACATCGGGCTCGGGCACGCCGACCCGGTGGTGCTGGACGGACGCACCTATCTTTACACGTCGCTGGATGGGCTCCGGCGAAGTCGGCTCGTGCTGATTTGGAATCGGTAAACTAGGAGCGGCCCCCTGCCCGCCAGCGCCAAAGGGCCAGGCCAGCCAGCAACACAATCCCCACAGCAAAGCCGACGAGCCCCCTGACACATTCAACACATTACGGCGTATAGACTTGCGCCCCCATCTCCAACAGATTTTGATTGGCGGCATGGTCCAGCGTGTAGACCGCCTTACCTGTGCTCAGCAGCGCGGCTGCTAACGTGGCGGTCTTGCTATCCGGCTCGGCATGGGCCACCAGCAGGGCATCGGCGGCCTGAGCCAACAGCAGGTTACGTTGCATGGCCGTCTCCTCACTGGCGCGTTTGATCTCCGTTCTAAAGGATGAGACCAGGAGCAGGCGTGCCTTCGCCAGTGGTTGGCGATAGGCGTCTGGCAAACGCGTCAACGGCCCGCGTGCCAGCCAGATTACCAGAGGCTGCGGCCCACGCAACAGCACAGCCAATGCCTCATTTTCCACGGGTGACTGAAACCCGCTCATGATCACCGGCCCATTGCGTCGCCAATGCTGCGCCAGGTCGTGGATTGCCAGCAGAATGCCGGCAGGCGCCCGGGCGGAAGAGAGTAGGGCGAGATTGGGGCGTGCCAGCAAGTTGGAATCACCCAGACCAAGTAGTTCCAGGCCGTCGAGGATGCTTGTAGAGGGATGAATGGGATTCCATTGCATGAGGATTACCCAATCGTATCGATCATCTACCAAAGCTTCACGTCATACTCGTCTTTCGGAATGTCAGCTGCCTCGATGATGGCGGCGCTGACCTGTTTGATGGCATCGGCGCTGAGATTGACGTACACCCACCATCCGTTGTTTAATTTGTGCCAGGCGTCGTTGGAAGGTTCACGGATAAAGTAGCTAGCCCGTTTGGCGACCACCTGTTCCTCGAACTTGTCGCCGCACCACTGGACTGCGAATTCCGCAGTCCGACGCAGCACATCTCGCCAACTGTACACAGGATAGACTTCGTCGAGAATGACCACTGCCTTCGGTTTTTCCTCCCAAGTTGCAGCCGTTTCATTCAACTGCGGCCAGTTTTCGGTGATCCTGGCCATCAGCCACTGAGCGCGCGTGCGAATCGACTGACCATTCCAGACATCAGGCGCTTGTTTCCGGAAGTACACTTGATTGAGTAGGAGGCCGTGCTCGGCCAATTTCTGCCGCTTGACATCATAGCGGCTATTCGACAACTGTGAGTTCCAATCCAGGGTTACCACTGTGAGATTTCCCAGCGTATGAAGGAGCCCAAAGTCCTGTTGCCAGTTCTCACCGAGGTGGCGCTGCCATGCATCGGTGAGTGTTTGGGGCATAATGTGTTCGATTGTGGGATCGTCGCTCAGGACGGTGTAGGCTCCACTGCCGGCCGACAGCTGGCGGTTGATGGCATCAAAAACCAGTGCCAGTTTCTGGCGAGTGGAACTGTCCTTGCCATACAGTTCAACGGTCTCTGCCGACTGGCGCAGCCGTACATCGCTCGGCTCATTCCGAGTTCCCAACGCCCTGCGTAGAGACGCCGCGAAGTTCGTCACTTGAATATCCCTGATCAGCACCGGGAACATCTTGTTGAGGTAGTTGGTGGAATCCCGATTGAGGAAGCGACGCACCATGTAAGTCTCGATAAGTCGCAGGCCGGCAAGGAACTCGTCCCGACTGATGTTGCCTTGCTGCCATTCATCGTACATGAAGAGCAGAAACGGATAGCCAGTGGCGCTTTCGAGGATGCGCAGGCGCTCCAGTTGCTGCCGAACTTCTATATCCAACTCGCGCTGTGGGCGCAAGAGGCGGTCGTAGTAGCGGGCAAAACGTTTAATATGGGTCAGTTCCTGCTCAAACTCGGCCACACTCATGGCCTGACCGCGATCCCGAAAGCGAGAATAGACGTGCTCTTCGTTGATCAATACACCCGATAGGTAGGCAAAGTAGTGGCGCAGAAACGCAGTGAGTTCGCCCAGGCGAGAGCGACCTACCGTGCGCTTTTCCAACAGCATTTCCTCGATAGGCGACCACAGCCCTGTGAAGACCGGCTCCTGACGCTCAGGCGGCAGTTTCATGGCGATGTAGTTGCGCACCAGATCGGCCTGGGTCAGGGACTTGCCCTTGTAGTTAAGGCTTTCGAAGATCTCGTAGGGGCGTTCGTTGGGGCTCAGGTTGATGAAGACGACCTGCAAACTGGTCATCAGTACGTTGAAGAGACGGTGGGCATCGATACCGTCACTCTTGAAACGATTGTCTAGTTGACTGGTCAGATAGATAAACGCCTCGGGGACCTTGGATTCCACGCTCTCTGGCGGCTGCCTGCCCGTGACGATGGCGCAATAGCAGGCTCGGTCGCTATATTTGACCGTGGGCAATAACTTGTAGTGGAGATCGCCGCTCTCATCCTGGTTGACCAGCATCCGACGCAATTTGCGGCACAGGCTGGAGTATGTGTCATCGCCGTCCAGCAACCGCTCCAGGGCGCACAGCAAGAGGGAGAGGGTAGTCAGGCGCTGCTGGCCATCTACCAGGCGAAAGACCGGCACTGTGCCCGCCTGAGTGCCGTCGTTGATAACCACAAGCGACCCCATGAAATGTTCGGGCGGTTGCTCGTCGTCGTAGATCTCGTAGACGCTGAAGATGTCCGTGAGCAGAGTTTGCCACTCTGGCTTCTCCCAGGCGTACTCCCGCTGGAAGTGGGGGAGGACGTAGTGCACGTCGCCGCCAGAACTGAACACCTTGGCCATGTGTAGGCTGTCAGCCTTCATCTATTGTGCCTCTTTGCTGTCGTCGTCGAGCGCATCACCCATGCGGTACTTGATGTCGTAGTTGATGATGAAGTCGAGTTCTTCGTCAGTGAAGCCGTAATGTGTTGCCAAAACCCGATCAATCTCATCAATAATAGACTTTGAGTGTCTTGGATAATATTCATCATATACAACCTTACCTGTTGCTTGATAATACGTCTCCTTGCGCATTTTGTGTCGCTGATAGTCCTCCATTAGTTCTTTGGCCAATCTATTGAGATCTGACTTTTCCGTCGAACGCAGGGATGCAATCTCAATCGGGAATTGGTGAATCTCCCGTAGATTGAGATGACGGGAATCTGATAGGGCAATAAACCACCAATAAAATAGCGAGCTATTCAGAATCGCCGCCAAAGCAAGGGCGCTGTCAGGTGTTGTGCAGGTGATCTCTTTGACCTGGGTGGACAACTTCTCTCCATCACGTTCATTCCAAAAATAGGGGATAAAATCGGTTACTCGTATCCAATAGCGCGGTGCGTTGTGAAAGTAGATCTTGTGGTGTCCCTGAATCTGTGTTGACAGATGTTTGTCGTGATGCAATTTCTGCCAGAGACGGTACTCAATCTCTGTTCCAGTTTTTGCTAAGGAGTCGGTGTAAACAAAGGATGCGATTGGTGTATAACGTAGAGTGGCGAATAAGTTCGAGCGTGCATTTTCCTGCCAACGGTGGTATTTGGTGCTGTAGACCGATGATATCGAGTTGGCTTTTTGGAGATATATGGCAAGTCTTTGATCTACCCCAACGAACAACTTTGCGGGCCTAATATCATAACTTGATACCCAAAGGAGGGTATTCTGCTGTAGAACCGTCATCAGGCTTGACATACGATCGGTACAGAAAGCAGAGTGGGGAACAATCATACCTGTTAAACCATTGACCTGTAATAGCTGCTTGTTTCGTTCCATGACAAAGGCATACAGATTCCCACAATCAACTGTACGGTAACCAAGCACCGTATACGACTGTCTGATCTTTGCATACTCAACGTAGGGTGGATTTCCAATGACTACGTCGAATCCGCCACGCTTAACTATCCCGTAGAACTCTGCAAACCAGTGAAACGGCTGATGTGACTCCCGCCACTTGGCAAATTCCGGCTTGTCCGGTTTCACACCATATTGCTGCGCAAGCAGCCGATCCAGTTGGCCGGCCAAGTCCTCCAGCCGCCGGTGCAAGGTCTGTTTCGCCGTGGCAAAGTCGTCGCCGAAGTCACGTGGATCATAGTCCATCTGCATCTGGCGAAAGCGAGCAAAGAGACGGTCTACGTCGGCCGCCTGCTCGTCGATGCGTGCCAGCAATTCCTCATCTTCCGGCAGCAGCAGCAGCCGGTCGCCGCGCACGGCTCGCTCCATTTCGGCACGCGTCGCAAAGCCCACCAACGTGTTGCCGGCGCGGATGTTGAAGTCGATATCCGGCAACGGCTCGATCTGGCCGCCGTCGTCCACCAGCGAAACCAGTTTGAGAAAGAGGCGCAGCTTGGCAATCTCTACGGCCTCGTGCATGATGTCTACACCATAGAGATTGTCGACGATGATCGATTTGAGGATAAAGTAGCGCTGGTTCGGATGGCGGGCCACCTCGCCCAGCGCCTTGCGAAAATCGTCAAATCTGGCGGGGCCAGCAACTCGATTCTGTTCGTCTTCCTGCACAAAGGCTTCCATACGTTCCAGAGATGCCTCGTAGAGCGGTTCCAGGATATTGAGGGCAGCAAAATGAAACGCCCCTGATCCGCACGTAGGGTCGAGCACGCTGATGGCGCGGATTGCCTTCCAGATCGCACGCAGCAGGCGCGGGTCTTCACAGTTCTCGATCACATCCTGGGCAAACTGGCGAATATTCAAATTGTAGGTGATGAGGTCGTCAATGAATTGCACCTCTCCTGCCACCAGCTTCGCGCGGACTTCCGTGTATCGATGCAAACGGGCCACGGTCTCTCGCCAGATTTCCGTAGGCAGGCCGTAGCCGTCGGCAGCCGGTTTGTTCCATTCGCCGCGCTGCGCCACGTCGCCGACGCCGGCAGCAATTTCCGGCGGCAGGGGTAGCTGGCTGCCGTGCGCCACTGCAGGATAGATATAGCGGTCAGGGTCGGCGGCCAGCAGGCTCCATACCTGCCCGCCAGACTTGAAGGCGGCTGGTTGCTCTCGCTGGGCTGCATCAAAGAGATAAGGAATGATCGAGTTCTTTGCAATGTACTCGGTGATGTCTTCCTGCGTATAATAGGCACCCATCTGTTTCTGGTTGATGTACTTCTCAAAGATGTAACCCAGCACATCAGGGTTGATTTCGTTGGCATTGCGCAGTGGCCGGTCGTCCAGATGCCATTGGTATTGTTCGAAGAACGCAAAAAGCTGCTTGAACGCCTTGTCAGGAATCTGGATAGTCTGGCCATGCATCCGTTCGATTTGATGGCGGGCAAAAATACCGCCGTTGAGATAGGGCACATCGCCCAGCAAGGCTTGGACCGTGGTTGATCTTCCACCCTTCGGGGTAGCAAAGCCGTCAAAAAAGAGCGGGCAAAGAAAGTCGGTATAAAATCGATCTGGGGTAAGGCGCTCGCTGGCCGCCAGATGGTTGCGGAGGTAATTCGAGTCGCCTTCCAAAAACCCCTTTTTCTGAAGGAAATAGATAAACATAAGACGGTTTAGCATTACTGAGACATACCAGTCGGCCAGATCACTGGTTGGGATACCTTTCAAGAACTTGCTGAACGCGCTGTGTTCTTTCTTAAACTGGTCATAGAACTTTTTGGTAACCTTCTCGACGTCGAAGGCACGCCGCACGCGATCCCGAACATCGAACAGGGTCAGGCTTTCCTCATCTTCGAGGCTGATGGCTAATGCATCCAATTTCTGGATCAGCGCATCGCCGGACTGGATGACAGTATAGTGGTGCTCCCGACTGGCTAATGGCTTGTCCTGCTCCTGGCGCACCCACTGCCAAATTTGCGTGGTTCGACCATCGCTATAGATGATCAAATGCTCGCGGTGGCGCGGAGCCACCTGACGCTCGATCTTGCGACGGAGTGCGTGGGGCGGTAGACCACCGGGGATGGCCAACAGAAATGCGACGACACCATGCTTCTCGGCGATGCCTTGCAGCGTGTAAACTGTTTCCTCGACCCTGATAGGCAGTGGAGACTGGTAGTTGTCCCAACCAAGCTCTTCACGGAAGAGCTTCTTGAAGTCAAATGCACGCAAGTAGCGCTGTGTATTGGTGCGGTTGATACTCATGGCAGATCTCTCCTCCATGGAAGAGCGTGCATTTTCGTCTATTCAAGTGTTTAGGCAGCAACCAGTCCCAGAGAACATACAATCCGCGGTTCCTGGGACATGATATCTTCCTGTACCACACATAGGTTGCCTTCGTTGAATAAGTCCGCTACTAATTCGGCCAACTGATCGTCGCTGATGTTACTGCGCAGCTGGCGGTTGAGTTTGTCACGCGCGCTCTCGCGCAGGTTGTTGCGGTAAATCTGTTCCAAAGCGGCTGTCAGCGTTTGTGTAAGCGGGGATGTGGCAAACAGTGTGCCCTTCAATGAATCGAGATAGCGCATGATCCGCTCATAGGTGCGATAGCGGGCACCCGAGGGACGGCCTAACTGTCCACCAACCAGTTTCGTATCACTGACAATCAACTCGGTGGCGACTTGCACCAATTCGTGATGGTGATCGCTCCGTATCATCGCTGGCGTGTCTAGTGCACATTCTGCAGCGCGCAACACTGCAAACTGCGATTCCGTGACACTCTTACCCTGCTCGTCAAGCCAGGCAAGCGCACTGTTGCCTTCGGCTGTCGTGACAAAGACGAGGACACCGGACGGTTTGTTGGGGTCGGTGACACTATGCGCTTTGGCGGAATAAACAACGTCCGGTAACCGCTCGATGGCACTCTTCAAAGCAGGATTGGCGTCGGTGGCATTCTTCCAAATCTGATAGGCGTGCGAAACCAGATCCACATCGGTATCTACATCGTCGTCCAAGATACCTGACTTCTCATTGTATAAGTCGATGAGTGGGCGGGAGCCGCTCTCATCCTCGAAGAAAAGCTCGTCTGCGCCCACAACTTCTGCATTCTCCTGCAAGCGCGTTCGCAGCCTTTCGCGCAGTCTAATCAGGCGTTCCACACCATCAGCCGGCCAGAAATTTGCGCAAATGATTTCGGGCGCCTGCTGGCCGATACGGTCCACGCGCCCGGCGCGTTGGATCAGCCGAATGATCGCCCAGGGCAAATCGTAGTTGATGACAACGTGACAATCTTGCAGATTCTGTCCTTCGCTGAGCACGTCAGTGGCGATCAGCACGCGTAATTCATCCTCGGGTGAAACTTGATCGCGCTTTCGGTTGCTGACCGGACTGAACCGGAAAGCAAGTTCGGTCGGGTTCGGTGTATTGCCTGTTGCACCTTCGAGCCTCAGCATTCCGCGTCGCTTCATCTGCCGGGTAAGGTAATCCACAGTATCAGCAAACTGGCTGAAAATCAGCACCTTTTCGTGCGGATAGACCTGGGCGAGCCAGGTGTGGAGCACGTCCAGCTTCGCGTCAAGCCCTGCATCCCAACGCCCACAGCGCGCCAGCAGGCTGGTCAAAGCATCTGCATCCGCTTTGAGGTCAAGAGCAAGCGATGGTTGAAACAGATTGGATCGTATCCATTTGAAGCGGCGTTGGTATTTTTCCTTGTACAGGGCATAAATCGCGGCCGCCTGGGCACGGTAGCCGGCCACGCCTCGCAACCCGCGTGTTGGCGGCATAGCTGCTACACCGTCCAGCTCATCCTCATTGTCTTCTTCGCCGTTTTCGAGGAACATATCCGTCCATTGATTGACAGCTTCGATGTCATTGTCGTCGTAGGGTATGGTCAGCATCTCCACATCTTGCGTGCCGATGGGTAGCGGTAGATTCTTCTCCAGCGCATATAAAAAAATGTAGTTGCGCAGAATGTGGCGCTCGACCGATTGCTCAAAGGCATAGCCGCTGCTTTCCAGGCGTTTGAACAGGTTGGTGCGACTAAATCCCATGAGCCGACGTCCACCGCGCGACAGATTTTCCAGGACTTTCGCTTCATCTGCGTTGGGCGGCTGCTTTGGGCGTTGCTGCGTATAATTGCCCAAACCGTAACGGGGCAAGCGCAGCTGATTGATCATATCAACTACTTCGGCAGCATACAGACGTGCGTATTGATCATCCGGGTTGGCGTCATCGATAGGAAAGCGAATCGTTTTTGGTGTGCGATCCGGGAAGAAGGCCGGGCTGCCGTCTGCAAATTGCAGGTATTTGCGATTGGTTGCTGGTTCGGTCTGGGCGTAATTGTCGCGGATGAAGTTGCGTGTGCGCCGTACCAGAAACAGACGCATCAACTCGCGCCAGTCGTCAGAATAGGTGCTCAGTTCAAAGGCTGCCAACGAACGGACTGGGGCCTGATGGCGGTAGCTAAATTCGATCTCACCCATTTCGCGCAGGAGTCGCTCTGGACGTACGCCCAGATCAGTCTCTTCGGGGATAAATAGGCGCAGTTGATTTGAGAGATCAACATAGGTCTTGTTGTAAGGGGTGGCAGTCAGCAGGATACAGCGGCTGTCGTTCTTCTGGATATACTCCTGAATCACCCGATAGCGTTTACTCTCGCGGTTGCGCAGGTTGTGACTTTCATCGATGAGCACCAGGCGGTAGCGACGCAGGTCAGGCAAGACGGTCATCACCTGCGTGATCGAGATTATTTTGGCGTGCAGCCGGTATTCGTCGCAATACACTTCCCACATTTGAACCAAGTTTTTGGGACAGATGATCAATGTGTCCCAAGAGTAGTCATCTTCAAAAATGCGTGCCAGGGCAGTGGCCATCAGTGTCTTCCCTAAGCCTACCACGTCACCGATCAGCACGCCGCCGCGCTGATTCAGATGTCGGGCTGCAATTTTTACTGCTGCCACTTGATAGTCAAACAAGATCTCGGAAAACTCACGCGGAATTGTGAACTCGGCCAATCCCGCCCGCGCCTCATGGGAAAGGTGATAAGCCATCTTCAGATAAATAGCGTAGGGTGGCAGCAACCGCTCGCCAGCCCAACTTTCATCGATGATCTCTGCTAATTCTTGCGAAATATCGATGCACCACTTATCAGTCCAGCGATCTTCAAACCATTTCGTCAGCTTCTGGGCTGCGTCCTGCTCGACGATATCGATGTTCAATTCGCCCTGGCCAGAAAGACCGGAGAAGGTGAGATTACTGCTCCCCAGGTAACCGACTATAGGGGTAATCTGGTCGCTGCGGAAAAGCAGGTAAAGTTTTGCGTGCAGTGCATGGCGTAGGAAGAGCTTTACTGCTACCTTGCCGCTGCGAATCTGCGCAGCAAGTCGTCGCAAGCCGATTTCGTCGGCATTGGTGGGTGGGCCAATGACCAGTTGAGCGCGAAAGTTTTCGGCAAGTTTTCGCTTCATGGCAAGTGCTGTTTTGTTGTCGATCAACTCTTCGTCTTTGCTGAAGCGATAGATCGACCGCAACTCTTCTTCTGCTGCGCGTTGCATCCCGACCAATAGGCGGCATCGCCCTTCGCTGTTACCTGCCCATACTTCAACCTTTTCGTCGATGGCGCGCCAACCTCGCAGATTGAAGTAGCCGACACAGAAGTCGGCGCGATAGGAAACACTGAGGTTATCATTTAGGGCGGGAAGCAGTGAGCGTTCAATATTGTCAAAGATGCGGGGCACAGCATCCTCCACGTGTGTGACAAGATGAAAAACCGATGGCACTGGATTCTGCCGTTGTGAACTAGGAGCGGCCCCCTGCCCGCCAGCGCCAAAGGGCCAGGCCAGCCAGCAACACAATCCCCACAGCAAAGCCGACGAGCCCCCAGGCAAACGAGGCGGGCCAGTAGGCCAACGCCACCACCGAACGGCCTGCAGGAACGGCGACGGCCCGCAGCGCACCGTTGACCTGTTCGATCGGGCTGGCCGTCCCGTTCACCGTTGCAGCCCACCCCGGATACCAAAATTCGCTGATGACCAGCCAGCCCGCCTCCGGCGCCGTCACCTCGAACTGCATGGCCGTCGGGGTGTAGGCCAGCAGCTGGGCAGCAGGCGGCGCAGCAGGCGGCAGCAGGGCAGAAAGTTCGGCGTCCGCCGGGGCAACCCAGCCACGCGGCAGCCAATCCTGGTTGGCATAGACCTCGATCCCCTGCAGCGGGCCCAGCACTTTGACAAATTTGCCCTCGGGCAGCGGCGTCCCCTCTTTGACCAGCACATACTTGATGTTGAGCAGGTCGTACTGGCGTGTGGCCCGGCCGCCAGTCCCCTCCCAAAAGGTGTGGTAGCTGCGCAGGGCCAACGGGTTGCTGATCCCACCGATGTCCTGCAGACCCGCCAGCGCTGCCGTGTTGGGCTGCCAGAGCCCGTCGAGCCCGGTGCGGGTGTCGATCCGGAAGAGATCGGGGTCGCTGCGCAAAAAGGCGATCACCTCGTCCTGCTGGAAACCGAGCGTCGGGTCCTGCTCGCTGACATCGGTGTAGGCGCCCGCAGCCGCCAGCTCCAAAAAGAGCAGGCCAGTCGCCAGCACGGCAAAAAGAGCAGCGCCGAGCCGCTGCTGCTGGCGGGCAACGATCAGCCCCCAGGTGCCCAGCCAGCTGCCCAGCGCAATCGCCGACGCCAATGCCGCCAGCGAGGCCCGCAAAAAAGCGGTCGAGTCTGCTTGCGTGACAAAAAGCAGCCCGACAAAGAGCAGGGTGGCCAGCGCCAACAACAGCGCACCGACCTGCAGAAATCGATCCAAAAACCGTGCTCGGGCCAGCCGCTGCGCGATCGCCTCAAACCCCACGGCAGAGAGCACCCCCATCCCCAGCGCCCAGAGCACCAGCGCACGCGCCGGGGCACGTAGCTGGTCAAAAAAGGGCAAGATCAGGGTCAGCCAGCCGTGCACGACGGTGTAGGCCCCCAACGCCACCAACAGCCCAAAAACAGCCAGCCCCCCCCACAGCCAGAGCCGGCGTCGCGCCTCCGGCCAGACCAACACCAGCCCAGCCAGGGCCAACAGCAGCGCCGGCACCCCCAGGTAGGGCAGCTCAACACGCTCCCACAACCCCCAGTGCAAGGCCGGACCCCGCCCAAACAGCGAGGGCGTGACCAGCCCGGCCAGCAACTGGGTCGGCGCCAACGAAAAAGCCACGGTCTCCTGATAGGTAAATTCGCTGCGCATGGCATAGCGGGTCAGCTCGAACGCCGGAAGCAGCACAGGGGCTGCCAGCAACGCAGCCAGCAGCAGAACAACCGCCAACCTGGCCGCCAGCTCCCTTCTCGCCATCTCCGGAACAGCCAGACTCCACCCCAAGGCCAGCAGCAGAAGCGCCAGACCGATATACAGCGCACTCTGCGCATGGCCGGCAGAAATGGCCAGTGCAAACAAGACCCCGGCCAGCGCACTCCAACGCCACTGCCCGGTCGAAAGCCCCTGCACAAACGCAGCCAGCACCCAAGGCAGCCAGCTCAACACCGCAATCAAATTGAGATTGCCCAGATGCACCAGCAAAGGGTCCGCCAAGGCAAAGACCAACGCCCCAAAGAGCGCAGCAGGCCGGCTGACCGGTTCCTGCGGCCAGCGGAGGGTGCGCAACAACAGATACATGCCCAGCCCAGCCCAAAACAGATGGGCGACCGCCGCCCCCTGCAGCGCCTGATACGAAAAATTGGGGGCCCCCCAAAAGAGCAGCAGGTTGTATGGGTAGAAAAAACCAGACTGGATGTCGCCGACAAAAGGCGCACCGCCGTACAACGTTGGATTCCAGAGTGGAAGAATGCCCTGCGCCAGGGTGGCTGCCGCAAAACGATAGGTCGGAAACAGAAAGCTGGCCAGATCGCCGCCATCCGCTGGCTGGTAGACATCTCCGCTCAACGTCCGCCAGAAAAAACCTGTGACGAGCAGCCAGAGCAACCCGGCAGCCAGCACATCTGCCCAAAGCCCTGCCCAGCGGCGCACAAAACGACGCAACAGGCCAACAGCAGCCAGCCAGCAGAGCACAGCCAGCAAAAAACCCACCGAACTCATGGGGGCGATGGAAAATCCAGCAAGGAGATCATAGCCGTAGTATACAATCCACAGCCAAAGAACGCAAGCGCAGCAGCGAGGACCGTTCTCTTGGACCTGAACCGATACAATCCATCTCTTTCCAAACGACGCCCGCACTCATACCGGCCGCCAGCGACCGCGGCGGTCGAGCAGCCGTTCGGTGCCGGCGCGGTGGGCCAGGTTCTGGGCAGCATGCTGGGCAGCGTGCAGCAGCTCTGCTTCGTTTAGGTGTACAAAGGCGCCGTTCGCCAGCAGAATCCGCCCGTTCACCACCACCGTCTCGATGTTGGGCTGGCCCGCCGAATAGACCAGCGTCGCAACCGGGTCGTGGACCGGGATCGCCTTGGGGGTGAACGGATCGACCAGAAAAAAGTCAGCGTACAGACCCGGGGCCAGCACACCGACCTGGCCGGCCAGCCCCAACGCCCGGGCACCGTCGCAGGTCGCCCAGTCCAGCGCACGCTGGGCCCGCACACAGGCCGGATTTTGTTGGCGGACCTTCTGCAGCAGCGCGCTGAATTTCAACGTCTCCAGCATATCCTGACAGTTGTTGCTGCCAGAACCGTCCGTAGCCAACCCGATCGTCACCCCTGCCTGCTCCATCTCCACAATCGGAGGAATGCCAGAGCCAAGATACATGTTGCTGACCGGATTGTAGGCGACGGCAACACCGTGCTCGACAAAAAGCCGGATGTCCTCGTCTGTCATGTGCACACAGTGCACGGCGATCAGGTCAGGCCCCAGCAGACCACATTCGGCCAGCAGCGGGATTGTGTTGCGCCCCCACTGCTGCTGTGCCGACAGGTTGTCGAAGGGGCTCTCGTTGATGTGCATCGTGATCGTCATCCCCGTCTCGTCGGCGCAGCGGCGCACCGCCCGCAGCCCCGGTTCGGTCATCGCCCAGATCACCCCGATGGAAAGGCCGACATCCAGACGTCCATCACCTGCCCCCGTGTAGGCCGACTGCAACGCACGCACATGCGCCAGCGCCTCGTCTGCCGGCTGGATCAGCGCAGGAGGCAGCCCCATCGCTGCACCCGTGTCAGCGACATAGCGCGTGTAACGCCCGCGTAGCCCGCTGTCGACCATCGCCTGAATCACTGCCTCATGCACGGCTGGGTCCCGCAGCCCATACATAAATTCCATCACCGTCGTGGCCCCACTGCGCAAATTCTCCAGACAACTCACCATCGCAAAGAGATAGGCCTCTTCGGCGCTGAGCGCCGCCGCTGTCGGAATCGTGACCGCCTGCACCCACTGCTCGACAGCCATGTCCTCCCCCAACCCCTTCACCGCCGACTGGAAAAGATGGGTGTGCAGGTTGACCAGACCCGGAAAGAGCGCCCTCCCGCGCGCATCCAGCAGATTGTCGGTTTGAAAGCGCACATCCAGCTCGTCGGTCGTGCCGACGGCGGCGATCCGATTGCCAAGCACCGCCAACGCCCCGTCCTGCAAAACGACACGATCAGGGTTCTGGGTGACGATCACTGCATGACGGACAAGCAAGTCGACCTTCTCCATACACCTCTCCCTCTATTCAAAATGCCGGAGGCGTCACAGCGGAAAGAAAAACTGCCTCCTGTTGGCCCAAGGCCCGGATCTCTCGCAGCTCCTGGCCCCGGATATAGATGCTGTCCCCTGCCGCCAGCTCGTATTCCTGGTCGCCCAACACCACGCGCAGGGTTCCGGCCAGCACCAACAGACACTCCTCGGTCTCGATCTGCGGCGGACGGGCGATGTTGCCGGCGGAGGGCTGGATCTGTGAGACAATGACCTGCAATTTGTTGCGCAAGTTGGGCACCAGCAGCTCACTGGTCACATCGCCCGGCGGATAGGTGATCTGGACCCGCTGGCTCGCGCGCACGACCGGATTCTGCGCCGCCGCACGGCAGACCGGGGACTCCTGTGAAAAATAAAAGGTCGGTACCGCCAACGCTTCGGCAATGCTGCGCAACGAATCGAGCGACGGCTTGCTCAGGTCACGCTCGACCAGACTCAAAAAGCTGGCGGTCAGCCCGGTGCGCTCGGCCAACACCCCCAGGCTGATCCCGAGTTCGTGACGCCGAGCTCGAATTCGATTTCCAAAGGTCTGCACCGCGTCCGCTTCGCCGGCAGAGTGCGACTGAAAAGAGTGTGTTTTGATGGCCATGTGCTGAGTGTACACTGCACCTACCCCAATGTCAACCAAAATTTAATGCCACTTGATTTTTGTGAATAAAACTTGACAAGTTTCTCGTCCGTGTGCTATTCTGCAAAAGACCCAGTATACGCATGAGCAAATGAGGGAGGCAAGATGGCCGCGCAGATCCGTGAATACCAGCGCGTACCCAGCGTCGAGCATGCGCTGGCTTTGTTGGAACGAACAACCGTAGCAACCGCACCGCTGATCCCCAGACCCCGGGTGCCAGAAGGCGCTTTCCCGGCGGCACCAGCGCTGGTCGATCTGCAGGATCTGCCCTGGCGCTATGTGCGCGTCGACGGCCCTCTGCTGCGGATCGGGGCCGCCACACCGCTGCAGGATCTGGTCGAAAGTACGGAAGTCAGGGCGATGGCCGGCGGCATCTTGTCCACGGCCGCTGAGCTGGCAGCTCCCCAATCACGACGCACCCTGGCCACGCTGGCCGGCGCCGTCGAAGGAGCCGCAGAGGGCCCCCCTGAAGTGCTGTTGGCATTGTTGGCATTGGGGGCGAGCGGAAAGGTGCAGCGGAGAGGTGAGGAGACAGGAGAGCTGCCTTTGAGCGAATATCGGCCCTCTGCCCGTCTGCTGCTGGCCGAAGTGCTCCTCGACCTCAGCACGGCGCCGCGCGCTGGGCTGGCGCGTGTGGCACGCACGCCGCTCGACCAGGCCATCGTGGCTGCGGTCGCTGTCGCCGCCGGCCAGACTGTACGCGTGGCGGTCGCTGGCGCCAGCGTCGCACCGATCCTGGCAGAGGAGACGGGGGGAGATCGGCAGACCGCTCTTGCCAGACTGGTCGAACAGGTTGCCGCACAGGTGGATCCCGTGGGCGACTACCGGGGCAGCGCAGCCTACCGCCGCGCCATGGCGGGGGTGCTGGCACGCCGCGCGTTGGCTGCCGCAGTGCAATAGAAGGAGGATTCGATGAAGATTGAATTGACGTTGAACGGCCAGCTTCGTTCGTTCGACTGCCGCGAAGATGAGACGTTGATGGCGCTGCTGCGCCGCAGTGGCATGTGGAGTGTCAAACACGGCTGCGAAAGTGGCGAATGCGGCGCCTGCTCGGTGTTGGTGGAGGGGCGGCTGGCTCCCACCTGTGTGCTGCTGGCAGCGCAGATGGAGGGCCACCGGGTCGACACGGTGGAGGCGCTCGACCGCGGCCCTGGGGCGCCGCTGCATCCGATCCAGCAGGCCTTTGCCGAG
This sequence comes from Chloroflexota bacterium, assembly GCA_018969295.1. Taxonomy (GTDB): domain Bacteria; phylum Chloroflexota; class Anaerolineae; order Caldilineales; family Caldilineaceae; genus Caldilinea. The sequence continues at coordinate 24,665 of JAGWYN010000013.1, read as the reverse complement.
ACGGGAGCCATCCAGTGTGGCTTTTGCACGCCGGCGATGGTGCTGGCGGCCCAGGAACTGCTGGGCAAGACCCTGACGCCGAGCGAGGCCGAGATCCGCTCGGCGCTGGGGGGGGTGCTCTGTCGCTGCACCGGGTATGTCAAACCGGTCGAAGCTGTCCAGCGCGCAGCTGCCCTGCTTCGCGGCGAGGCGGTGCCGCCGCTCGACGCTGCGGACAGCCTGCCGCTCGAAGGGTTCTTCGACGCCCTTCGCCCTCCCCAGGAGCCAGATCTGCCAGGCGGGGATGTACTCACCAAACCGCAGGTCGCTTTTTTCACCTTTCCGACAGTCGACACCAAGCCCACGACCGACGTGGTCGGCCATCCCGAGATCAAAGTCGACGCGATCAAGCTGGTCAAAGGCAAACCGGCCTTTGCCGACGACATCGACCTGCCCGGCATGCTGCATGCTGCCCTGCTGACCAGCCCACATGCCCACGCCCGCATCCAGCGCATCGAGACGGCCCGCGCCCGGGCGCTGCCCGGGGTGCATGCAGTGCTGACCTACGAGGATGTGCCGCGCGTGATCTATGCCTCGGGCGGGCAGACCTGGCCCAATCCGCACCCCTGGGACCAGGTGTCCCTCGACCACAAGGTGCGCCATGTGGGAGACCGTGTGGCGGTTGTGGCGGCCGAATCGCCCGAGATTGCCCGGGCCGCACTCGACTTGATCGAGGTCGAATACACGCTGCTGCCCGCAGTCTTTGACCCGCTGCAGACCATGCAGCCCGGGGCACCGGTGATCCACGACGAGCCCGACGCAGTCGGCATCGCCGATGTGGAACGCAACATTGCTGTCCAAATCCACGCCGCGGTCGGCGATGTCGAGCAGGGGCTGACGGAGTCCGACCATCTTTTTGAACGCACCTACCATGTGCACCAGGTCCAGCAGGCGTCCATCGAGCCGCACATTGTGGTCACCTACTGGGACGAAGACGAACGGCTGGTAATCCGCACCAGCACCCAGGTGCCTTTTCACGTGCGTCGCATGATCGCCCCGCTGATCGGGCTGCCGGTCAAGCGCATTCGTGTGGTCAAACCACGCATCGGCGGCGGTTTCGGCGGCAAGCAGGAGATGCTGATCGAAGACCTCTGCGCGCACCTGACGATTGCCACCGGACGGCCGGTGCGTTTTGAATACACACGCAGCCAGGAGTTCACCAGTGCCCGCTCGCGACACCCGATGGTCGTGACCTTCCGGGCTGGTGTCAAAAAGGACGGCACGCTGCACGCGCTCGACCTGCACATTGTCTCCAACACCGGTGCCTACGGCACACATGGGCTGACCGTGTGCAGCGTCGCAGGTCTGCGCGGGCTGGCGACCTACCGCGCCGCCCACATGCAGTTCACCGCCGAAGTGGTCTATACCAACATTCCAACACCAGGAGCGTTCCGCGGCTACGGCGCACCCCAGGGTGAATTTGCCCTGGAAAGCCTGATGGAGGAGATTGCCGAGTCGCTCGCCCTGGATGCGGTCGAGTTCCGGCTTAAAAACGCGGTGCGTTCAGGCGACCCGATTCCGATTACCGCAGCCCTGGGAGAGGGCGACAGCGGACGCCAGCCGCAGATCGTGCAAAGCTGCGGGCTTGAGCAATGTGTGACACAGGGCGCAGCAGCCGTTGCCTGGGACCGCCGCGGGGACCCCGCCTGGCGGATCGACCCGGCCCGCCCTCACATCCGCCGGGGGCTGGGCATGGCGCTCTGTATGCACGGCACGGCGATTCCAGGCATGGACATGGGGGCGGCCAGCATCAAAATGAACGACGACGGCAGTTTCAATGTGCTGGTGGGCGGCACCGACCTGGGCACCGGTTCTGACACGGTGCTGGCACAGATCGCTGCAGAAACATTGGGCGCACCGCTCAACGACATCGTGATCTATTCGTCGGACACCGATTTTACCCCCTTCGACACCGGCGCATACGCATCGTCGACGACCTATATTTCGGGGGGGGCGGTCAAAAAGGCAGCCGAACAGGTGCGCGACCAGATCCTCGAGCGGGCTGCGTTGATGCTGACCCTGCATGGCGATGTCGAGCTGACGCTGCGCGATCGGCGGGTGACCGCTCCGGACGGACGTTCGGTCAGCCTGGCAGATGTGGCGCTGCACAGCCTCCATGTGGCGGATCATCGCCAGATCATGGCGACGGCGTCCCATATGTCGATGCACTCGCCGCCCCCCTTCGGCGCTCAATACGCCGAAGTAGAGGTAGACACCGAGACCGGCCAGGTCACGGTCACCCAGCTGGTGATGGCAGTCGATTGCGGGACGGCGATCAACCCGCGCACCGCCGCAGGACAGATCGAGGGGGGGCTGGTCCAGGCGCTGGGCTATGCGGTCAGCGAAGAGATGGTCTACGACGAAGCAGGACGTTCTCTGGCGACCCGTTTCGGGGACTACCGCATCTTCCAAGCCGACGAGGTGCCCGTCGTCCAGGCGATTCTGGTACCGACCTACGAACCAAGCGGCCCCTACGGCGCCAAGGCGGTCGCTGAAATTCCGATGGACGGTGTAGCACCCGCAGTGGCCAACGCGGTCTACGATGCGGTCGGTGTGCGTGTGCGCGACCTGCCGATCACCCCGGAAAAGGTCTGGCGTCTTTTCCATGAACTGTAAAAGGAGCTTCTCGTGGCTTTGGACATAGAGACCCTGGTCGATCTGTACCGAGACATGTGGCTGATCCGAGCCTTTGAGTTCGGTCTGGAACGTGAATTCAAAAAGGGCAATGTGCCGGGCATGCTGCACACGGGGGTTGGCCAGGAAGCCACCCAGGCCGCGCTCGCCGCACACCTCAAGGCGACCGACTGTTTTTTCCCAGACCATCGCTGCCACGGCATCAATGCTCTGGCGCAAGAAAAACACCAGGGGGACGGCGAACGGATCATGGCGGAGCTCTTTGGCCGGGCCACCGGGGTCTGCAGCGGCAAGGGAGGCAGCCTGCACAGCGCCAATCCACGGGTCGGCAATTTTGGCGACAACGCTGTCGAAGGCTCCTACATGGCGACCGTGCTGGGGGTTGCGCTGGCGTGGCAGATGCGCAAAGAGCCCAACGTCGCCTGCTGCATCATCGGGGATGGCACTGTCGGCCGCGGAGAATTCCACGAAAGCCTGAACATGGCCGCCATTTGGAAGCTGCCGGTGCTGTACGCCTGTGTCAACAACGGCTACGCCATCTCCATGCCTGTCGGCAAGGGACACGCCTCCGCCGACATCGTTGATCTGGCGCGCGGCTACGGCATGCCTTGCGTGCAGGTCGACGGCAACGAGATCGAACTGGCCTATGTCGAAGTCGCCAGGGCGGTCGACTCCATCCGAGCAGGCAACGGCCCCTATTTCCTGGAGTTCAAAACCTGGCGCTGGCAGGGTCTCTTCTCCGGTGAGTTCCGCCCGGCAGAAGAGGTGCGCTACTGGAAAGAAGATCGCGACCCGATCCGGCTGGCTCGCCAGAAAATCAGCGCGCAGAGCAGCTTGCAGGATGCAGACCTCGACCGCATCGAAGCCGAGGTGGCGCAGCAGATCGAAAGATGGATTGACTTCGCCAAAAACAGCCCCATGCCCGAACCGGCCAAGGCGACGGCGGATGTCTATGTAGGCGGGGAGGGACTCCGATGACAGCCACCACGGTTCGCACCCGCACCTTTGTGCAGGCACTCAACGAGGCCCTCGACATCAGCATGGCGAGCGACCCCAGCGTCTATCTGTTGGGCGAGGACATCGCCGAAATGGGGGGCGATTTCGGTGTCACCCGGGGGCTGTGGGCAAAGTATGGCGCCGAGCGCGTGCGCGACACCCCCCTCTCCGAGGCCGCCATCGTCGGCACTGCGGTCGGGTCGGCCATGGTTGGCCTGCGCCCCGTGGCCGAAATTATGTTCGCCGATTTTCTGGGGGAGTGCTACGACCAGCTGGTCAACAACGCAGCCAAAATGCACTATATGTTCGACGGCCAGTTCAAGGCGTCGATCGTGGTGCGCACCGCCTGCGGCGGCGGGTTCGGCGGCGGGCCCCACCATTCACAGTCGGTGGAAGGGTGGTTCCTCAACGTGCCTGGGATGGTCATCGTGGCACCGGCGACGCCGGCAGACGCCAAGGGGTTGCTGCTCGCCTCGATCGAAAACGACAACCCCATTCTCTTTCTCGAACACAAGGCGCTTTACCGCATCAAAGGGGACGTGCCCGACGGCCACTACACGACCCCACTGCGCAAGGCGGCCATCGCCCGCCCGGGCAAAGATGTGACCGTGGTCGCCACCATGAAAATGGTGCACGAGGCGCTGGCAGCTGCCAGCGAGCTGGAGAAGGAAGGCATCGACGTCGAAGTGATCGACCTGCGTACGATCCGCCCCTACGACGCCGAGACCGTGCTGGCGTCGGTGCACAAGACGGGCCGCGCCGTGGTGGCCAACGAAGCGCCCAAGCTGGGGGGGTTGGCCGCTGAGTTGAGCGCCACGATCAGCGAAGAATGCTTCCGGGCGCTCAAAGCCCCGGTGGTCCGGGTCGCAGGGCTCGACGCACCCATTCCCTTCTCGCTGGTGCTGGAATCATACATCCTCCCCGGCAAAAAACAGGTGGTCGAAGGCATCCGCAGCGTGCTGCGAGCGTAGCCTCTCGCCCGGTTGCATCTTTTTGCAACGGGGCAGGAGCCGTTGGGTCCTGTTCGGGGCAACACAGAAAAAAGCGTCTACGGAGCACAGACAGGCAGAAAGGGGGGCAGAAAACCGCTGTGACGAACTATCATTTTGACTTCAGCGGCCAGAGCGTCCTGGTGACCGGTGCCTCGCGGGGGATCGGGGCGGCGACAGCACAGCTTTTCGCAGCCGCAGGCGCCCAGGTCGTCGTCAACTACCGGGAAGATCGGCTCGGGGCCGAGCAGGTGTGCGCTGCGATCGCCGCGGCCGGTGGGCAGGCAAGGCCTCTGCAGGGCGATCTCGGCAACGAGGCAGATGTGCTCCGGATGGTCGACGAGGTCAGCAGCCTGTGGGGGCCGCTGCGGGTGCTGGTGCACAACGCGTCGGGGATCGACCGCTCTTTCTTTCTGGATACCAGCCCGCAGGCGTTCGACCAGATGTTCGACGCCAATGTGCGCGGCCCCTATCTGATGAGCCAACGGGTCGCCCGACAGATGATCGACGCCCAGGTCGGGGGCAGCATCCTCCACATCAGCACCATTCTGGCCCGACAGACCATCCAAAACCGCACCCTTTATGTGGCGACCAAGGGTGCGCTGGAGGCGCTGACACGCGCCATGGCGCTCGATCTGGCACCTTACCGGATTCGTGTCAACGCGGTCGCTCCCGGTCTGATCTACACCCAGGCACTGCGTGCCGGCATCTCAGCGCTCGGCGAAGAGAAGTTCAGCAACTCTGTGCCGCTCAAACGTTTCGGCGACCCCGCCGAGATCGCCGCTGCCGTGGCGTTTCTGGCTTCGGACGCCGCCAGCTATATCACCGGCGCTCTCCTCCCCGTCGATGGCGGGTTGGGCGTGCTGGAGGCTGGCCCCCAATAGAGAAAAACGATGGACAACAGGATCAGCGTCAACCGTGAGGCCATGAAGATTGTCCGGCGCATTTTGGAAGCGCCAGAGCCCCTGGGGGTGGCGGTCCACCGCCTTGCCTGCGGTGCCACCGTGATCGACATGGGACAGAACGCCCCAGGAGGATGGGCTGCCGGCAAGGCCTACACCCAGATCACCCTGGGGGGGCTCGCCGAGGTAAGCTACGAGCCGTTCGCTGTGGGCAAACGCATGCTCTCTGCCGTGCGCGTGATGGTCGACCACCCACAGCTGGCGTGCATCGCGTCACAGATCGCAGGCTGGCGGCTGGAAGGGACACGGGAAGGGGCGCCGATCCTGGCCGGGCCTGCGCGGGCCTTGAACCATGCCAATCTTGACCACTACTTCGAGCTGATCGACTACCGAGACCAGGCCAGCGAAGGGGTGATCGCCATCCAGACCGCCGAGCCTGTGACCGACGACTGGGCGACGGCGATCGCCCGCGCATGCGCCCTCCAACCGGAGCAGCTCTATCTCCTGGTTGCCCCCAATTCCAGCCTCGTCTGCGCCGTGCAGGTGGCTGCGCGCATCGTCGAGCAGTCGCTGCACCGGCTGGCAGAAGAAGGGTTCGACGTGCGCTGCGTGAACGCCGCCCACGGCTACGGCGTGATCCCGCCCTTGGTCCACGACGAAGTCGTGGCCATGGGCCGCATCAACGATTCGCTGCTCTACGGCGGTGTCGCCACCCTCGTCGTCGATACCGACGATGCGTCCATCGAGGCCGTGATCGACAAGGTGGTCTCAGCTGCCTCCCGCGCCTATGGTCGCCCCTTCGTCGACATCTACGAGGAGGCAGGCCGAGACTTTTATCAAATCCCCCTCGATCTGCACTCGCCGGCTGTCCTGCACATCAACAACCTGCGGACAGGGCAGACCTTCAGCGCCGGGGAGATCAACTACAGCGTGCTGCAAGAATCATTCTTTGGCAAGGTGCAGAGCCGAGCGGGGAGGTGAGACGATGGAACTCGCAGGGGCCGTGGTTCTGATTACAGGCGGTGCCATCCGGCTGGGGCGGGCGCATGGCCTGTACCTGGCAAGCCAGGGCGCGCAGATCGCCTTCACCTACCTGCCCGGCGAACCCTGGGAAAAGACCCAGGCAGACATCGAGCAGCTGGGGGTGCGCTGCACCGCCACAGCGCTGGATCTGCGCGACCTCGACGCCATGCGCGCCTGGGTGGCAGAGACCGCCGCGCACTTTGGGCGCATCGACGTGCTGATCAACAACGCCTCCCCCTGGCTCATGCGCCCCTTTCTGGCCGTCACCGAGGCCGAGTATGACCTGTGCAACGATATCACGGTCAAGGCTGCCTTCTTCTGCACGCAGGCCGTGGCACCGATCCTGCTGCGACAGGGACGGGGTGTGATCCTCAACGTGGCCGATCTGTCCGTCTACAGGGTCTGGCCAGGGCTGGGACACCACGCCATCGCCAAGGCAGGCGTCGTCCAGCTGACCCACTACACCGCTCGGGAGCTCGGACCTGCCGTCCGCTGCAATGCGGTGGCACCCGGCCCTGTGCTCTTGCCGCCGGACTTCACGGACGAGCAGCGCGAAAGCGCTCGGCAGCAGACCCTGGTCAAACGGCTGGGCGCGCCGGAGGATGTCTCGCGCATGATCGCGTTTCTGATCCAAAATGACTTTCTAAGCGGCCACGTCTATTTTGTAGACGGCGGCGAGGCGTTTTCTGGCTGAATCTCCCCCGCATCCTATGCAACGGAGGCAATTTTTATGGCTGTGATCGAAATGCTTCGTGCCACATGTGCCCCTGGCAGGCGAGCAGAATGGCTCGCTCGCGATGCGGCGATCTGGACACCGGCGTTGGCCGCACACGACGGCTTTCTCCTCAAAGAAGTCTGGCCCAGCATCGACCACCCGGACGAGGTCGTGATCCTCGTGCGCTGGGAGTCGCTGGCACAGTGGAAGAGCTTCCCCGACGATCTCAACCGGGCACTCGACGCCCAGATGCAGGATCTGCAGGTTGGGATCAGCAGCGAGGCGCTGGAGATCTACAGTGGCTGAACCCTTCGCGTTCTTTGGACGGTTGCGTTGATCCTGTACGTTGACTGGAGACCCTATGGCTACCCAACCACGCTTTGCGCTCTATATGCAAGACAAACACCCGCTCGGCTACGAGCTGGAGATCGCTCAGTACGCTGAATCGCGCGGCTTCAGCGAAATCTGGCAGGCCGATACCCGGCTGGCGCGCGACTGCATCGTCATGATGTCGGCTTTTCTGACCCGAACCCAGCGGCTGCGGGTCGGGTCGGGCGTGCTGCCGATCTGGACACGCAACCCGGCCGTGATTGCCGCGTCGTGGAGCACCTTGTGGGAGCTGGGCCAGCAGACCGGCAGCGACCCCGACGCCCCCTCGCGCGTGATGCTGGGGCTGGGTGCCTGGTGGGAGCCGATCTCGAGTCGCGTGGGGGTACGCCGCGTCAAACCGCTCCAGGCCATGCGCGAATATGTCGAAGCCTGCCGTCAACTCTTCACCATGGAGGAGGTCACCTACCAGGGAGAGTTCGTCAACCTCGACCGGGTGCGGCTCGATGTGGTCTTCGGGGACCTGCGCCCGCGCGAGATTCCCATCTACATCGGCGCCACAGGCGACAAGATGCTCGAATTGACCGGTGAGATCTGCGACGGCGTGGTGCTCAACTATGTGGTCTCGGTCGACTATATCCGCCGCGCTGTGGCGCTGGTGGCAAAAGGCGCGGCCAAAGCCGGCAAGTCCCTCGACGAGGTCGACCGGCCCGAACTGCTGGTCTGCTCGCTCAGCGACCAGGACCCGGCAGCAGCCATGTTCGAAGGCAAAAAGCTCGTCGCCTACTACCTGGCCACCGAGCCCCACATCATGAAGGCCAGCAACGTGCCCGAAGATCTGATCGAGCGTGTGCAGGCGGTGATGGGCTGGCCTGCCACCGAGGCAGAGTATCTGGCGGCAGCCCGGATCATCCCCGACGATGTCGTGCGCAGCCTGATGGCGGTCGGGACTCGCGAAGCGTGCGTGGCCAAGGTGCAGGAGTATATCGACGCTGGGGTGACCTGCCCGATTCTCTACCCCATGATGGACGACATTCGGCCGGTGGTCGATGCGTTTGCCGACGCCTACAAACTGGACTGAGCGACGCCAGCAGGAGGATACCGTGCAGCGACACAATGTGCTGTTTTTGACCCAGCGAGGGCTCCAGCATCAGCAATGGGCACTCGAAGGGGCGCCGCCCGAGCTGGCGCTGGTCATCCGACGAGAAGTCAGCCGGGAAACGCTGCTGACCTTGCTCGCCGACGCAGAATTCTTGATCACCGAACGCACCGGTGTCGTCGACGCCGAGCTGATCGCTGCTGCCCCCAGGCTGCGGCTGATCCAGCGGCTCGGACGCCAGAGCTGGGACATCGACCTGGCTGCGGCGAGAGAGGCAGGGATCGCAGTCTGTTGTGCGCCGATCGGCGGGTGCGTGATGGTGGCAGAGCAGATGCTGCTGCAGATTCTGGGCACGCTCAAGCGGGTGCGCGAGGGGATGGCGGTCGCTGCCGAAGCCGCAGACTGGGGGATCGAGACAGTCCGCGGCGACGAAGACCACTTTGCCTACAACTGGTCCCGCCGCAGCGGCATCGGCCAGTTGAGCGGTGCCAGCGTGGGCATTCTCGGCTTCGGCGAGATCGGGCTGGAGCTGGTCGAGCTGCTGCGCGGCTTTCACTGCACCGTGCGCTACCACAAACGCAGCCGACTGCCCGCAGCAGTCGAAGAGCAGCTGGGGATCCACTACGCGTCCCCCAGCCAAATCGCAGCGTCCAGCGAGATCGTCTGCTCGCTGCTGCCCTACCAGGGGCCCCAGCCGCCGGTCGACGCCTCCTATTTTGCCAGCATGCGGCCAGGCGCGATCTTTGTGCACTGCGGGTCAGGGGCAACTGTAGACGAAGCAGCCCTGCTTGCAGCGCTGCGTTCCGGCCAGCTGGCCGGGGCAGCGCTCGACACCTACACCTACGAACCGCTGCGGAAGGATGACCCGCTGGTGGCAGCCGTCCAGGAGCCGACCTTCAATCTGATGCTCACCCCGCACACCGCTGCGGGGGGGATCACTGCGGGCAGACAAGGGCGCACGCCGGACTACGACAACATCCTGGCACTGCTGGCAGGACGCCCACTGCAGCACCAGCTGGTCTGAGCGAGAGGGACCATGATTCTTTTACCAGACTTTTTGATCGACCGGCCAGGCCAGCCCCCACGACGCGGATGGGGGGTGCGTGTGGTCGGCGACCGGATCGACGCAGTGGCCCCGAACGCCGAGCTGCGGCAGCAATTTGCCGGCGACGAACAGGTCGATGGAGCCGGCTGCACACTTTCCCCTGGTTTTGTCAACGCCCATGCCCACCTCTACGGGCTGCTGGCCCACGGCCTGCCGCTGGACAAAGCCCCCTCCGGCTTCTGGCCATTTCTGAAGGACTTCTGGTGGCCGCTGGTCGAAGATCGGCTCGACCACGACCTGATCTGCGCCGCTACCGACGCGATCCTGCTGGAACTGCTGCGCAGCGGGGTCACCACGGTCTACGACTGCACAGAAGCCCCCTACGCACTCCCCGGCTGTCTGTCGGCCCAGGCCGAAGTTGTGCGGCGCCACGGCATCCGGGCGGTGCTCTCCTTTGAAGCGACCGAACGGGTCAGCCCGGCCAACGGCCAGCTTGGCCTGCAGGAAAACGCCAACTTCGTGCGCAGCTGCCAGGAGCAGGGAGGGCTGCTCTCCGGGCTGATCTGTTTCCATACGACCTTTTCCTGCTCAGCCGAGTTCATCCAGCAGGCGCATGCGTTGGGGGCCGAGCTGGGGGTGCCGGTGCACATGCACTGCTCAGAGGGGGTCCACGAACCCGAGTATGCGCTGCAGCAGTTTGGAATGCGCCCGCTAGAATACTACGACCGGCTGGGAGTTGCCACCCCGCGTATGCTGGCTTCGCAATGCGTGCAGCTGAGCGAACGAGAAATCGCGATCATGGCCGAGCGCGGGGTGCGCATGACCCACATGCCCCTCTCCAACTGTGAGGTGGGCGCTGGCATTGCACCGGTGCCTGAGCTGGTGGCGGCTGGGGTTCCTGTCGGGCTGGGCAGCGACGGCTACGTCAATGACTTCTACGAGGTGGTGCGCGGCACCTTTCTCATCCACAAGGCCCACAAACAGGACCCGCGCGTGATGCCAGCGCCGTTGGTCTGGTATCTGGCTACCGAAGGAGGCGCGCGGGCGCTGGGGTTAGAGAAGGTGGGCCGGTTGGAGCCGGGCTGGCAAGCCGACCTGCAGTTGGTCGACACACGCATGCCGACCCCAAGCGAGGAACACAACCTCTACGACCAGCTGGTGCTCTGGCGCAACCAGAGCCACGTGCAGCTGGTCATGGTGGCTGGCCAGCTGCGCGTCCGTGAAGGCAAGGTGCTGGGCGCCGACGAAGCCACGATCTTGGCAAACGCACATGCAGCTGCCCGTCGGCTCTGGGCGCTGCCCGCCACAACTTCCACCCAATAAGCGAGAAAACATGACGACAATGATCGACGAAGAAGCGTTGGTTGCATTCACCCAGGATCTGATCCGGATCCCGAGTCTGAGCGGCGAAGAAATGAACGTCGTGGAGCGAATTGCAGCAGAGATGTGGCGTTTGCATTTCGACGAGGTGCGCGTCGACTGCAACGGCACCGTGGTCGGCATCGTGAATGGGCTGCAGCCAGGGCCGACACTCCTCCTCGACGCCCATTGTGACACGGTGGGAATTGCGCCGGGCTCGGTCTGGACACACGACCCGTTCGGCGCTGCGCGAGTCGACGGCTATCTCTATGGACGGGGGGCAGCCGACATGAAGGGGGCGCTGGCAGCGATGGTGCACGCCGCTGGGACAGTCGACCGCAGCCAGCTGGCCGGCCGGGTGGCGGTCAGCGCCACCGTGCTGGAAGAGGTGATGGAGGGGATCAGCCTGGAGCGCGTGATCGCCGAAACAGAGCCAGCGTTTGTTGTGATCGGGGAGGCGACCGAACTCAACTTGAACCGGGGGGGGCGGGGTCGCGCCGAGATCCACCTGGAGACCCTCGGAAAACCGGCCCATTCCTCCTCCCCGCATCTGGGAATCAACGCTGTTCACCAGATGATCCGGCTGATCGGGGCGGTAGAAGCAGTGCCCCTCCCGAACGATGCGCTGCTGGGACCGGCGATCCTGGCCTTGACCGACATGATCTCGGATCCCTACCCCGGCTATTCGGTGATCCCCAGCCGCTGCCGAGTCACCTACGACCGCCGCACGTTGCCTGGGGAGACCGCAGAGAGCGTGCTGGATTCGATTCGATCGCAGCACGGTTTGGCAGGCGTGGCGTACCGCGCTGCGATCGCCGCAGGCGAGCACCGCACCTACACCGGCGCCACGCTGGCTGCGCCCAAATTCTTTCCTGCCTGGTCTTTTGCAGAGGAGCACCCTTTCGTGCAGTCGGCGCTGCAGGGGCTGCGGGCGGCAGGGTTGGACCCGGCGCTCCGCGCCTACCGTTTTTGCACCAACGGGGCGTCAAGTGCTGGGGTGCTGGGCATCCCGACGGTTGGCTTTGGCCCGGCTGCGGAGGAGGACGCACATGTCGTCGACGAGCGGCTGGCCGTCGCCGATCTGATTGCGGCGGCAGCAGGGTACCGCGGGATCGTGGAAATGGTCCTCTGACGCAGAGGCACGCGCGGCGCGAGGGAGCTGTCCCAGGCCGGAACAGCCGCCCAAGGGGACGGATGGGGAGTCTGGAAAGCGCCAACGCGCTTTCCAGACTCCTTTCTTTCAGCCAGGCATGGCTTCTGGCCGTGCGCAGCTGCTTTCCAGCAGCAGATGGCGGCCGCTCTCCGAGGCATCGTGGATGGCGTGCATAATGTCGAGCACGTGGTAAGCCAGTTCGCCGCTGGCGCGGTGTGGGCGGCCGCTGCGGAGCCCCTCGGCCATGTCGGCCAGCCCCAGCCCGCGACTGTTTTCGACATAGGGGCGGGTGACCGGAATTTCCCGCCACTCGTTCTCGCCAGCCAGCCGCAGCCGCACCGGCCCGCCAAAGGTGTTGGGGTCAGGCGCGGCCAGCGTGCCGGCGGTTCCATAGATTTCGATCCAGGGCAGCGTAGAGGCCTGGACATCAAAAGTGGTGATGATCGTCCCGATCGGGCCAGCGGAGAAGTCGAGCAGCCCAGCCACATGGGTCGGCACTTCGACCTTTATCACCTCGCCATAGCGTGGCTGGCTGGTGATCGTGCGCTGCGAGCGGGTGATGCGGGTGGCGCCGCTCACCCGCTGCACTGGGCCCAACAGGCTGACCAGGGCGGTCAAATAGTAGGGGCCCATATCGAACATCGGGCCGCCCCCTTGCTGGTAGTAGAAAGCAGGGTTGGGGTGCCAATGCTCGTGGCCGCGGCTCATCATAAAGGCCGTCGCGGCCACTGGGGTGCCGATCGCGCCTTCGTCGATCAGCTGGCGGCAGGTCTGCAAGCCGCCGCCCAGAAAGGTGTCCGGGGCGCCGCCGACGCGCAGCCCCTGCTGAGCAGCCAGGAGAAGCATCCGCTGGCCTTCGGCGCGGGTCAAGGCCAGCGGTTTCTCGTTGTAGACCGACTTGCCAGCCTCCAGGGCAGCGAGGGCCACTGCACCGTGGGCCTGTGGAATCGTCAGGTTGAGCACCACCTCGATCGAGGGGTCAGCCAACAGCGCATCCACCGAACGAGCGCTGGGCAGAGCGTATTGGTCGGCCAGCGCCTGGGCGGCCTCAGGGCGCAGATCCGCACAAGCCACCACCCGCACGGCTGGCAGCGTCTTCAACATGCGCATGTAGGCGCCGCTGATGTTGCCGCAGCCAATCAAGCCTACAGCAACAGGTTGGATATCGTTCATCAAATCCTCCGGCAGAATATCCCCCTGGGGGGAGCGTTGTAGACAGCGCGTTAAAACTCTCTGGCGGCCCAGAGCAGGCCGCGGCGGACAATTTCTTTGGCTTCAGGAACCTCAAAATCGGCGACTACATGGCCGACCGAGGCATAAAAAATCCGACCGGCTCCCCACTGGCGTTTCCAAACCACCGGCATCACCGTGCCATCGATCCAGCTGCAGTGCTGGCCGCCAAACGTGGTGGTGGCCAGCACCACGTTGGAGGGGTCGACGTGCATGTAATACTGTTCGGAGTGCATCGCAAAATCGGCGATACCAGCGGTGATGGGGTCGTTGCGCTCCGTGATCTGGACCGTATAGTCGATGATGTTGCCGGGGTGGGCTACCCACTGCCCGCCGACCATAAACTGGTACTGGGTGTTGTTGCGGAAGGCATCGGCCATGCCGCCGTGCCATCCTGCGAAGCCGACGCCGTTTTCAAGCGCAGTGAGCAGACCTTTTTCCTGTTCCGGCGTGATCGTGCTCATGGTGTAGACTTGGGTGATCACCGCGTACTGGCGCATGCGGTCCGCGTCCAGATAGACATCGAGGGAGTCGCTGATCTCCACCGAATAACCGGCTGCCTCCATCAGGGGGGCAAAAAGAGTGACACACTGGCGCGGCTCGTGGCCCTCCCAGCCGCCCCAGACCATCAACGATTTTTTCATGCAGTTGCTTCCTTTCAGACAAAAACCCGAGCAAAGAAGAAAAGAAGAGCAGCGGTCATGCCGAGCCAAAGCGCAGGAAACGCCCCGGCAGCGCGCCGGTCACCGGCCGGCCGCCAGCCAGAATCGGCACACCGTTGACCAGAAGATGTTCGATACCGGTCGAAAGACGGTGAGGATGTTCGAAAGAGGCGTGGTCGTGGACAGTTTCTGGGTCGAAGACCACGACATCGGCGTAGGAGCCCTTGCGCAGCACCCCGCGGTCGGTGAGCTTGAAACGGGCAGCCGCATATCCGCTCAGTTTGTAGATGGCATCTTCCAGCGAAAAGAGCCGTTTGCGCCGCACGTAGTGGCTGAGCAGCCGGGAGGCCGACCCATACTGGCGGGGGTGAATGGTGCCATCGGCAAAAAAAATACCGTCGCTGCCCATCATGTAGCAAGGATGCTCGATGAACTCCGTTTCGAGTCCATTTTCCTCGCGTCGAAACACCAGCAGCACGGCCATGCTTTCCTCGATCAGCAGGTCGCAGAGCGCGTCAGCGGCCCGGCGCTGCGTGCGCTGCACATACTCCTGCAGCGTCAGGCCAGCCAGCTGCTGATTTTGGCGGCCCGGCATCCAGGCAAAGGTGATTGCAGCCAGATCCAGCGTGTCGAGCCGCCGCTGGAAGCGATCGCGCAGCGCCGGCTCGGTCAGACGGGCAAAGGCGGCCAGCACCCCGTTCGACCAGATTTCCAGCGGCAGCAGGTACTGCAGCATGGTCGAAGAGGCCATGTAGGGATAAACGTCGAACGAAAAGTCGACTTCGTTGACTGCAACCAGGTCAATGTAGTCGATCAAGGCCTCGACTTCAGCTGGGCTGGTGCCTTTGAGGTGAGAAATATGCACCGGCACACCAGCCCGGCGCCCGATCTCGACCGCCTCTTTGACCCCTTCCAACGTGCCGCGGGCGTAGCGCACATGGGTGACGTAGACCCCACACGGGTCGCGTATCCCTTGGCAGGCGGCCACGATCTCGTCGGTGGTGGCAAAACATTCGTCTACATAATCCAGGCCGGTCGAAAGGCCGCAGGCACCGTCGGCCATGCCCTGCTGAACAAGATTGCGCAGGCCGACCAGCTGGTAGTCGTTGGCGTGGCGCTCGCCGAACCCCAGCGCCAGCGTGCGCACATTGGCATAGGGCACAAACGCAGCGACGTTCTGGGCTGCCCGACGGTCGAAGAGCCCCATAAACTCAGCGATGCTTTTCCAGCCGGTATATTGCTCAAAACGCAGGCCGTTCAAGGCGCGCAGATACTGGATCCAACCATGCACAGTCTGGTCGTTGACAGGAGCGTAGGAGATGCCGTCGAGCATCAAAAATTCGGTGGTGAAGCCCTGCGTGGTCTTGGAGAGCAGGTGGGGCTGCGTGAGCAGGGCAGCGTCGGAGTGGGCGTGGACATCGATAAAGCCAGGGGCCACGATCTTCCCCCGGGCATCGATCTCAGTGGGGGCCACAGCATCGGCCAACTGGCCGATCTCCGTGATCCGATCGCCGGAGATGCCAAGGTCCGCTTCATAGCGTGGGCGTCTTTGCCCGTCGACAAGGATACCGTTGCGGATGATCAGATCGAACATGGTGCGCTGCTTTCTTACCGGGCAAGAACGATAAAACCAAGAAACACAGTTGCTCTTATTGTAGCCCTTGCCGGGCAAAAACCAGAATCTGCCCCAGAATCTGCCGCCGAATCGTGCTATACTGAAGAGAGCGTCAAACAGACAGAAGCTACATGCAAAAAAGGAGCCAACCATGCGCGAGGTCATCTTTTCCGAAGAAGCTGTCGTCCCAGCTTCTCCATACTCTCAGGCGATCGTCGCCCAGGGACGCACGCTGTACATTTCTGGCCAGGGCTCGTTCGACCCTGCCACCAATCTTTTTCAGCCCGGCGATTTCCGGGCGCAGGCCGAACGTACCCTGCGCAACCTCGAACTGATTCTGGCCGCTGCCGGTGCTACCTGGCAACATGTGGTCAAGGTCAATATCTACCTGGCCAACGTGCTGGACTTTCCCGTGTTGAACGAGATCTACCGCCAATTCTTGAGCGAACCCTACCCGGCGCGCACGACCGTGCAGGCTGGGCTGATCGGCCAGATGCTGATCGAAGTCGACTGCGTTGCCGTGCTGCCAGAGTAAGCCGATGTGAAAGGAAAAGCGGACACCACGAAAAAAGCCCCTGCCGAGGCAAGGGCTTTTTTCGTGGTGTCCGGTAGCACCTAGAGAATATATCCCTGAGGCGATGCTACCGGACGCAGACTAAAACAAGTACTGTCCATGTACATCACCTCCTTAATTTGGGATAGCAATGTCAGGCTGGGAGTTGCAACCACGCATTTCCTAGCTAAAGAACAGTATCCTACAACAAATTTTTTTTGTCAAATGGCCGCAGCTCTAAAAAACTCTTTCCAGAAAGGGTTCTGCCCGTTTTTCTCGGCTTGGGCAGCCGTTTTGTGGCTGTGTCCCTCTGTGCTACGATACAAAGAAAGCGCTAGGAAGAGGAACTTATCATGGACTGTTCAAACTGCAAAACTTGGAATCCAGACGACAAAGAAGTCTGCTGGCGTTGTCAGACACCCTTGCCCAAACCCAAGCCCCCCAAGGAACGCCGTCAGGGCGGGTTTCCCAGCTGGATGTGGCTGTTGATCGTCGCTTTTTTTGCGACGACGATGCTGGCGCAATGTTTCTTCTCACCGCTCACTGCTCCCCAATAGCCTGTCTGGCAGCGCTTGTAGGTGATGACTGCCCCTGACTTTGCACGGTTGGCAGAGCAGTTGGTCGACTGGCATGCCCACCAGCGCCGGCCGTTGCCCTGGCGTGCAGCGCCGGCCGGCCAGCGCCCCCCCTATGCCGTCTGGATCAGCGAAGTGATGCTGCAACAGACCCGTGCGGAGACCGCAGCTGGCTACTTCGAACGCTGGATGGAACACTTTCCGACTGTCCAGGCACTGGCTGCGGCCGATCTCCAGGACGTTCTCAAACTCTGGGAGGGGCTGGGATACTACGCCCGTGCCCGCAACCTGCATCGAGCGGCCCGCCAGATCGTCGAAAACCATGGCGGAGAGCTGCCCGCAGAGCGGGCTGCCTTGCGGGCGTTGCCCGGGGTCGGCGCGTACACCGCCGGCGCCATCCTCAGCATTGCCTTCAACCAGCCGGAGCCCATCCTGGACGGCAATGTCCAACGGGTGCTGGCCCGGCTGTGCGATCTGGAACAGCCGATCGACGAGCCGGCGGTGCAGCAGCAGCTGTGGCAATGGGCCCGTATGCTGGTCGAGGCGGCCCCGCCCGCTGCAGCAGGTGACTGCAACGAGGGGCTGATGGAACTAGGAGCGACCGTCTGCACACCCCAGAAGCCCCGCTGCCTGCTCTGCCCGCTGGCCGACAGCTGTGCAGCCGCCAAGGCTGGCCGACAGGCAGAACGGCCGTTGCGCAGCCCCCGCAAATCTTCCCCTCACTACGATGTCGCCGCAGGGGTCATCTGGGCAGGTGCCCCCTTTCAGAGCCCGCTCCTGCTCGCCCAGCGCCCGGCAGAGGGTCTGTTGGGGGGATTGTGGGAGTTTCCAGGGGGCAAGTTGGAGAAGGGCGACGCCGACCTGGCAGCCTGTCTGCGCCGCGAAATCGACGAAGAACTGGGGATCGCGATCGAAGTGCTGGGCTGGCTGATTACCCTCCGCCACGCCTACACCCATTTTCGGATCACGCTGCACACCTTTCATGCCCGCCACGTCAGCGGGCAGCCCCAGGCGATCGGCTGCCAGCGCTGGCTGTGGCTAGGGATAGAGGAGGTGGCACGCTATCCCCTGCCCGTGACCGACCAAAAAATTCTGGCGGCGTTGCATGCACAGCGTGCAGCAGAGAATGGGTGAAGCCGAACGGCAGGGCTGCGAAGAGCGCAGAGACGCTCAGGCTGCGCTTTTGAGGTCGCGGGCCAGCACCACGGTATGCCCATGGGCGTTGAAAAGCAGGGGCGATTCGTGCTGCGTGAAGACGTTGGCATGAACCACGCAGCGCACGATGTCGTCGCGGCTCGGGATCTCGTACATAACCTCCAACAGCGCCTCCTCGACGATGCTGCGCAGCCCGCGGGCCCCTGTCTTGCGCAGAAACGCTTCGGTCGCCACGGACTCCAAAGCGGCCAGCTCAAACTCCAGCGCAGTGCCGTCCATCGCAAAGAGCCGTTGGAACTGTCGAACCACACTGTTGCGTGGTTCGGTCAAAATTCGGATCAACGTCTGCCGGTCCAGTGCTTCCAGACTGACGGTGACCGGCAGGCGCCCCACAAACTCTGGAATCAGCCCGTAGGTGAGCAGATCTTCTGGCTGGACCTGGCTGAGCAGTTCGCTCTCTTCCCGGCTCGTCTTTTCCAGCTGACGCAATTTCAGCTCTCGCCGGCGGGTCAGCAAATCCTCGGGCAGGGGGGGATCGCCGCTGGCCTGTGGCTGCACCGGTGAACTGGCTTCATCGACAAACCCCAGCGCGCCCCGCCGATGAATTCGCCGACGGATGGTGTCAGCCAGATGCACAAAGGCACCGCCACAGATGAACAGCACGTTGCGCGTGTCCAGCTGAATAAACTCCTGTTGGGGGTGTTTGCGGCCTGCCGCGGGGGGCACGTTGACGACCGCCCCCTCCACAATTTTGAGGAGCGCCTGCTGCACCCCCTCTCCGCTCACATCCCGTGTGATGCTGGGGTTGTCGCCGCTCTTGCGGGCGATCTTGTCGATTTCATCGATATAGACGATCCCGTAGGCCGCCCGCTCGGTGTCCCAGTTGGCATTTTGCAGCAGGCCCACCAGAATCGTCTCCACGTCTTCGCCGACATACCCAGCTTCGGTCAGAGAGGTCGCATCAGCGATCGTGAAGGGCACATCCAACATCCTGGCCAGCGTCTGTGCCAGCAGCGTCTTGCCGCTGCCGGTCGGGCCGATCAGGAGCACGTTGCTTTTGGAGAGCTCCACATCGCTGTCTGCACTTCCCGATGTCTCTTTGGCAGCCTCGGTCGCGCTGCCGCCAAAGACCCGCTTGTAGTGGTTGTACACGGCAACAGCGAGCACTTTTTTGGCCCGACTCTGCCCAATCACATACTGGTCCAGGTGTTCTACGATCGCACGGGGGCTGGGAAGCGTCCGGGGGGTGGGGGCGGCAGGCGGGGTACGCTCTGCCGTCCCACCCGCAACGACACCTTCTTCCGCCAGCACTTCAGCGCCCAGCAAAATACAGCTGTCACAGATATAGGCACCGTCGATGCCTTCGATCAGACGGTTGACATCGTTGCTGTTTTTGCCACAAAAAGAACAGTAGGTCGATTGTGGTTCACTCATCGGTTGAACTGCACCCTCGGTTTTTCAGTTTGAACCGTTGGGCACGGCCTCGCTGGCAAATTTGATCTGACCTTCTTTGGAGATGACCACGACGTCGTCCGAGTTTCCCAGCACCTGGTCGACCAGCCCAAACGTTTTGGCTTCCAACGCGTTCATATAGCGGTCACGAATAAACATCTCTTCGATCTCTTTCCAGTCGTGGCCCGAGTGTTTGCCCACCAGATGGAAGAGTTGGGTCTGAACCCGTTCCTGCTCTCGGAAGGCAATGCGCACATCTTCGGTGTATCCTTGGGCGCCGCTGCTGGCTGGATGCATATGGATCGTCGCATGGGGCAGGGCATAGCGCTTGCCTTTGGTGCCGCTGGCCAACAGCACAGTCCCCATGCTGGCCGTGACGCCGACGGCATAGGTGGCCACTGGCGCCGTGATCATCTGCATCGTGTCGTAGATGGCCAGCCCCGCATAGATGCTGCCGCCTGGGCTGTTGATATACATGTTGATCGGCTGGTTGGGGTCTTCACCGTTCAGATACAACAGCTGGGCGACGATCAGATTTGCCACCTGGTCGTTGATGGGGGTTCCCAAAAAGACAATCCGCTCTTTGAGCAGCAGGCTGTAGATGTCGTAGGCCCGCTCGCCGCGACTGGAGCTGTCGATCACCATGGGAATGAGATTGTTCGGATAAATCATACCGGTTTTTGCTACCTTTCTTGTGTACAGAAGTGTCCACAAAGGCTCGTTGAAACGCCAACCAGCCTTTTTCAGCCGATCGTGCGGCTGGTCACTCTGTCTACAATAGGAAGATTCTGCAATGGCTTATGTAAGCCGTCTCCTGTTGCACGTTTGCGTTCTATTAGCAGCAGCGTTCAGTCTGTATCACTGGCAGCCGTGTCACTGGTGCGTGCCAGAGTTTGCAAAAAGGTGCTGGCTTTTTCGACCAAAATCTGGCTGACAATCATGTTGCGCCCGGCCCCGGCGCGCAGCATCGTCGCTGTTGCAGCGGCCTGTTCAGGAATTTCCTCGCCGGGGCTGACCCCAAGCAACTGGCGCAGATGCTGTTCGATCTCCTCAGCGGTTGCTTCGATCCCCTCTTGTTTGATCACTTCAGAGAGGATCAGATTGCGCTGTGCCTGTTTGACTGCCTCGGGACGCATCTGCTCCCGGTACTCCTCTGGGTTTTGATGGCTCTGACGAAGGAAGCTCTCCAGATTTTCGATGCCGTAGCGACGCAGGTTGCGTTCGAGGGTTTGCAGCATGGAATCCAGCTGGTCTTCGACCACGACTGGCGGATAGTTCAGCTCGCTCTTCTCGATCAAGGTATCGAGTACTTTGTTCAAATAGCGATCCTGGCTATTTTTACGCGTCTCTTCTTCCAGGCTCTCCTCGATCGAATGCTCCAGGTCAGCCATGGTTTGAAAATCAGGCCCCACCATCTGCGCAAACGCATCGTTGAGTTCAGGGCGTTCGTAGGCTTTTACGCTGTTGACCCTGACCTGAAACTGTGCTTCTTTGCCGGCGTAGATGCTTTTGGTATTTTCGGGCCATTTCACGACAAATTGTTTTTCTTCGTTGCTGCACATGCCCAGCAGCTCGCGGTCAAAACCAGCCGGTTCCATCGGGTTGGCTTCATCGAGCGTGATCTCCCAATTCTCCTCGTCCAACACCACTGTCTCTTCAGCCCCTTCTTGCTCAGGGGCGATGACGCTGCGCACATTCACCGAAAGCAGATCCTGGTATTGTGCGGGACGTGTGACTTCCTGCCAGCTGGAATACTCCCCCTGGTAGCGTTTGATACGCTCTTCGACGGCGACGGGGTCGATCGCAACTGGGTCTTCCTCAACGCGCAAAGACCGATAGTCGCCCAGCTTGACCTCTGGCTCCAACGGCACCACCATTTGGTACGTCAACGGTTCCAGCTGGATGTTCTCCAGCGAAGACTGGGCGTACGGTTCGATTTTTTCCAGAACGATCGCCTCGCGGAAAAGCTCCTGTCCGAGTTCATCGATAAACTCGGAATAGAGGTTGGGCAGGCCAATTTGCTGGACGACAATGTGGTAGGGGGCTTTGCCTTTGCGGAAGCCAGGAATTCGATACTGGCTGGCGAGTTTGGCTGCTGCCTTGCGCAGTTCCTGGTCAACCCGTTCGCTCGAAACTGCGATGGTGACCGCCAGCTGGCGATTTTCGCGTGGTTCAGTAGTAACAGTAAATGACATAAAATCCTCGTACAATGCTCAATTTCATCTATTTTTGCTGCCCCCCCCTGTACCAACAGGCAGGCGCAAGATCAATCATTGCACCAGTATACCAAGATTGTTCCGATCACCCAAAGCGCAAAGAGCAGGGGAAGCGTTCCACTTGGAAGCGGAAGGGCTCCCGATAATTTTCCATTGTCCGAACGCTTATGCTACACTTGCCACGTTTACAAGCCGGCCACGCCAGCAGTGGTTTTGGTCTGGAACGGAAGCAAAAATGAGCAAAAAACTGGTAATTGTCGAGTCGCCGACCAAAGCAAAGACCATCGGCAAATTCTTGCCCAAAGACTATCTGGTCAAAGCCAGCATGGGACACGTGCGTGATCTGCCAGCTTCGGCGGCTGAAATTCCTGAAAAACACAAAGGTGAGCCATGGTCGCGGCTTGGGGTCAATGTCGAGGAGGACTTCACCCCGCTCTATGTGATTCCCGACAAAAAACGCAAGCTGATCGCCGAGCTCAAAAGTGCGCTCAAGGATGCCGACGAGCTGATTCTGGCCACCGACGAAGATCGGGAGGGGGAGAGCATCGGCTGGCATCTGCGCGAGGTACTGAATCCCAAACAGCCGATCCGCCGCATGGTTTTTCATGAAATCACACGCGAGGCGATCGAACAGGCGCTGCGCGAGACCCGCGCCATCGACCTGGACCTGGTGCATGCCCAGGAGACCCGGCGAATCCTGGACCGGCTGGTCGGGTACACCGTCTCGCCGTTGCTCTGGCGCAAAATTGCCCCCAAACTTTCTGCGGGCCGTGTCCAAAGCGTTGCTGTGCGTCTGCTGGTGTTGCGAGAACGTCAACGCCGAGCGTTCGTGGCCGGCCAGTACTGGGATCTCAAAGCCCAGCTTCACAAACGCCCAGACCAGCCCGGCCACCGCTTCGAGGCCACACTCACCACAGTAGACGGTCGCCGTGTCGCCAGCGGCCGCGATTTTGACGAGCAGACGGGCCAGATTGTTGCAGGCAGAGAAGTTCTGTTGCTCGACCAGCAGCAGGCAGAGACGCTGCGCCAGCAGTTGCTGCGAGGGGTCTGGCGAATCGCCGAAATCGAAGAGAAAGAGAGCTCCCGTTCTCCCTACGCGCCGTTCACCACCAGCACGCTGCAGCAAGAAGCCAACCGCAAGCTGGGGCTCAGCGCGCGAGAGACCATGCGCGTCGCCCAGAATCTCTACGAAAACGGCTACATCACCTACATGCGCACCGACTCGGTCAACCTGAGCGAAGAAGCAATCCAGGCTGCCCGCCGTCGAATCCAAGAAATGTACGGGGCAGAGTTTCTAACCCCAACCCCCCGTCGTTATCAGACCAAAACAGCCAACGCACAGGAGGCGCATGAGGCGATCCGTCCAGCGGGCGACCAGATGGTTTCTGTGGATCGCCTGCCGCTCGATGGCCGAGAACGCTCGCTCTACGACCTGATCTGGAAACGCACTGTCGCCTCGCAGATGGCCAACGCCCGGCTCAAGCTGCGCACTGCCACGATTCAGGTCGAAAATGCCTCTTTTCGTGCCAGCGGGCGCACGATTCTCTTCCCTGGCTTTTTCCGTGCCTATGTAGAGGGCTCCGACGACCCAGACGCCGCACTCGACAGCCAGGAACAGCTGCTGCCCGAACTTGCTGTCGGCGAGTTGGTCGATTGCCGTGCGTTGGATGCAGCCAGCCACGAAACCCAGCCACCGGCCCGCTACACCGAAGCCACTTTGGTCAAAGCCCTCGAAGCCGAAGGGATCGGCCGGCCAAGCACCTATGCCTCGATCATCGACACCATTCAACAGCGCAGTTATGTCTTCAAGCAACGCAAAGAGTTGGTCCCTACTTTTACGGCCTTTGCGGTCACCGAGCTGCTGGAAAACCACTTCGAAGAACTGGTCAACCTGAAATTTACCGCCCATATGGAACAGCGGCTCGACGATATCGCCACCGGGCACACCGACTATCTCACCTATCTGCGCCAGTTCTACCTGGGCGAGGCGGGGCTGGAACACCAGGTCAAAAACCGTGAGACTGCCATCGACCCGCGGGCAGCCAGCACAGTGGCCCTGGGCAATCTGCAGGCAGAGGTGCGCATCGGCCAGTATGGCCCCTATCTGGTGCGCGAAGAGAACGGCGAACGGCAAACCGCCAACCTGCCGCCCACACTGGCCCCCGCTGACTTGACCGACGAGCTGGCAGCCACCCTCTTCGCACGCAAGGTGGAAGGGCCGCAGCTCATCGGCCACGACCCCGAACGCGAATTGCCGGTTTTGCTCAAGGTCGGCCCTTACGGACCTTATGTCCAGCTGGGCGAAGATGACCCGACCAGCAAAAGCAAACCCAAACGTGCCAGCCTGCTCAAAGGGATGCAGCCGGATGACCTGACCATGGAGGTCGCGCTGGCACTGCTCAGCCTGCCCCGCCTGCTCGGCGAGCACCCAGAAGATGGCAAACCCGTGCAGGCCGGTGTCGGACGATTTGGGGCCTTCGTTGTCCACAACAGCCTGTATGCCAATCTTCGCCCCCCCGATTCTGTGCTCGAAATCGATTTGGACCGCGCACTGGAGCTGCTGGCAGCCAAGGCGGCCGGCGGTAGCCGACGGGGAACAGCCAAAGCAGCCCTTGCGACATTGGGGGAACACCCAGATGGCGGTGAAATCCAGGTGCTAGACGGACGCTACGGTCCCTACGTGCGCTGGAAAAAACTCAACGTCACACTGCCCAAGGAACTCGCCCCAGATGCAGTGACGCTGCCACAAGCATTAGAATTGCTGGCTACCAAGCAGCAGACAGGCAAGAGCACCGCAGCCAAGAGCGCCGCAGCCAAGAGCGCCGCAGCCAAGAGCACCGCAGCCAAGAGCACCGCAGCCAAGAGCACCGCAGCCAAGAGCACCGCAGCCAAGAGCGCCGCAGCCAAGAGCGCCGCAGCCAAGAGC
>JAGWYN010000094.1 GCA_018969295.1 Chloroflexota bacterium | reverse complement strand
ACGTCGCCTACATCCTGGACACCTTCCCGATCGTGGCGCGCAAAGAGAGTGCGATCTACGGCGAATACCGCACCCGGCGGGTGGTCCTGGAGATCTACGATGCGCTGGCCGCAGCGATGCGCACGGGGGAGCCCTACACAAGCCCGCTGGAGCCGCCCCCCGCCGCAGCATAGCCAGGAGCGCATACGTTCAGAAACCGAGTTTCTGGGAGAAACTCAGACGGCGCAGGTCAGTCTAGGGCTTGGGCGACGTATCGTTGGCGGTGAGCAGTTCGCGCAGCGCTGTGATTTCCGCCTGCAGCACGGCATTCTCGGCGGCGGCGCGGTGCTGAGACTCGACAAACGCCGCCTGCATCTCCTGGCGCAGCAGTTCTACCTCGCTGACACCAGTGCTCTTGCGTCGCGCCATGAACTGCGTGGCGATGTAGCTGGTGAGCACTGAAAAAAGACTGACGCCCACCACGATCATGGCCGTGCCGATGAGCCGCCCCATCGGGGTCACAGGAAATTTGTCGCCGTAGCCAACGGTGGCGACTGTCACGATCGCCCACCAGACCGCATCTTCGCCGGTTTTGATGTTGGCGTTCTTCACCGGCGCCTCGATCAGCACGATCAAAACACTGCCTATGGTGACAACGAGCAACACAACCAACACGACGGCCAGCAGGGTGCTCTCCGCCAGCCGCTGCCGCGCCGCCGTGCGCACATCCTTGGACGTCGTTTCCCGCAACTCGCGCAGCATGATTGCCAGGCTTGGAAGACGCACCAGGCGCAGCGCCGGCAAGCCCGGCAGCGCGCCGAGCAGATCGAGCCAGCCGTAAGTCAGCAGATAGCGCACACGGCCACGCTTTGAGAAGAGATGGGCAAAAAAGTCGTAGAGCAGGACCACCGCAACAAGGCTGTCCACAACGTACAGCACCTGATCGACGGTCGCAGGCAGCGGGATCAGATAGTAGGCAAATGCAATCGCCAGCGCCAGCAGCGTTACCAACACCATGAAAAGCTGATACGTTGCGTGCGTCACCAGGGCGCCCTGGTCGCCGACGCCAGGCGGAATGTCCGGCGCCGGGGCATCAAATGTAGAGCCTTTCACCACAACAACCCTTTCGTCGTTTCAGACGGCTGTGTTTGTGCGCCGGGCGGCGTCGGTCTCCGCCAGCGTCATCTGGGGCAGAGCGACGCCGCGTAGCTCCTTGTCAATCTGCAGCAGTTCGCCCTGCATGTAAAAACGGGAAACAGGACACCTACAGCGCCAGCAGCATTCTGACTGATTTGTACGATTTTGACAAACTGTCATTCAGCAAGACGCTCTGCCAGAGCAAAAACCGAGTCTCTTGGAAAAACTCGGTTTCTCGGCGGCCCACACCCTCTCCGTGGCCCAGAGAGTGCAGCTTCAGCCCGATCCCCCGCAATCCAGAGAGCGCTTTCTGGTCGCCAGCAGACACGGTTTTTCAGAAGATGCTGCCCCTTTACAACCTCATTACCTCCCGTTAATCAAAAAGCCTTCTTCTGTTAATTGCGTTCTCTTATATTGACGAAAGTTTGTTTCTTGCTGACTTCAAAAAATGGTGGGAGCCTTGTCCAGTCAGCAGGAAAGAGCCAATGTTATTTTTGGGAAAGAGAGGGAAATTTCATGCGACGTTTTTCGGCTGCAGAAAAACGCGAGTGGGGACTCTTTGCGTTGCTTGTCAGCCCAAATCTCTTTCTTCTGGGAGTCTTCACCTATTGGCCGCTGATTTACAACAGCTATCTGAGTTTTGTGCGCTGGGACTTGCTCTCACCAGTCAAGATCTGGGTCGGCTGGAGCAACTATACCTACCTTTTCACCTCGCCCGATTTTGGGGCCATTTTGTTCAACACGCTGTTTTTTACGCTGGGTTCGGTAGTCGCCCTCTGTGTGCTTGGACTGGGTGTCGCTTTGCTGCTCAACCAAAAATTGCGTTGGCGCAACAGTGCGCGCAGCGTGATCTTCAGCCCGGTCATGCTGAGTGGAGCCGCAATTGGAATTGTCTGGATTTATATCTTCGACCCCCGCTATGGGCTGTTGGATGTCCTCATTCGTCTGGTAGGAATGCGCTCCCCCAACTGGCTGCTGGATCCAAACTGGGCAATGCTCGCAGTCATCATCGTGCATGTCTGGAAAAATCTCGGCTACGCGGTCGTCATTCTGTTGGCAGGGCTGCAGGCAATCCCCAAAGAACTGTACGAAGCCGCAGGGGTCGACGGTGCAGGGAGCATAGCACGCTTTCGGGCTGTCACCCTGCCCGGACTTTCACCTGTACTCTTTTTTTTGGTGTTGACAAGTATCCTGGCCGGCTTTCAGTCTTTTGACATTGTCAAGGTCATGACGGAGGGTGGTCCGATCCGCTCGACCACAACGCTGATCTATGCCCTCTATCAAGAAGGATTCGTTGCCTTCAACGCAGGACGGGCTGGAGTTGCTTCTGTACTGCTCTTTGGAATCATGCTCGTGTTCACTGTCGTCCAATTCCGCTACAGCGAAAAAAATGTTCATTACGCCTGATCGAGGGTCAGCATGAATCGTGATGTCAAAACGCCGACCGCCTCCGATCGATTTGCAGACGAGTGGGCAGGTCAGAAATACTCGCTGGCGCGTCGCTTCACAGGCTACCTTGGAATGCTCCTCTGCGTGGCCGTGATTGGACTGCCTGTCTACTGGATGGTCATCGGCGCCTTCAAAGTTTCCCAAGAGATCTATCAAGTCCCCCCCACATGGCTGCCCAAACAGCCAACCCTGACGAATTTTGTCGATGCCTGGCAGGCAGCCCCCTTTGGTCGCTATTACGTCAATACGCTGATCACCACACTGTTTGGAAGTGGCTTTGAGGTCTTCTTTGCAGTGACCTCAGCCTTTGCCTTCGCCTTTCTGCGTTTCCCCCAGAAAGAGCTCCTGTTCCTGATTTTGTTGGCTGCGTTGATGGTGCCAAACCAGGTCACAATCCTCCCCAACTATCTGACCATCGCCCAACTGGGCTGGATCAATACCTATCAAGGAATTGTCGTGCCGGGAGCAGCAGTCGCCTACGGCACCTTTCTGCTGCGCCAGTATTTCAGAACGCTGCCCCACGAGGTCATGGATGCAGCCAAAGTGGACGGCGCCAGCCACCTCCGTACACTCTGGTCGATCGTGTTGCCGCTGGCCAGACCGGCGATCGTCACCATGGCCTTGCTGAGCATTGTGGCAAAGTGGAACGACTTCCTCTGGCCGCTGTTGGTGACCAACACACGCGAGATGCGTGTGCTGCCCATCGGCATCTTCTGGCTCATGGTCGAGGAAGGCACAATCAACTGGGGGGTTGTCATGGCGGGAACACTCTTTGTGGTTGTGCCCGTTGTGTTGGTTTTTCTCTACGCACAACGCTATGTCGTCGACGGGATCGCGGCTGGCGCGGTGAAAGGGTAGAGCAATTCCGCAGATCTCGCTTATATCTGTTCTATCTGTTGTGATTTTAGAAGGAGTCAACCACTATGTCCAATCAAATTTCTCGTCGTCAATTTCTCTGGAGTGCAGGCGCAGGGGTCAGCGCACTGGCATTGGCTGCCTGCGTGCCAGCCACACTTCCGGCAGCACAGCAAGATGCAGCACCTGCTGCAGAACCACTGAAACTGACTGTCTGGAGCAGCTTCAGCGGCAAAAACGGGGAAGCAGAAACCGAACTGGTCAAACGTTTCAACGAAAGCCAGAGCAACGTCGTCGTCGACTACCAGTTCCAGGGCAATTACGAAGAAACTGCACAAAAAGTGACCGCAGCCCTGCAGGCGCGCACCGCCCCAGATGTCTCTCTGTTGAGCGACGTATGGTGGTTCAAATTCTATCTTTCACAAAACCTGCTGCCGCTGGATGACCTGCTCAGTGCCCAGAACATCGATCTGGCCGACTACCAGGATTCGTTGATCAACGAGGGGGTGCGCCAGGGCAAACACTACTGGATGCCTTTTGCACGCAGCACACCGCTTTTCTACTACAACAAGGAAAAATGGGCTGCGGCCGGATTGCCAGACAGGGGCCCGGAGACCTGGGACGAATTTGTGGAATGGGCGCCAACCCTGCTTCAAAAAGAAGGAGACGAGTTGAAAGTCTCCGCCTTTGCCCACCCAGACGGTGCCAGCTACATCGCCTGGCTTTTCCAAGGAGTGGCCTGGCAGTTCAACGGTTCCTACAGCGACCCTGACTTCACAATGCGTATGACCGACGAAGCCACGCTCGAGGCAGGCCAGTTTTACAAAGACACAGTACACAACTACGGCTGGGCAGTGCCCAGCAAAGACATCAGCAGCGATTTTATCAACGGACTGACGGCTGCATCGATGATGTCGACAGGTTCTATGGGAGGAATCAAAGCGAACGCCACCTTTGAATTCGGCACCGCCTTCCTGCCCAAAAAATACCAGTTCGGATGCTGCACAGGAGGCGCAGGGCTGGCCATCCTGGCTTCGACACCTGCAGAAAAACAGGAAGCAGCCATGTCCTACATCGCCTTTGTTTCCAATCCAGAAAATACCACCTACTGGGCCCAAAACACCGGCTATATGCCGGTGCGCAAGAGCGCTCTGCAAAGCGAGGCGATGCAAAGCTACTTTGTCGAGTTCCCACAATTCAAAACAGCCACCGAACAGTTGGCGTTGACCCGCCCTCAAGATGCAGCCCGCGTCTTCGTGCCCAACGGCGACCAGATTATCGGCAGCGCCCTGGAACGGATCACCGTCCAGTCAGACGATGTCGCTGTCGCGTTTGCCGATGTCAATGCGATTCTTGAGAGCGAAGCACAGCCGGTGCTCGAAGCGCTGCGCGCCATCGAGGGCTAAACCCGAATTGTACCCGTGTCGTCAAAGCGTTTCGTTGGCGGCCGCAGCTGTAAAAAACCTTCTGGGAAAGACAACAAGGCCCCCGCACGCTGGCCAGGAATGTACCTCGAAAGCGCTTTCGAGGTACATTCCTGCTCTATAGCCCCCCCCTCAAAGCCCCAACGCGTCCCGCACCGCAGCCAAAGAAGGCTCGATCACCCGCACCTCCCCAGTCACCTCCATCGCCGCACGCACATCCTTGAGCCCGCTGCCTGTGTTGATCACCACAAGGGTCTCCTCCGGCTGCACCAGCCCGTCACACCAGGCCTGCAGCAGCCCAGCGTAGGCTGTGGCCCCTGCTGGCTCGGCAAAAACCCCCCCCAGCCGCGCCAGCGGCAAAATCGCCTGCAAGATGGCAGCATCCTCGACCAACACATACGCCCCCCCACTCTCCCGCACCGCCGCCAGCGCTTTGACCGGGTCACGCGGGGCGTCCACACTGATGCTGTCGGCACGCGTCGTCGCACGCACCGGCACCGGAATCTCCGCCCCGCTGCGCCAGGCGTTGTGCAGCGCCGGGCTGAGCGTCGATTGCACGCCGTACATGCGCGGCATCCGCTCGATCCACCCCAACGCCACCAGGTCCTTGAAGCCCTTGTGCACCCCCCCAATGATGCAGCCGTCTCCCACCGAGACAAAGACGGCATCCGGCGCCTGCATGGGGGCCGCAGCTCCCCGCTGCTCGGCCAGCTGCAGCGCAATCTCGTAAGATACGGTCTTCTTGCCTTCGGTCATGTAGGGGTTGTACCCGGTGCTGCGGTTGTACCAGCCAAACGTATGGCAGGCCACTGTACACAGGTCAAAGGCATCATCGTAGCTGCCCTCCACCGCCAGCACCGTGCTGCCGTAGACCAGCAGCTGGGCAATTTTGGCCGGCGGAGCACTCTTGGGCACAAAAATCACGCTCTTCTGCCCCGCGGCCGCAGCCTGCCCAGCCAACGCTGCGGCCGCATTGCCCGTGCTGGCCGTCGCAACCACTGCCCGCCCCTCCCGCCGGGCACGCGCCACCGCAATCGCCGAGGCCCTGTCCTTGAACGAAGCACTGGGGTTGCGCCCATCGTCTTTGACCCAAAGCTGCGTCAACCCTGTGCTCGCACGCAGCCGCGGCACCCCCAACAACGGCGTCCCCCCCACCGGAAGCGGCGGCAACTGCTCCCGCCCCCCGATCGGCAGCAGCGGCCAGAAACGCCCGATCGACCGGTCAGCCTCCGCACGCAGCTGCTCCGGCGTCACCGCACGGGAGACCGCCGCATAGTCGTACTCGACATCCAACGTGCCCAGGTCGCTGCCCTGGTTGGACCGACACGCACAGACATATTCCACAGCCCCCGACGCATAGCGCACACCGCAGCGCAGACAGCGCAGCCCCGTGACAAACATTTCCTCTCTCCCCAACTGCTTCCCCGACATCTGCTCCCTCCTCTTCGAACCAACTTTTCACCCACCTATTATACCCCGGGTTAAAAAGCAAGCATCGTTCGAGACCATGCGCTTAAGTGAGAAGGTATACTCAAAAAAGCACATGGGAGGTCATGGGAAGCCAGCTGCATGGTCTCTGGCCTCCGCTTGTGGCGGGGCGCACCGATTTCAATCTTCGGCCAGCACCACCAGCCGATCCTCTGCTTCAAATTGAATCTTTGCAGCTTTGTTGGGATTGAGTTTGACGCCGTACATCCGCTCTGCATCGGCGCTGTCACGCATCAGCCGATACCCAATCGCAACCTCGTCGTGCCGACGCGCCGCCTCGACCAGGGTATAAAAATTGACAGGCTGGTCGATCGTCACGTAGTCGGTGATCGGCTTGAGGTAAATTTCGGAGCCGTCCACATCGAGCAGATCGTCGAAGAGCACATTCAGACGGGGATTCTCGGCGATCTGCGCCAACAG
>JAGWYN010000093.1 GCA_018969295.1 Chloroflexota bacterium | reverse complement strand
GCGAGCCCGTCTCTTTGACCTGGGGCTGGATTCGCTGATGGCGGTGGAGCTGCGCAACAAGCTGCAGAAGGGGCTCGACGTCGCGCTGCACGCCACGCTGCTCTTCGACTACCCGACCCTGGAGCTGCTGGTTCCCTATCTGCTCGACCTGCTGCGGCTGGATGTCGCACCTGCGGCGCAGCTGCGTGAGCAGCCTCCCGTGCCCCGCGCAGCGGGGCTGCACGAGGGGATCGCGATCGTCGGCATGGGCTGCCGGCTGCCGGGCGGGGTGGAGACGCCGGAGGCTTTCTGGGAGAAGCTGCTGGCCGGTTTCGACGGGGTGCGTGCGCTCTCCGACCAGCGGCTGCGCGACCTGCCATCCTCCGACAGGCATTCGGCGCCGCGGGGTGCCTTCCTGGAGCGGGTGGACGAATTCGACCCGACCTTCTTCGGCCTCTCCCCGCGCGAGGTCGTGGTGATGGACCCGGCGCACCGCCTGCTGCTGGAGACAGCCTGGCATGCGCTGGAGGATGCGGGGATCGTGCCCGCAGCGCTCTTCAACCAGGAGGTGGGGGTTTTCATCGGCGGGGGCATAAGCAGCTACATGAAGCTGGTGGAGTCCAGCGGGCTGGACCGCAACCTCTACATGGCGACCGGCAACGTTCCGAGCACCGCTGCGGGCCGCATCTCCTATCTGTTTGGGCTGACCGGGCCCAGTGTGGCGGTGGACACTGCCTGCTCCTCCTCGCTGACCGCCATCCACCAGGCCTGCCAGAGCCTGCGGCTGCAGGAGTGCCGTGCGGCGCTTGCCGGCGGTGTGAACCTGATTGTGGACGCAGACTTTACCGAGATGTTTGCCAACGGCAACATGCTCTCAGAGGAGGGGCGCTGCAAGACCTTCGACGCTGCGGCCGACGGCTATGTGCGTGGGGAGGGGGTGGGCATCCTGGTGCTCAAGCGGCTGGCCGACGCCGAGCGAGAGGGCGACCGCATTCTGGCGGTGATTCGGGGCAGCGCCATCAACCAGGATGGTCCGAGCGGCGGGCTGACCGTGCCCAACGGCCCCTCGCAGGAGCGTGTGATCCGCCGGGCGCTGGCCGAGGCCGGGGTGCAGCCGTCCGAGGTCGGCTACATCGAGGCGCATGGCACCGGCACGCCGCTGGGGGACCCGATCGAGGTGGGGGCATTGGGCAAGGTCTTTGCCGAACGGAGCGACCCGCTCTACGTCGGGTCGGTCAAGACCAACATCGGCCATCTGGAATTTGCAGCGGGGGTGGCAGGAGTGATGAAGCTGGTGATGGTGCTGCAGCAGGGGCTCATCCCCCCCCACCTGCACCTGCAGCAGCCCAACCCGCACATCGACTGGGCGTCGCTGCCGGTGCGTGTCCCTACCGCAGCAACCCCCTGGGCCCCCAACGCCGCACGGCGGATCGGCGGGGTCAGCTCCTTCGGCTTCAGCGGTACCAATGCGCATGTCGTGGTCGAGGAGGCGCCCGCTCCAGAGGCTGTCATCACAGCTGCTGAGCGTCCGCTGCATCTGCTCACTCTGTCTGCACGCGACGACGCGGCACTGGCAGCGTATGCGCGCAGCTACTGTGACTTCCTGGAGGCACACCCCGATCTCGATCTGGGGGATCTGACCTACACGAGCCATGTCGGGCGCAGCCACTTCAGCCACCGGCTGAATGTCGTGGCAGGGTCGGTCGCTGAATTGCGTGAAAAACTGGTCGCAGCCGGCACGGGTGAAACGGGAATACAGCGAGGTGTTGTCGCAGCACAGCAAGAGGCGCCGCGTATCGCCTTCCTTTTCACCGGCCAGGGGTCGCAGTACGTCGGCATGGGGCGGGAGCTCTACGAGACAGAACCCGTGTTCCGCTCTGTCCTCGACCGCTGCGACCGGGCCTTCCGGGATTGTTACGGCCGTTCCTTGGTGGAATTGCTCTACACAGCGCCGGACGCCGAGGCAGCCGCCAGCCAGACCTATGACCTGATGAACTCCCACCCCTGCGGACAGGCCGCCAATTATGCGCTGGAATGTGCGCTGGCGGAGCTCTGGCTGGCATGGGGGATCCGACCGGCTGCCGTGCTCGGGCACAGCCTGGGCGACTTTGCCGCAGCCTATGTGGCAGGCGTCCTCGGTCTGGAAGAGGGGCTGCGTCTGGTGACCCGGCGCGGGGAACTGATGGAACAGGCAGCAGGGGAGATGGTGGCTGTGATGGCCTCGGCCCAGGCGGCGGCCCCCTTTGTCGAGCCCTACCCAGACGCAGCGATCGGGGTCGTCAACGGCCCGGCCAGCGTGGTGGTTTCGGGAGCACGTGCCTCGGTGGCAGCCATCACCCAGGCTCTGCAGAGCGCAGGCTTCAAGACCCGACGGCTGGCGATTCCTGTGGCTGCCCACTCCCCGATGCTCGACCCGGTGCTGGACGCGTTCGAGGAAGCCGTGCGTGCGACCCTGCTGGCCGCCCCCAAGCTGCCGGTCGTTTCCAGCATGACAGGCGGCTGGGTCACCGAAGAGCTGACCCAGCCCGGCTACTGGCGTGCGCACCTGCGCAACACGGTGCAGTTCGCACAAGGGGTCACCACCCTGCATGCAGCCGGCACGGACATTTTTCTGGAAGTAGGTCCCCAGTCGACGCTGCTGGGCATGGCAGTGGAGAACAGTGGTCGGTGGTCAGTGGTCGGTGGTCAGGAGGCAGTGGGGAACAGTGATCAGGGGACAGGGGGAACGGCTTTTCTGCCCTCGCTTCGCCCTGGCCAAAGTGACTGGAAGCAGCTGCTGAGCAGCCTGGGCGAGTTCTATGTGCGGGGCGCTGCCATCGACTGGGAAGGCTTCGACCGCGGGTACAGTCGGCGCAAGGTCGCGTTGCCCACCTACCCCTTCCAGCGGCAGCGCTACTGGGTGGAGCCAGCCGCTTTCCGCAGCCCACACGCTGCTCCGCTTGCAGCCACGCCGCAGCGTTACAATTGGGAAGCGCTGATGCAGAAAGCGATGCAGCATACCTCCTTGACCCAGGCGGAACAGGAGATAGCCGTCAGGGTGCTGGCTTCCCTGGAGAAGGCCGAAAAAGCCGAACAGCTGGCTGCCCAGGTGGGGGGACTCCTCTATCAGGTGCGCTGGGAAGCACAGCCTGCCTCGCCCGCTTCCAGCGAACAGGGACGCTGGCTCATTGTCGGCGGCGCCGCAGCGCTGGCTGCCCAGCTGATCCAGCGGGGCGAACAGGTCGAAGCGCTTTCTGCCGCCGCTGCCTTTTCCCGCTTGCAGGACGACTCCGTCCGCTGGCGCGGGGTCCTCTACCTGGGAGGGACCGACCAGCCGGCCGGCGCAGCGAATCTGCTGCAGAGCCAGCAAGCCAGACTGGGCGACCTGCTCACGCTGCTGCAGGTTCTGGCCAATCGCCCGCAAAAGCGCCCCCGGCTCTGGGTGGTCACACAGCAGGCGCAGGCGATCTCCGCCGCCGACCCTGTCGATCCGGCGCAGAGTGCGCTCTGGGGGCTGGGCCGCGTGATCGCACTCGAACACAGCGACCTGTGGGGTGGGCTGGTGGATCTGGAGAGCAGCTCGGAAGCGGGCGCTCAGCTGCTGGCAGCAGAGCTGCTGGCAGAACGGGCGGGCCAGGAGAGCCAGGTCGCCTACCGCCGCGGTGTGCGCCATGTGGCGCGTCTGGTGCGTGGCCAGCCCGAGCCCGTCCGCCCAGCCTCCATCGACCCCTCTGCCAGCTATCTGGTCACCGGCGGCCTGGGCGCGCTCGGTCTGCAGGTGGCGACCTGGCTCGGAAAACAAGGGGCGACCCACCTGGTGCTGACCGGGCGTCGCGGGGTCACCCAGGCAGCGCAGCGCAGCGTGCTGGAGCAGCTTGCCGCATCGGGGGTGACCGTGCAGGTCGCCGAGCTGGATGTGGCCGATGAGGCCGGCATGCGCCGTCTGTTCGCCGAGCTCCAAACCAGCCAGGCACCGCTGCGGGGGGTCTTCCACTGCGCCGGCGTGCTCGACGACGGCATCCTGCTCAACCAGAGCTGGAAACGCTTTGAAGGGGTGCTGCGGGCCAAGGTCGTGGGAGGTTGGCTGCTGCACGAGCTGGCCCAGGGACTGGATCTGATGGTCTTTTTCTCCTCGGCCGCTGCCTTGCTGGGCAATTTTGGCCAGGGGAGCTATGCGGCAGCCAACGCCTTCCTGGATGGGCTGGCCTGCCTGCGCCGCCAGCAGGGGCTGCCAGGGCTGAGCATCCAGTGGGGAGCCTGGGCTGGGGAGGGCCTGGCTGCATCGGTCCGCAGCACTCTCCCCAAGTTGGCAGGAGAGCTGGCCTTGCTGGCGCTGGAGAAGGCGCTGGGCGCCTCTGGCACCCTGGCAGTGATGCAGGTGGAGTGGGAGGCACCGGCTGCAGCACGTCGGGGCTCACCCTTCCTGGCGTCTTTGCGAGTGCTGTCCGCAGCAGGTCAAGCGACGAACAACCTTGCCCAGGAACTGGATGCCCTCGCACCGAACCAGCGTGTCGGGTGGATGACCCGCATGTTGCAGCAGGCGGCTGCACGCTGCATGGGGATGAGCCGCCCAGAACAGATCGAACCCGAACAGAGTTTGCTGGTGTTTGGGCTGGATTCGTTGATGGCTGTTGAACTGCGCAACTGGATCATCCAGACATTTGCGTTGACAGTTCCTCTTACTGACTTTTTGGAAGGGGGAACGGTTTCATCTGTAGCAAAAACCCTGGTCGAACAGATGTTCACCGACGCATCGGGTGTACAACTGCAGAGACATAGCGACGCCGCTGAAGGTCCGAACGATCTGGATGAGCTGGCTCGTTATGCCGTCCCTGCACCCCTGGACACGCCGAACACACATCGCTCAGAGCCGTCAGAGCGCTATCCACTCTCCTACGGACAGCAAGGGCTCTGGTCGATCTATCAGCTGGTACCTGACAGCAGCGCTTATCATGTTGCTGCGGTCTATCGTCTGGATGGGGAACTGGACGTAGAAGTGTTGCGCAGCGCTGTTCAACTGCTGATCGATCGCCATTCAGCGCTGCGAACTCGCTTCGTCCTGCATCAGCAGGAGCTCTGTCAGGCAGTAGACGGCTATCAGCCTGCCTGGTTCGAGATGGTCGATGCGGCTGGCTGGCCAGAGGAGAGCTTGCAGGAGCAGATTCAGGCACGACACGTGCAGCCATACGACCTGGCCGTCGGTCCACTCTTCCGCACGACCCTCTTTTGTCATGGCGCAACACACACGACCATGATGCTGTGCATGCACCATCTGGTGGTAGATGGCTGGTCAGTCGAGCAGCTGTTGAAAGAACTCTTCACGGTGTACACCAGTCTCTGGTCTGGGGTATCAGCCGATCTGCCTTTGCTGCAGAGCACCTATGGAGACTATGTGCGCTGGCAGCAGCAGCTGCTGGCTGCTGAAGAAGAACGGTTGTGGGGGTATTGGAAGGAACAGCTGCAAGGAGAGCTGCCGGTACTGCAGCTGCCTGTCGACCGAGTGCGGCCTGCGCACCAGTCGCTCTCTGGCATCAGCCATCCGATTCAAATTTCTCCTGCCTTGACCGCAGAGCTGCGCGCACTGGCCCGCAGACAGGGGTGTACGCTCTATGCCCTGCTTCTGGCCGCCTATCAGCTCTTTTTGTACCGACATACAGGCCAGTCGATATTGCTCACCGGATTGATTACAGCAGGGCGTACACGGCCCGAATTCAGCACGGTGGTCGGCTATTTTGTCTCCCCAGTCATCCTGCGCACAGAGTGCGACGACAGCATGCTGTTTCAAAACTTGCTTGAGCAGGTCAGAACAGGTCTGCTGGGTGCGCTGGAACATCAGGATTATCCGTTTGCACGCCTTGTCGAAGCGCTGAATCCGCCCCGTGATCTGAGCCGCTCGCCGGTCTATCAAAGCAGTTTTGTTCTGCAACAATCTCGTGCGGCCTTTGCAGATCCTTTCTCTGCTCTGGCTGGCACAGGGCTCCAGATTGCTTCGATTCCAATGCCGTTGGGGGCAGGACAGACCGACATTGCGCTGGAGCTGTTCGATGTGGGAGGGGGACAGCTGACTGGATATCTGCACGGCAATGCAGATATTCTACTTCCTGAAACTCTGGAGCGAATGACGGACCGTTTTTGTGTTTTGCTCTCCGCCCTTGTCGCCGACGAGCCCGACAGGCTGGCGACTCCTCTGGCAGCACTGCCGCTGCTGACCGCGGCAGAACGCCACCAGCTGCTCGTCGAGTGGAACGAGACCGCCGCTGATTTTGGGCAGGAGCAGTGCATCCACACGCTCTTTGAGGAGCAGGTGGCCCGCACGCCCGACGCGGTCGCTGTGGTCTTCGAGGGGACGCAGCTGACCTACGCCGAGCTCAACGCCCGGGCCAACCAGCTGGCGCACACGCTCCAGGGGCTGGGGGTGGGGCCGGACGTGCTGGTAGGGCTCTGCGTGGAACGCTCGCTGGAGATGGTGGTGGGACTGCTCGGGATCCTCAAGGCGGGCAGCGCCTATGTGCCCCTCGACCCAACGTACCCGGCGGAGCGGCTGGCCTTCATGCTGGAAGACGCAGCAGTATCCGTGCTGCTGACCCAGGCGTCGCTGCTCGGAGTCCTGCCGTTGGCAGAGACGCAGCTGCTCTGTCTGGACCGGGAGTGGCCGGCTGTGGCGCTGAACCCCACGAGCAACCTGCACAGCCCCGTGCAGCCCCACCATTTAGCCTATGTGCTTTACACCTCCGGTTCGACGGGGAGACCCAAGGGAGTGATGGTTCCTCATGGAGCCTTGACCAATTTTCTTTGCAGCATGCAGAAAAGTCCAGGGATTGAAAGAACCGATCGGCTGTTGGCCATCACGACTCTT
>JAGWYN010000092.1 GCA_018969295.1 Chloroflexota bacterium | reverse complement strand
GCTGTCACCGGCAGCACGGTCTGTGTGACAGGGAGCGAGTGGCTGGCGAGAAAATTGCTGTTGCCGACATAGGTGGCGGTGAGCACCTGCTGCCCTGCCGGCAGGCTGGCGGTGGTCAAGGTCACAGCCCCGCCAGCGTCGAGGGTGGCTGTCACCAGCGTCCCGGCGACACTGGAGAGTGTCAGCTGGCCCGCCGGTGTAAACAGCCCGGTGGCTGTGACCCTGGCTGTCAAGGTGATCACAGCCCCGTACAAAACTGGGGGGGCTGGCTCGGCCAGCTGGGTCCTTGTGCTGGCCCGCTCCACCCCTTGGAGGAGCGTGTTGGAGGTGCTGGCCAGGAAGCTGGCATCCCCGCTGTAGGTGGCCCGCACCCCTGTGCTGCCTACGGGCAGGCTGTGCAGGGTGGCCGTGGCAACCCCGCTTGCGTTCAGGGCGCTGGTGCCCAGCAACGTCCCGCTGGGCGTGGTGAACAAAAATGTGCCGCCGGTGGGCGTGCCCGTTCCGGGCGCAACCGCGGTGACCGTTGCGGTAAACAGGGCAGTTGCGCCGTAGGTCGTCGGGTTGGGGCTGCTTTCCAACAGGGTCTCTGTGCTGGCCTGAGAGACGGCGTGGAGGATGGGCGCCGAGACTGCGGCGGCAGAGTTGGCGTCCCCGCTGTAGGTCGCGGTGAACACCGTGCTGCCCACTGCCAGGTCGGTGAGTGTCATGGTCAGGCTGCTGTTGGCTGTACCGACAGCAGTGGTCAAGAAACGGCCCGAACTCAGGGCGAGCGTCAACGTGCCCGCCGGTGCAATCGAACCGGTGGTGCTCAGTGTGGCAGTCACGGTGACCTGTTCCCCAGAAACCGACGCCGCTGGGTGGCGGGTCAGGGTGATCCCAGGGGTCGCCAGCGCCACCTCCTGTGTGATCGGCAGCGAACTGCCGGGCAGGTGGTTGCTGTCTCCGCTGTAGCTTGCCGTCAAGATGCGCGCGCCGGCGGGCAGCGCTGGCGTCGTGGCTGTCGCAATCCCCCCGGCCCCCACCGTCGCCGTGTAGAAGGCCCCCAGGTCGGTGGTGAATGTCACACGCCCTGTCGGTGCCAACAGCCCTGGGCCTGCGACCGTCGCCGTAAAGAGCACAGTCCGGCCGTAGCTGGACGGCGTCGGTGCACTCCCCAGCCCGAGCGCCGGGCTGACCCGCTCTACCCGCTGGGTGGCAGTCACCGGCCCGATCGCCAGATAGTGGGCGCTGCCGCCATAGGTGGCGGTGATCCTTTGGGTGCCAGCCAGCAGGCTGGCCGTGCTGATCGTCGCCACACCGCTGGCGTTCAACGGCACCGCCCCAAGTGCACCCGCTGCCGCCGTAAAGG
Source organism: Chloroflexota bacterium (assembly GCA_018969295.1). GTDB lineage: Bacteria > Chloroflexota > Anaerolineae > Caldilineales > Caldilineaceae > Caldilinea. The sequence goes on along the minus strand of JAGWYN010000092.1, from coordinate 5,471 downwards.
TGACAACCCCGGCCGGAACCCCAGCTCCTTCCAGGGTAGCTGTCACCGTCGCGGTCAGCACGACGGCTGCGCCATAAAGCGCCGGCGGCGCGCCAGCCAGCTGGATGGCGGTCGGGCTGGGCTGATTGGAGAGGCTGAAGACAGCTGGCACAGCCACCCCGCGTGCGGTCACGGTGACCCCATAGCCGCCGGCCAGCAGATTGGCCCGGACGGCTGTGCTGCCCACCCCGCTGCTGTTGCCAGCCACGGTGTAGGGCGAAGATGCCGCCAGCCCCGCCCCGCTGGCCGGCGCCGTGACTGTGAGCACGGCCCCTGGCCCGACCGGTTCAGTCGGGCTGGTGAGGGTGACGGTCAACGGTTCGGCAAAGAGCTGGCCGATCCGTGCACTCTGCCCGCTCCCGCCGCTGACCGTGAGTGTGAACCCCTGCGTCTCGTAGGCTCCGATGTCGACCTGGGCCTGGACTGGCCTGGGCAGGCCGCGCAGGTCGTCGGCAGGGGCACCGCTGTTGCTGCCAGCGTCGATCGCCGGGCTGCCAGCCAGCAGCCGCAGGTCGCCGCTGGCTCTGTTCGCAAAGAGCGGATCCCGGTCGAGGTTGCCCACCCCAGCGCTGAAGGCGGTGCCGCTGTTGCTGCCGCTCTCCCCCCCCTGCACGATGCTGAACTGGATCGCAGGCTGGGGAGACGCGGCACCTGCGGCCAGATAAAGCTGCGCCCCGCCGGCGGACGCTGTGTTGCCCCACAGGATGGTGTTGGTCAGCTGTGGGCTGCCCGCCTCCAGCAGATAGAGCGCCCCTCCGGTCGTCGCGCTGTTGGCCGCAAATGTCACATGGCGGAACGATGGGCTGCTGTCGCCGTCGGACCCGTTGTTGTAGACCGCCCCCCCGGTATTGGCGCTGTTGGCATAAAAAATCGTGTTGACCAGCGCCGGGCTGCTGCTGCCCTCCAGCCCATGGTTGTAGATCGCCCCCCCTGAGCCGGCGCTGTTGCTGCGAAACTCGCTGTGGGTGATCGTCGGGCTGCTGGCCCCGCCCCCCCGCCCATCCAGATAGATGGCCCCGCCGAACGCGGCAGCACGGTTGGCGCTGAAGAAGAGGTTGCTCAGCGCAGGGCTGCACGGGCTGCCGTTGCTCAGACAGTAAAGGCCGCCGCCGCGGTTGTGCGGGCTGCTGCCGCCGCTGGCGTTGCCGGCAGTGACCACAAACCCGTCCAGCCGGGTGGTGCCGGTGATCGGCGCGCTGGGGGTCCCCTCCAGCCACACCACATGGTAGGCGTTGGTGCCGGTCAGCAGGCTGGTCGAGGTGACGACCCCCTGCGCATCTGCCCGGTCATCTCCTGCCAGGTCTCCCGAAAGCACCGTGCGCTGGCGCTGCCAGTCTCGCTGGTCGCGAGTGCTCTCTGTGGCGGCAAACCCGCCGTAGAGCGCCACCCCAGCCGGGATCGAGAAGGTGGCTGTGGCAGTCAGACCCGGGGTGTAGACGCCGCTGGCCACCCAGAGCTCGCTGACCCCGCCGCAGGTGCGGGGGGAACGCAGCGCATCCTGCAGATCGTTCCAGGCACTGGCCCAGCCGATTCCATTTTTGTCGGGCCCTGTGGCGGCCCGGTTGACATGGACCACGTCGAGACAGCGGATCTCTGCGGTCAGCGTGTAGACCTGTGTCCAGCCGTCCACCCCGGTCACTGTGATCGAGATGGGGGTCGGCAGGGTCACAGTCAGCGGGAGAATGGCGGAGGCGCCGCCCGTAGCCACCGCTCCGCCGTTGACCGTGACCGTCGCAGCGTAGCCTGCTGCCACTGTCGGCGTGACCACCAACTGGTCAGCCGTGCGCTGCACCGTGGTCGTGTAGTGCGCGGTGGCTGTGGCGAACTCAGGAACCAGCGCGCTGGCCGGCAGCGTCAATCCGACCAGCAGCCCATAGCGATCCTGTGGAAAAACAGGCTGAAACCCCGTCGTTGCCGGGTCGCTGTCGTCGCCGCTGCTCAGCCAGGGCCGGTACAAAGGGGTGCCAGAGGAGGTGGCCGTGATGGCGCTGCCAGCGCCCAACAGGTTGGCCGCCTCCTCTGGCCCTGTGCGGTCGCCCCACCAGTTGAGCGTAGCCGTGACCGCAGCTGTACTGGCCAGGACCAGACCGTAGCCTGTGGTGCCCGCCCCGTTGGCCCCGAGCAGGCGGTTCTGGGTGACAGACACCTGCTGCGGGCCCGGGTGGCCCAGGTCGCCGACGCGCAAGGCGTTTTCCAGCCCGCTGAGGCTGTTGTGCGTGAGGGTGACCCCGGCCAGCGAACCACTCAGCTCGCTGCGGGCGACGAGCACGACCGCCGCCGGCAGGTATGGCTGGCTGGCCGTCCCGTAGGCACCGCTCGCTTCGAACAAAGAATTTTGGATCGTGAGATCCGTGTAGCTGCCCCACCTCAGGTCGAGGCCCAGTGCCTGGTTGGCGCCATAGGCCGAGTCGACACCGCTGCCACGCACTGCGATGCCGTCCAGCAAGGCGTGGTCTAGTTTTTCAGCGTAAAAACCCTTGGCTGTGTTGGAATAAAAGGTGCTGTCGGTGACCCACACCTGGCGAACCGAGCTGCTGTTGGGGCTGGCCTTTTGGAGATACCAGCCGAATTCATTTTCGTCGAAATGAGAGGCCGTGACGGCCAGGCCGGTGACATCTCCTTCGGTGCTGACCCAAAGCCCTGTCTGTGCACCGAGCACGCTGACTCTGGTCAGGGTCAGCCCGGCGAGGGTTGTCGTGATCTGGATGCCGGCGCTGTACTGCGCATCTGCCCGCCGGATCCGGAGATCTTGGAGGTGGACATGGTCGGCGGCGACCGTAACCCCGGCGTTGCCGGCAGCAACCGCCAGGATCGTGGCCGCGGCGGGGTCTGCCCCGTCGCCGGCCCCCAGCAGGGTCACCGAACGAGGAAAGGTCACGGATCCGGTATAGATGCCGGGCAACACCTGGATCGTCGCAGCGGGGGTGGCGGCATTCGCTGCACGCTGGAGACTGGGGGCGGTAGAGGAGGCGGGCGGCCAGAAGCTGGCCGGGGTGACCAAGAAGAGATCTGGCTTCAGCTGCACCGTACCCAAGCTTGCTGCATCGACGCTGTCCGCCACACGGTCGGCCAGGGTGGCCAGCTCGGTGACCGTCGCACTGGCGGTCAGCGCCAGCCCGTCAAAGACGTTGGGGGGGGACTGGAGGGCAACGAGTGTCGTGTTGGCGCTGCGCTGCACAACTGCTGCCACCGGTACCGTCAGGGTGAGTGGGTTACTATTGGTGAAGATGTTGCCGGAGAGAATGATCGAGTTGGCAGCCACACCGGTCGTGCCTTCGATGGGAACGCCTGACGAATCTGTGTTGGGCTGGATGTTCAGGCCGACGAAATATGTGACCCCGGCGGCAGGCGCCACATCGTTGTAAAAAAAGGCGTTGTCACGCACGGTGGCGTTGGACGAGGCAGGAAAGTATGTCGGGTCGGTTGAACGCCCACCGGCAAGGACGAGACCAGACGACCCGCGAATCCGACGAAAGGTGTTGGAAGCAGCAGTCGAGTTGACCAGACAGAGTGTGGCACCGCTGCCGGCCGACACGTCCTGCACCGTGTTGTCGCTGAACGTGCTGTCGACCATCGAGGCCGCCAGGCTCACACCGCTGCGGCTGTTGCCAAAGGTGTTGTGGGTGATCGTGATCGCGGTCAGCCGTGTCTGCAGCTGTGATTGAAACAGGGGGATGTTGCTGGCAAAAATTGTGTTGCCGTCGATCGTGAGGTTCGAATAGAGGATCGACGCTTTCGCCCCCCCGGCCAGCGTGCCTTGAAACTGGTTGCCCAACACGATCCCGCGCGGGCCGCCGCTGGCAGCACTGTTCACCATCTGAATGTAGTTGTCGGCGATCGTCACATTGGCCACTTCGGCGTTGAGCGGCGCTGTGGGGTTGTTGTTGAACGGAGACTCCCCCAACAAAATTCCCTGCTGCTGGCCGGTCAGCGCACCCATGTCGGAATAGATCCAGTTGTTGCGGAGGAAGATGTGGGTGCGGTACGCGCCGATCGATGCGTCTCCCGGCTTTGCCACATGGTCGATTCGCACATTGATGGCATCGCGGGCAAACTGGGCGGCATTGGCAGGGTTGACACGTGGGTTGATCGCAAACCCGTCGATCGTCACGAAGTCGGCCTGGATGTGCACCACAAAGCTGGAGCTACCCCCCGTGCCGTTCAAGAGCGATTCGCCGCCGGCGCGAACAGAACCTGTGGCTTTGACACCAGCCTGAGCGCCGAGCAGGGTCAAGGACTTGTTGACCACAATGTTTTCGCTGTAGGTCCCGGCCGCGACGTTGAGGGTGTCCCCCGCAGCGGCTGCCTGGATGGCTGCCTGAAGGGTCTTGCATGCACGTGTGGCGGCCACGCAGCCGCTGTTGTCCGGGTAACTTGCATCCACCGACCAGATCTGAGCAGACTGTGCCTGGGCCGCAGCGGCGTTGGCCGCTGCAAACAGCAGCACAGCCAGGGCAACGAACACGCCTCTCCAGCCCTGCGGAAAAACGGCAATTTGTTTTGAGCATGTACAAGCGCGTGGAAACTGGACCATCTGAAGCGTCATCGTCGGTTTCACCTTTCTATGCGATGGAACTTGCTGCAAGAGCTGCCCATGCGGACAATTCTTCCACATCCTTTGCCCTGTGTCTGTTGGATTGTGCCGGTCCTGGGTGCGAATGTACGGCGTTGTCTGGCGGCGTGTAGAACCCGAAGGATACGCCTGTGGCGGTGAAGCCGGCGTTTTTGGGGCAGGCGCTGTACACAGGTGCATCTTGGAGAGAAGACGCAGCAGCGGTCAAAAAGGCGCGCCGGTTTGGACATCCTCGGCAGGATGTGGTAAGGGCAGGTCGCTGGCGGATGGGGAAAGGGAGGGGCTGGGGTACATCGAGCACCACCGGCTTGCCTTCGATGGCGAAGACTCTTTTCATGGAATCCTTCTATCCTTGTGGCTGGGTCGAGTCGACCAGGTTGAGTATGCGGCCCTTGGCGCGCTGCACATGGGCCGCGCAGGCGCTCCGCAGCACCGTTTCGTTGCGTGCTTCGAGCGCCTGCAAGATGGCGTCGTGTTCGGGCTCGGTGTAGGGCCGGGCGGGTAGACGTGGTTCAAAATCCCGCTGCGCAGCAAGGCATAGACATCTTTGCGGATGCTCAGCCGGGCGATCGGTGTGATAGATGATGCTGGTGTCACAGGGACAAACGACTCTTTCTGGAAAGTGAAATTAGAAATCAGAAGTTAGAAATTTCTGTTAGAAAACGGCCAGACAATGCCTTTGTCAAGCGGGCACAACCGACAACTGCCTCCCCAAAGTGCCCCTAAAAGCTGACAGCCTTGACAGGACCAGCCAGGTCAGTCAGAATATGAAGAGAGAGAGGTATGCTGGTCTCTGTCGAAGACAAAGGAGTGTCAGGCAATGCGCGGGCAAAACGAAACAACAACCCCCCAAGAAGTC
>JAGWYN010000041.1 GCA_018969295.1 Chloroflexota bacterium | reverse complement strand
GTTGAAAATCGAATAGAAGGGATAAAATTTGCGTCAGGGTCTGGCCGACCCGGCGCGCGAACGGTCCGATCCAGTGGATTGGGTAAAGCAGTGATACGCTGGCGTCCTCTTGATGCATCACCCGCCCATAGAGTGACAGACTGGCTCCTTCTGGTCGAACCAGCCTGTAGGGGCGACCCTTGCGGTCGCCCTTGGTTGCCATTGTGGGCACCCGCGCCTGTAGGGGCGACCCTTGCGGTCGCCCGTGCAATCGTCCGTGCGGTCGGCCTTGGGTGCCATTGTGGGCACCCGCAAGGGGTGCCCCTACGGGGTCGGCCGTGCAATCGTCCGTGCGGTCGCCCTTGGTTGCCATCGGGGGCACCCGCGCCTGTAGGGGCGACCCTTGCGGTCGCCCGTGCAATCGTCCGTGCGGTCGCCCTTGGTTGCCATCGGGGGCACTATTTGTTTGGCGTTTCCAATCGCTGCAGTTGCCCCTCTTGTCGCGCACCTTTGGCGCGCGCTATACTCGCCTTCAAGCAGCACATCCTTTCCTTTTTCTAATTGAGCTCTGCCACAAGCCTTCATTCTTCAGGGTTGTTCCTACAGTAAGAAACATGCTGCGCTGGTTGCGTGCCAGTATAATCCGGTGTGTTCAGACAGCTACGACCGCAGTAAACCGGCTGGGGCGCACGCTGGATGCGCTGTATCCCCATCTGAACGCCCTCTGGGGCGACATCGTCGCCGTTGCCTTGCAGAAGAGTGGCGTCGATCTCTCTGTCATCTTTTATGATGTGACCGCATTTGTGACGCATGGACAACATGCCGACAGCAAGCTGATGGACTTTGGCTTTGCTCACAACACGCCCAGCAACAAACTCAAACTGGCGCTCAACGCAGCAGCGGATGGCGACATCCCTTTGCTCTATCAGACATGGTCAGGCCGGACTGCCGACCAGGCGACAGTGGAGACGAACCTGAACAACCTGGCAGCCTGGTTGCAGAAGCGGGGCAAGCCGCTCCGGGAAAGCCTGATCGTGGGGGATCGGGCCATGCTCAATGCTGAACTCGCCTTGCTCTACGACAAGTTCGGGCTACGCCACCTGACCGGACTCAAGGCAGCCTCCCCACAACGCAAAGCCCTGATCGGACGCTGGTCTGATGAACAGATCGAAACCTTTCCCCTGGTGGAAGGTTCTTCTCCCCAGTACTGGGGACGCACCTGCGAGATCCCTTTTGAGCATCCAGTGCACCACGCACAAGGGGTTGGTCGTTGTAGCTGGCCCCCTGCGCAACCAGTGGCGTCAAGCACGGGAAACCCAGTTGCAGGAACTGGAGTCCTCGCTTGAGCAACTCAGCCGTGAGATCGGCCAGCCACGTCTTCGTTCGGACAAGGCCGTGCAGCGCCGTGTCAATGCCAGGGTGCGCAACTCCAGTGTAGGGCAGTTCTTGAGCGTCACTGTCAACACCACCCTCACCGGTGAGGTCAATCTCTTCTGGGGACGCATCCAAGCGGCGCTCAACGAGGCCGAGCGTTTCGATGGTCGTTACCTGTTGGTCACCATAGAGCGCGGGCTGGCACACCACCTCGTTGCCCACCACAGCGGCGATGTGCGGCTGCCCGTGCTGCCGTCGCCGAAGGCCCAGGCATAGCTCAGTGGGCAAACAGTCGCTGCGCATCGACGACAGGCCCGGCGCCCAGGGTTCCTCCGTTCAGCAAACCTGCGAACGCCCCTCCTTGTGTCTGTCATTGTCAGGGGGGTGCCCCGCCCTCCTTGCCACGGGTGCAAGTCCGATGTAAACTATACTGCCTTAGATCATCCAGATGGTCTGTTTGAATGGTCTGTTTGAATGCTCTGATCGACGACTCATGGCGGAGAGGCTTTATGAACCCACAGACGAAGTTCACCACCATCGATGAATACCTCGCCGTCGTTGCGCCTGATGTCCGGCCGATCCTGGAAACCCTTCGGACAGTCATCCAGCACGCTGTACCCGACGCAGAGGAGACGATCAGCTACCAGATGCCGGCTTTCCGGCGCAAGCGTCTCTTTATCTTCTTTGCCGCGTTCCAAAAGCACATCGGTCTCTATCCCCCGCTGCACCCGGATGATCCACTTGTCCAGGAACTGCTTCCCTATCGCGGGGAGAAAGGCAACCTCAAATTCCCGCTCCACCAGCCGATTCCCTACGCCTTGATCGCCCGCATCGCCGAGGCGCTGGCCCGGCAGGCCGATCGTTCGCCCGCATCCCCCACAACCCGGTGAGACACTGTACAGACGGCTCGTAGGTACCGCTATCGATGGCGGTTGTATTCGTGCGCATTTTGACAGCACACCCAGTCTGTGATGGAATAGAAAACAAATACCAGACCGGTTCTGCACATTCTCTGATCCATTTCGAGCGAGAAGCACCTCTTTTTTCGGCACAGACCCGCTGCGCAGGGTGTGCGGACTCGCTCCACCCAACCAAGGAGACGTTCGATGAGCGAAGGAGCAGGATTTACCTCGATGGCCGCCGCGGCGGCGGAGGGCCAGGCACCCGAAATCGGTGTCGGCATGTTGGGCTACGCCTTTATGGGCAAAGCCCACAGCAATGCCTTCAAAAAAATCCCCTATATGATGTATCCGCCGCCCGCCATCCCTGTGCTGGCCGCCATCTGCGGCCGCAACGCAGAAGCAACCCGTGCCGCCGCCCTACGCTTCGGCTACGTCCGATCCTACACCGACTGGCAGGAGATGCTCGCCGACGACGCAGTGCAGCTTTTCGACAACGGCGGCCCCAATGATGCCCACGCCGAACCCTGTATCGCCGCCGCTGCTGCCGGCAAGCATGTTCTGTGTGAAAAACCGCTGGCCCGCACCGCCGAAGAAGCCAAAACTATGCTCGACGCTGTCCAAAAAAGCGGGGTCAAGCATATGGTCGCCTTCAACTATCGTTTCGTGCCCGCCATCCGCCAGATGCGCAAGCTGATCGAAAGCGGCGCACTCGGACGCATCTACCACTTCCGTGCAGTCTATCTGCAGGAATGGATCATGCCCCACTACAACATGCCGATGATCTGGCGCCTCAACAAACATGTGGCCGGCAGCGGCGCACTCGGCGACCTGGGCGCCCATATTCTCGACCTCGGCCGCTACCTGGTCGGCGAAGTCGACAGCGTCAGCGCCATGGCCAAAACCTTCATCCCCGAACGCCCCTGGGCAGACGGCAGCCCTGGCACAGTCGACGTCGACGACGCCTTTGCCGCAGTCGTCTCCTTCGCCAATGGCGCGCTCGGCACGGTGGAGGCAACTCGCTTTGCCGCAGGACGCAAAAACAGCAATGTGATCGAAATCAACGGGGAAAAAGGCAGCCTGCGCTTCAACCTGGAACGCATGAACGAGCTGGAAGCCTTCTGGATCGACGACGAACCCAAAGAAACACGCGGCTTCCACCAGGTGCTTGTCTCCGAACCCTATCACCCATGGTGGGAAAATTGGTGGCCCCAAGGCCACATCATCGGCTGGGAACACACCTTCGTACACGAGATTACCCACCTGCTCGACTGTATTGTCAACGACAAGCCAGTCGCCCCGATCGGCGCTGACTTCGAAGATGGCTACCGCTGTGCCGTGATCTGCGACGCCATCCTCGAATCTGCTGCCGCACGGCGGCAGGTGGACTGCCACTACTAAACGACGCAGCTCGTCTCGATCCAAGCTCGTCTCGATCCAAGCTCGTCTCGATCCAAAAAGTGGGCCCAGGCTGGACAGCCTGGGCCCACTTTTACCGTTCTGCAATCCCTTCTACAGCGCGTTGCGATAGGCGTAGGTGCGGCGATACCCATAGTCTGTGCTGAAGCTGCCAAAGGCTTTCTTGCCAGCTTTCGAGATCGGATAGCGCCCCAACGAACGCAGCCCACGGCGGGCAATCTGGGTCGGGCTGTAAATTTTGCGGCAGAGCCAGTCATAGGCGCCGCGCAATTCTTCTACCGTAAAATTTTTGGGCACAAAAGTCAGGTGGGCCGTGTCGTAGTGGCTCCACGGAGAATCCAGCAGCCGGTTCTCCCGCTCAACAACCTCGCGGAAAGGCGTGCCCGGGTATGGGGTCAGCATCGTCGTGCTGACGCTGTCTAGCTCGCTGGTGCGGATAAACTCCCACATCGCCTGGAAGGTCTCTGGGGTGTCTGAGTCAAAGCCCATGACAAAAAGCCCCACTACCCCAACCCCTGTCTTGCGAATCGCCCGGATGGCCTCACGCGTCTGCTCTGCGTTGCCCTTGGACTTCCCTCCCAACGAAGAGCGGTTGTTGGGGTTCACACTTTCAAAACCGATGAAATGTTTGTCCAGATGGGCGGCGATGCTCATCTCCAAAAGTTCAGGGTGCTTGGCAATGCTCATTTCAGACTGGCACGTCCACCCCTGCAGGTCGAGCTTGGAAAGCCCCTCAAACAGATCAGCGCAGTAGTCGGGTGCCAACGTAAAGTTGAGCCCAAAATTGTCGTCGGTCAGGAAAAATCGCTTGATCTGACGCCGCTCAATCTCATCGACCACTTCCTCGACCGGACGAAACCGCATGCGTTGCCCGCTGACCCGAATGGCCGTACAAAAATCACAGTTGCGCGGACAGCCACGGGTGATCTCGAGATAAGGGGTCCAGTAATTTTTGTTTTCGTCGACCATTGCGATCACCCGGTCGGTGATCGTCGCCAGCCCCTGCAAATCTGCCCAGCGCAAATCTTCGTAGCGGGGCTGCATGCCCTTCACCCCTTCGGCGGCAAAATCCTGGATCAGTTTTTGCCAGGTAAAATAGCCCTCTCCGATCATGACGCTGTGCGCAAAGGTGGCCGTGTGGGTGGGCATCAGGGTGGCATGGACCCCCCCCATGACCACACCGGCACCCTGTTTCATCGACTGGCGTGCAATCTGCTCGGCCCGCTCGATCGTGACCGTCATCGAGGTGATGCCTACCAGATCCCCCTCCCGCACTGTGTCCAGGGGCAGGTCCCGCACATTTTCATCCCAGATCTCCACTGGAATCTCGTTCGGCACCAGCGATGCCAGGCGCATCAATGTGTAGGGGGAGCCAGGAGCCTTGCCAAAAATTCGGCCGTCGCGCCGTGGCTGAATCAGAACCACACGTCGCATAGTTCCTCCACCAAACCTTTTGTGTTCGTCAGGTCGCCGCCGTCGCCCAGAGGACGCGTCACCGACGACAGAGGTCCTTTGTCACGACCGACAGCTATTTTTGATTGTATGCCAGATCATACCACAGGCCGGACAGAGTGACAAGCCATTAATCAGAAAAATTTCAGAAAAATTCAACGCTCGTCGGGAAGCCCAGCCCAATCGCCCGGCTCCAGCAGAAAAAGACCCGGCACAACGCCGAGAATCTGCCGGGCCCCCTAGCCAAACCACCGCAGATAGGCCAGGGTGAGGCCAATTCCAACCAGCCCACCAACGAGCACTTGCAGCGTCGTGTGGCCGATCAATTCCTTGAGCTCCGCTTCGGTCAGCGGATGGCCGCTGAAAAATGTCTGCAGGATCTGGTTGATCACACGGGCCTGTTTGCCGCTCTCCTGGCGCACCCCGCGCGCGTCGTACATCACGATGATCGCCAGCGCCACCGCCACCGCAAACGACCCGCTGTCGAGCCCATATTCGTAGCCGATCGCAGTGACCAGGCTGGTGACCATGCCCGAATGGCTGCTCGGCATCCCCCCCGCCTGGGTGAGCACCCGCAAATCCAGCCGACGGGTCTGCCCCCAGAAGGCTATCAGCTTGTACAGCTGAATCACCACCGCCACCAGAATCGGCAACCAGAGGGCCGTATTGCGCCACAACGCCGCCATTTAGGGCTCCTGCCACCCATCGAAGGGCACCGTCTGGCCGTCACCTTGCCAGCGCCGAACCCGAAGCTCGGCTTCGTCCAACCGGACAGCACACAGATGGGCCAGCTCGGCTCCATGTTCGTACAACGCCAGTGTCTGCTCCAACGGCAGGTCGCCCTTCTCCAGCTGGCCAAGAATCTCTTCCAGCTGCACCAGTGCAGCGTCATAACTTAGATTGGGATCAATTTCCACAGACATGTTTTTCACCGTCAACTATCCTTGTTGTCAGGGTACCTGCCCTGCCTGGCCCGCCCTGTCAAAGGCGGCATCCAGCAAGCAGTATACCCGATCGTCGATCAGACCGGACAACCGGCCCATCCATCCAGTTGAACCAGCAGGAACTGACCAATGCACGAATCTTCCGCCGATAGAGCTGTTGCGCCCGCGATCGTCTGCCTCGAGCCAGATCTCTTTTTTGCCCCCCGCCTTCAAGATGTAATCCGTCGGCAAGGGGGAACCCCTGTTGTCGTCGAGACACCCGAGTCGTTCGTGGCAGCCATCGACGCCCACGACCCCGTGCTGGCCTTGCTCGACCTGGCCGCTGAGGGAGACTGGGCCGACGCCATCCGCCGCTGCAAGCTCCGCCCCCACACCAGCCATGTGCCGATCTTTGCCTTCGGCAGCCACGTCGATGCCCAGACATTGCGCGCAGCCCGCCAGGCCGGTGCCGACCACGCCTGGGCGCGCAGCAGAATGATGGAAGAGCTTCCTCTGGTCGTGGAGCGCCATCTCCACCCCCCCACACGCTACCCCGCAGGCTGGGACAGACCGCCCAGCGCACTTGCCCGCCGTGGGATCGAAGAGTTCAACCGCGGCGACTATTTTGAACAACACGAATCCTTCGAACAAGCCTGGCAGAGCGAAAGCCGCCCGATCCGGGAGTTCTACCAAGGAATCCTCCAGATCGGAGTCGCCTTTTTTCAGATCGAACGAAACAACTGGAGCGGTGCCGTCAAGATGTTTCGACGCGGGCTGCCCAGGCTACGCGGCCTGCCGCCGGTCTGCCAGGGGCTGGCGCTGGAGCCATTTCGGGCCGCCGCCGAAGAGATCCACCGCGAGCTTGTGGCGCTGGGCGCAGAACGGCTCCACGAATTCGACCGGGCCCGCTTCCCCAAACTGCAACCCGCCCCAGACCCGCTGCCCGACAGCCAATAGCAACGATCCCTGCCTCGTTTTTCTACGAGCTCCGGGCCTCCAGCCAGCCGAGGAGTTCCTCGATCACCTCGGCATGCTCAGGCTCGTTAAAAAGTTCGTGGTAGAGCCCCGGGTAGATCCGGATCGTTTTGTCCGGCGAGCTGACCTTGTCGTAGAGCATTTGTGCCCCTACAGGATCTACCAGACGGTCGTCGGTGCCCTGCAGCACAAGCAAAGGCAGACGAATCTTGCCAGCCTCGCGCGCCAGCCGCTGTATCGCGTTCAACAGTTCTGCACCCAGCCGAGCCGTCATCTTTCCCTGGTAGTTGAGTGGGTCGGCCAAGGCAGCACGCACCACGGCCGGGTCGCGCGAGATGCCGTTGATGTCCAGCCCCAAAATCCCAACCTTGGGCGCCACCAGCGCCAGCACTTTGCCGACAGCCACTGTCGCCGCAGAGACAGAACGGTCGACCGCAACGGCCGGGGCGGAGAGGACCGCCCCACGAAAATCCGCCTGGTGCTCCAACAAATGTACCGCAGCAATCAATCCCCCCATGCTGTGTCCGACCAGAAAGACAGCCTTGCCAGGATGCCGGTCTGCCAACAGACGCAAATAGGTTCGCAAAGGCTCGGTGAAGTCGGTAAAACGTTCCACATATTTGCGTGTGCCTTCGGAACGGCCATGGCCCAGATGGTCCAGCGCGTACACGCCGTAGCCGCGCGGCACCACAGCGTTGACCACATTCCCATACCGGCCGCTGTGTTCGCCCAGACCATGCACAAGCAGCAGCAGCGCGCGCGGCTCTGCCGCGGGCAGCCATGCCTGGGAATACAGGCGAGCCCCGCGCACCCCCTTCAACATGCCGTCGATGTGCTGCATCTCAGCCTGCACCGTACTGGTCACGCACATAGGGAAGCAGACCCACCTGCTCGAGCCGGTCGACGGGCGCGCGAAAGGTGACCTGCACCACCCCTGGGTTGCGCCCGATCTCGATGGCCCCGGTGATCGTCGCACGATTTTTGACCTCCGGGACACTCATGCCGAGCAATGCCGCCGCCCGCTCCAGCCCGTTGTCCGTCGCTGCGTTCAGATCCGGGCCGGTGCCGATCACAGAGATCGGGGCTGACTCCTCCAGCGCCTCGATCCCCCACTGACGGGCCACTGCCAGCGCCTTGGCCTTTTCTGCGGCGCTCAACGGCCTGGCCAGATACGGCAGATCTTCGACCACCGGCAGCAACACCGGCCCCTCGATCGCCAATCCTTTGATCAGATGCACCTGCAAGGTGACAGTGCCAGAGACGTCACAGGTGTGGCCCGCAATTTCACCGTCTCCCTGGAGCGCATGCATGTCCCCCAGATACACCCCACCCCCCGCCACCTTGACCGGGCAGATCAAAATCGCACCGGCCCGCACAGCATCAATGTCCATATGCCCATCGGTGCGATGGACCAGCTGGTCCGCAGTCAACCCATACTCGTGCGGAGCCCCAACCAAAAAAGAGCCAAAATCCCCCGCATTGTGTGAGTCTGGAAACGGGATCGACGGTGTCGTGCCCAGCTGCCCCAGAAATGGGCGCAGCCGTCCGACCAGCCCCACCAGATCGTGCGGCGCAAACGTCAAGATCGGATTTTGGATCGAATTTTCCGGCAACGCTGCATAGGTGCGGGCATCGCGGGCGATCTCCTCGGCCGCCAGCCGATCCACGGTGACCCCAACCGACCGGTTGGCGTCGAAGGCAATCGTGTAGCCGTTGGTAAAGGTGAACGGAGTCGCGTCGGCGCCGCAGTGGACACAGCGCACGGCACTCTGCCCGATCCCGCGCAATACGGTCTTGGGATAGAGCGTGCCGCAGCCCGGGCACTGACCCGCCACATAGGGATCGCCCAAAAAGCGCCCCGCCATCATCCGATCGTTCCCAGAGGCAGTGGCCAGCGACGTCACCGTAATGTCTTTGATGCGGACGACAATCGCATCTCCTACCTCAGCCCCCGCTACAGCGACGGGCACAGTCACCTCATGCCCCCCTCGAATTTCAGGGGTGATCATCGGGCCCCAGCAGCCCGGTGCCGTATTGGCGACGATATGTCCACCCTCTCTCACAGGCCCCAACATCGGCTTGTTGGGGTCGAGCACACCGTTGTTGTACTGGTTTACAAAAACTGTCTCGTGGCCCGCTGCCGCTCCTCCAGACATGGTCAACCCTCCTTGACTTTCTTGAAAAGATCCATTCAAAGCTCTGTGACGGCTCTCCCCCGCAACAGGATGCACTTTTCGGGATTGAATCCCCACCCACCCCTGCGGAGAATGTGCATCGCTGCCAGCTGTGTCGGCAGTGAAGCCCCCCAGGTCAGCCAGCCCCACCTGCCACCGGCATCAAAAAAGCGACTTCTTGTCCTTCCTGCACCCTGGCTGCCGGCGTGACATGGGTGGACCCCAAAATCGGCACCGCACGCGCCAGCTGTGGCTCCAAACCAGGGTAGGTGGCCGCCAACTGTTGCATCAGATCCGCGATCGTGGCATCGTCCCCGACAACCACGCGCAGACGCGCAGCACCAACCCTCTGCGCCAGAACCGAGTTGAAACGTACCGAAACCTGCATGGATGGCACCTCCTGCACCGTGTGCTCTGGGCACCGTGTGCTCTGGGCACCGTGTGCTCTGGGCAACGCTTTCCGCCGTTCAAAATGCCAACAGACTGTAGCCGCCGTCCACCTCGATCGTCTGGCCGACGACCATCCGTGCTGCCTCGCTGCACAGCCAGACAGCCACTTCCCCGACATCTTCTGGGGTGGCCAGACGCCCTGCCGGGGTCCGTTGCTCGGCATGCGCGACCATCGCATCCTTGCTCGGGAAAAACTCGAGCGCGTCCGTGAGGACGATGCCCGGGCTGATGCAGTTGGCAATAATATTCTCCGGGGCCAGCTCGACTGCCAAATAACGGGTCAGGGCTTCGATCGCAGCCTTGCTGACGCCCACCACCCCATACGCTGGAAAGACGCGCCGGCTGCCGATGCTGGTGACCGTGAGGATTCGCCCCCAACCGCGTGCCCGCATCCACGGCACTGCTGACTGCGCCCCGACCAGTATGCTGTGCGCGTTGATGTTGAGCGTCCAGTCCCAGGCTTTGCGGTCGATTTCGCTCATCGGCCTGAGCACGCCGCTGGCAGCATTCCCGACAAAGATATCGACGCTGCCCAACGCATGGGCGCTCTCAGCAACCAGCGCCTGCATCTCCTCGTCCTTGCCCACATTGGCCTTGATCACCGCCGCACGAACCCCCAACTGTTCGGCCGCTGCCGCTGTCTCTTCGGCATCCTCCCGATGGCGCACATAGTTGATGGCCACGTTGCAGCCGCGTCGGGCCAACGCCAGCGCGATCCCACGCCCGATCCCACGCCCGCTGCCCGTGACGACGGCACATTTCCCCTGCAGTTCGGTCGTCACAGGTCACCTGCCCGTCAATTCGTAGATCTTGGCGCTGGTCTCGCGCCAGGAAATCTTGCTCAACCCCAATTTCTGGCGCAGCTGCTCTTCCGGCATTCCGTTGCGAAAATCGCGGACCGCACAGGTCCAGCGCAGCGTTTCAAAGCCAATTTGGACATAGCGAATGCCGGCCAGCTCTCCCAGATCTTCCAAGACATACTCCAGGTTACGCGGGGTGCAGTCGAAGAGCAGATCCTGTGGCGAGTATTGGGGAGCGTACTGCGCCAGGTACTGCTGGAAAGCAGGGGCCACCGTCGCAGTCAGACCCAACAACCGGTTCTTGTGTCGGTACCGCTCCTCACGATACCGTACATTCAACACAGGAGCCTGGGGCTGGGAGATGTCGAGATCCTCGATCGACAGACGCGCACATTCGGCTTTCTTGATCCCCGTCTGCACCAACAGGCTCACCAACAAGTATGGACGAGCATCTGGCTCCTGACGGTTGCGGCTGATGTCCTGTGCCTTGAGCAGCAACGTGCGCACATCGCTGTCACGCACAATGACAGGAAGCGGGGTGCGCGCCTGAATGTGGACGATCGGTTCGGCCGGGTCGTTGCCGATCACCCCCACCCCATGCAGCCACCCAAAAAAAACTTTCAGCGTCGTAATGCGGCGTGCCTGGGTTTTGGCACTGAAGGTGAGGCCACGGCTTTCCTCCAGCCAGGGCAGAAAATTCTCCAAAGTGACGGTCGAGACCTGATACAGTTTCATCTCCCGCCCCAGGTAGTCTGCCACAAAGCGCAGATCGTTGCGAAACGCCCGAATGGTGTTTTCGCTGAACCCTTTGCGCAGCATGTACTCCTCAAAAGCGCCCACTGCCTCTTGCACTGTGCTGTGAGCACGCAGCGGCGGCTCCAACACAGGTGCATCAGAGGGCTGCTCCGCCCGCACCACGTCGAGCTGCGGGTTCTCCGCCTGGGGTTGCTTTTTCTCAGCCATCATCGCTTGGTTCACTCATCCATGTCACTTTTTTATTTTCGTATAGAAGTCGAAGATGAGTATAGCCTGCAGCGCCACCCACTGTCAAAGCGCCCAACTGCTCAGTCAAACCCAGAGCCTGTCAATGTACACCTGTATCCCCATCTGAACGCCCTCTGGGGCGACGACAGAACACCCTTTCTCTCCAAAACAAAAGCGCCGGGCATTTGCCCGGCGCTCCTGACCGTTCAACGCGGCCCGATTCAATTAAAAGCCGAGCAGCCCTGTTCCAAAGGCCGAAGCAAAGACCAGACTGACAATCGACATCAGCTTGATCAAGATGTTGAGCGACGGGCCGCTGGTGTCTTTGAAGGGGTCCCCCACAGTATCGCCCACAACCGCTGCTTTGTGCGCAGATGAGCCTTTCCCCCCCATCTCCCCGGTTTCGATCCACTTCTTGGCGTTGTCCCAGGCCCCACCCGCATTGGCCATCATGACAGCAAGGAGGAAACCAGAAGCAATCGCGCCGATCAACAGCCCGGCCAGCCCTTCTTTCCCCAGCAGAAAACCGGTCAGCACAGGGGTGACGACAGCCAACAAACCCGGCACAATCATCTCACGCAGCGCGCTGCGCGTGCTGATGTCGACCGCCCGCGCATAGTCAGGCTTGGTCGTTCCTTCCATAATCCCCGCGATCTCTTTGAACTGGCGGCGCACCTCCAGCACAATCTCCATCGCAGCCTTGCCGACAGCCGTCATGGTCAGCGCTGTAAACAGGAAGGGAAGCATCGCGCCGACCAGCAGCCCTGGCAGCACGGTCGGGGTCAAGACGTTGAGCGTATCAATCTCGGCCACATCCATGTAGGCGGCCAGCAAAGCCAGCGCCGTCAACACCGCCGAGCCGATGGCAAATCCCTTGCCGGTTGCAGCGGTGGTGTTGCCCAGGCTGTCCAGCGCGTCGGTGCGCTGACGAACCTCCGGCGGCAGATGGCTCATCTCGGCGATGCCACCGGCGTTGTCCGCCACCGGACCGTAGGCGTCGGTCGCCAGCGTCACCCCCAGCGTGCTCAGCATACCGACACCCGCCAGCGCCACCGCATAGAGGCCCGCGGTGATCCCCAACTCCGGGCTGGCCTGGGCACCCACCCAGAGCGAAAGCAGCATCGCCAGCGCCACAATCAAAACTGGAGCCACCGTGCTGTGCATCCCAACGGCAATCCCCTGGATAATGGTGGTCGCCGGGCCGGTCTCCGCAGCATTTGCGATCGAACGGGTCGGTTTTTCGGTGTAAGAAGTGTAGTACTCCGTGAAATAGGCAATTGCGTTGCCCGCAACCAACCCGATCACAATGGCCAGGAAGTAGTAGAACGACACACCCGCCAACAGCACGGCCAGGAGCGAAAGCACCAACACGATGGCCGACGACCCCCACACCGAACGACGCAGCGTGGCCAGCAGCTGTTCCTGCGTGGCATTCTCCTCGGTCTTGACCAGATAGGTGCCAATCAAAGAGGCCACGATGCCAGCGCCGGCGATCAGGAAGGGCAACCCCACAAAACCGGCAGCGCTCGCGCCAGCCACATTCATGGTCACACCCAAAGCAGCCGCAGCGACGATCGAACCGACATAGCTTTCAAAGAGGTCGGCCCCCATTCCCGCCACGTCGCCGACGTTGTCGCCGACGTTGTCGGCGATCACAGCCGGGTTGCGGGGGTCGTCTTCCGGAATACCGACCTCGACTTTGCCGACCAGATCGGCGCCGACATCAGCAGCTTTGGTGTAGATGCCGCCGCCGACACGCGCAAAAAGCGCGATGCTGCTGGCACCAAAGGCAAAACCCGACAAAAACCCAATGTCCGCTGCCAGATCCGAGCCCACAAAGACCAGGTACATGATGCTCAGCCCCAACAGGCCAAAACTGACCACCGCCATCCCCATCACCGAGCCGCTGCCAAAGGCGACCCGCAGCCCATCGTTCAGGCTGCGGGCTGCCGCTGCTGCGGTGCGCACATTGGCACGCACTGCCACATACATCCCCAGATAGCCCGCAGACGCAGAAATGGCAGCCCCCACCACAAAGTTCAGGGCTGTCTGCCAGTTGATAAAGGCCGCCACAATCAGGGCGACCACCGTCACAAAGCCCGCCAGATAGGTGTATTCCCGGCGCAGAAAAGCAGCTGCACCGATCTGAACCGCGTGCGAAATCTCACGCATGAGCTGGTTGCCCGGGTCCTCAGCCAAGACCCGGCGCATCTGGTAGACCACAAACCCGATCCCCACCAGACTCAAAATCAACGCAATCACTACAGAAACAGTGCCTTGTAACAAGGGAAGCCTCCTTCGCAGATTCAAACAGTTTAGTTGATGGAGCCCACAATGGTTTTGGGGCAATTACAGACAGATTTTTCGTGCCAGGCCAGCCTTCGGCAACATCTCCTGAAAGCGTCTGTACAATTTTCTCTGCTTCAGGCTCTGCTTCAGATTCTGTACCCCAGATTCTGTACCCCAGATTCTGTACCCCAGATTACTTGGAATCCAGCGCCAAGCCTTGTATTGTTACGCTGTAGTATTGTCTTTAATTTTACACGAAAGACAGTTCTTTCACCAAATAGCCTGGACCCAACCGCCGACGAGAGTGAACCACCATGACGAATCTGTTCTATCTGGACCATGCCTCGACCACGCCGATCCGCGAGGAAGTTTTGGGCTGGATGCAGCAGCTCTTTGCCGATGTCTACGGCAACCCATCCAGCATCCACCGCAGCGGGCGGCAAGCCAGCGTGGTGCTGCAGCGTGCGCGTGCGCAGATCGCCGCCGTGCTGGGCGCTCACCCCAGCGAAATTCTCTTCACCAGCGGCGGCACCGAAAGCGACAACGCGGCCCTGCGCGGCATTGCCCTGGCCAGGCGGGCAGCCACCGGCGCCAACCGTCTGATTGTCAGCGCGGTCGAGCATCACGCCGTGCTGCAGACTGCGGAAGAGCTGCGCGACCACGCTGGCTTTGCGCTGACGTGCCTGCCCGTCGATGAAGAAGGAAGCGTGGCTGTCGCCACCTTGGCCGACGCCCTCGGGGACGGGCAGGACGTCGCGCTGGCCAGCCTCCTCTACGCCAACAACGAAATCGGAACTGTCCTGCCGGTTGCCGAGTTGGGGGCTTGCTGCCGGGCAGTCGGGGTTCCGCTGCACACCGACGCCGTCCAGGCAGGCGGCAAGCTCCCGCTGGACGTCAATCCGCTTGCGGTCGATGCCCTCAGTCTGGGAGCCCACAAGTTTTATGGGCCCAAAGGCATCGGGGTTCTCTATTTGCGCCAGCGCACCCCCTTCTGGCCACAGCTGACCGGCGGTGGCCAGGAGGGGGGCCGTCGCTCCGGCACCGAAAATATCCCGCTGGCTGCCGCCATGGCCAAAGCGCTGGAGCTGGCCGAAGCAGAGCGGGTCAGCGAAGGGGCCCGGCTGCGCGTGTTGCGCGACCGGCTGATCGATACCTTCACAGCCACCGTACCCGGCGTCCACCTGACCGGCGCCCGCCAAGCCCGGCTGGACAACCATGCCAGCTTTGTGGTCGACCATGCCGACGCCGAAGGGCTGCTGATTGCACTGGATCTGGCCGGTTTTGCCGCCAGCAGCGGCAGCGCCTGCAGCTCCGGCACCCACCGCCCCAGCCATGTGCTGCAAGCGCTGGGCCTCCCCGCCACACAGCTTGGCGGTGCCCTGCGCTTCAGCCTGGGGCGCAGCACAGACGAGACGGCCATCGACCAGCTGCTGGCAGCTTTGCCCCAGATCGTGGCACGCGTCCGCAGCTGACCCCGCTGCGGTTTTCCCCCGCTCCATCCCCCCAAGCCCTCCAAAACAGAGTTTGCAATTGGCAACAACGCTGTGCTATACTGCTTTGCCATGGGATGCTCCCTGCTTTCCTCCATTATTTTGTTTCAAACAGTTGTGTTTGACGCCAAGGAGAAAAAACTATAATGGCAAGTGTGACGTACGACCACGTTTACAAACGCTACGGCGAGGTAACGGCTGTCAACGATCTCAACATCCACATCGAAGACAAAGAATTCCTGGTCTTCGTCGGACCGTCTGGATGCGGCAAGACCACCAGCCTGCGCTGTCTGGCTGGCCTGGAAGAGATCAGCGACGGCAACATCCGGATCGGCGAACGCATCGTCAACGATGTGCCCCCCAAGGATCGAGACATCGCCATGGTGTTCCAGAGCTATGCGCTCTACCCACACATGAGTGTGTACGACAACATGGCTTTCGGGCTCAAATTGCGCAAGACACCCAAAAACGAAATCGATCGCCGTGTCAAAGAAGCGGCCGACATTCTGGACATCGGCCACCTGCTCGACCGCAAACCCAAGCAACTTTCGGGTGGCCAGCGCCAGCGCGTGGCGGTCGGCCGTGCCATCGTGCGCGAACCCGCCGTCTTTCTTTTCGACGAACCGCTCTCCAACCTCGATGCCAAGCTGCGCGTGCAGACGCGTGCCCAGCTGACCAAGCTGCACCAGCGGCTGGCCACGACCTTCATCTACGTCACCCACGACCAGGTCGAAGCCATGACCATGGCGTCCCGCATTGCCGTCATGAAAGATGGGTTGCTCCAACAGATCGATACCCCCCAGACCCTCTACGACCACCCGCACAACGTCTTCGTGGCCGGCTTCATCGGAAGCCCCAGCATGAATTTCTTTGATGCAACCCTGGTCGAGAGCGACGGCAAGCTGGAGATCAACACCGGCGGTTTCCGCCTGGAAGTGCCCAAACCCAAAGCCGAGGAGTGGCGCCAGTACAAAGGCAAACAGGTTGTCTTCGGCATTCGCCCCGAAGATATCCATGCCAAACCGTATGTGCCGCCGGGCATTCTGGAGTCGGATATGCAGGCCAAGGTCGACGTCGTCGAAATGATGGGCAACGAAATTTTCCTGTATCTGGTGACGCGCGACCAAAAACAGTTTATCGCCCGCGTCGACCCGCGCGTCCGTTCGCAGATCGGCGACGAGCTCCATCTGGCCGTCAATATGGCCAACGCCCATATCTTTGACCCCAAAACTGAGGTTTCGCTGGCCAGTTGACCAGCGCTTTGCGATCTGAAATGCGCCGGGGAAACGCTTCCCCGGCGCATTGATTTTTCAGCTGAACGTACTTTTCTCTACGGCTCCCCAGGCCAGCTCCAGACTATCCCATCGACCCGCACAGAGAGAGAGGCATCTTCGACAGCCACCGTGAGCGGCAGCGGCGCTGTCCCCGACTGCCGCTGCACCCGCAGCTGATAGGTGTCTGGCTGCAAGGCAGCGGGCAGGGTGTAGGTAAAGGTCACTACCTTGCGCTCGCGCGGGGGCAAGATGAAATACCCAGAAAATACCTGTGTCCGCTGCTCCCCCCGACGGCTCTCCACACTGTCAGAATCGACCCCCGTCGCTTCGACCAACTCGCTGCCTGCCGGCACATAGACCCGCACATAGGCAAAGTAACAGCGTGCAACCAGATCGGCGTAGTCTTCCCCGTAACGCGGCGTCAGATCACAGCCGGGGTCGTCGGCGTCGACCGGGTGCGTGTAGGTCAGGGTCAGCGTGGCCTGGCCCGGCTGGCCTGCGCCGTTCGGCCAGCTGACCTGGTAGTCCACAGCCCGCTGTATCGCAGCATCTGCTTTGTTGTAGCCGAGATTGGCGTCGACGACAGCCAGAAAGTCGCCGCCGTCTGCCCCCTGCAGATGGCCGTCCCAGCCCCGCTCCTGCATCGCGGCAGCGGCAGCACCATTTTTCAACCAGACCTGGATCGAACGATCTTCGAGCGCCTGCAAAGCCGCCGCAGCCAGCTGAAGCGGGTTGGCCCCCCCTTGCTGCACTTTGGCCAGCGCAGCCTCTGTCAGCCGCGGGATGAACTCCTTGCGCTGGATCCACCACTCCCCCAGGTCGGACTCACCCAGCGCGACCTCTCCTTCGGCCGGCCGCTCCCACAGCCGCACAATCTGCGCCTCGATGTTTTCACCCGTGATCGGCTCCTCAAAACCCGGCACCTCCAGCGTGCCCAATGCCCCAAAGATCCGCTTGACCGCGTTGAGGTCGACCGTCACAATGCCGTCGACCTCAATCCCCGTCTCGCCCCGGTACAGAAGCCGGACCACCTGGGCCACCGTTGGAAAATCGGGGGACCAGTTGGCGTCCCGCAAGACCAGAACCGGCAGATTCATGTACCGCGCCATCGGCGCCGGGGGGGGCGGATAGAGCCCATCGCTGCGATAGAGGGCGTAGCTGTCGACAAAATCCAGGTCGGTCACTTTCCCCCGATCCAAGGTCAGCCGCCCCACCGCAGAGATGAATCCTCCTGTGCCACGCAGTTCATGGTTGTTTTGTACCAAGACCAGGTAGCTCTGCGGCTGCTCCATGCCGAGCAGGCGGGGCAGTTCCGGCCCCAACTGCCGCATCAGATCGGCCAGTTGGAGCATGTTGGGGGCCAGCTGTGCCTGCACAAAGCGACTCCCCACCACCCCAAGCGACAACGCCACCAACAGCGCAATCGCCCCTTTGCGCCAGCCGATCCGCCGCAGCAGGCCAACCAGATACACCCCTCGTACGCTCATGGGACTTCCCTTCCTTGTTTGAAACGCCAAAGCGGGCCTGTTTCTTCCAGTTGGGTGGCATCCAGCCAGGCCGGCCGGTAGGCAAAAAAGACAGGCCGGATCTCCCCATAGCGTTCTACTGCCTGGGCAGCCGAAAGATCCAGCCCAGCCAGCTGGGGGTGCAGTGCGCGCTGCAGGCGACGGTACCAGTCGAACTGGTAGAGCGATTCGTTGACAGCGATGGTCCCTGGAGCCGCCTCCTCCAGCGTCCGGTCACCCCAGAGCCCATACCAGATCGCAAAGGTCTCTTGATCTCCCAACGTGACCACCAGGCTGTCCGGCTCCAACACGGCAGCCACCTCAGCGAGATAGCGGCGCGCTTGCTGGTCATCCGCCAGAGAGATGGCCGGCCAGCGCCCTGCTGTTCCCCCCGCCAGCAGGAGGGCCAAGAAGAGCGCGCAGGCCGGCCAGCACCGGGGCCCCCAGCGGGCTGCCAGCCAGCTCGCCACACTGGCAGCCCCGACCGCCAGCCAGAGGCTGGAGAGCCAGACCAAGGGCAGCAGGTAGAGTTCGCTGTCCCGGGTGTGATAAAAAAGAGCGTAGAGGCTCACCGGTATCCCCCACAACAGGCTGAACGTGCGCAGAGAGGGCTGCCAGCGATCCCAGCTGGCCAGCCCGACAAATCCCAGCGCCAGCCCCACCGGGGTGAACTGAAGGGTGACGGTGTATGCCCACAGGGTCAGACGCTGCCACAGCAGGTCTGCTGGCCCGAGAACCAGATAGCCGCGATAGGCGGCCCCGCTGACCAGCCAGACAAACCCTTCCCAGTTGTCTGCATACCCCCAGTTGACCGGCGACACGGTCGCCGCCGCCAGCGGAACACGCACGTACCACAACGCCCCGATCAAAATGCCCCCCAGCAACACCTGCAGAGGCGCCCGCCAGCGCCGTGGCCCAGCCCGCTCCACCATCAGCCTGTAGCCGGCTGCCGGCAACAACAACAACAAGGTGAGGTGGTGTGCGGTCCCGAGCGCAACCGGCAGCAGGCTGTACCAGAGCCGCTGCGGTTTGACCAGCACAGCCCAGCCCAGCAGGGCAATCAACAGCGCGTGCAGGCTGTAGACTTCGGTCAAAATGGATTGGCTCCACAGCAGCGGGGTCACCGCCCAGGCACCCCCGGCCAATCCGGCCCAGGCCCACCGCAGCGGCTGTCCAGCCAGCAGATGGTCAGCCACGCGCACACTCACCAATACGCTGGCTGCGCCAAAACAGGCGCTGAGCAGGTTGCCGCGCCAGACCAGTGAGGTCGACGGCGCCACCCCTTCGAGCAGGGCCAGCCACCCTTGCAGCAACAACATGTACAAAGGGTAGCCGGGTGGATGGGGCACCCCGTTGGTGGCGGCCGCTGCCAGCAGTTCCCCGCCATCGGCTCCCTGATGCGCCCAGGTCAGATCCGGGGCCAGCGAGCCACAGTACAGCCACAACGCTACCCCAGCCATCCCCACGGCTGCCGGCCAGCCCGTGGACCAGCCTTTGCGCCAGCCTTCCTGCACTCTGTCCAGAGCCCAATCTGTGCCGCTCATTTTCCTGCGTTACCACCAGAAATCTGGTGCAACAGCCGGTGGCAGGCCGATGAAAAGCGCGGTGTAGGTGTACGCTGCATTGCTGGAGAGCAGTGCGGCAGTCCCTTGCAGCACACTGCCGTTGGCCAGGAAGGCGTCGACCTCGGCCACGATCTGCACCGTCGCACTCGCCCCGGCAGCCACTTCCGGCCAGCTGACCACAACCAACGCGTTCCCAGCCTCTGTCTCCATCTGGACCACCTCTCCCTGCCCTGCCTCCGCAGTGCCAGCCACGCCGGCAGAAGCTGTGACAGCGCGCAATCCAGCAGGAAGCTCGAAGGAGTACTGAATTTCTACAGCGTCCACCTCCCCCTGGTTGGTCACCGTGAAGGGAATTGTGAGCGGCTGCCCCTGGATGGCCAGCAGCAGCGACGGCTCGCTCTCCAAAGCGAGCACCGTCTCGGCCGTCGAATTCGCCGTTCCCTCGATCTGGCTGTGCTCGACAGGCCCGACAAACGCCAGCGCAGCACCGCGGCCCAGCCCAAAGAAGAGCGCCCACAGCAAGACGGGGAACAACAGCCCGGCAACCAGGGCTCCTCTCGAGACGCCGCACAACGGGCGGGGAACGTGCATGCTCTGCTCCTTTTTTACTTGCGCTCAGCGAGCGCCATGGCCCTGAAAGATGGAGGGGAACGTGCGGAGGAGGATCTCAAAATCTCGGCGCAGGCTGTAATGGTCAATGTACTCCAGCTCCAGCTGCAGCCGTTCGCCAAACGCCAGGTCTCCACGGCCGTTCACCTGCATCGGCCCCGTCATCCCCGGTTTGACCGCCAGTCGGCGGCGCTGAAAATCCTGGTAGCGCTGGACGATCCGCTCTTCTTCCGGCCGCGGCCCCACCAGGCTCATCTCGCCGAGCAACACATTGTAAAACTGTGGCACCTCATCCAGCGAGGTACGCCGCAAAAACCGGCCAATCCGCGTGACACGCGGGTCTTGCTGGAGTTTGAAGGCCGGCTCCGGCAGCTGTTCCAGATCGACCAGATTCGCAAGCCGGGCTTCGGCGTCGATCACCATCGTGCGCAGCTTGACAATGCGAAACAGCCGGCCGTTTTCGCCGACACGCACCTGCCAAAAAAAGATGGGGCCCGGCGACTCCGCTTTGATCGCCACAGCGGCCACCGCGACCAGCGGGACCGACACCGTCAGACCTACCAACGCCCCGACAATGTCCACCGCCCGTTTCACCAGCCGCTGCCAGCCGGCGATCACCGGCTGCCGTTCGCCGGGCACGGTCCCTGCAAAATGCACCGTGCCATGCAGGTAGCCGCTGCCCAACGCCGCAGCCCGCACCCCCAACAGCGGCACCCCCAGCAACGCCAACGCCGGAGAACGCCGGGCCAGCTTGTACGTGAACGGCGCTGCGGTGATCCCAAAGAGCAAAGCGGCTGCACCCGCCACACTCCAAAACCAGAGCAACGGCGGCCACAGCAGCCCCCCCAGCCCCAGCCCAGTCGCCCCGGCCACAGCAGCCAACAAAACGATCTGCAACTTCAACACCTGAGGCGTATGGCTGTCCTGCACCATTCGTTCAGGATGCCAACGCATCATCAACGCTTTCCAGAAACCGATCGCATATTTGCGTCGAAAATATTCGCCGATGTCCCGGTCGTGCAGATGGACCACCCTGGCCTCTGGCGCAAAGACAAGACGATACCCTTTCTGGGCCAGCCGAAAGCTGAATTCTTGGTCTTCCACGCTGGCTGTCGTAAAAATCGGGTCAAATCCACCATTTTCCAAAAACAGCGCTCGACGATACCCCGCCGAATAGGTGTCGATAAAATCGATCTGCGGCTGCTCCGCCATTCGGTCGTACCGGTCTTCGTACTCCGCCTGCACAAAACGCGCCACCAGATCGGTCTGTTCGGTCAGATAGGCACCTTTCACCCCCATCACCGCCGGGTCTGCAAAAGGAGCGGTCATGGCTGCAACCCAGTTCGGTGCCGGCGCACAGTCTGCATCTGTAAACAACACCAGCTCAGAAGTGGCAGCAGCCGCCCCCCGGTTGCGCGCTGCGGCCGGGCCAGCATTCGGCTGAATCAGCTGGGTCAACCGAGATTGGGGATGTAGGCTCTGCCAGTGCTCGATCTGCTGCGCCGTGCTGTCGGTCGAGCCATCGTTGACCACGATCAGCTCATAGCGGGCCGACGACACTGTCTGGCGGGCCAACGCGTTCAGGCAACGCACAATCGTGTTCGCGCCGTTGTAGACAGGGACCACAATCGAACAGAGCAGCGGTTCCGAGGTCAGAGGATGTTTGTCCATACTGGTGCAGCTCCCAAGCCCCCCAACCCTACTCAGATGCAGTCACCCGCTCAGCGACCACGAAAAGCCGATGGGTCGTCGTCGCCAACGGCCAGCCGGTCATCAAGGTCAGCTGGGCACGCTGGGTGGGTGCACTGTACAAGGCAGCCTGCGCCGCCTCTTCAGCAGTCGCACCCAGCAGCGGGATCGGGGCGGGCAGTTCGACAATCCGGTACAAAAACGTGCGTCCTGCGCCATCCACCAGATCCAGTTCCTGGCCGACAGCCAGTTCCCCCAACGAAATCGCTGCAAACACCGCCGCACCGTACGCCTGATGGCCCGCAACGACCACGTTGCCATCTCCCCCGGCCGGGGAACTGTTCAACGCCCACCCAGCAGCGTCCGCCGGCACCACCCAGCGCGTGGTCAGCTGCCCTGCTCCCATCACCCGTTCCCACCCCATCGGGACCACCGGGATCTCCAACGAGAGCGCAGGGATCAGAAGCTGTACAGGGGGAGCCTCCCCCGCAGCCAACCGCTGCTGCTCGGGCGTCGGCGAGAGCGGCTGCTCCTCATTCACCAGGTCAGCTTCCCCCAGAGGATCCTTTCCTCCCAAAGCCGCAGAGCCGTCAAGCGGCTGGCAGCCAGCCAGCAGCAAGAGGCTGACCACTGCCGCCTGGACAGAGAACCGACGGAGCCACCGTTGAAAGATCATAGCTGAGCAGGAATCCTTTCCAACACGCTTGTCCAACACGCTTGCTGAGGGACAAAATAGCTGAACCTTTTTGGACAGCCAAGAAAAACTATGCAAATTGTAGCGGAGACCAGGGCAACATGCAAACCAGCCCCCCCCAACAACGGTTGCGCGTCTGCGACAACGGTTTGGCCGATCGTACAGATCTGGCTACAATAGCAGATGGGGGGGAATGTGTCCCGGTGGATGCCTCGGTCTTCAAAACCGCTGGCAGGTGGCGCTGAGCCGGCTGCGGTGGGTTCGACTCCCATACCCTCCCGCTGTCTTGGTTTAACATGGAGCTGCAGACGATGGAAATTGCTCTGTTCGAAGAGAACACCCCAGCGCGCGTCGAGCGCTGTGTGCTCTACCCGTACCCCGATCTGAAACGCATCTGGACACGCATCTGGGTGACGCCGACCCAGGACGACCCCAGGCCCAACCTGGAGGTCGTTGTGCTGAACCCAGACGCCAGCGAAAACTGCAGCGTCTATCTGATGGCGCATGCCGACAGCCGTGCGGAGACGACACTGCACATGCACAATCCAGTGCCCGGCACCCACTATCGGGTCGCAGTCGAGCTCACCCAGGGGCTGGGCGACACACAGCATGTGCTGGACCGCCACCTCTTCGACCTGATTCTCGAATTTCGCAACCCCGACACCGGGGACCCTGGATTCGGGTTTGGGGTCGACTGGGATGCGCTTGCCCACCAGAAGGGCCAGCGCGGCGAAGAGGCCTCCTGAGAGGCTGTGCCGTGACAGAGCCTCTCTCTCTAGTTGCGCTGCACTGAGCCCCTCTCCTCGCTTCCATGGACTATCTATTGCTCCTGGTCCTTGGGATGCTGGTCGGTGGGCTGTTGATGCGCTACTGGTACACGATTCAGGGCCACTGGCAAAACAGCCAGGATGCGCAGAGCACGCATGACAAAACCGTCAAAGAGATCGCCGAAATGCGCAAGAAGGCCCGCAACGCGCGGCGTACAGCACAGGCCAACAACATCCGGGCGTCGACAGAGCTGCTGTTCTTTGTGCTGCTGCTCGTGCTGCTGGGGATCATCGTTGTGAATCTGTTGGATCTCTTTTAACCAGAAAGGAGGTACGCTGATGGCCAAACCGTTGACTGCGTTGGTCACCTGCGCCGGTTGAGCTTCCAAGCTCCCCCCAGGGACACTGGCGCAGGTCGTGCGCCAACTGGCTGGATTGTTTCCAGCAACTGAATACCCGGATGTCCTGGTCGGTCTGGGCGAGCCAGACGATGCGGCTGTCGTGCGCATCGACCCGCAGCGCGCGCTGGTCAGCACCACAGATTTTTTTACCCCGATCGTCGATGACCCCTGGAGCTACGGAGCGATCGCAGCGGCCAATGCCATGAGCGATGTCTTTGCGATGGGGGGAGAAGTCCTGTTTGTGCTCAACATCGCCGGCTTCCCTGAGCAGCTCTCTCCTGCCCAAATTGCCCAGATCTTTGCCGGAGGCGCCGCCAAAGTACGGGAGGCAGGGGCGGTCGTCGCAGGGGGCCACACGATCAGCAGCCCAGAACCCTTCTACGGGCTGGCGGTGACTGGGCTCATCCACCCCGACCAGGTGCTGCGCAAAGGAGGGGCCGCGCCAGGGGATCAGCTCTATTTGACCAAACCGCTTGGAACCGGCGTGATCACCACAGCCGCCAAACAGAGCGGTGCGGGCTGGACGGGCTGGCTCACACGGCTGCGCCGCAAACGCGCTGCGCTCGAACGCAGCGACCTCGACGCCGCCATCGTCTCCATGCTCAAGCTGAACCAAAGCGCGGCGCGCGCCGCGCGTGCCGCCAGTATCCGCAGCGCCACAGACATCACAGGCTTTGGGCTGCTCGGCCATGCCAGCGAGATGTTGGTGGCCAACCAGACTGCCGTGTCGTTTCAGATCGAGACGGCCCAGGTCCCCGTGCTGCCCGGCGTCTGGCAGTCGCTGGAGGCAGGCTCTCTGACGCGCGGCTCGACGCGCAACCCAGCTCATTTTGGCCAGCATGTCCGCTTTGCCCCCAGCCTCCCCCCTGCCTGGCGCACGTTGCTTTGGGAGTCAGAGACCAGCGGAGGGCTGCTCCTGGCAGTGCCCAAGGCCACCCAGGCCACGTTCGAAGAAAGCTGCGCCGCTCAAAAACAGCCTGCCTGGCGGATCGGCCAGGTCGTCCCGGGCGAAGGAATCCAGGTCGTCTGAAGCGCCGCGCATGGCAGAAAACGTTGGAGGGCCCGGTTTGCAGAGCAAACCGGGCCCTCCACCACCCCGACGGCTGCTCCGACGGCTCCGCTATCGTCACATCGACTCGACCACCAGCCGCCCCTGCATGGCCGGATAGTGGCCAGCGACCGTGCAGATCACGATATACTCGCCCAGCTCGACGGGCGCTGTGAAGGTGTCCGTCGTCTTTTCACCGGCCGCCAGCACACCGGCTGCCCACAAAATCAGGTCACTGTTTTGATCCGGCATGAATGGAACCGGCAGCTCGGCATCCTTCTGCACGATCGCCCAGTTGTGGTCCAGCCCCCCCAGGTTCTCCAGGTTGACGGTCACTTCTGCGCCCGCCGGCACGCGCCAGACCGGCGGCTCCGCCAGGTTGTTGTTGTCCTCACCGAAGTAGATGTCGTGCATCGCCACCTCCAACGTGGCGGCGATGACTGCCTGCGCAGACGGGGCCTCCGGTTCCGCCGCCGCCACTGGGGTAGCGGTTGGCACCGGGGTGGCAGTCGGCTCCGGTGTGCTGGAACCGCCGCAGCCGGACAGGACCCCCAAAACGAGCAACCAAGAGACAAGGTACCGACCCATTTTTCAATTCCTCTCTTTTTCTTCAAACTGCTTGTGAAAATTATCGCAAACACACTGTAACACAGCTCTGTTCCTGCCGAGCGTCTGTTGGCTTCCAAATGGCTGTGCAGAAGTTTTTGTGGAGGGAGCATGTTTGTCGGCTCTCCCTAGTTTGGATATACTGAAAGAACTTTTGTTCGGTGCTGACCCAAAAACTGTTTGGCGGAGAAGACACAATGGCGCTGGATAAATTGGTAGTACGGGGTGCGCGAGAACACAACCTTAAAAATATTGACCTGGAGATCCCGCGCGACAAGCTGGTCGTCATCACCGGGCTCAGCGGCAGCGGCAAAAGCAGCCTGGCCTTCGACACAATCTACGCCGAAGGGCAGCGCCGTTATGTCGAATCGCTCTCTGCCTATGCCCGCCAATTCCTGGGTTTGATGGAAAAACCGAACGTCGACCAGATCGAGGGGCTCAGCCCTGCCATCTCGATCGACCAGAAAGGCTCGGGGCGCAACCCCCGCTCGACCGTCGGCACCGTCACCGAGGTCTACGACTATCTGCGTCTTCTCTACGCCCGCATCGGCCAGCCCCACTGCCCAACGTGCGGTGCGCCGATCACCCAGCAGACGGCCACCCAGATCGTCGACACGATCATGGGGATGGCAGAGGGCAGCCGCCTGCTGGTGCTGGCCCCGATCATCCAAGCCCGCAAGGGCAACCACAAGGCAGTCTTCGAAAGTTTGCAAAAACAAGGCCTGCTGCGCGCCCGGGTCAACGGCGTTCTCTATGAAGTGACCGAAGTGCCAGAGCTGGACCGCTACAAAATGCACACGATCGAGGCTGTGGTCGACCGCCTCGTCGTCCAACAGCCTGCGGTCGACGACACCGGCGAACCCACCGGCACCGACCTGTCTCGTCTGGCCGATTCGGTCGAGACTGCGCTCAAACTGGGCAGCGGCGTGCTGGTCGTGGCCGACGTCAGCCACCGCGAACAGCCTGTCGACCGCACCTTCAGCGAACATTTCGCCTGCGTGAAATGTGGCACCAGCCTGCCCGAGATCGAACCCCGCACCTTCAGTTTTAACAGCCCCCACGGCGCCTGTCCCACCTGTACCGGGCTTGGCTCGCTGCAGGAATTCGACCCGGCTCTGATCTTCGACGAGGAGCTGTCGATCGAAAATGGGGCCGTGCTGGCCTGGCGCCGTCAGAACGAAGAGGAAGGGGACGGCTACTACCAGCAGCTGCTGCGGGCTGTCTGCCAGCAGCATGGGGTGCCCTCGCGCCTGCCCGTCAAAGAACTGAGTCTGAAACAGCGCGATCTGATTCTCTGGGGGGTGCCCCAAAAAGAGAAAAAAATTCGCATCGACTACACCAACAGCCATGGCGAAGAACGGTTTTTTGAGACCAGCTTCAACGGCGTGATCCCCAACCTGCAACGTCGCTACCAGGAGACCACCAGCGACTACATCCGTGGCAAGCTGGAAGAATTCATGAGCGTGCGCCCCTGTCCGACCTGCCAGGGCAAACGGCTGCGCCCCGAAGCCCTGGCCGTCACGGTGGCCGGCAAAAACATCTGGGAGATCACCCACATGGCTGTCGGTGACTCGCTGGCCTGGGCACACTGGCTGCGTGGGGAGCCCTCCGCTGCACCGAGCCCATCCCCGCTGACCCCACGCCAGCGGACGATTGCCTACCAGATCCTCCAGGAGATCGCAGCCCGCCTCGGTTTTATGGTCAATGTCGGGCTAGACTATCTGACCTTGGAACGCACAGCGGTCACCCTCTCCGGCGGTGAAAGCCAACGCATCCGGCTGGCCACCCAGATCGGCAGCCAGCTGATGGGCGTGCTCTACATTCTGGACGAACCCAGCATCGGGCTGCATCAGCGCGACAACGCCCGCCTGATCGAGACACTGCAAGGGATGCGCGACCTGGGCAACACCGTGCTGGTCGTCGAACACGACGAGGACACCATCCGCGCTGCCGACTGGATCGTCGATATGGGGCCGGGTGCAGGGGAACACGGCGGCCATGTGACCTGTTCGGCCTGGCGAGATGATTTTTTGCGCTGCCCCGACAGCCTGACCGCCCAATATCTGCGCGGGGAGCTGCGCATCCCCGTGCCCGACAGACGCCGCGACGGCAACGGCAAATACCTGTCGATTCGAGGCGCCCACGAGAACAACCTCAAACAGGTGGATGTGCAGATCCCTCTCGGCAAATTCGTGGCGGTCACCGGGGTAAGCGGCAGCGGAAAATCGACGCTGGTGGTCGATGTGTTGTACAAACGGCTGGCACAGTGGATGTACCGGGCCAAAAATCGCCCCGGCGCCCATACAGCCATCGAAGGGATCGAACAGATCGACAAGGTGATCGACATCGACCAGAGTCCGATCGGACGCACCCCACGCAGCAACCCCGCCACCTATGTTGGGCTCTTCACCGAGATTCGCGATCTGTTTGCCAGTTTGACCGATGCCAAAGCGCGCGGCTACAAAGCGGGCCGCTTCTCTTTCAACGTCAAGGGGGGGCGCTGTGAGGCTTGCCAGGGGGACGGCATCATTCGGATCGAAATGCAATTTCTGCCCGATGTTTACGTCCCCTGTGAGGAGTGCAAGGGCCATCGGTACAACCGGGAGACGCTCGAAGTCAAATTTCGCGGCAAGTCGATCGCCGATGTGCTGGAAATGACTGTCGAAGAGGGGCTGGAATTTTTCCAGCACATTCCACGCATTCGCAACAAACTCGACACACTCTACGCAGTGGGGCTGGGCTATATCAAAATCGGCCAGCCAGCCACCACGCTCTCGGGCGGAGAGGCGCAACGGGTTCAGCTTGCCAAAGAGCTGAGCCGGCGCGCCACCGGCAACACCCTGTATATTCTCGACGAACCGACGACCGGGCTCCACTTCGAGGATGTGCGCAAGCTGCTCACCGTCCTGCATGAGCTGGTCAACAAAGGCAACACCGTGCTGGTTATCGAACACAATCTCGACGTGATCAAAAACTGTGACTGGCTGATCGACATGGGACCTGAAGGAGGGGTCAAAGGGGGGCAGGTGCTGGTCGAGGGCACCCCAGAGCAGGTGGCGATCCACCCCCGCAGCTACACTGGCCAGTTTCTGCGTCCTCTTCTTCAAAGAGAGCACGACGCAGCATGAATGTGGCCTCTCTGGCTGCGCTGCCTCTTCGGGTTCGCGGGGTTGCCTCTCCGCTGGAGGAGGTAGTCGCGCTGGCCGGCCAGCACGCTCTGCCCGTACAGCTGTCGCTTTCTGCCAGCTTTGTCGGCGAGGAATTTGCCCAGGTCGACCCATCACTGCGTGTGGAGCCGGGTCGACCGGACGACGGTGATCCGGCTCCTGGCCTGACCTATGCAGGCTACAGCCCCGCCCAGAGGGGCCGTTTTCTGGCCTGGTGCGCGGCCCCCCAGTCGCACGCCTGCCCTGCTTTCCAACAGCTCCTGCTCGCCAGTCTCGAAGCCGGTCTTTGTGAAGGAGGCGAAAAAGCGCGCAGCGTTCGGAAACTGCTGGCCCAGTTGGAACAAAGCGCCTCCTGGCAGCCGGTCCAGGGGTTCTGGCGTGTCGCTCTGTTGGCCCGCTGGCTGGAACAGGACGGCCCTGCACTGGCAGAGTGGCTGGCCCAGGCTGCCCTGCCCGCCGATCTTGCTGGGGTGGCGCTGGGGCTGCAGGCACTCCTCGGCACCGCGCTGACGGCAGGGGAGGCACGCGCGGTCTCAAAACTCTGGCAGTTGCCCGCAGCCGACCTGAGCGAGACGGCGCTGGCCTTTCGTCTGCGGTCGCTTGCCGCCACCCTCAGCACAGAGCCGCTCCAATTTGGGTTGAAACAGCTGGGCCCGGCCGCAGACCACCCCTTGCCTTGGCGCTGCCACCATCGAGACCTGCGGATCGAATTTCCCCAACCCAATCTCCGGCGCAGCTTGGAGCCGCTGCTCGTCGACCTGGCCCTGCCCGAGGAGCCCCTGGATTCCCTTGGAAAAGAGGCCACAGACCCAGACGCTGCATCTGGTCAAAAGGAACTGGCCCACACCTACCTGGTCGTCGAATTTCGCCAGAGCCGTTCTGAATACTTCTTGAGCGCCCTGCGCCAGGCTCAGCGGCGCTCGACCTTTCTCCAGTTGCTCGACGAAGACCGCCATCTGGTCTATCGCGTCACCTTTCGCAAAAACGAAATGAGCTACTTCTGGCAGCTGTGGAACTATGTGCACAGCTGGTCCACAACCCGGATCTACTGCAACGGCCAAGAATTACAGAACTGGCAAGTCTACCCTTATTCACAGTACCTGCGCTAGTATTACAGCGCAAGGTTGGGAACAAGAGCCGTAAGGCGCGCCAGTTTGGACTTGCGGTGGGACAGGTAAGCGACGTGGTTGCGTTTTTGGTAGTATCGCACCATGCGTAAAGCAGCAGCAGCAGCGAAAACTGACCTGGTCAGAACACTGGTCAGGAACAGGCGGACCTGATAGATCGTCAATGCCGGGGCTGTGCCTTTCAGGCGCACTCTGAGTCGTACCCAAAAGTGATGTGCCAAGGCGACCAGCAGCATATGATGATGCCAGCCGAGCCAGCTACGGGTTTCATAGTGGTCAAAACCGATTTCGCCTTTCCCTTCTTCGAAGATCATCTCGACCGGCCAGCGCATGCCGCTGAGACGCACAAGGTCTTGCAAGGGAATCGTCTCTGGGGCATTGCTGAAATAGAACTTGACTTCGTCCGGCTGCTCCAGATTACGGCGGATCACCAGCCATACGGGTGTGGTAGGCAAACCACCCCGACTGATGACACCCATGGCCGACCACAATGGCACCCAAGGGCGACCGCAAGGGTCGCCCCTACAGGCGGGTGCCCACAATGACACCCGTGGCCGACCACACGGACGATTGCACGGGCGACCCCGTAGGGGCACCCCTTGCGGGTGCCCCCGATGACACCCATGGCCGACCACAATGGCACCCATGGCCGACCGCAAGGGTCGCCCCTACAGGCGGGTGCCCACAATGACACCCGTGGCCGACCACAATGGCACCCAAGGGCGACCGCAAGGGTCGCCCCTACAGGCGGGTGCCCACAATGACACCCGTGGCCGACCACAATGGCAACCAAGGGCGACCGCAAGGGTCGCCCCTACAGGCGGGTGCCCCCGATGGCACCCATGGCCGACCACAATGGCACCCAAGGGCGACCGCAAGGGTCGCCCCTACAGGCGGGTGCCCCCGATGGCACCCAAGGGCGACCGCAAGGGCACCCAAGGGCGACCACAAGGGTCGCCCCTACAGGCGCGGGCGCAACTGCCATGCTGATGCCACACCTCCTGGCTTTGTCTCTCGGCCACAGCGAGGGGCACAGAGCCCCGACCGTAAGGGAGGGGGGAACCCCCAGACACGACAAGGTCCTTCCCCCTCCCTTACGGTCGGGGCTCAGACCCTATTTTCAGGACAGTGTTGCGACAAATTCTGCAACCACAGAGACGCTGTTTTCGTCCTCGGCGGTGAGAACGATCGGCGAGTACTCTGGGTTGAGCGGATGCAGCGTAATCTTCAAATGTCGCCAGGTGTCGTCCTCATCGATTGATTTTTCACTTGAATACCGTTTGACAGTGTACCGTTCGCCGCTTTCTGGGTCACGCTCGGAGCGAAGCTGTGCCAGCACAATTTTTCCCTGGCGCGAGCCTTCAACAGGGGCAGCAAAAACACAGTATGAGCCATCAGGAATCTTTGGCTCCATCGACCTGCCAACTACCTGTGCCACAAACATCCCACGTCGCAACTTGCGTCTGAGTTCCACCGCAACCCAATTCTCCCACTCCGAATCTTCAGGGATGTTTTGGGGGTCGCCAAATGCACCTGCTGCGGCTTTGAGTGGGATGAGCGGCAGGCAGGTGACGTAGCGTTCGGCGGCGGTGGGTTGGACAAGACGAAGTACGGAGCGCTCGGTCGGTGTGGCGGCGGCCTCTTCCTCTGCCGCCGCAAGCGCTCTGTACCAGCGTGTGTCGGCGCGCAGCCGTTCCTTAAGTTCGGGTTTGCCAAGATAACCGGCGAGTTTTCTGAAGTGTCGTGTCATTGCACCTTCGTCGTACAGGTCGTTGGCAGCGATTTCAATGAGTTCGTAGCCGTTGTTGCGCAGCCAATCGCGAATTCGGCGGTCGTGTTCGGCAGTCTCCGGGTTGCCGTGCAGATGCCTGCTCAGGCCGTCAAGGTAGACGCACACACCCTCGTCTGCGGCGTGTTCCACGGTGCGATAGAGGACATCCGGCGTGGTGGTGCCGATGGCACGGTCGAGACGCAGTTGCTCGCCGCGGAGGCCTTCCTCGAAGCCGGCGGCCAGCAGCAGGTGTCGCAGCCGTCGTTCGGCTTCGTTCACCGGGTGTGTGCCTTCGACAGGTGCCTGTGAGGGCTGTTTCGCGGGGATGTCGTGTGCGACAGCGAGGCGCTCCCCCCAGGCAGTGAGCTTTTCAAGTGCCAGGTTGCGGTCGAGGTGTTTGTGGTAGAAGCCGTTGCGGAAGGTTTGCAGGCAGTCGATGCACGACGTCTCGCATGCCGACGGGCAGTTGCCCACAATCTCTTTTGCCGCCGTGACAATCTCGGAAAAACGTCCGCACACCTGGTCGAGCAGACCTGAACCGCCAGGCATTGGGTCCCAGAGCACGGCGTCGACCTCACTGCGATCCACATGGCCAAGGACAAGGATTTGCAAATCCTCCATTGTCATATCGAGCACCTGTGCAGCCGCCATGCGCAGCACCTCA
The DNA here is from genome assembly GCA_018969295.1 of Chloroflexota bacterium. Lineage (GTDB taxonomy): Bacteria > Chloroflexota > Anaerolineae > Caldilineales > Caldilineaceae > Caldilinea. The sequence goes on along the minus strand of JAGWYN010000041.1, from coordinate 3,742 downwards.
AGCACGCTGTAGGCGGTTTTCTGGTCAGGGCAGCCCGGCAGGGTCAGCGCATCGGCCACCACGTCGGCGTAGAAGCCGATGGGCAACACCCTGCGGCCGCAGCGTTCTTCGTGGGTGCTCTCGAATTGTTTGTGTTGCGTGTCGCTTGAGAGCGGCGACACGCTTTGACCGCAGACGGTGCAGACCGGGTAGCCGAAGCGCCCAGAACGTTCGATGGCGCGGGTGGCGCCCACATTGACCAGGCGAAAACGCACACCACGGCGCAGGTGCACAGGCTGCTTGCCCCAGTTGAAGGCACGTCCGCCGTTGTGCTGTTGGCGTTCGAGGCCAAAGACTGCCACGGGCAACTGGAAGCGCAACTCTTCGTCGTCGGAGATGTGCGACTGATGAACAAGGTCGACATCGCAGACCGAGATCGTCTGCAGCACCTGTGTGCCGAGCCCTGTCGTCGCAGCGGCCAGGTTGGTTGGCTTCACCGCCTGGCGTTCGACGACCACCTCAAAGACCGGCATTTCGGCGCTCTGCTCGTCGACGTTGCGGTGGAAACGTCGGGCGACGAAACGGTTGCCGTTGGCGTAGATCAGGTTGCCGGGCACGTACTCGCGCAACGCCACGCTTGGCGGACGCGGCAGTGCAAACGTCATTGCACCCGTGCGCCAGAAAGGAATTTCCGCCGTACCCAGCACCGAACCGACTTCGAGTCCGTAGCCGGGCAGAAAGCCCTCGGCGGCCAGCACCCCGAAGGTGTTCACGTCGTCGTAGCCTTCGGCTTCGCGTCGACTGCGCCGAGACGTGCCTTTGAGCCGCTTGACCAGCACATCGCAGCGATGGAACAGGGCATCGTCTTCAGGCTCAAGGGTGCCTTGCGCCTCACGCACTGTATTCAGACGCCGAATCTGGTCGAGCGCCCAGCGCAGGCGACGGCTGAGGCGCAGCAGCACCTGTTCGAGATCTTCGACCATTGTGGCGACGTGCCGGTGCAACTCGGCGGGTGTCGTCACCTCGGCATCCTGCAAAGGCCATCCCTGGCCAAATGCGCCCTCCACATAGCGGCAGAGATCATCCAGATGGGCATTGAGCAGTTGTCGCAGGGGGGCAAGATCAAAAAGTGCCGTGCGCAGCACGCCGTCGTCGAAGAGGTAGGGCGACACACGGTCGGGCAGGCAACTTTTGAGCACGGTGTCGATGGTTTGGCGTTCGGCTGCGGTGCGGGTGCGATCGAGCGTGTACTGGTGCAGCCGGGTGATTGCGGTGGCGTGCACATGTCTGGCCACCATTGGCTCGTTGCGCAGGTTGAAGGCGGGCGGATCGACGCGGCCGGCCAGCAGTTTTAACGGGTCGTGGAAATACGCGCGGTCGTGCGACAGCGGTCGGCAGTAGATGATGTTCACCGCCATGCGATGGCGGCGACCGGCGCGGCCGGCGCGCTGCCAGTAATTGGCTGGGAGCGGCGGCACGTTGCGCATCAGCACGGCGTCCAGCTGGCCGATGTCCACGCCCAACTCCAATGTCGGCGTGCAGACAAAGGTATTGAGGGCGTCCGAGTCGCCTTTGAAAAGATTTTCCAGCCGTTCGCGTTCGTCGTGCGGCACCATGGCCGTGTGCTCTTCGGGGCGAAGCATTGAATAGCCCTGGTCGAGGAGCTGCAGGTCGTAGTTGTCCGGGTATTCGCTGACAAATTCGAGCGTGCCTTCGCAGCGCCAGGCCAGACATTTGTTGTACGGTGTGGGGCGGGTGATGCGGCGACGGCAGTTGGCACAGCGCCAGACACCGTGGTTTGCCTGCAGGCGCAAACGGTCGGCGTCGACCTGATAGACATCGTTGACACCGGGCAACGGCTTGCCGTGCGCACCTTTGAGCGTCACCGGTCGCAGCAGTTTGCGTTCGACAAGAAACCGAAACAGCTGTTCGAGGAAACCCTCGACGTCGTTGTTGTCTACACCCCATTTCTTGGCCACCTGTCGGAGGGCCGTGTCGCCGCGTTCGCTGAACCACTGGGTGACGAGAGAAGCCTTTTCATATGGCTGGCGGTGCAGCTTCGTGCCGCTAGGCGCGCCGAACTGTGGCAGATAGCCCTGCTGGATTTCGAGGTCACCATCCATCCAGTACCTGCTAAAAATTTCGCGTTCGGGGTCCCAGAGGATGCGTTTGCGGCGCAGGTAGTCGAGCACGACAGCGACCCCGCAGTGCAGCTGCTCGGGCGGCATACCGAGTTGGACGGCGGTCTGCTGAATCCAGGGCAAGGTGGCATCGAGTCCTTCGTACTCGACCTTCATGCGGCCCCAGGGTTCAAGGCCGATTGCCTGTCGGGACGAGAGCGTCACCTCGCGCAGCACCTGGATGCGCAGAAATTTGCGTCGTTCCTGCTCGTGGCGGCCGCCGCCGCCTTCCTTGCGTTGCACCTGCCAGACTTCGGGCACCAGCGCGCGCGAGAGCGACTCGTCGTCTTCGAGCTGGTCGTCGACAAAGCGTGCCAGGTCGCCTACCGAGAGAGCCCCCTCCTTCAGACCGTCGGCCATCAGTGCGCGCAGGCGGAAGCGGCGGGCGTGGTCTTTCATCCAGCCGGCCTGGAAGGCGGCCTCCTGGCGGTTGTCGCAGAAGACCAGCAGGCGCTGTCGCTCGGAGTGGTGCACCATGTCCTGGGCGAGGACATGGACATCGGCCACATCGGTGGCGCGCACAGGGCGTGCGGGTTCGCGGTAGGTGTTGCCCATGCGCCGTCCTGCGGTGCTGCATGACAGACAGCTGGTCAGGTAGCCCGGGTTGGCCTTGTTCTGGCGCACAGCATAGAGCGTCGTCATCTCCCCCGTGGCACCGCAGGCCAGGCAGCGGTGCCCTGTTTGGGGATGGGCTGCGCCGCAGGTGCGGCAAAAATAGAGCGGTGCCGTGCGATGATGGGCAGTGAGGTCGTTGCCCGCATCACCGTCCTCGCTGTCCTTCTCGCTGTCCTCTTCGCCGTCGTCGGTGCTGTGCTCTTCGCCGCTGCCGCCGAGGATGCGGTCGAGCAGCACGACGCGCTTGCCCCCCTGCGCCTCGGCGAGCGGTTCCCAGAACGCCGCCTCGCCAACGGCTTCGCCGCCGCCAGGCCGTTTGCGGGTGAACTCGAAGTCCTTGAGAAAGGTAATGAAATAGTGCTGTCCGCAGGTTGTGCAGGTGGTGACTGGAAAGTGGGCGTGGCGCTCGCCTTCGCCGCTCTCGTGCAGATCGTCCTCGGCGGCAAGCCAGAGTTTTGGCCCGCGCCCGCCCGTCGGGAAGCTCACCACTGCGCCGCTGATGCCGCGCACGAAGGCATGCACCACCGGGCGCAGGAGCGGGCGGTTGCCGCTGCGCGCTGCAGCGCCGAGCGTCAGCCAGGCGAGGATTTCCTCTTCGCTCACCGGCCGTCCGACCAGCGTCTTGAGTCGTTCGGGCAGTGCGCCCAGTTCGGTGGGCGTGGCGAGCAGTTCGGTCAGTTGCCGGGCGATTTCGTTGCCGGCAAGGGCAGCGTAGAGCAGTGTCGTCCACTCACCCTCGGGCAGCGTTGAACCGGCAAGCTTCCTGTAGACCGCGCGCACCTTGCTGCCCGTTGCATCCTCGACGGCGCTCACCGTCTCCGCAAGCAGTTTTGCCGGCTCTTCGCTGGGAGCAGGCGGCACCGTGCGCGCTGTTGCCCAAAGTTCACGCGCGTAGGCCTCGCCCACGGTGGTGACTGTGTCTGCATTGACGCCGAAAAAGCGCGAGGCGAACTCGCGGGCGGCATTGG
>JAGWYN010000091.1 GCA_018969295.1 Chloroflexota bacterium | reverse complement strand
CCCTGCGCGATGAGCAGCGCAGCCGAGGCCGGCAGCAACACCGCAGCTGCACTCTCCCCCACCGGGCAGCCCCATACGCAGCCAGGAGAAGGAACCTCATCCGCAGCCATCCCACTGGCCACCCCTGCCGCTGCGGGCAGCACTGCCGGATCCCGCCGGGCTTCCCGCTCCCCCCACAGCAGATCCGCCGGCACCACCTGCTGCGCCTGGGCCAGCTGCACGCGACGTTCCCCAGCCGTTGCATGGATCCCCGAACGGTCGCTGATGTTCCACTCGCCGGTCATCATCTGTTTGACCTCTTCGAGCTCGTAGAAAAAGACATCCTCGCTGGCCAGAAGTCGTTGGTCGACCGTTGCCTCACGGCCAGCAGCCAGAGCCCAGCGGCGTGTCCCAGCCAGCACAAAGGCAAAAGCGTGCAGCCCACCGCTCTGCAGTTCGATCGCCCGACGCATACGCTCGAGCAGGTGGAGCGTCTCTTTGCGCTGGCTGCTGTCGACCGCTGCCAGCAGCGGTGCGGGGTCGGCAGGGAGCGGCGGCGCTGCCGACCGCTCGTCCGCAGCAGCTGCCCGCAGCGCCGCAACCAGCGTCGCAGGATCTTCCCGCCAGCGCGGCACGGCAATCTCTCCTTCTCCGATCGCGCGTTGGCCATACAGAGCCATGAACTGTTCGAACGCCTCGCCAAAAGCACCCGCTGGCAACGACAGCTGCCCATTGGAGTCAATAGGGCTCTGCAGCCAGGCCAGGGCCGCAGGGTCGGCGGCTGCCTGCCTGCCCAGCGCAGCCACCTGGTTTGCCAGATCCAGCTCGACCGTGCGTGTGCTGCCCCCCAAAGCCACCGTGAGACGGGCTGCCCGCTGCTGAGGTGTGCCGTCCCGCTGCCCCAGCAACAGCCGTCTGCAGGCAACCTCCAACGTATGGCGGGCGGCAAAAAAGGGAAGCAGCGCAGCAGCACCGGCCCGTTCAATTTCTTCCATAATCTGGAGAACCTCTGCCTGTGACCAGCGCAGCGCCATCACCCGCTGATACCAGCCCTGGGCGCGGGCAGTCGTGCCAGGCAGTTCGCTCTGCAACGCAGCCAGCAGATCCTCGATCTTTTTGTCTGCCCGCCCACGTTTGAGGGAGGCCAGCAGACCTGGCTTGTGCCAATCGGCCAACGGCCTGGCAGCACCGTCCAGACGCAGCCGCAAAGGTTCGATCCCCGCCTGATCCGCTTCCAGCCTGGCCGAAATCGACAGATTGACATAGGGGCGCCCCTGGCAGAGACGCACCAGACGCGAGCGTGGCGCAGGCTGAAAGCCCAGGCGGTCGAAATACAGATACCAGGCGCGCGCGGCTACCTCCACCAGCAGGCTGTTGGTAAATGGCGTCAGCGCTCTGGGTGCCAGCGGGTTCAGCCAGGAAAGGCTCCAGACCTCCCCGGTTTCGAGCCCCTGCCCCAAAAACGTATAGTCGATCACAATTCCCTCGTTTGACCTATTGCTATCCGCCCATAAAACGGTGTACACTCAGAAGAGAGACATCCTTGCATCCACAACACTTGGATTGTCCCAGTATACACGCGATGTGTCAACTTGACGCCTTCACCCATTGGAGGAGGAAAAATTATGTCTCACCGTCTTCTTTTTTTGTCACAGTCCCGTCGAGCATGGGGTTTTGCAGGGTGGATCGGGCTGTTGTGTGCAAGTCTGCTGGGGTGGGGGGCCGTGCATGCCCAGACAAGCACAACCCCCATTTTGCTGGGTGAATTTGTGAACGCCGATCTGGCGGCAGGCGAAGAAGCCGCCTATGTGCTGACAATTCGCGACGACGCGACCTATACGGTTGTCTCCACAGGAGAGAGCTCGCCAGACAACTTTCAGCTGACCATCCTGCGCGACGACGAGAGCGTGGTCTACGAAGAGACACTGGCCGATCTGTTCGATGTCGAGCTGACAGCCGGGGACTATCTGCTGCTCTTTGTCGCGCAACAGAGCGCAGAGCTGGGCTTTGTGGTCGGTGTGGAGGCTGGCAGCATGAGCGCAGACCCCTCCTTGCCAGGAGAGCTGTTCAACGGCGCCACCTTTGTCACCTCTGCGGTGACAGAGCCCCTCTACGCCGAGGTAGCTGTCGAGGAGAGCCAGTACCCACAACAGCTGGCCATCCTGGTGCAAGGCGCCGACGAGGATCGATACACAGCGGAGCTGGTCGACTCGGCCACCGCCGACTCGGCCACGATCACTACCGACCAATCCGACGTGCTGCTGTTCCCCACCCAGGGTGGGGTGTACGAATTGACCGTCACCCCCGACGGCGAAGGGGCAGAGCTCCAGGTCAGCGTCTTTCTCAGCGGACCCGCGCCCGTGCTGCAGCCAGGTATCGAAACCAGCGACGACCTGCTCAACCCAGATGACACCAACCTGTACCAGTTCGCTGTTGCAGAAGCAGGCACCACCGTTCATCTGGTCGCCACGTCGAACGAGATGCTCACGTTGGAGGTGAGCTTTTGGCCGGGCGAAGGCTTTCGGTCGGCCTATTCTTTCGGCGACGAACCCGCCAGACTCACCTTTGTCGCCCCAGTGGCCGGCACCTACTACCTGGATGTGAGCAGCGACAGCGAAACAGGGGCCGCCTACACCGTGCAGTTCGAGGAGGGCGAACTGGCCTCCACCTTGCCGCTGGCGACCCCAGTGGACGGGCAGATCGAGGCTGGCACGGTCGTCGGCTATCTCGTCCAGGTCGATACCGCCGAGCAGTTCCTGATCGTCGTGCTGGCTGGCCACACCGAAGATGACCTGGACCTGCAGCTGAGCCGGTATGCAGACGAAACGATCACGGCCAGCGACATCAGCCAGCTCGGCAGCTCCAAAGAGATTGTCTCCACCTATGTAGAAGAACCGGGCACCTACATCGTGCTGGTAGACAGCACCTGGAGCGACCAGGGCGCTGACTTTTCGATCAGCGCAGGGACGATCCCGGTCACAGACCTGCTCACCGCTGCCGCCGACGAGACGGAGAGCAACGCCAGCACCCCCTCTGAGACAGCCCCCTCTGAGACCCTCGAACAGTGGGCAGTCAGCGCTTCTGCGTCCAGCCAGTACGGCGACGACGATTGGTCCGCCCAGCAGGCGACCGGGGAGCCAGACACGCTGATTCCCGGAGACGAAGTGACAGCCTGGGCAGCGTACAGCAGCGACAGCCAGCTGGAAACCTTGGTGCTGGCGTATGCCCAACCTGTGATCCCGGTCGGGCTGGAGATTTACGAGTCCTACAATCCAGGCGCCGTTGTGCGGGTCGAATTTTTCGATCTCAACACAGACGAATGGGTGGTCGCCTGGGAGGGAACTGCAGAGAGTGCGGGGCTGGACTTTGCAACCTTCCGTCCCGCGCTCATCTCCGTCAATTTTGCCACAGACCAGGTGCGTCTGACGGTGGATGAGCCGTCGGTGAGCGGCTGGAACGAGATCGACGCAGTCAAATTGATCGGCATCCCTGACTGACCGCCAGCGCCAATCGGCTGATCAGTGCGGGTCAGCCGATTGGTGGGTCAGCTTGGCGTCAGTCTGCTGTCGGCGCAATCGGACATTTCCTTACACATCCTTCGGAGAACTTTGCTAGGATTGTGTATAAATACTGTAAGTACATGGGCAGCCGAAGCGGCATTTTCTTTTATATCTAACCTATTTGACAGAGGAGGCGTCCATGAATCAGTTTTGGAATACGACAAAAACAACTTTGCTGCTTGGCCTGCTGACCGGCTTTTTTGTGCTGATCGGCAATGCGCTGGGCGGTGGGAACGGCATGGTCATTGCGCTTTTGTTCGCTGTGGCCATGAACATGGCGGCCTGGTGGTTTTCAGACACCATGGCGTTGAAGATGAGCCGAGCACGTGAGGTGACTCCCGCAGAGGCACCGGAACTGCACCGCATGGTCGAAACGTTGGCCCAGCGTGCGGGGATTCCCAAACCGAGCGTGCACCTGATCGACAGCCCGGCCCCCAATGCCTTTGCCACGGGCCGCTCACCGGCCAAGGGTGCGGTGGCAGCGACCACCGGCCTTATGCAGATTTTGACTCGCGATGAGCTGGCCGGTGTTATGGCGCACGAGCTGGCACATATCAAAAACCGCGATACGTTGATCAGCAGCATTGCAGCGACCATCGCCGGGGCAATCGGCATGGTGGCAGACATGGCGATGTGGAGCATGATCTTTGGCGGCAGCGACGACGAAGAAGGAGGGGGGGGCAGCTGGCTCATGTTGATTTTGGCGCCGATCGCCGCGATGATCATTCAGATGGCGATCTCACGCTCTCGTGAGTTTGTGGCGGACGCCGAAGGTGCCCGCATTCTGGGGGACCCTGCCCCGCTGGCCAATGCGCTGCGCAAGCTCGAAATGAGCGTGACGCGCCAGCCGATGGCAGTGGCGCCGGCAACTGCGCATCTGTACATTGTCAACCCCATCTTTGGTGGGCTGGCAGGGCTCTTCAGCACACATCCTTCCACTGAAAAACGCATCGCCCGTCTCCAGGAGCTGCGCCTTGCCCCAGAGACTGGGCGGGGACAGGCAGCCAGCTGACCCTCAGTCCCCCCCCAGTTCGCTCAGCCGGGCGCGCGCCACAAAGCGGCGGTACGCACGCACTTCGGCCAGCAAGGCATCGAATTCTGTCCACAGATCTTCGGTGCCTGCTGGCCCAGCGACAGCTGCCCCCACCAAAACCAGATCAGCGTCCAACCACTCGATCAGACAAAATTTTCCACTGCGCGCCAACAACAGCAATGCTGTGCGGACCACCCCTTCGGTCTGGCCGAGCCGCGCTGCCATCCGCTTCACATCGACCTGCCCCTCACTGCGATTCAACGCATATTTGACCATCCCCGCTACCTGTTGGAGCACGACAGCCGGCGCGTCATCGGCGGTAAAACGGGCACAGAGATAGACCTGGCCGCTGTCGTTGTTGTCCAAGAGCCAGCGCATCAGCTCCGGAGAAGGGGGAATGCTCCACAGAACCAACGGGTGGGAACGCCCTGCCGGCACTGCAAAGCGTGGGGCATACTCGACCCCTGCACCAGCTGTTTCCAGACGGGTTCCTTCCGCATACCAGATTGCCTGCGCCGGCAAAGCAGGGGCCGGTTCGAACGACTGGCGCAGGTCGACCAGGGCCACAGGCGGTCGCTGCGCAACCGGCGCCGCAGGCAGGGTGACAGCCGGGCGGTGGGCCACATAGAGCAGCTGCAACGAGCGCTCTCCCCGATATTGGTTGACCCCCAGCGTGTAGACCAGATCCAGCGGCCCTGCCGGCAGCTCGGCATCCCCCCCCCCAAACCAGAGCAGGTCCCGCACAGGCCCCTCTTCCTGACGAATCCGCAGTTTGCGGTGGGTGCCCTCGGCGCCCATCCGGCGGTCGCCGACCACCACCACCCCCCCTGTCGCCAGCCGCGGCAAAGGGTTGCCCTGTCCAAACGGGGCCAGCCGCGCCAGCTGGCTTGCCACTTCCAAAGAAAGCTCGTCCAGCCGGACGGTGAGATCGATCTGAAGACCCGGCTGGGTCACCGGGTCTCGATGCAGCTCCACCTGACGGCTGAGCTCCTGACGAAAGACTGCGATGTTTTCGGGCTTGAGCGAGAGCCCAGCCGCCCCCGGATGCCCCCCATGTGCAGCCAGGAGATGGCTGCAGGCCGCAATGGCAGCACCAATATCAACCCCCTGCACACTGCGTGCACTGCCTCGCGCCAGCTCCCCAGGGGGCATCCGCAGCAAAACCACCGGCTTGCTGTAGAGCTCGACCAGACGCGAGGCCACGATCCCCACCACCCCTGCATGCCACGCCGGGTGCGCCAGCACCAACGCGTTGAATTCCAGCAGGCTCGGGTCATGTTCGATCAGGGTGTCCGCCGAGCTGGCGATCTGGCTGGTCAGCCTGCGGCGTTCCTGGTTCAACCGTTCCAGCTGATTGGCCAACTGCCCTGCACGGATCGGGTCACGCGTCGACAACAGCTCTACGGCCACCGTAGCATCCTCCAGCCTTCCCAAAGCATTCATGCGGGGGCCCAGCTGAAATCCAATCGACTCGGCAGTCAGCTGTGAGGCGTCTACCTGGGAGATCTGCATCAAGGCCAGCAACCCGACACGGGTGGTCGTGCGCAGCCGCTCCAGCCCCCGTTGCAGCAGGTAGCGGGCATCGTTTACCTGTTCTGCCACATCGGCCACAATGCCCAGCGCGACGAGGTCGAGCAACCGCTCCTCTTCGCCGCTGTGGCCAGCCAGCGCAAAGAGACGTTGGACCAGTTTGTAGGCAACCCCGACACCGGGCAGGGTCCGCAGTGGGTCGCCTTCTGGCAGAAACTTGGGGTTGACGATCGCATTGGCGCGGCGCACGCTGGCACTGCCGGCTTCCGCAGCCTCTATCCCCCACAGACGGTCGGGGACAAGCCCCTGAAACTCTGCCGGAAGGTCATGGTGGTCGGTGACCACCACGACGATCTGTTGGTCCCGAGCATACCCGATCGCCTCTGCCTCGGCGATTCCTGTGTCACACGTCAACAGCAGGTCTATCGGTCCCTCGCTCTGTTTTTCTTGCAATTTGTGCAGACGAATGCCGTGATTTTCTTCGAAGCGATTGGGGACATGAAAACGCACCCGGTCGTCGCCCGCCAATGTACGCAGCGCGGTCACCAACAGCGCAGTGCTCGTCTGCCCATCCACGTCGAAGTCACCCCAGACCAACAGATGCTGTCGCTGCTGCACGGCTGCCAGGATCAGCGCTGCAGCAGCATCCACCCCGAGCAACGCCGACGGCGGGGCAGGCTGATACTGGCCAGGGTCCAGAAAGGGAATCGCCTTCTCAGGTGTATCGACCCCGCGCTGCGCCAGCAGCTGCGCCACCCAAGGATGCCCTCCGACAGCGGCAACCAGGGCCGGGGAGGGAACCGCAGGGGCTTTGAAGACCCATGGCTCTGCCCTGCCCATCAACGTTGTCTCCTCCAAAAGCCGAACAGGCTGGGTTTCCCGTCCACCTCGGCCCGCTGCAAGCTGGCGCTGTACAGATCCAGATGGCGGCGCGCAATCTC
>JAGWYN010000012.1 GCA_018969295.1 Chloroflexota bacterium | reverse complement strand
AAATGGCCCGCCTGGCGGTGGATCTGATGCGGCGTCGGCTCGCCGGCCCCAGCGGTGTGGAGAGCCAGCCGGTCACCTACCACCTGAGCACGTCGTTGATTGTCCGGCGTTCGTGCCGGGCGCTCGGCTGAGAGCCGCCTGCCCCCCCGAGGCCTGGTTGTGTTCGGCGTCATCTGCGCCTATACTGTGCAGTGAACGGCGCTCTTCCGTTTCACAAAACGGAACATGCGCGCCCAGACACAGACACAGTGAGCCAGAACAGTGAGCCAGAACAGTGAGCCAGAACAGTGAGCCAGAGAGGAGTGACGGTGGTCGACCCTTCTTGTTCCGCTCCCACCCCACGCCTGACCCGGAGGCAGGCGTTTAGCCAACTGCGCGCCATCCTGGTCGGTCTGTTTGTAGAGCCCGACAGCATTCGCATGGTGGCGGACGACGCTGAACTCGACAGCGCACAGATTGATTTCAGGGGAGCGCCGGTGCAGGTCTGGACGGCGGTGCTGACGCAGGCGGCCCGTGAGGGCAAAGTCGGCCAGGTCGCAGCAGTGGCTGCGGGCCATTACGACGAACAGCGCCAGCCGCTGCTGGATGCAGCGCTCGCCTACGAAAAAGCCCCTCGGGACCCGGTGGACTGGCTGCGCTGGCTGCTGGCCGCCGCCGGTGCGGTGGTTCTGCTGCTGCTCGCCGTGTACGGGTGGCTCGCCATGCCCCCAGAACCGCTCGTGCCGATGTCTGCGTTCGGCACCTTCAACCTGGCTCTGGCTGAGTTTCCGGTTGTCGGGAACAGCCCAAAAACCTGCGTGGCCGAGCGGGTCAATCAGCTCCTCGAGGAAACCCTGCGCCAGCCGGCCGGGGTGGCGCAGGAGCGAATCATCTCGGATTTCCGCGGGCCCGCCACAATCGGGGTGGTCGATGAAAAAACAGTGCCGCAGCTGGCGGAACAGCTCGGGGCGACGGTCGTGGTCTATGGGGTGATGACGGCCTCGGCCTCCCGCTACACGGTTCAGCCGGCCTTTTATGTGCCGGGGACGGTGCGTGGTTTTGAGTACGGCGGCGAATTGGCAGGTCCCAACCAACTGGGGTTGCCGATCGAGTTTGAGCTGCCGCCCCAGTTGGACTGCGACACGCTGACAAACGAAGATCTGGGGCAGATCGATCGCGTGCTCGGCGCCCGGCTGGCTGTGCTGGGGCAGACAATCGCCGGTCTAGGCTTTTATTTTCAGGAAGAGTACGAGGATGCCGCCTACCATTTTGGGCGGTCAGCCAGGCAAAACGAGGAAGAACAAGATGCCGCCGGGCTGGCTGTGGCAGAGATGCTGCTGGGAGCGGCCCGGGTGCGTCAGGCGCTGCCGGCCGACCCGGAGCGTGCGGTCAGGCTGGCCGAGGCCGAGCAGGCGTTTCGGGCTGCTGTGGAGCACAATCCGGAGTACAGCCGGGCCTATCTTGGGCTGGGCATTGTGGCGCTGGAACAGGCCAAGATCTACGACCAGCCGGGCGTCAATCTGCTGGGGATCTCCCCAGACGGTTTGGGAAAGGCCACCCAGGCTTTTACGCTGGCGTTGGCGGCTGCCGACCAGCCCCCTGCTGCCTGGGTCCCGGCCAAAGCAGCGCTGGGCATCGGCATCGCACACTGGCTGGGCGGGAGCGCCAACTTGCCCGGCTGGTCGGTGGCAGAGGCTGAGGCACACCTCAAAAGAGTGACCGAAATGTTGGCAGCCAACCAGGCTGCAGGGCTCAAAGCAGTCGCAGCACTTGCCTACGGCTACCTGGGGCAGTTGGCACAGCTCCGCAGCGACTGGGGGGCGATGCGGCACAATTGCCAGCAGACGGTCAACCTTCTGGAGCAGGCGGGTGTGCAGCAGGATGTGCGCACGGCAGCGGAGGCCTGGGGCTGCGTGGCGGCCGCCGACAAGGAGCTGGGCGATTTTTGTGCTGCAGCAGAGGGGTATGGGGCTGCGCTGGCAAATGGCAGCAGGCAGCGCGCTGGAACATCCGTCGTTCCGGCGGCAAAGCTCGAACGCTGGCGCGCCTCCCAGGAAGAGATGGGGCGGTTTTGTGTGGGGGAGGAGGAACAGCCATGAACGATTCGACTGTTGCACGGTGGCTGCACAGCCTTGGGCTGTGCCTTGTGCTGCTGCTGGGGGGGTGCGGCGACCCAGAGCCCACCCCTGCGCCGGTTCCGACGGCACGGCCTGCGCCGGCAACGGCTGTCCAGGCTGCTGCGGCGACCTGGACGCCTGCGGGCACAGCGATCCCCCCCACCCCGGTGCTTTCGGCCACTCTCTCGGTGACAGCCACAGCCACCCTCTCGGTGACGGCCACAGCAACCGGCTGTCCGGCGCCGGCGGGCTGGGTCCTGTACACCGTGGCGGAGGGCGACACGCTTTCGCGGCTGGAGGTGGCCAGCGGCGCAAGTGTGTCTGCGTTGATGCAGGCAAACTGCCTGGCAGAGACCACCATCTATGTAGGCCAGACGCTTTTGTTGCCGGTGGCGCCGCCCCCGACGGCAACGCAGACGCCCGAACCGACACGCTGTGCTGCGCCGACAGGGTGGGTGGTTTTTGTGGTTCAGCCCGGCGACACCTTGTCGACCCTGGCAGCCGGGGTGGGCGCGTCGGTGGCGTCGATTCGCCAGGCAAACTGCCTGCCCGACGACACGATCTACGCCGGTCGCGGGCTTTGGCTGCCGCGGCAGCCAGCTGCCGTCGAGGGGGAGGCAGCCTGCGCCCCGTTTGTCTGTTCGCCGGCCAGGCCGATCGGGGCATTGGGGGAGGCAGTCGACTTTGGCGGGGGGTTTCCTGGCGACGAGTTGCTGTGCGCTGACGGCGAGGAGATCAGCATCGGCTCCGAGGCACCCAACGGGACGATCTGGGCGCTGGGCGGCAGCATCTTTGCCGGCGGTGAGCGTCTCTTGGGTGCCTGTGGTGTCACCGAAGCGGTGACCTTTACGCTGGCCCGCAGCGGCGGTGTGGCCACGCCGCTGCCCACCAGAACGGTCAGCGTCGGTGGAGAGCCTGTGCAGGCGGCGTTTTGGGAAGCGACCTGCGCCGCTGCGGGTTCCGACTACACGATCACCTACGCCACGGCAAGCTCGCCCACCCCAGTGACGCGTGAGTTCAGCACGAAACCTTTTGAGGGAGAAACCGGCTATTTCTCGGTGCGAGGTGGCGGTGTATACCGCGTGCACCTGTGCGGCGGCAGCCCGCCGGTTGGTGCAAAGTCCCTGTTTCTGTATCAGGGGACGTTGGATGGAAACAAGACGTGTGTGGCTGAAACCTTCCGCAGCTGGCCTCCTGGCGCTGCAGTTCGTGGCGAGCCGGGCGGTTGGTTTCTTGACCTGACCTTGCCGTTGGCTGGAGACCGAGGGGACTGCTATGTGCTTGAGCACAGGAACGGCAGTTTGAATCCGTTTGTGCAAATTCCAGTCTCTGCCGGGGACTGACGCTGGCGGAGGAAAGTGGATCGAGAGTTGTGCAGGCTTTTCAAAGACCAAGGAGAGGCATGGCATGAACAACAATGAGAACGCAAGTGGCCTTTGGATTGCGCAGTCGAGCGGTTTTGCCAAGATCAACGACGGTGAATTTTGGATGGAGCATTCTGGCGAAATCCTGCTGCGTGGCCGGCGGGACGAGACGGGCACCTTTGTGTTGGAGGAGATTGCACGCATCGCATTGGCTGGGTGGGTGGGTCCGGAGGACCCTTTTGGCCGTGTCACGATAGCAGGGCCGGTGGAAGCAGTGCCTACTGGCGAACAGCGGGGGAGCGGGGGGGAAACTGGGCTGCGGCTGCAGGTGCATTATCGCCAGTTGACGCTGAATGCGATTGAACGGGGCACCTACTTTCAGACGGAAGGGGAGACGGAAGGGGAGACGGATGCTTTCATTCCGCCTGTGGTGTCCATGCGCGGCGAGCTGGTCTGGGAGCAGGTTTTTGGGGATGACCGGACTGTCGGGCTGTCGGTCAAGCTTTTTCTTACGGACGACGAAGGGGCGAACCTCGATCGCGGGTTGGAGAATCTGGCCCGGACCATCACATTCAACGATGCGCTGGAGCTTACGTTTGCCTCAGTCGACGATGCGCTGCCCGACGACAGCCCGGACACGGTTGTCGAGGGGGAAGTGTTCTACCGGCTTTGCACGCGTCCGGTCAGCCCGTGTGCAGCAGGCGCCCCTGAAATGCTCATCCGCCGGCTTCGCATTCGTTTTGTCTGCCTGTTTGCAGCGACTGAGGACGAACAGGGGGAACTGCCGGGTCTGTGTGCCAGGCAGGTTGCCGGTGCTTGTGAGGTCTGGCGGGAGCAGGCCATCCTTGCGGTGCAGGCGGAAGAGAGTGGGGGAGGGATTGTGGTGGAGTATGTCGATGAGTGGCGGAGAATCGAAGAATTTACCGACAGCGTCACGGCGTGGAATGTGCTGATTGCTGCGGCGAACGCCCCGTCGACGATCGACATTTTTGTTGTGCGGGAGGTGAAGCGGCAAAACGGCTCGAGGCCTTCTGGGGTGGCGTATGACATCACCACGGCGAATGCGGGGGTGGTTCTTTCGTTGTGGGCATTGCGCGACGGGGGGCACAGGCACCTGCTCGCCCATGAACTGGGCCATTGTCTTGGGGTATCGGATTTTGGGGACCGCAGAGCTGTGGGGAAGATCGATCTGCCGCAGGGTTCGAAAAACTCAGTGATGCAGATCAAGGGGGGGCATGCACCGCGGGCGAACACGGCGGCCAACTGTGTGCTTTTTGGGGAAAACTACCTGGGTCTGCTCAACCCGCTGGCGGGGATTGTGTGGCCCCTGCGCAAGGACTGCCTGCGCTCGGAGATTTGAGAGAGTTGCCCCCAATGTCAACCCCATAAACTGCCCCAACTAAAGTCTGTCACCGAGCCTCTACTCGTGTCCCGTCAAGCGCAAACCATTTTTTCAGAATCAACAGATAAACCGTAGGCTCCTCCCGGTTTTTGTCTGATTGACAAATCAGCTGTTCTCATAGAAGATACATAGCGTTCTGGTTGTCACCAACAGAGCTTCTGCCCGAACTTTATTTTGTACACCTGAATCACAGAGGAGAACGGAATGAAACACAAACAACGCGCTGTGTTGAAGTCGGTTTTGTTTGGGCTGGTGATCTTCGCGCTGTCGGGCTGCACCGCAGCAGTGCCCGCAGCAGCACCCGCCGAGGCCACAGACGCCCCTGCCGCAGAGGTTCCAGCCGGACTGGAAGAGCTCGTGGCCGCCGCACAAGCCGAAGGAGAGTTGACCGTGATCGCGCTGCCGCACGACTGGTGCAACTACGGCGAGGTCATCGAAACCTTCAAGTCCAAATACGGACTTACCGTCAACGAGCTGAACCCCGATGCCGGTTCCGGCGACGAACTGGAAGCCATCAAGGCCAACAAAGACAACAAAGGACCCCAAGCCCCCGATGTGATCGACGTCGGATTTGCCTTTGGCCAGCAGGCCAAAGATGAAGGGCTGATTCAACCCTACAAAGTCAGCACCTGGGAAACCATCCCCGACGACGTCAAGGACCCGGACGGCTACTGGTACGGAGATTACTACGGCGTCATGTCGTTTATGATCAACAAAGACGTCGTGGCCAACAACCCACAAAGCTGGGCTGACCTGCTCAAAGAGGAGTACCGCTCTCAAGTCGCACTGTCAGGCGACCCCCGCACCTCCAACCAGGCCATTCTCGCCGTGCAAAATGCCAGCCTCGCCGCCGGCGGCTCCCTCGAAGATCCGGCAGCCGGCCTGTCGTTTTTTGCCGAGATGAACGCCAAAGGCAACCTGGTGCCCACCATCGCCAACAACGCCTTGGTCGCACGGGGAGAGACCCCCGTACGCATTACCTGGGACTACAACGCCCTGGCCGGCGCAGACAGCTTTGAAGGCAACCCCCCCGTAGAAGTGGTGGTGCCAAGCGACGCACGTCTGGCCGGCGTCTATCTGCAGGCGATCAGCGCCTACGCCCCCCACCCCAATGCCGCCAAACTCTGGATGGAATACCTCTACTCCGACGAAGGCCAGCTGCTTTGGATGAAAGGCTACTGCCACCCGATCCGGGAAGCCGATCTGCGCGCACGCGGCGTCGTGCCCGAAGAACTGCTCAACAAACTGCCCGACGTGAGCGGCGCCATCTTCCCCACCAATGAACAGCTTGTCGCCGGCAAAGAAATCATCGTCGCCAACTGGGACAGCGTCGTCGGCGCCAATATCCAGGCGGCCGAATAAGTTCACAGAAAGTGGGCTGGAAGCCCCCCCTTCCAGCCCACCAGGGAAACACCGCATGGCTGCCACACACACACCTCCTGCTCGCCGACGCCTGACCTGGCTTGGACTGGCACCGTTTTTTTTGTTCGCACTGCTCTTTATTTTTCTGCCCTCCGCTTCACTCTTTGTAGACAGCTTTCGCAGCCCGGAAGGCCACTTTACCCTGGAACATCTCGGCGGGTTGCTGCAGCCGCCGATCCCAGGCTCCTACGCACTGAGCATCGGCGTCAGCGCCTTCACCGCCGTCGTCGGCGGCCTGCTCGGCTCTCTGATGGCCTACGCGCTGACAGCAGGCAATCTGCCACGCTGGCTGCGCCCCCTGACCCTCACCTTCGCCGGCGTCGCCTCCAATTTTGCCGGCGTCCCGCTCGCCTTTGCCTTCATCTCAACCCTCGGCCGCACCGGATTCGTCACAGCACTCTTTCAAGATCTGCTCGGGATCGACCTCTACGACGCCGGCTTCAACCTCTACAGCTTTCTCGGCCTGAGCGTGACCTATCTCTATTTCCAGTTTCCACTCATGCTCCTGGTCATGGTCCCCGCCATCGAAGGCTTGAAACGTTCCTGGCGAGAAGCCGCTGAAAGCCTGGGCGCAACCCCCACCCAATACTGGATGCGCGTCGGCATCCCCATTTTGCTCCCCTCTCTCCTGGGCACCGTCCTGCTCCTCTTCGGCAATGCCTTTGGCGCCTACGCCACCGCCTATGCCCTGACCGGTGGTCGACTCAACCTGATCACCATCCAGATCGGAGCCCAAATCCGAGGCGATGTGCTCCGCAACCCCAATCTGGGCTATGCCATGGCACTGGGTATGGTGGCCATCATGGCCGTGACCTTGCTTGGCTATTCGTGGCTGCAACGCATCTCCGAACGCTGGCTGAAAGACACAAGGTAGCTCCAACAGGAGAGCAACATGCGACGCATCAATTGGTTTGCCTGGCTCTGGTTCACCCTGGGCGCACTCTATTTCGTGCTGCCACTCTGGGGCACCTTGATCTT
Organism: Chloroflexota bacterium; assembly: GCA_018969295.1. GTDB lineage: Bacteria > Chloroflexota > Anaerolineae > Caldilineales > Caldilineaceae > Caldilinea. Next base: position 104,475 of record JAGWYN010000012.1, on the reverse strand, counting down.
CTCGCTGCAAAAACGCCGCGGCGTCCTGAGCCTGGATGCCTACAGCGCTGCCTTGGGCGACCCCCGCTTTGTCGAAACCTTTGTCTTCTCCAATTTCATGGCCATCTGCACCATCCTGGCCAGCCTCCTGCTGATCGTGCCGACAGCCTACTGGGTACACATGCACCTGCCCCGGTGGCGCCCCGTGGTCGAGTTTGTCTCCCTGCTCCCCTTTGTCATCCCAGCCATTGTGCTGGTCTTCGGCTTTATCAAACTCTACAGCAAACCGATCGTCTTGCTCGGCATCCCCCTCTTCCCCTCGTTGACCACCAGCAACCTGAGCACCAATCTGCTGCTGATTGCTGGCTATACAGTGCTCTCACTCCCCTATATGTACCGCGCCGTGGACAACGGGCTGCGCGCCATGGATGTGGCAACCCTCACAGAGGCGGCACAAAGCCTGGGCGCAGGCTGGTGGACAATTCTCTGGCGGGTCATCCTCCCCAATCTGCGCACCGCACTGCTCAGCGGAGCCCTGCTGACCTTTGCCATCGTGGTGGGCGAATTGACGATCGCCACCTTTCTGGCACGACCCGCCTTTGGCCCCTATCTCGCCCTGCTCGGCAACCATCGCGCCTACGAACCCGCTGCACTGGCCATTGTCAGTTTTCTGCTCACCTGGGTGGCCATGGGGCTGATCGACCGGGTCACCCGCGGCACCCGAGATGTGGTCGCCGGTTCCCATTGAGCACACACAAAGCAAATCCAGAAAGTGAAAAGCGCCATGCCATTTCTGCAGCTTGCCAATGTCCGTAAACTCTACCCCAACGCCGCAGCAGCTGCGGTGGAAAATTTCAGCCTCGACGTGGAAGCCGGCGAGTTTGTCTCTCTGCTGGGCCCCAGCGGATGTGGAAAAACAACGACGCTGCGCATGATTGCCGGCTTTGAAAGCCTGACCGCAGGCCAGATCGTCATGGACGGCAAGGCGATCGAAGAGATGCGCCCCAACCAACGCAACATCGGCATGGTCTTTCAGTCCTATGCACTCTTTCCCAATATGACCGTGGCCGACAATATCGGCTTCGGACTCTCCGTAGGAGGCAGTACCAAAGCCGCTATCCAGGAAAGAGTCCGCGAGATGCTCGCCTTGATCAAACTGGAAGAGCTCGGAGCCAGGTACCCCTACCAGCTGTCGGGCGGCCAGCAACAGCGTGTGGCACTGGCACGTGCCCTCGCCATCCGCCCCAAATTGCTGCTGCTGGACGAACCCCTCTCCGCACTGGATGCCAAAATCCGCGTCACCCTGCGCACCGATATCCGCGCAATTCAACGAAAGCTCGGAATCACGACCCTCTATGTCACCCACGACCAGGAAGAAGCCCTCTCCCTCTCCGATCGGGTGGTCGTCATGAACCACGGACTCATCGAACAGGTAGGAGATCCTTTCGAGATCTATAACTTCCCCAGAACCGCTTATGTCGCCCAATTTGTCGGCACGCTCAACCTGCTCGATGCCGTGGTGGTCGAACCGACAACCGGCAGCGTCCAGATCCAGGAGCAACCTGCCCACACCACCAGCCTGCAAGACTGCAGCCCAGGAGAACGCATCCGCCTGGCTGTCCGCCCCGAACTGCTTGCCCTCAAAAGCACCGGCCAGGCCGACGAGAACCGGCTGGCCGGGGTTGTGGAAAATATCGCTTTTTTGGGCGCCGTGGTGCGCATCCAGGTGCGCGTGGGCGAGGCCCTGCTGGCACTGGATGAATTCAACAACCCACAGCTGGCTGTGCCGGCCGTCGGCTCCCCAGTTTTTGTCTATTTCGCTCGTTCCAGTTGCCTGAAGCTGCTGTAAGCCCCCTCCCCCTACCTGCCCGACAGAGCGTACACCCTGGCACCAGAAAGTTGACAGCTATGGGAATCTATGTTACATTTTCAATTAAATCCCAAATGTAACGCTTTGTAGCTGCTTTCGCAAGCAAATTTATTTTTTTGTCGGTTGTTTTTTGAACGTTCGTGATGCAAACGCTTGCGTCGAGTGGTTGCCGACGATCAAGCGCCAGCTCTGTTGGCAGTACAGGCTGGAATGGCTTGGGGTGGATCGCCTCCACCTTGCAGACAAGCCCTCCTTCCTGTGTTCCATATTTTTTTCATATTCTTCAACAAGGAGAAGAATTCAATGGGAAAGTTCAAGTTTGTCAGTCTGCTCATCGTCGTGATGCTGCTGCTGGCTGCCTGCGGCGGCGGCGCACCTGCCGCTGAAGCACCCGCCGAAGAAGCACCTGCCGCAGAGGCACCCGCCGAAGAAGCACCCGCCGCCGAAGCACCCGCCGAAGAAGCACCCGCCGAAGAAGCACCCGCCGCCGAAGCACCTGCCGAAGAAGCACCCGCCGGTGAGGTCGCCAAGGAAGCCCCCATGCTGGCCGAAGCAGTCGCTGCCGGCACGCTCCCGCCGCTCGAAGAGCGCCTGCCGGCTGTCCCCTTCGTGGTCGGCCCTGGCGTGCTGCTGAGCGCAGAGAATGTCCCGAACTGGGCACCTGGCCAGTACGGCGGCACACTCAACACCGCCCACAGCGTCGCCGACTGGTCGCCCGACGTCTTCGTCATGCTCAACGAGCCGCTGCTGCAGGCACCCGACCTGAGCGTGCAGGGCATCCAGGGCAATGTGCTGGAAAGCGTCGAGGTCAGCGACGACAACAAAGTCTTCACCTTCAAGATGCGCTCCGGGCTGAAATGGTCCGACGGCGTCCCGGTCACCACCGAAGATGTGCGCTTCACCTGGGAAAACATCTACGGCAACGAGCAGCTCTTCGCCAGCGGCGTGCCCGCCCGCTTCCGCAACGGCTACTCGCCCGAAGGCGACGCGATGACCCTCGAAATTCTCGACGACAGCTCCTTCCGGCTGACCGCCACAGAGCCCTACGGTGGGTTCCTGCGCAACATCACCATCGAAGGCTGGAACGGCTACACCGTGCTGATCAACCCCAGCCATGTCCTCAAGAAATGGCACCCAGACTTCACCCCGATCGAAGAGATGGCCGACGAACTGGCCGCCAACAACCTGACCGACGAATGGTGGACCCTCTTCACCAGCCAGAAACGCTGCGAAAACTGGCACGTGACCGCCGACCGCTGCATCGGCTTCCCCACCCTCAACCCGTGGATCTCGGTAGCTTCTGAGACGACCGGCGTCAAGGTCTTCGACCGCAACCCCTACTACTGGAAGGTCGACACCGAAGGCAAACAGCTGCCCTACATCGACCGCATCGTCTCCGTCCAGGTCGAAGATGTCGAAATGGTCAACCAGCGGGTCCTCTCCGGCGACGTCGACTTCCTGCGCGAGAGCACAGCCCTGGTCAAGGTGCCCCTCTACAAAGAGAACGAAGCCAGCGGCGGCTTCCGCACCGTGCTGACCGACATGCACGTCGACTCCAGCATCCTCTACCTCAACCAGACCTTCGCCGACGAAACCTGGCGCAAGGTGGCCCAGGATCTGCGCTTCCGCCAGGCACTCAGCCTCGCCGTCAACCGCGACGAGATCATCGAAAGCGTCTACTATACCTTCGCCAGCAAACCGCTGGTCAGCGTCGGCGAAGAGTTCTCGCAGTACGACGTGGATCGCGCCAACGCCCTGCTGGACGAAATGGGCCTGACCGAACGGGACGCCAATGGCATGCGCATGGTCGACGGCAATCCCTTCACCATCCTGCTCGAACATGGCGCCCATGCCCCCGACCTCAGCCCGGTGGCCGAACTCGTCTCCGAACAGCTCAAAGAAGTCGGCATCGACCTGCAGGTCAAGCAGATCGACCCCAACCTCTGGGACCAGCGCATCCTGGCCAACGAACTCCAGGCCACCATGTTCTGGGGCCACGACCAGGGCTGGGACAGCGACTACTCCGGCAGCGACAGCTTCAACCGCACCGGCCGCCTCTGGCACCTGTGGTACCAGACCAACGGCGCCGAAGGCGAGGAACCGCCCCAGTGGGTCAAGGACATGTACGCACTCGACGCCGCCCGCTGGAGCGCAGTCTCTGGCTCGGATGAGTTCAACCAGCTCAAAGAAGATACCTTTGCCTGGTCGCGAGCCAACCTGCCCATGATCACGATCGTCGAAAAAGTCAAATACCCGATGATCGCTGCCCAAAACCTGCGCAATGTCGCCGAAGGTGGCTACGCCATCGCCTCCAACTTCGCCGGCGAACAGCTCTGGTTCGAACAGTAATTTTGTGCGCCCGACAAGGGCTGGCTGGGACAACCCCAGCCAGCCCTTGTCCCCTCTCACCAGAATACGGGGTGGAACTGCACCACCCCTGAGTCCGGTGTGCAAAGCCAGGGCCACTGCTGCGCTGCACATCCCTGCAAGGAGGTACCCCTCTGTGCTTGTCTTTATCATCCGCCGGGTCCTGCTGCTGATCCCAATCCTGATCCTGGTCTCGTTCATCGCCTTTTTCGTGATCGAACTGCCACCAGGTGACTGGGTGACCACCTATGTCGCCCAGCTGCGCGCCTCAGGGGTCGAACTGTCCGACGCCGAATCCCAACGGCTCACCAATATCTACGGCTTCGATCAGCCGACCTACGTGCGCTACTATAAGTGGATCTCCGGAATCGTGACCCGCGGCGATTTTGGCTGGTCCTTCCAATGGGGCAAACCGGCCGGCGAAGTGATCGCCGAACGGCTGCCAATTACGCTGGCCATCTCCCTGCTCGCACTGCTCTTCTCCTGGCTGATCGCAATCCCGATCGGCATCTACTCGGCCACCAACCAATACTCGCCGATCGACTACCTTGCAACCTTTTTGGGCTTTATCGGGCTGGCAACCCCCGGTTTCCTGCTCGCCATGATCCTGGCCTGGGCCGCCAATCAATACCTTGGCTTCTCTGCCCTCGGCCTCTACTCGACTGAATTCCTCGACAAACCCTGGAGCCTGGCCAAGGCGATCGATATGCTCCAACATATGGTGCTGCCCCTGCTCATCATCAGCCTGGCCAGCACGGGCTCAACCATCCGCGTGCTGCGCGGCAACCTGCTCGACGAACTCAAAAAACAGTACGTCGTCACCGCACGCGCCAAAGGCCTCTCCGAACTCCAGTTGCTCTTCAAATACCCGGTCCGGCTGGCTCTTAACCCGGTCTTCAGCACCATCGGCTGGCTGTTGCCCTCCATTTTTGCCGGCGAAGTGCTGATCTCTATCGTGCTGAGCGTCCCCTCGATCGGACCGCTGCTCCAACGTGCCACCATGGCCCAGGACATGTACCTGACCGGCAGCATCGTCCTGATCCTCAGCACCCTGACGATCGTCGGCAGCTTGATCTCAGACATCTACCTGGCGTGGGCTGACCCGCGCATCCGCTATGGAGGGCTCAGCAAATGAACACGCCTCTGTCCAAACCCGCTGATCGGCCGCTGGCTACCCCCGAAGAAACCGAACTGACCCTGGGCGCCGGCACCCACCGCCAGGAAGCAGCCGACGAACGTTTCTACTATGCGAATCCATGGAAGCTGATCCTCTGGCGCTTCCGCCGCCACCGTCTGGCCATGATCTCGCTCGTCCTCCTCACCCTGCTCTATCTGTCCGCCCTCTTCGCCGACTTTGTCAGCCCCTACAGCGAAACCGGACGCTTCCCTGGCTTGCAGATGATGCCCCCCAGCAAACTCCATCTCTTCCACGAAGGCTCACTCCACCGCCCCTTCGTCTATGGGCTGGAACGAACCCTCGACCCCGAAACCTTTAAGTATATCTTCACAGAAGACACCACCACCCCCTACCCGATCCTCTTTTTCGTCGAAGGAGAACCCTACAAGCTCTGGAATCTGTGGGAAACCAACCTCCATCTCTTCGGCACCGGCCAGGAAGAGCTCCCCGTCATGCTCTTCGGCTCGGACGAGCTGGGACGCGATATTTTTTCACGCACCATCTTCGGCTCACGCATCTCCCTCTCGATCGGGCTGCTCGGCGTGCTGCTCAGCTTCGCCATCGGCATCCTCATCGGCGGCATCTCCGGCTATTTCGGCGGCACCATCGACGAGCTGATCCAACGGCTGATCGATGTGATCATCTCGATCCCGCTCATCCCTTTCTGGATGGCACTCTCCGCCGCCCTGCCGCGTAACTGGAACTCCACCCAGACCTTCCTGGCCATTACCCTGATCCTGGCCGCCGTCAACTGGACCGGGCTGGCGCGCGTCGTGCGCGGCAAGCTGCTGGCACTGCGCGAAGAAGATTACGCCCTGGCCGCCCAGGTCGCCGGCGCCAGCAAACCACGCATCATCTTCCGCCACCTGATGCCCGGCTTCACCAGCCACCTGATCGTCTCGATCACCCTGTCGATCCCGGTCGCCATCCTGGGCGAAACCGCCCTCAGCTACCTGGGGCTGGGCATCCAACCCCCCGCCGTCAGCTGGGGCGTGCTCCTCAGAGATGCCCAGGATCTGATGGCAGTCGCCCAGCAAGCCTGGCGCCTGATCCCAGCCATTTTCGTGATCGGCACGGTGCTGCTCTTCAACTTCGTCGGCGACGGCCTGCGCGATGCCGCCGACCCCTACTCGGCATGACCGCCGCCCAGTGCAGTGCCTTCTTTCAGAGCAAATGACTATGCAAACTACCCACAATCTTCTGGTCGACGTGCAGGATCTGAAGGTCCAATTCTCGCTGCACGAAGGAACCGTCCACGCCCTCCAAGGCGTCAGCTTCCAAATCCAGCAAGGCAAGACCCTCGGCGTGATCGGCGAAAGCGGCTCCGGAAAATCGGTGACCGCTCAGGCCATCCTGGGCATCATCCCCTCCCCCCCCGGCAAAGTGGTCGGCGGCCGCGTGCTGCTCAACCTCCCCACCACCCCCACCAGCACACGCGTGGTCAATGTCACCGAACTCAAACCGAACGGCGCTGAACTCCGCAGCATCCGCGGCAAAGAAATTTCGATGATTTTCCAGGAACCGATGACCTCCTTCAGCCCCGTGCATACGCTCGGAGACCAAATCATGGAGGCCGTCCGCATTCACTACCCCGACGTCAGCAAACAGGAGGCCCGCCAACGCGCCATCGAAATGATGCGCCGCGTCGGCATCCCCCGCCCCGAAGAACGAATCGACGCCTACCCCTTCCAGTTCTCCGGGGGCATGCGCCAGCGCGCCATGATCGCAATGGCCCTCGTCTGCCACCCACGGCTCGTCATCGCCGATGAACCCACCACTGCCCTCGATGTCACCATCGAAGCCCAAATCCTCGACCTGCTGCGCGATCTCCAAAGCGAATTCGGCATGTCCATTATGTACATCAGCCACGACCTGACAGTCGTCGGCAGCGTCGCCGACGAGGTCATGGTCATGTACCTGGGGCTGGTGATGGAACACGCCGCCACCGACGAACTCTTCACCCACCCGCTCCACCCCTACACCGAAGCCCTCTGGCGCTCGATCCCCACGATCGACGGCGACCTCGACCGCCTTACCCCAATCCGCGGGGCACTCCCCAGCCCCTTCGCCGTCCACCCAGGGTGCCCGTTCTTCTCACGCTGCGAAAAACGGATCGTCGGCGTCTGTGACACCGCCCGCCCCCCAATGGTCGAGGCCCGCCCCCAACACTGGGTCCGCTGTTTTCTCTACACCGAACAAGGAAACCCGCCCCAATGAGCACAAACCATCAAGTTTTGTTGGAGGTCGACGGGCTGCGCAAGTATTTCCCGATCCAAAAAGGCTTCCTCCGCCGCACCGTCGCCCACATCAAGGCCGTCGACAATGTCAGCCTCCAAATCCAACGCGGAGAGGTGCTCGGCGTCGTCGGCGAAAGCGGCTGCGGCAAAACAACCCTGGGCCGCTGCCTGGTGCGCGTCTACGAACCGACCGGCGGCCAGGCAATTCTGCACACCGGCAGCCAAGATCTCACCCTCGACGACCTCAACGGCGAACAGATGCGGCTCTTCCGCCGATCTGTGCAGATGATCTTCCAGGACCCCTTTGCCTCGCTCAACCCCCGCATGAATGTGCTCGAGACCGTCGGCGAACCGCTGCGCGTCAACGGCATCGCCAAAGGCCGCGAACTCGAAGAACGAGTCAGCCAGATGATCCAGCAGGTAGGGCTGCGCGTCGAACATCTGCGCCGCTACCCACACAGCTTCAGCGGCGGCCAGCGCCAACGCATCGGCATCGCCCGCGCCCTGGTCGTCCAACCCAAACTGGTGATCGCCGACGAACCGGTCTCAGCCCTGGATGTCTCGATCCAGGCCCAGATCCTCAATCTGCTCAAAGACCTGCAAGAACGCCAGGAGCTGACCTATCTCTTTGTCTCGCACAATATGGCGGTCATCCGCTATATCAGCGACCGCATCGCTGTCATGTACGCCGGCAAGCTGGTCGAACTGGGCCCCAAACAGATGCTGCTCAGCCGCCCCAAACACCCCTACACCGAGCTCCTGCTGGCCGCCGTCCCCCGCACCATCGACCGACACCAGCGCACCATCACCGCCGGCGAACCGCCCGACCTGGCCCGCCTCCCCTCCGGCTGCGTCTTCCGCACACGCTGCAAATACGCACAGGCACGCTGCACCGAGGAAGAGCCACAACTCCAGGAGCTGGAATCCGGCCACTTTGTCAGCTGCCACTTTGCAGCCGACCTCAGCCTGGGAGGCGTGGTGCCCCGTGTCCACTCTTTCGCAGCGTAGCCCCGGCTCCACACCGCCGCCCATCTACGCCTATCTTCTGGCCTACGGACTCTGCCTGGTCCTTTTTGCCGCTGGAGTGGGCCTGGCCTTCCTCCTGCGCGACCTCCTGCAGATGGCGATGCTCTTTACTCCTTGGGATCGCTACCTGGTGCACGTGGTCAACCAGGCCAGCGTCGTCCTGCTGGTCGTCCTGCTGGTCGCCCTGCTGGTGCTCTCAGAAGGCTGGCTGCGCGGCGGGGTGCGCCGCCGACAGCTGCTGCCCCGCTTCGCCCGCATCCTGGGCCTCCTGGCCCTCATCCTGGCAGCAGCCCAGCTGCTGCGGCTGGGGCTGGAACTGCTGGCCGGCTCCTTGAATTTGTTCAGCCTGCTCGCCCTGGCCGCCGGGCTGCTGCTCTACAGCGGCTCCCGGGCCGTCCAGCCCGGCGCACGAACCTCTTCCACCTACCAGAGCACGCTGCTGGTCGCAGCTGTTTTGCTGGCCGGAAGCACGCTGATCGCACTGCCGATCAAGTCGCCGCTCAATCTGTACGACGAAGGGCTGGCCCTGGTCAACGGGCTGCGTCTGCGCAACGGCGACCTGCCCCTGCGCGACTACTGGACGATCTACCCCCCAGGCCAATCCTATCTCCTGGCCGCCCTCTTCGGCGTGGCCGGCGAAAGTGTGCTGGTCGCACGCAGCTACGATACCCTCGTCCGCATGGCGCTGGCACTCTCCGTCTACGGGATAGCAGGCCCCCTGCTGCGCTCCTGGCGCTGGGCGCTGCTCCCCTATCTGGCCGCCGCCACGCTGCTGGCCGCCGCCACATTTTATGGCTACGCCATCTTCCCCGCCCTGCTCCTCAGCCTGGCCGCACTGGCTGCCGGGCTGCGCGCGATCCAAAACCACCCGCAGCGCTGGCTCTGGATCGCAGGCAGTCTGGCCGGACTCACGGCCCTTTTTCGTCTCGACCTGGGGCTGTACACTGCGGTTGCCCTGGGCGTTCTGCTGACCCACCACTGGCTGCTCCCCGGCCAGCTGCGGGCGTGGCGCTCCGCCCTGCTGGCCGCCGGCAGCCCTGCCCTCGGGCTTGTGCTCCTTTTCTATGGCTGGCTGGGCAGCAACGCTGGCTTTGCCCCCATGCTCGAACAGCTGCTGCTCTTTCCTGCAACCCGCTTCCGGGCTGTCCGCCAGCTCCCCTACCCAGCTCTTCTCCCCGACTGGAGCACCTGGCACCTCGGAACAGAGCAGTTCCTTTCTCTTCTGGGCGATTCTCTGCGCTTCTACCTCCCCCTGCTCCTCTATGCCCTGGTCGCCTTGCAGCTGATCTGGGCAGCGCTGCGCAGGCGAGACAGCACCCCCAGCGCCGATACCAGCCTGGCCGCAGCCCTCACCGCCCTGGGCGCCGGGCTGTTCGCCCAGGCGCTGAGCCGCTACGACGAAATCCATGTGCTGCCTGCCTCCCTGGTCGCCGTGCTGCTGACCGCCTGGCTGGCCCGCCAGATCCCCGCACGACGCTGGCAGCAACCTTGGCTGGCCGTGCCTGCACTCCTGCTCCTGCTGATCCCAGCCCTGCTCTACTTTGTCTATCCCTATGCCCGCCTGACCCAGCTCGTCCAAAGCTACCCGCCGCAAGGCTGCTACTCGTCGCTGCCGCGCGCCGGCTGTGTCGCTACCCTGCCCGGACAAGACGAGGTCGTCCAATTCCTCGAAAAACAGGCGCCTGGCCCAATCTATTCCGGGCTGACCCGCCACGACGTCGTCTTGCTCAACGATGTCAGCCTCTATTTTCTGGCCGGCCGGCCAGCAGCCACCCGCTACCACGAACTCCACCCAGGCGTCACCACCACCCACCCGGTGCAGGAAGAGATGGTGGCCGAACTGACCAGACACGCCCCCCAGTGGCTGCTTCTTGTCGATCTGGCCCCCTCCCGCGAACCCAACGCAAGCCGATTCAGCAGCGGCGTCACCCTGCTGGACGACTACCTCCACAGCCACTATCAACGCCAACAGACGGTCGGCCTCTATCAACTGTGGCGCGCCATCCCATAGACATTCATCCAACCTGAAGGAGAAGCACAACATGCTCAACGTAGCTGTGATCGGCATGGGCAACATCGGCAACACCCATGCACCCGTCTATCAGGCAGACCCGCTGGCCAATCTGGTTGCCGTCTGCGACATCATCCCAGAACGGGCCGACCGGGCCGCCGCACGCTACGGCGTGCGCGCCTACTACAGCGTCGCCGACCTGCTGGCCAACGAAGCGCTCGACGCCGTCAGCGTCTGCTCCGCCGGCGTCGAAAACGGCGGAGACCACTTCGAACCGACCCTGCAATGTCTGGAAGCCGGCATCCACGTGCTCGGCGAAAAACCGATCTCCAACGAAATCGAAAAAGCCCGCCAGATGGTCGCCAAAGCCGACGCCCAGGGGCTCTACTACGGCATCAACCTCAATCACCGCTTCGTTCCCCCTGCCGCCAAAGCCAGAGAGTGGATCGAACAAGGACGGCTGGGCGATCTGCTGCTGATCAACATGACCATGTGGATAGGCAACCCCAACGAAAGCTCCCCCTGGTTCCATATACGAGCCCTGCATCCCCATTCACTCGACATCATGCGCTATTTCTGCGGAGATGTGGAACGTGTCCATGCCTTCTTCAACCGCGCCCCAGGCCGCATCTGCTACTCCAACGTCCAGGTCAACCTTCACTTTGCCAACGGCGTCGTCGGCCACCTCACCGGCAGCTACGACACCAACCCCCGCCACAACCTCGAACGCTGCGAGGTGCTGGGCACCCAAGGACGCTTCGTGCTGGACAACCTCTACGAAGAGCTGACCCTCTACCCGCGCAACTCCGAAGAGCTGACCGTGATCCGCAACAGCATCATGGGAGGGCTGAGCGGCTTCAACGCAACCTTCTCCAACCGCATCCATCGCTGGCTGGAACAGGTCGACGCCCGCGTGCCGCGCGCCGAGCTCGAAGCCTCCGGCCACGAAGGGCTGGCCGTCCAGGAGATCATCGAGGCGGCCATCCGCTCCTTCCAGACCGGACGCGCCGAAGAGGTGCCGGTCGCCTGACCCCACCCAACAGGAAAACCACCCGCTGATGTTCAACACCTGCTCAGCCTGCGGGCTGTATTGTGTCGAAAAATTGATCCAACCCGCCGAATCCGCCGGCTGGGCAGTCGCCGTCTGCCCCCACTGCAACCATGGCCACCCTTTTCGTCAGCTGCCACTCCTGACGCTGGGCGGCGCCAGCGGCACCGGCAAAAGCACGATCGCTGCTGCGCTCGCCGCCCGCCTCGACCAGGTCGTGCTGCTCGACACCGACATCCTCTGGCGCCCCGAGTTCGACCAGCCAGAGACCCAGTACCGCGATTTCTTCGAAACCTGGCTGCGTCTCGCCAAAAATATCGGCCAGGCCGGCCGCCCCGTCCTGTTGGTCGGGGCCGGCGTCGGCGTCCCCCACAACCTCGAACCCTGCCAGGAACGGCGCTACCTGGGCCCGATCCACCCGCTGGCCCTGGTCTGCGACGACAGCAGACTGGCCGAACGGCTGTGCAGCCGCCCAGCCTGGCGCCACAGCGACGACGCGTTCGTCGCCGGCCAACAGGCCTTCAACCGCTGGTTCCAAGAGGCCGCAGCGGTCGAACGGCTCGACACCACACACAACAGCAGCGCAGCCACAGCCAACCAGGTCGTCGACTGGATCGACCGCACCTTGCAGCGCTCCTTCAGACCCGCAACAACGCCTCCCCCCGAGCCACCCAGCTCTCTATGGAGTCCAACCCGATGAACAGCCCCTTGGGGATCGGCGTGATCAGCTTCGCGCATGGCCACGCCCACCTGTACTGCGAACGCCTGGCCACCTTCGACGACGCCCGTCTGGTGGCTTGCTGGGACGACAACACCGACCGCGGAATGCAGGCGGCAGAACGCCACAGCATGCGCTTTGTCCCCCACCTGGAAGACTTGCTCGCCGACCCAGCAGTCGAAGCCGTGATCGTCACCTGCGAAACCTACCGCCACGCCGAACAGGTGCTGGCCGCCGCAGCCGCCGGCAAACAGATTCTCTGCCAGAAACCAATGGCACTCACCCTCTCCGACTGCGACCGCATGGCCGCCGCCGTCGCAGCCGCCGGGGTCAAGTTCATGATGGCCTACCAGATGCGCCACGACCCCTCCAACCAAAAAATCCACGAGCTGGTCACAAACGGCACCTTGGGCCGCATCAGCCTGGTGCGCCGCCGCCACTGCATCCCGGTGCTCTTCAACCAGGAGTTCATCGACGGCCCGACCCGCTGGCACCTCGACCCCCTGCAAAACCTGGGCATGTTCATGGACGATGCCAGCCATGCCACAGACTTCCTGCACTGGCTGCTCGGCCCGCCAACCAGCGTCATGGCCGAGATCGACAACACCCTCACCCAGATCGCCCCCGACGACACCGGGGTCGCCATCTACCGCTATGCCAGCGGCACCATGGCGGTGCTCGTCAACTCCTCGGTCACCCTCGCCGGCGAAAATACCACCGAAGTCTACGGAGAACAGGGGGTCCTCATCCAAAACCACGACGACCTGGTCTCCACCAATGTCGCCCTCCCTCCCCACCCGATCGCACTCAAACAGTACCGCCGCGGCGACCCCCAATGGCACGACCTCGGCATCCCCATCCCCCCCAGCCACGCCGAACGCATCGCCGCCGTCCCCCGCGCCTTCGTCGACTGCATCCGACACGACCTGCCCCCACCTGCCACCGCCCACGACGGCCGCGTCTCGGTCGAAATGGTGCTCGGCGCCTACCACTCCGCACGCCAAGGACGCCGAATCCACTTTCCATGGACAGAAGAGTCCCTGCATGTCTAGGCAAAAGAGGCAACCATGTCTTTGATCACAATTGTCGGCCGCGGACACGGCGGAACACGGGCGATCTCTCACACCTTGATCGCCAGCAATGTCTATATGGGCGAACCCCTCAACCGCTCGGGAGACCTCCTGCCCCCACAGGCCATGTACGAAGCCTGCCGGGTCCTGGCCCGCTCTGTGCTCTGGAAAGGAGACTTGACGTGGGACTTCAGCCAGCTGCACACGATGCCGATCCCCACAGAGTTCACCGATCTGATCCACAGCTATCTGCACAAAGTCCTGACCGCCCCAGACGAACACAAAGGCTGGAAAATCCCGGAGACCACCCTGGTCTTTCCCTGGATCGTACGGATGTTCCCCGAAATCAAGTACATCCACTGGGTGCGCAACCCACGCGACAATATCCTGGCCCGCCACCTGACCGACGACCTGAAGGATTTTGGGGTGACCTACCCAGACGCCGAAACGCTGCTGGCCAGCCGCTACCCAGCGCTGCTGGCCGCCGCCACCCTGGCTGAAGACAAAAAAGAGCTCCTCTGGCGGGTGCGCCGTGCCCTCTCCTGGCACTACCAGCACGCCATTGTGGCGGCAACCCCCAAACCAGCCCACTGGATCGTCGTGCGCTTTGAAGATTTTGTCCGCGACCAGGCCTCCACCCTGGCCCGGCTCGAAGCCTACCTGGGCATCCCGCTCGGCCGCATCGTCGTACGCAGCGAGACCGTCGGGCGCTACGACCGGGCCGAAGGGGCCAGCTATTTTGATTTTCTGGAAGAAGGAATGCGCGAGTTTGGCTACGCCATCCCCGGCTGAACCCTTCTCTGCTGCTGACCGATTCAACAATTGCTATCTGGAAGGAAATCACGTTTATGCCTGCACGCCGCAACCGCAAACCGAATATTGTACTGTTGGGCATCGATTCGCTGCGCCGCGACCACATGAGTTGCTACGGATACCGCCGACTCACAACGCCACAGCTCGACCGCTTTGCCCAGGAAAGCACCCTCTTCGAGCAAACCTTCAGCCCCTATATCCCGACAACCAGCGCCTATGCCTCCATGCTCACCGGCCAGGACCTCTTCACAACCCAGGTCGTCGCCCTGCGCCACAAAGGGCCGCTGCGCCCCGAAATCCCCACGCTGGCCGAAATTCTGCGCAACCAAGGCTATGCCACCACCTCCGTCGGTTTCACCGGCAACCCCAGCTCCCGCGGCTTCGACAAATACCTCGACTTCCCCGGCTGGGGCAGCTGGAACGAAGGACGCAGCCCCAAGGCACAAAACCTCAACGATGTCGCTCTGCCCGAACTCGACCGCCTGGCCCGCCAACGCGACCCCTTCTTTCTCTTCCTGCGCCACATGGACCCCCACTCGCCTTACCTGCCCCCTGCCCCCTTCGAACGCATGTTCTACCACGGCAACGAGTTCGACCGGCGCAACCGCTCAATGGAGCCGGTCATGGCCTTCAAACCCTTTCGCGATTTTTTTGCCAGCTGGATGCCGCCAGCTGTCACCGACAAGGAGTACATCATCGCCCAGTACGACGGAGCCATCGCCTACATGGATGCCGCCATTCGCAGCATCTTCACCGCCCTGGAAGCGCGCGGGCTGACAGAAGAGACGATCGTCGTCGTCAACGGCGACCACGGCGAAACCCTCTACGACCATGATTGCTACTTCGACCACCATGGGCTCTACGAACCGACGCTGATCGTGCCGCTCATCCTCCGCTACCCCGGCAAAGTGCCCGCTGGCCTCCGCATTTCAGGCTACAACCAGCACAAAGATCTGGTGCCTACCTTGCTCGAACTGGCCGGCATCGAAACAGAGGAGCTGCACTTCGACGGAGCGTCGCTGCTGCCAATGGTGCGCGGGGAGGTGGCCTCCCACGCCAGCGAGTTCTATATCACCGAATGCACCTGGATGCGCAAACATGGCTGGCGCACCCCCAACTGGAAACTGATCGTCGCCCTCGAACCCGATTTCCATTTCAAAGCACCGGTCGAGCTCTACAATCTCTACGAAGACCCCACCGAATCGGTCAACCTGGCAGAGAGCCACCCCGAGATCGTGGCCGAACTGACCCGCCGCATGCACGCCTGGATCGCACGCCGTGAGGAGGAAAGCGGGCTGCCCAACCCCATCTACAACCAGCCCAACTGGCACGGCGACAACCAGATCGACTACTTCACCAGCTCGCAGCAGGCCTACGACACCCTGCACATCGGCGACCCGGCCCAGGCAGCACGGCTGCAGGCCCGGTCGCGCTGAACCCGTTCAATCCCTGTATCCAATAGCCATCTTCCAAGGAGAAACCCAATGCTTTCCCAAGAACAGATCGAATTTTTCAAGGCCAACGGCTACGTCAACGGCGGCAAAGTGCTCAGCGACGACCAGGTCGAAGTGCTGCGCAGCGAGATCATGCGCACCATCGAACAGCGCGATCGCAGCGACGTCCAACAACCCGTGCTGGTGCGCAACCTCTCCAAAGATGCATCCTCCCCCGTCTGGCAGATCGTCGACATCTGGATGTCCAGCGAACCCTTCCATGCCTTGATCAGCCACCCCCAGATCACCCAGGGGCTGGCCCAGCTGACCGACGCCACCGAGCTGCGCATCTGGCACGACCAGATCCAATACAAACCAGCCCAGATCGGCGGCGTCAACATGTGGCACCAGGACGCCCCCTACTGGCCGATCATCCAGCCGATGACCGAAGTGACTGGCTGGGTGGCACTCGACGACGCCGACGTCGACAACGGCTGTATGAGCATGGTGCCAGGCTCCCATCTCTGGGGCAACAACATCGACTTTCTGCATACGCTCAAGAACTACGAAGACATGCCCAACGAGTTCAACGGCCATCCGATCCAGGTCATCCGCTGCCCGGTCAAAAAAGGAGAAGTCCACTACCACCATGCCCTGACCTGGCACGGCAGCCATGCCAACACCAGCGGCCGCCCACGGCGGGCGATCGCGCTGCACTACATGACCGGCGACACGCGCTACGTGGCCAGCGGCAACCATGTGATGAAAACCTATGTCGAAGTCGCCGACGGCGAAATTCTGGCCGGCAAGTACTTTCCCAAGGTCTACCCCACCGTGGAATAGCCGACAGAAACGCCCGTCCACGACAAACAATGGGAGGTAAGCGATGATTCGTGCGTGTGTGATCGGCCTGGGGCCGATCGGCAACCGCCACGCCGGGCTGCTGAAAACAGACCCCCTGGCCGAACTGGTCGGCCTCTGCGATCTCGACCGCAGCCGCGCAGACGCCGCAGCGGCCCGCTTCGGCGCGCCCGCTTTCTACTCGGTCGACCAGATGCTCGCCGCACTGGCCCCAGATCTCTGCGTGGTGGCCACAGGCGGCGAAGAATATGGCAGCGACCACTACCTGCCCACCCTGCAGGCGCTGGAAGCCGGCTGCCATGTGCTCGGCGAAAAACCGATCTCCAACCGCATCGACCAGGCAGAAGAGATGGTGGCCAAAGCCCGCGCCCAAAACCTCTGCTACGGCATCAACCTCAACCACCGCTTCACCCCCGCTGCCCGCCTTGCCAAACGCTGGCAAGAAGAAGGACGGCTGGGCCACCTGCTCTTCGTCAACATGAGCATGTGGATCATGAACCCGCGCGAAAGCTCTCCCTATTTCCAGATCAAGGCGCTGCACCCCCACACCGTCGACATCATGCGCCACTTCTGCGGAGAGGTCGAGGCTGTCCAGTGCTTCGCCACCAAAGCACCCGGACGCACCATCTGGTCAACCGCCACCTTCAACCTGCGCTTCAAAAATGGCGTGGTCGGTACCCTCACCGGCAGCTACGACATCGAACGAGGCCACCCGATGGAACGGTGCGAGGTGGCCGGCACCCGCGGCCGCTTCGTGATCGAAGATATGTACAGAGAAGCTACCCTCTTCCCTGCCGGCGACATGGAACGCCGGGTCTTTGTCAACCCCATCTTTGGGGGCATGCGCGATTTTGAGGAGACCTTTCTCAACCGCCAGCACCGTTTTCTGGAACAGCTCAGCGAGGGGGCTGCCCCAGAAGAGATCGACGGCTCAGGCGCCGATGGGCTGGCCGCCCAGAAGGTGCTGGCCGCCGCCATCGAGTCGCTCGAAAACGAGACTGTCGTGTACGTCAAGTAAAGGAACAAGCGATGAAACTTGGTGCAAACTCCGTTCTCTTCGGCGGCTATCCGCTGGAAACCGCCTTTCGCATGCTGGCCATGGCCGGCTACGACGGCATCGAGCTCTCTGCCATCGACGGCATGAGCGAACACCTCGTGCTGTCACACTGGCAGGAACTCGCCCCCGCCATCAAAGGCTTCTCTGCGACCTACGGGCTGGCATTGCTGGCGATCGAACAACCCCAGCGCGAAGCCAGCAAGATCGAACAGGCGCTGCAGGCAGCGGTCGAACTCGAAATCCCGATCGTCAACTGCGGGCCAGGGGGCAAGTCAGACGACGCAGCCAGCCTGCGCCAGGCAATCGACGAGCTGGGCAGCCTGGCACAGAGGGCAGAACACTACGGGGTGACCCTCTGCGTCAAAGCCCATGTCGGCCAGGCCGTCTACAACACACCCACCACCTTGCAGATGGTCGAGGCCATCCGCTCGCCAGCGTTCGGGGTAGACATGGACCCCTCCCACATCCACCGCGCCAACGAAAACCCGGTCGAGGCGATCGCAGCCGTGATCGACCACGTGCGCCACGTCCATATTCGTGACTGCCTGGGCCGCCAGCAGGGACCCGGCAAACCGGAACTTCAGGCCAACGGACGGGGCGAGATCGACCTGGTCGGCTATATCCGCGTCCTGCACCAGCACGGGTACACCGGCCCCCTCAACCTCGAGATCATCGGCGCACGCGCCTATGCCATCGAACAATGCTGTACCATCGCCGCCGAGGCGCGCGGCCACATGCAGGCCTGCCTCCAAGCCTGCGGCGCCCGCTAGACAGCCTTCACGCTGGCGGCAGATTGGACAACACCGTCTGCCGCCAGCACCTCCCCCTCCCCTTGGAGAGCAAGCAGACGCCGCTGCCGCTGCCAGGGCCGGACCGCAATCGAAGTGCCCAGCCCCACATCCACTGCATCAAACAGCGTCATCTGGGGCAGCCCAAACCCCAACCAAAATACCCCCAGCGCACACAACACCCCCGGGGTGAGCACCGCTGCAAAGAGCGCTCGATGGTCGGCCGCATATTCCTGCCCCAGGGCAAACAATTTCGGGAGATAGCAGAGATCCGGATCCAGCAAAACAATCTGGGCAGTCTCCGTGGCAGCGGACCCCTGCAACGCAATCGAAAGGTCCGCCTGCTTGAAGGCCACCAGATCGTTGAGGCCGTCGCCGACAAAACAGACCGTCCGCCCCTCTGCCTGCAACGCCGCGATCCGCGCCGCTTTGTCAGAGGGAGATAGCTCTGCAACAGCCTCGTCGATCCCCAATTGCTCGGCCACCGCCGCAGTCGGGGCCGCCTCATCCCCCGACAAAATGAGCAGTTTCTGGATGCGGGGCAGCTTGCACAGCGCAGCCACCACCGCGGCAGCTTCGGGCCGCACAGAGAGCTGAACTTCCACAGCCCCCTGCACCTGGCCGTCCACAGCAACCCATACCCACGAAGCGTCAGACGCACAAGAGCCTTGCCACACACCCTGAACCCCAGGCGGCATCGCCCCACCGTTCTGCACAATCCAACGCCAGCTCCCGACCAGCACGCTGCGCCCTTCGATCTCTGCGGTCAGCCCAAACCCCGCCTGAGAAACGCTCGAGTCGACCACCGGCAGCGCCACTCCCCGCGCCTGCGCGCCAGCCAGCAACGCGCGGGCGAACGGGTGCTGCTGACGCTGCTCGGCAGCAGCCGCCCACGCCAACAGCTGGTCGGCAGACCAGCTCCCATAGATGTGGATGGCCCCCACCTGCGGCTCCCATTCGGTCAGGGTGCCCGTCTTGTCAAAGACCACCGTGTCGATCCGCCGGAGCAGCTCCAGCGAACGCCCATCTTTGACCAAAATCTGCTGCCGGGACGCATAGAGCAAAGCGCTGAGGTTGTGAAGAGCCCCAAAGTTGAGCAGGTGGCGCTGCGGGTGAATCCCCAACAACGCCGCCGCACGAAAAGGGCCGAGCCAAGGCAGCGCCAGGGCACTCAACAAAATCACCGGCACCACCAGCTGGTCGGTCACCCGAACAAACTTGAGCTGTGCAGCGGTGGGGGTGTCCACGCTCCACGCCAGCCACTGGCCAACCAGCGTCGTCGCATGCTCGCCGCCCTGGTCGACCCGAATCCACAGCTCCCCAGAGAGCACCCGTGTAAAGGCCAACAACAGATCGCCTTCCCCCGCTTCCACCGGGTTGCTCCTGCCGGTCAGGCTCTGCAGGTCAACAACCCCAGCCCCCTGCAGCACAACCCCGTCTACCAGCACCATCTCGCCAGCCTGAACCACGACGACATCCCCGGCTGCCAGCGTCTCCACCCGAACAGCCACAGGCTCCCCTTCCCTGGACAGCCAGACTGTCTGCCCCTGAGCTGTCAAAACCTCAGTGAGGTCGCCGCTGATGTGGTCTTTTAACAGCTGCAGCATACGAACACTGAAATAGAACGAAAGCTGGGCAACGCTGCCCAGCACAACCATGCCCCCAGCCAGATAGGCCGTGTTGACCAGGGCACTCAGCAGGTCGACGCCCAACTTGCGTTCCTCGACCAGATCCCGATAGACGCTCGCATAGATCGGAACAGAGTTGTAAAGCAGGCCGACATAGCCCAACAGCCCCAGCGGTGTGGCCCCCAAGCTGCTGGCCAGCCCCAGCCCCAACGTCGCTGTCGAGAGAAAAAACCCTCGATTGATGGCACGCTCTTGCGGGGTCAGCTCGGGTTGTCTCAACGCCCGGACCAGCGGCTGTCCCCCTGTCCCGAAGAGCCACCCCACAGCACCGTCGAAGGCCGGGTCCAGATACTTCCGCTCAAACTCAGACGCAACTGCCTGGATGCGTCCAAGTGCACCGGTGCTCTTGCGCTCCTGCCGGACAGACATGCGGCTGTCAAAACCGCTCCCCCCATCGTCAGGGACGGAGACACAATACTCGAGAAAGTGGCTGCTGCGCCACCTGTTTTTACGAGATCGTTTCATGGATACGGACCGGCTGCTGCACAGGCGGTCCTTTCTGTCGAAATCAAGCTGCCTCCCCCACAACATCCATCTTGTCAAACAGGCCTACGATTATCGCACCAGGGCAATAATTTGGACAAATTTCTGGCGTTGCACTATACTCCATGAGAGAGTATGCGTTTGCTTTATAAAAAGGTAAACACAATGAGTTGCTTTCACAAACGTCTCCTCGGCCTCCTCCCCTGTACCCTTGCGTGGCTGTTGCTCATTTTGTTGACCGCAGCCCTGTCCGCGCCCTCGACAGTTTATGCCCAACCCTCGGCGATCTCACCAGAGGCTGTTGTGCGACCCGCGCTTGCGATGACCCCTACCCTGCAGGTCACCCCCTGCGCAGATGTCACACCAGCCTTGTCGCTCTCATCGATTCCGTCTACACAGGCGATCTGCGGCTATGTGGCCGTACCCCTCGACCATTTTTCACCGACCCATACCCAGACCATCTCCCTGGCTGTGGTCATATACCCGTCGACCCACCCCACGCCGACCACCGACGCCTTGTTTATCTTGCATGGCGGACCTGCCGCCTCTGTGCTCAAGTCCGTCTCCGTCTTGTATGGTGTCGAACGTTTTTATGTCTTGCCCTTCCTGGATCAACGCGATGTCGTTGTCTTTGACCAGCGCGGGACAGGGGTCTCTCTGCCAGCACTCAGCTGTTCGTCCGAAGCCTACCACCACGCGCTGGAAACGATCGGCCAGATACAGACCGATCGAGACTTCATCGACTCACAAAATGCCGCCTATGTGGCCTGCCGCCAACGTCTGCAAACAGCAGGCCATACGCTGGAGGCCTACAACTCTTTGCAGAACGCAGCCGACGTAGAACAGATCCGGCAGGCGCTGCTGTACGACGGCTACATCCGTTCCCCCCAGATCAACCTCTACGGCGCCTCGTACGGGACACGCTTGGCACTGACCATTTTGCGCGAATGGTCTCCCCATCATCTTTCTCCGTATCAGACAGGCGACGAAGCCAACGTGCGCAGCGTGATGATAGAAGGGGTCTACCCGCCAGAGGTCTCTGGCTACAGCCGCCCATTCGCCATCGTGCGTTCGCTCCGGTTGATGTTTGACCAGTGCAGCGCCGATCCCGCCTGCAACAACGCCTATCCCGATTTGGAAAATGTCTTTATCGGTCTGGCCGAACACTTTCGACAGGAACCGCTGACCTACACCTTCACAGCCACTGTAGAGGGGGAGACCGCGACCTACAACGGCATCGCCGGCGAACAGACCTTCGTAGACCTGGTCGTGGGCAGCATGCTCAATGTAGACAGCGTAGCCGCCACCCCACAGCTCATCTATACCATCCAACAGGGCAATACCACCAGGTTGCAGATCAAACCCTCGCCGACAGAGGCGATCGACCGCGCCACCAATTTCTCGATCGTCTGCCCCGAAGACCTGATGCGGGTCAGTGACTTTGAATATGCAATGATGTTCAGCGTGCTCGAGAGCAACTTTCCCTATCTAAAAAGCAGCGCCTATCGCAGCAACATCAGCAGCCCGCGCATGCAAAATTTATGCCAAACCTGGGGGATCCCCCTGGTCAGCGAAGCCATGCGCAGTCGAGTAAACAGTGCGGTCCCCACCTTGGTCATCGCAGGCAACTACGACATCAACACCCCCCCCTACTTTGGCGAGAGCGCACTGCAAGGCTTGAGCCAGGGCCAGTTGATCACGATCCCCAACCTGGCACATGCAGGGGCAGCCGGGCTGGCAGCCCACCTGCCCTCTCTGAAAGGCTGCCCTCATCAACTGATGCAAACTTTTCTGGCCGAACCCGCAACCCCACTGGCTGATACCTCCTGCCTGGAAGAGCTTGTCGTCAACTGGAAACTTCCTGAGGCTGCACTCTTCCTGCCAGTCATCAGCCGCTAAACTTTTCTGGCCTATGACAACACCCTCTATGCTGGAACGCTACTGCCCTGCCTGCGGAAACAGTGCACACTCCCCTTCCGACTGGCAATGCAGCACCTGCCACGGGCCCTACGAATACCACTGGGCCCCCCGCTTTATTCCAGAGCAGATTCGTCAACCCTGTTGGTCCCAGGCACGCTACCACTCTCTGCTGCTCCCCCCCACCCTTTCTACTTTTGTCTCTTTAGGCGAAGGAATGACCCCTGTGCTCACCACAGATTGGGAGGGCCTGCCCGTTTCGTTCAAGCTTGACTACCTGACACCGACCGGCTCCTACAAAGACCGCGGCAGCGCTCTTTTGGTCTCGATCTTGCGGGCCGAAGGCCATACCCAGGTGATCGAAGATTCCTCGGGCAATGCAGGTGCCAGCCTCGCCGCCTACGCGACGGCAGCGGGCATCCAAAGCAAAATTTTTGTGCCCGCATACACAGCAGCAGCCAAACTGGCCCAGATCCGAGCGTTTGGAGCTGAAGTGGTTCTGGTGGAAGGTACACGCACAGACGCTGCCGAACGCTGCCGCCAGGCGGCCCAGAACACCTTGTACGCCAGCCACGTCTGGCACCCTGCTTTCCTGCTCGGCCAGATGAGCGGCGCCTGGGAGCTCTGGGAACAGATGCCCAGACAGCTTCCCGAGGTGATGGTCATGCCGGTCGGACAAGGGAATCTGTTCTTGGGCTACTATCGTGGTTTCCGTGCTCTGCTGGCCGCCAATCAGATCGCACAGATGCCACGCTTTGTGGCAGTACAAGCAGCTGCCTGCGCGCCGCTGGCACGGGCATGGCAACAAGGCTTCTCCCATGTCCCCCCCGTTGCCGAAGAACCCACCATCGCGGCTGGCATCCGCACCGCCGCCCCCGCGCGCGGCGCCGAGCTGCTGCGCGCAGTACAAGAGAGCAACGGCCTCGTCTGCACCGTGACCGACCCCGACATTCGGCAGGCACAACAGGCGCTGGCACGCAAAGGACTTTTTGTGGAAGCAACCAGCGCGGTTCCAGTGGCAGCCATTGCCGCCGTACGCAAAAAGTTTGGCGATCAGGCACACATTCTGATCCCCTTATCCGGCACAGGATTCAAGGAATTGTAAAGACGCTATGGGTACCCAGACGATCACAAACGAAACCCGCATGGCTGCTCCCCTCCCGGCCAGACAAGCCATTCTGGCCGAGCTGTCTGCACTGGTCGCTGAAGCCTTGCGCGTCCCCGCCGCAGACCTCAATGTCAACGCACCGTTTTTAGAGATGGGCGCAGATTCGATCGTGCTGATCGACCTTCTGCGCAAAGTCGGCGCCCGCTACCCGGTCAAGCTCTCGGTTCGTCAGTTTTTTGAAGAGCTGGCCACACTGGACGCACTGGCCACCTTTCTGGCCGAACAAAAGCCGGTTGCACCCCTCCCTCCCGAACCCCTGACCGCGCCGCTGCCGACACCCCACCCGCAGCGTGCCCCCCTCCCAATCGCCGCCCCCCCAATCGCTACAGAAGCCGCCGGCTCGCTCGAACGCATTCTGGCACAACAGCTTCAAGTTGTCTCACAGGTCATCTCAGAACAACTGGCGTTTCTGGCCAGCAGCGACATGCAAACGATTGCAGAAGCCGACACGACAGAAGTGGCGGCAGACTCTGCCCAGCCCGCACCCCAGCCCGCACCGCCCCAGCCCGCACCGCCCCAGCCCGCACCGCCCCAGCCCGCACCCATCGTCACCCCTTTTGCCAAACCCCAAATCACAGAAAGTGCCGCCACCAACACTCTGACCCACACCCAGCAGCACTATCTCCACACGTTCATTGCACGGTACACCGCACGAACCCCACACTCCAAGGCGTGGGTCCAGAACTATCGCCCGATCCTGGCCGACAACCGAGCGTCGGCAGGGTTCCGCCCCTCGATCAAAGAAATGCTCTACCCGCTGGTCGCAGAACGTTCACAGGGCAGCCATCTCTGGGACATCGACGGCAACGACTATGTCGACATCGCAATGGGCTTCGGGGTCCACCTGTTCGGCCACCAGCCGCCGATGGTGGTCCGGGCCCTGGAAAATCAACTGCATCAGGGCTTCCAGCTGGGGCCGCAGAGTTCTCTGGCGGGCCAGGTCGCCCAACTGATCCACGATTTGACCGGCATGGAACGGATCGCTTTTAACAATTCCGGGACAGAAGCTGTGATGACCGCACTGCGTCTGGCCCGCACCGTGACCGGACGCAGCAAGATCGCTACGTTCGCCGGCTCTTATCACGGCCATTATGACGGCACATTGGCAGCCCCCAATCCGCAGCAGCTGGATGGGTGGGCCGCCCCGATGGCCCCCGGTGTGACCCACAACGCCGTCGCCGACATCCTGGTCCTTCCAGCGTACGGCGACATCGCCATGCTCGAAATCCTCCGAGCCCATGCCCATGAACTTGCTGCAGTGGTCGTCGAGCCCGTGCAGAGCCGACGCCCTGACCTGCAGCCAGTCGAATTTTTAAGGGAGCTGCGCCGTTTGACCCACGACCTGGGCATTCTGTTGATGTTCGACGAGGTGATCACAGGATTTCGAGTGCACCCCGGCGGCGCACAGGCCCTCTTCGGGATACAAGCCGATTTGGTCACGTACGGCAAAGTCGTCGGAGGAGGGCTGCCGATCGGTGTGGTCGCCGGCAAAGCCTCTGTGCTCGATGCCCTCGACGGCGGCATGTGGCGCTTTGGAGATGCCTCCTACCCACCCGCCGATACGACTTTTTTTGCAGGCACCTTCTGCAAACATCCGTTGACCATGGCCAGCGCCCACGCTGTGCTGACCTTTATGAAAGAACAAGGAGCCGAGCTGCAGGCCACCCTGAACCGACGCACCGCCCAGCTGGCAGCAACCGTCAACGCGTTCTTTGCCGAAGAACAAGTCCCCATCCAGGTCGCTCACTTTGGCTCGCTCTTTTATTTTCGCTTCAAGGGAAATATGGATCTCTTCTTCTATCACCTGGTCGAAAAAGGGCTCTATCTCTGGGAAGGCCGCACCTGTTTTTTGTCCACCGCACATTCCGACGCCGACCTGGAGCAGATCGTGCAGGCCATCCAAAACGCCGTCTTCGATCTCCAAAAAGGGGGCTTTTTTACCCGCCCCCCCAGATGATCCGTCGAATCAGGAGAGAAACGTGCTCGCATCTTTCAAACAGCGAACCACACTCATGCACCAGCTGCCCCCCGCCGCGCCCCCTGTCCTGCACAGGCGCAACACGCTGTCACCCGATCTGAGCCGCAGCTGGCCCGTCGCCATTGAAGCCCTGCAATTTGTCTTCGTCATCAGCACCTTTGCCAATGGCGATTTCATGACAGGCGGGCTGTTTGCCATTTGGATGCGCATGATGCGCTGGTCGCGCAGGCAGGCCAGATGATCCCAGCCGACGGGCGGATTCTCCAGGGGATGGCCTCCGTCGATCAGCAACGGCTGACCGGCGAAGCCCAGATCGTCGAAAAAAGCAGCGGCGACACCATCTTCGCCGCCACGCCCCTCCTCAGCAGACAGATCTGGGTGCAGGTGGAAAAAGCAGAGACCCAGACCCTCGCCGCCCAGATCGGCGAGTTGCTCGAGCAAACCACCGAACACATCTGTAGATCGAAACGCGCAGGATGCGTATGGCCGAATCTCGCCCAATGAAACCACTGTTGTCGCCCACCCCGTGACTGCACTACCTGGAGAGCCCCAGATGCTCAATGTCGCCGCTTCCCTGGAACGCGGAAGCCAAGATTTCCCAGATCGACCCGCACTGCTCTTCGAAGAGCATACGTTCACCTACAGCCAGCTCCACGCGCTCTGCAGCCGCGCCGCCAACGCGCTCGCCACACTGGGCATCCAACGCGGCGAACGAGTCGCCTTGCTGCTCGCCAATGTCCCCCCCTTTCTGGCTGCCTATTTTGGCACCCTCAAACTGGGCGCCGTGGCGGTCGCTATCAACCCAGCCCTCAAAGCCGAGGAGATCTCCTTTATCCTGCAAGACAGCGGAGCACGCCTGGTCGTGACCACCGCCGATCTCTACCTGCAGCTGGCGCAGCGCACTCTGCCCACCGTCGATGCATTCTTGCTGGCCGAAGGGAACGCCCCCAACACCCTCGCCTGGCCAGATCTCCTGGCACAAGCCTCGCCCGTCGCTGAAACACGCGCTCTGGCCGACGAAGAACCGGCGGTGATTCTGTACACCTCCGGCACAACCGGCTTTCCCAAAGGAGCTGTGCTGTCACACGGCAACCTCACCCGAAACGGCGCCGCCTGCATACACGCCTTTCAGCTGCAACCCAGCGACCGGGTGCTGCTGGCCCTGCCCACCTTTCACTGCTTCGGACAAAACGCGGCCCTCAACCCAACCCTGATGGCCGGAGCCACCTTGCTGCTTCACCGCCAGTTTGAAAGCAGCGCCGTCCAACATGCACTCCAACAACAGGGGGTGACCGTCTTCTTCGGGGTGCCCACCCTCTATACCCTGCTGGCAGAACAGAGCAGCCCACAGAGCAGCCCACAGCGCAGCCCCACCCTGCGCCTCTGTCTCTCCGCAGCAGCCCCCTTGCCCACCACCGTTGCCGCCAACTGGCAAAAAAAATTCGGGGTCGCCGTCGAGGAAGGCTATGGGTTGACCGAAACCTGCCTGAATACGTGCACACATGGCCAGCCACACAAAGCTGGCTCGATCGGCCTCCCCCTGGCCGGAGTGGAGCTGACCATCCTGGACCCACAAGACCACCCCGCCCCCCCCGGCGAGCTGGGAGAAGTGGCAGTGCGCGGCAACAATGTGATGCTCGGCTACTGGCAACGCCCCCAGGAAACCGCCGACGCCCTCCGCCACGGCTGGTTTCATACAGGCGACATCGGCTATATGGACGCAGAAGGCCACTGCTTTGTCGTCGATCGCTCCAAAGATATGATCAATGTCGGGGGAACCAAGGTCTACCCCTCCGAGGTCGAACAGCGCCTCTACACCCACCCCGCTATCCACGAAGCCGCCGTCTACGGCATCCCCGAACCCTTGCTGGGAGAACAGGTCTGCGCCAGCCTGGTGCTCGCCGCCGGCCAGCAGATCTCCGCCGAAGAAATCAGGCTGTTTTGTCAGCAAACCCTGGCAGATTTCAAAGTGCCCAGCCGAATAGAATTTGTGGCTGAACTCCCCAAAGGACGCACTGGCAAAATTCTCAAACGAATTTTGCGCGAACGCTCTCAGCTCCCCCCCCCAGAAGCCTCCCCTTCTGCACCCTCCCCTTCTGCACCCTCCCACGTACTCCAAAACTGGCTGTTGCAGTGGCTGTCACAACACCTGGACCTTCCGCTGGCTGACCTCGACCCCCACCGCCCCCTCTCCGACGCAGGATTGACCTCGCTCTCGGCAGTCAGACTGGCCCAGGAGCTGGGTACCTGGCTGGGCAGGCCGCTCGAAGCTGTCCTGACCTGGCGTTACCCCACCGTGGCTGCACTCGTGGCCTATCTGACGACACCCGAACCGGCCCGGCCCGCACCCACAGCCAAGCCTGCCCCACACGACGTCGAGCCGGTCGCAATCGTCGGCATGGGCTGCCGGCTGCCACAGGCCAATACCCCAGAGACCTTCTGGCAGCTTCTGCACGATGGGGTCGATACCGTCACCCCCATCCCCGCAACCCGCTGGCCCCCCCAACGCTACTACGCAGCCGACCGCAATGCCCCCGGCAAGCTGTATGTGCAGGGCGGCTCTTTTTTGAAGGACATCGAACAGTTTGACCCACACTTTTTCGGAATGGCCCCGCGCGAAGCCGTCAGCCTGGACCCCCAACAACGGCTCCTCCTGGAAGTCAGCTGGGAAGCGCTGGAACATGCCGGAATCGCCCCCGAACAGTTGAACGGCAGCCAGACCGGCGTCTTTGTCGGCGCGTTCTGGGACGACTACTCGCCACGCAATTTTTACGGGACAGACCCCGCAGAGCTCGACGGCTATCGGCTGCTGAGCCAGCTGCGCGGCCTGATGGCAGGACGAATCGCCTATGTCCTGGGCGTGCATGGACCTACCTTCCAGGTGGACACCGCCTGCTCTTCCTCTCTGCTGGCTGTCCACCAGGCCTGCCAGGCCCTGCAGACAAGAGAATGCGAGGTCGCCCTGGCAGGTGGCGTGAATTTGATCCTCTCGCCAGAACAGCTGATCGCTCTGTGCCGCATGGGGGCCGTCGCCCCCGATGGCCGCTGCAAAACCTTCGCTGCCAACGCAGATGGGTTTGGACGGGGAGAAGGATGTGTGGTGCTGGTGCTCAAACGGCTGACCGATGCCCTGCACAGCGGAGATACCATTTTCGCCCTGATCCGAGGCTCGGCCGTCAACCACGATGGCCGCAGCAATGGGCTCACCGTCCCCAACGGCCTGGCCCAGGAAGCCGTCGTCCGCCAGGCGCTGCACAATGCAGGCGTGGCACCAGCAGAAATTCAATATGTCGAAGCACACGGCACCGGCACTGTCCTGGGCGACCCCATCGAAGTGCTGGCACTCGCCAACGTGCTGGGACAACACCGCACCACCCCCCTGGCCATCGGTTCGGTCAAAACCAATATCGGCCACCTGGATGCCGCAGCCGGCATCGCCGGCCTGCTCAAAGTGACGCTGGCCCTCCAACACCAAGAACTCCCCCCCCACCTCCACTTTCATCAGCCAAACCCCCATATTCCTTGGCAGAGCCTCCCCATCACCGTGCCCACGACCCTCACCCCGTGGGCTGGACCCCACCGCCTGGCCGGCATCAGCTCCTTCGGAATGAGCGGCACCAATGTCCATCTGGTGGTCGAAGCCGCACCCCCCCAGCCAGCCACCGCCCCCCCCACCCACCCCCAACAGCTGGTCTGCCTTTCCGCCAAAACCCTGCCCGCCCTGCTGGATCTCACCCACCGCTACAGCACTTTTCTGGCACAGCAGCCAGAACTCTCCCTGGCAGATGTCGCTTTCACCGCCGCAACCGGACGCAACCACTTCAGCCACCGCCTGGCCATCGTCGCCGATTCGCTGGCCGATCTGCAGCAAAAGCTGGCCCTCTACCCACAAAACCAGATCCCCCCCACTCTCCTCCAAGCCCCCCCCCTGCCACAGCCCCCCCCCAACGTGGCCTTCCTCTTTACAGGCCAGGGCGCACAGTATGCCCAGATGGGACACGAGCTCTACACCACCCAGCCCGAATTTC
Organism: Chloroflexota bacterium; assembly: GCA_018969295.1. Taxonomy (GTDB): domain Bacteria; phylum Chloroflexota; class Anaerolineae; order Caldilineales; family Caldilineaceae; genus Caldilinea. Next base: position 74,758 of record JAGWYN010000012.1, on the reverse strand, counting down.
GCCGGCTGCTGGACAAATGCGATGCCCTGCTGCAAAGACAGACCGGCGAATCTCTGCTGGCCCTCCTCTACCCCACCAACACCCCAGACCCCCTTCGGATCCACGAGACCCAATACACCCAACCCGCACTCTTTGCCCTGGAATATGCCTTGGCAACCCTGTGGCAAAGCTGGGGCGTAAAACCCGATCTCCTGCTCGGCCACAGCGTGGGAGAACTGGCCGCAGCCTGCGTGGCCGGGGTCTTCAGCCTGGAAGACGGCATCAGGCTGGTGGCCGCACGCGCCCGGCTGATGGGTGCACTGCCCCAGGACGGAGAGATGGTCTCCCTCCTGACCACAGAAGAGCATGTGCTAGAGGCGCTGGCCCCCTATGCAGCCGAAGTGTCCATCGCCGCCGTCAACAGCCCGGCCAGCGTGGTCATCTCCGGCAACCGTGCTGCCGTGCAGGCAGTCAGCAACACCCTCGCTGCAGAAGGCGTCAAACAGCAACGGCTGACCGTCTCACATGCCTTCCACTCCCCACTGATGGAACCCATGTTGGAGGCCTTTCGCGCTGTGGCGGAAAGCATCCCCTACCACAAACCCGTGCTGCCCCTGGTCTCCAACCTGACCGGCCAGCTGGCCGACGACGAAATCGCGACACCCGCCTACTGGGTACAACACGCGCGACAAGCAGTCCGCTTCGCCGAAGGAGTGGCCACCCTGCACCGCCAGGGCACACAGATCTTTCTCGAGATCGGCCCCCAACCGGTTCTGCTCGGCCTCGCCAGCCAGTGCCTGGACCCCCTTCCCTCCGCTGCCTTCCTCCCCTCGCTCCGCTCTGGCCAGAGCGACTGGCAGCAGCTGCTCACAAGCCTGGGTGCCCTGTACGTGCGTGGGGTCACAGTCGACTGGCAGGCGCTCTACCGCACCCCTGCAGGGCACAAGGTCGCTCTGCCTACCTATCCCTTCCAACGTCAACGTTGCTGGCTGGACGCCACCGCACCTTCCACCGCGCCTTCCACCACCCGGTTGCGCCCCCTGATCGACCGACAGATGCACCTGCCAATCCATCAGCAGATCGTCTTCGAAAAACAGTTCAGCACCGCAGCCTTGCCCTTCCTGGCCGATCACATGGTCTCTGCAGAAGTCGTCGTACCCGCAGCATGCCATCTGGCCATGACCCTCAGCGCAATCGACCTGTTGGGCCAGCCAGGCCCCTGCATGCTGAGCGATCTGCTCTTCCCCCAGCCCCTGAAGCTGCCAGCAGAGACCGAACGCACCGTCCAGTGTCTCACGACCCTGCCCAATCGGGCAGACCCGGCAGCCCCCCCCACTTTTCAGATTGTCAGCTTCGCCGGCGCAGAAGATGCAGACAACACCCTCCAGACCCACGCAACAGGTCGCTGGACCCCACTGGCCCCCACAGCCCCCGAAACTGTAGATCTGGCCGCACTGCAAACGCGCTGCCAGCTCCCCTTGAACGTGCCCTCCCTCTACACAGCGCTGGAGGCCACACAGATCGAACTGGGCCCACACTTTCGCTGGCTGCAGGCGATCTGGCAAAGCGAAGACACCCAAGAGCTGCTGGCCCAGCTGGAAACCCCTGCTGGCGTTCCCCCCCAAGGAGAGCCCCTCTTCCCCAGCCTGATCGATGCCATTTTCCAGCTGGTCGCCGCTGCCCCCCCCCCTCCAACAGAAAACACCGACCCCTCAGCGCCCTGGCTGCCCTTTGCACTGGAACGCTTCACATTTTATAGCCCGCCTCCCCCCCAGAGCACCTTGTGGGGCCACGCCACCCAAAAACAGGATCGACGCTGGGATCTGACTCTCTTCACCCAGACCGGACAAACCCTGGCCACCGTGCACGGCTTTGCGCTGCGTGCTGCCCCCTCCCTGCGCACCGACTGGATCTACACACGCCAGTGGAGCGAACAGACGCTGGCTCGACCTTCGTCCACCCCACAGCCAGCCTGTTGGTGGGTCTTCGACCCAGCCAGCGGCACCGACACACCAGGAGCTGCACTGGCCGCCACCCTTTCCAGCACCGGCACACCGACAGCTCGCATCCTGCCCGGCTCACCAGATGACCCCCCCCTACCCGCCCCGCCTCCTCCTCTCTGGCAGACAACCGTAGATCCACGCACGCCTGCCTCCTTTCGCCAGCTGCTGGCCAATCTGCCCGCCCCCGACGGCCCCCCCTTGGCCATTGTCTATCTGTGGGGCATGGCCCCCCCGCTTCTCCCACCCTCTGGACAGAGCGACGTCGAACAGATTCCCCTGCAGGCGCTGCACGCCACCGCCACATTGCTCCATCTCGTTCAAGCACTGGCAGAAGAGGCAGTTTCTGCCACCTTGTGGCTGGTCACGACAGCCAGCCAGCTGCCTCCCACCCGCCTGCCCACACAACAGCCCACACAACAGCCCACACCCGACTCGATCGGAGAACAGGCCGTGGGCGGCGCCCTCTGGGGGCTGGCACGGACAATTCCGCTGGAACATCCACGCCTGCGCTGCCTCTGCATCGACCTGCACGACCCCGCCGACGCACAGACCCTCACCGCGCTCCACCAGGAACTCCTGGCCGGGCTGGCTGCCGCCAGCGTCGAGACCGAAATTCTCTACCAGGAGCGACGCCGCTATGTCGCACGCGCCAAACGGTGGCAGCGCCCCCCACCCCCTCCCCCCCCACCTTTGCTTGCAAACCACAGCAGCTACCTGATTACCGGAGGGTTGGGCGCCCTGGGCTTGCAGGTCGCCGAAGCGTTGGTCGACGAAGGAGCCCGCCATCTTGTCCTCAGCAGCCGGAAAGAACTCCCCCCCGCCCCCCACAGGCTGCAGGAACGCCTGCACAGACTGCAAGCCAAAGGCGCAGCGCTGCATATCGAACTGGCCGATGTGAGCCAGCCCGCCGACGTGGAACGCTTGCTGGCCGTATGTCAGGCGATCGCACCACTGCGCGGCATCGTGCACGCAGCCGGCGTGCTGGACGACGGGCTGATCCAACAGCAGTCGGTCGAACGGCTGGCCAACGTGATGGCCCCCAAAATTCAGGGGACCTGGCTGCTGCACACCCAGACCCGCCATCTGACATTGGATTTCTTTGTGGCGTTCTCCTCGATCGCCTCCTGGCTTGGGTCACCTGGACAAAGCAACTATGCAGCTGCCAACGGATTTATGGATACCTTGATGCAGCAGCGGGCAGAGACAGGGCTCCCCGGCCTCAGCATCAGCTGGGGCCCCTGGGCCGAGATCGGTATGGCCGCTCCCTCGGCAACATCCCAACGTCGACCCGCCGGAGGCTTTCACCCCATGCCACCCTCCCAGGCAGCCCGCCTGCTCCCTTATCTCCTTACCCAACCGGTCAGCCAGGTCGGCGTCTTCGCGCTGGCCTCCCAGCTCCCCAGCCACTTCACCCACCCTTTCTGGACTGGCCTGCGCACCGAGGCACAGCCCTCCCCAACCACCCCCCGCATCGATTGGCGCGCACACTTGTCAGGCCTGCCGGCCAGCGAACGGGGCACCCACTTCCTGCGTTTCTTGCAGACGACCGTGGCACATACCCTGGGGATGGCAACCCCAGAAGACGTGGGGGCACGCCAGCCCCTGTTCGCTCTCGGACTCGACTCTTTGATGGCCTTGGAGTTAAAAAACAAGCTGGAAGCTGAACTCAACCTCCCTCTGCGTTCCACCCTCTTCTTCGATTACCCAACCCTGGAACAGGCCGCCCAATACCTGGTCGAACGCATCTTTCCTGCCTCCACCCCAGCAGAACCGGCAGGCCGCCGCCCACCCCAGCCCTTGCCTGCAGCAGAGCTCGACCGCCTGGCCCAACTCTCCGACGCAGAAGTGGAAGCGCTTTTGTTGGAAACACTCAAGAACTTGTAGAAGGCAACATCGATGAGTTTGCAAGAACAGATTTCGCAGCTCTCCCCCTTAAAACAGGCACTCATCAAAATCAATGAGCTGCAGGCTCGACTCCAACAAGCGGAGGCTGCCCAAAACGAGCCGATCGCTGTGGTCGGCATGGGGTGCCGCTTTCCAGGGCCCGAAGGCCGCGATGTCACTTCCCCAGCAGCTTTCTGGCAGATGCTGCAAAACGGACAGAGCGCCCAAGGAGAGCTGCCCTGGACCCGCTGGCACTCCACAGCAGAGGAGAGCACCGCAGTGCGCACATTGCTGGCCATGCAGCAAGGCCATTTTTTGCAACAGATCGACCAGTTTGACGCCCAGTTTTTCGGGATTTCCCCGCGAGAAGCGGCACAGATGGATCCACAACACCGCCTCTTGCTGGAGGTCAGCGTCGCCGCCCTCGAAGATGCCAATCTCGCAATCGAAGATCTGGCTGGACAACAAACCGGCGTCTACATCGGTCTGATGAATCTCGACTATACCGCCGTTGTCCAAAATGACCCGGCGACACTGGACGTCTACGCCGGAACCGGCACTGAAATCAGTTCTGCCGCAGGGCGGCTGTCGTATCTGTTGGGCTTGCGCGGCCCCTCCATGACGGTGGGCACAGCCTGTTCCTCTTCTCTGGTCACCACCCATCTCGCCTGCCAGGCCCTGCGCCGCCGCGAATGCGATCTGGCACTCAGCGGCGGTGTCTCTCTCCAGTCTACCGCAACCTCGAACGTCATGCTCTCCCTGATGCAGGCCGTGGCCCCCGATGGACGCAGCAAAACCTTCGACGCTGACGCCAATGGCTACGGGCGGGGAGAAGGCTGCGGCGTCGTGGTGCTCAAACGGCTCAGCGACGCGCTGGCCGACCAAGACACCCTCTACGCCGTGATCCGCGGCTCCGCTGTCAACCACAACGGCCGCAGCGGTGGCTTTACCGTCCCAAGCGGGCCAGCACAAGAGGCGTTGATCCAACAGGCCCTGGCCGCCGCCCAAGTCGACGCCCATCAGGTCAGCTATGTGGAGGCACATGGCACCGGCACCTTCCTGGGAGATCCCATCGAACTCAGTGCCCTGGGCAATGTGCTGTGTGCCGAAACACGCAGCACCCCCCTGTGGGTCGGCTCCGTCAAAACCAACATCGGCCATCTGGAACCTGCCGCCGGGGTGGCTGGCCTGATCAAAGTGGTCCTGTCGATCTACCACAGACAAATTCCACCCCATCTGCATTTTCACCGCCCAAACCCACATATCCCGTGGGCACAATTCCCCATCCAAATCCCAACTGCCCTCGCCGACTGGCCTGCCAACACAGCACGCGTGGCCGGCGTCAGCTCCTTTGGACTCAGCGGCGTCAACGCCCATCTCATCGTCGCAGAAGCACCCGCCCCCCCCGAACGCGTCCCCCCCACCCCCCACCCCTGGCAGCTGTTGACCCTTTCCGCCAAAACCCCCAAGGCACTGCACGAGCTCGCAGCCCAGTACCAAACCCTCTTGCACAGCCCCCCAGAAGCCGACTGGCCCGCACTTTGCTACACCACCCATGTCGGCCGCAGCCACTTCTCCCATCGCCTGGCAGTGGTCGCAGAAGACACCCCCACCGCCCAGGAACTCCTGGCCCGTTCTCTGGCCGGCGAAACGCCTGCCGGGGTCTCCCAGGCTGTCGCGCCAGAGGCACCCCCCAAAGTGGCTTTTTTGTTTACAGGCCAGGGAGCCCAATACCTGTACATGGGCCAGGAACTGTACGCGACACACCCCCTCTTCCGCCAGGTGATCGACCGCTGCGATGCCGTGACCCAAAGCTGCCTGGGCCGCTCCCTGGTCGAACTGCTCTACCCGGCTGACCCGCCGACCCACCACGATCTCTGGACCTCCCATCCCTGCGGACAAGTTGCCACCTACGCCATCGAATGCGCCCTGGCCGAACTGTGGAAAAGCTGGGGAATCACCCCAGCTCTGGTCCTGGGCCACAGCCTGGGCGACTTTGCCGCCGCATACACGGCTGGCGTCTTTAGCCTGGAAGAAGGTCTCCGCCTGGTAAGCCGGCGGGGCCAGTTGATGGAAAGCGCCGGCGGCAGCATGGTCTCCGTCCTGGCCAGCGCAGCCGATGTGGAACCCTTTCTCAAAGCCCACCCCCAGGTCGCACTGGCTGTCTTCAACGGGCCCGCCAGCGTGGTCCTCTCCGGCGAAAATAGAGCCCTCCAGACAGTGGCCGATCAGCTCCAGATGGCCGGCTTCAAAATACGCCCGCTGGCCATTCCCGTGGCAGCACACTCCCCCCTGCTGGATCCTGTGCTGGCTGACTTTGAAACCGCCGCACAGCGCATCCCCCTCTCCCTCCCCCACTGCACTGTGGTGTCCAGCATGACCGGACAGACAGCCACCACTGAACTCACAGACCCAGCCTACTGGCGCCAGCATCTGCGCCAGCCTGTACGCTTTGCAGCAGGAGCCCAGAGCCTGCTGGAACACGGCTGCACGATCTTCCTGGAGGTGGGCCCCAAACCAGTTTTGTTGGGGCTGCTCGAAACACTCCTGGCCAGCACAGACCCGCAAGCTCCCCCCCACCAGTTGCTGCCCAGCCTGCGCGAAAATTCTTCGGCCTGGCGCTCACTCTCAGAATCCCTGGCCAGCCTCTACGTGCACGGCTGCCCAATCCAATGGCCAGCAGTCGACCTGATCCACTCTGCCCCAGAAGCACGCCCCCCCCGCAAAGTCGCGCTGCCCACCTACCCTTTTCAGAGAGAACGCTACTGGGCAACCTCCTCCCCCAGACGCCCCCTCCCCCTGCGCCCCCTGGTCGACCGTCGCTTCAACTCGCCGCTGCACCAGGCCACAATCTTTGAAGCAGAATTCAGCCTGAATACACTGCCCTTTCTGGCCGACCACCGGGTCTTTGGCACCCTCCTCTCGCCAGGAGCCTGCCAACTCACGATGATCCTGCACTGCGCTGCCTTGACGTTTGGCCAACAACCGATCGCGCTGACCGATGTCGTCCTGCCCCAGACGCTGGCCATCTCCGACGACGGCACCCCGCGCACCGTCCAAACAGTCTTGACCCCAGCCGCCACCCCTCCCCATACGTTCGAATGCCAGCTGATCAGTTTTGACCCGAACAACGCCGCTGCCTCCGTCCACACCCATCTGACCGGCCAGGTCGCCCCAGCACCCCACTGGCCCGTGGAACCGGTCGACCTGGCCGCTTTGCGCCGCCACATCACAAGCCCGGTGGATGTCGCCGCTTTCTACACCGCAACCTCCGCACAATCGATCGAACTGGGACCTTGTTTCCAGTGGATTGTCGCCCTGTGGCGCAACGCAGACGAAGCACTCGCACACTGCACCGCACCAGAAACGGTCAGCCTGTCCGGTTACCTGCTGCACCCAGGCCTGCTCGACGCCTGTTTTCAGGTCGTCGGTGCAGCCACCCCCAACAACGGCGAGACACGGCTGCCCTTTGCAATCGACGCTTTGTACCTCTCCCCCGCCATAGCCGAACCGACCTCGCGCTCTGCACAGACGACCCACTGGTGGTGCCATGCCAGCGCCGTTGCCCCCCACCGCTGGCAGATCCGCCTGCTGGACCAGGAGGGCCAGCTTCTGGCAGCCATCAACGGCTACGAAACACGCGCCGCGCCGCCAGCCGCAGTGCAGGGCACGGAACCCTGGCGAGAGTGGCTCTATACCGTCGCATGGCAACCGCGCCCGCTCTTCGGCCTGCCCCCAGACTCCCTGCCAGCACCCGCTGCACTGCTCCACCCGTTGCCCCCTCCTCCCCCCATGCCCGCCGCAGAGCAGAGCCTCCTCTCTACCTTAGAACAGCGCAGCGTCGAGTATGTACTGGCCGCCTTGACCCAGATGGGGCTCTCGTTTCAGCCCGGTACACGCTGGCGTACCGAACAGCTCGCCCACCAGCTCGGCGTGCTCCCTGCCTACCGACGCCTCTGGACACGCGCACTCACCATCCTGGCGGAGGCTGGCATTTTACAGGCCAGCGAAGGAGAATGGCAGGTCCTACAAACCCCGAAAGTGCTCCACCCAGAGACAAATCTCACAGCCCCAGAAACCCCTGCCCTGACCTTGCTGACACGCTGCGGAGCACGTCTGAGCGAAGTGCTGCGCGGCCTCCAGGAGCCGCTGGATTTGCTGTTTCCAGAAGGAAGCCTGGAAACCCTCACCCACCTCTACACGGAGACCCCCGAAGCCAGGTTGGTGAATGGCGCTCTTCAACAGCTGCTCGAACAGATTACCAGCCACTTTCCCCACCACCGTGGGCTGCGTCTCCTCGAAATCGGCGCCGGCACCGGCAGCAGCACCGCCACCCTCCTGCCCCAACTGCAGCAGTGGGCAGGCCGCCAGGAGCCCTCCCCACTGGAATACCTCTTTACAGACGTCGGCCCCACATTTCTCACCCAGGCCCACACACGCTTCGCCGACTACGAGTTTCTACGCTGTCAGCTGTTGGACATCGAACAGGACCCAACGGCACAAGGCTTTCCCACACACCACTACGACATCGTCCTGGCCGTCAATGTCCTCCATGCAACCCAAAAACTCCCAGAAACCCTGGCACATGTCCGCAAGTTGCTCCAGCCAGGAGGGCTGCTGATCCTCGTGGAAACCAGCCGCCGTCGGCACTGGCTGGATTTGACCTTCGGCCTGACCGAAGGGTGGTGGCGCTTCGCCGATGAGCGGACCCATCCGTTGCTGAGCCGCACAGCCTGGGAAGCGCTGCTGGCCGCCAGTGGCTTCTCCGGCACGACCAGCCTGCCATTCTACGATCAGACGCTGCTGGTGACCCAGGCACCTTCCCCTGCACCCCCCACAGGACGGGTCTGGCTGCTCCTGGCCGATGCAGCAGGGGTCGGCGCCGCCCTGGCCAGCGAACTCCAACAACGTGGCGAACAGCCGCTGCTGGTCTATCCCGCAGAACTCTATGCCCAGCCCGCAGCCAACACCTATTCGATCCGCCCCGATCTGCCGGCAGACTTTCAGGCTTTGCTGGCAACATTGCCCGACCTGCATGGGGTCGTCCACCTCTGGGGCATTGCCCCCTCCCTCACCCACCCAGATTCCCCGGCAGAGACGACCCGACAAGGCTGCAGCACACTGCTGCATCTGACACAGGCACTCCTGCAAAGACAACGGCCACCAAAACTCTGGCTGGTCACCCAGGCAGCACAGGCTGCCACCGCCGACGACCACGTGGAGGGCTTCGCCCAGGCCCCCCTGTGGGGCATGGGCAAGGTCATCTCCCTGGAACATCCTGAACTGGGGCTGGTCTGCATCGATCTGGATGCGACCCGCCCAGCTGCACAGGCCGCAGCCCTGTGCGCAGAGATGACAGACGACCCGCTGGCCCCCGAGACACAGGTCGCCCTGCGCCAAAACAGACGCTACGTCGCCCGGCTGCAACACTACCCGCCCCCCCCTGCACTTCCCTTGCCCCCCACCCCCTATCGGCTGGAGGTTCGCGAACGGGGTACGCTGGATCAGCTCCAGCTGTCGCCGGTGCCCCGCCAGCCCCCCTCCGCAGGTGAAGTGGAAATCCGCGTGCAGGCCTGTGGGCTGAATTTTTTGGATCTGCTGGATGTGCTCGGGATCCTGCCCTTCCAGCGCGATCGGCTCGGCGGCGAATGCGCCGGGGAAATTGTCGCCCTCGGCCCAGGCGTGACCCGCTTCCAGCCAGGCGATCGGGTGCTGGCTGTCAAAGGCAGCTTCAGCGAGTACATCACGGTCGCCGCCGATCTGGTCGCCCCCATCCCCCCTCCGCTGACCTGGACCGAAGCGGCGACCCTGCCGATCAATTTTTTAACCGCATACTACGCCCTGCACACAGTCGGCCGGATCGCACCCGGCGACAAAGTCCTGATCCATGCCGCTACGGGCGGCACCGGCCTGGCCGCTGTGCAAATCGCCCTGGCAGCCGGGGCAGACGTCTATGCAACCGCCAGCCCCAGCAAGTGGGCCACACTCCAGGCGATGGGCGTATCCCATCTGTACCATTCGCGCACCCTGGAGTTTGCCGAACAGATTCAGCGCGAAACCGACGGACACGGAGTCGATCTCGTGCTCAATTCGCTGACCAGCGAAGGCTTTATTGCCAAAAGTCTCTCGGTGCTGGCCCCCAAAGGCCGTTTCCTCGAAATCGCCAAACGCGATATCTGGTCGGCAGCTGACGTCAAGGCATTTCGCGCCGATGTGGAATACCACGTTGTCGACCTCTTCACCTTGATCGACCGCGAACCGGCACAGATCCGGACCCTCCTGGATACCCTGACCAAACACGTTGCCGCCGGCACCTGGGTGCCCGTCCCACAGAGCTGTTTCCCCATCCACTCCGCACCCCAGGCGTTTCGCTATATGCAGCAGGCCAGACACATCGGTAAAATTGTCCTGACCCTGCCCGTCCGCCACAACAGCTCGATTCGGGCCGACGCAACCTACTGGATCACAGGCGGCCTGGGTGGGCTGGGGCTGGCTGTGGCCCGCTGGCTGGCCGCAGAAGGAGCACGCCATCTGCTCCTGACCGGGCGCACCCGCCCCACACCCGCCGTCCAAACCGAACTCGATGCCCTGACCGCCCAGGGCGTGGCCGTGACCGTCGCACAAAACGATGTCACCGACCCCGCTCAAGTACACGCACAGCTCGCCGCCATCGACCCCCTCTATCCGCTGCGCGGGGTCATCCATGCCGTCGGTGTGCTGCGCGACGGCGCCCTCCTGCAGCAAAACTGGAGCCATTTCGCCGAAGTGCTGGCCCCCAAAGTGCAAGGAACCTGGTCCCTGCACCAGGCCACCCAGACGCTACCGCTGGACTTCTTTGTGCTCTTTTCATCGGGCACCAGCCTGCTGGGCAACCGGGGACAAGCCAATCATGCCGCCGCCAATGCCTTTCTGGATGCCTTCGCCCACTACCGCCAGGCCCAAGGCTTGCCAGCCCTCAGCATCAACTGGGGCGCCTGGTCCGAAATCGGCGCAGCCGCCGACCTCGTGCGCACCCAACAACCCCAGCTGGCCGCACGCGGCATCGGCAGCATCCCTCCCTCCCAAGGCATCCAGAGCCTGGCCTACCTGCTGCAACAGCCCGACAGCCAGGTGGGGGTCGTGCCTGTGCAGTGGACCCAATATCTGACCCCGCCCTCCTGGCCATTCTATACACAGCTGGCCCAGGCAACACCCAAAACCGTCGCCGTCGGGCCACAACAGCCCGCCCGCCTGCGCCAGCAGCTGAACACTGCCCGCCCCGACCAACGCGCACAACAGCTGCTGCAACACCTGCGCAACACCGTAGCCAGTGTGCTGGGCTTGCGCACCCCCGAACAGATCGACCCGCGACAAGGGCTGCTCGGGCTGGGAATCGACTCCCTGATGGCGATCGAACTGCGCAACCGCCTGGGACGCAGCCTCGAACACCCCCTGCCCACTACACTCATCTTTGACTACCCAACCCTGGAACAGTTGCAACAGTTCCTGATCAACACCCTCTTCGCAGAGAGCCCCCCCACAACAGCAGACAAATCCAGCACGCCCCCCCTTGACCCAGCAGGGGGGAACCCCCAGGCCCTCACAGAACTCTCGGCAGAAGCGCTGATGGCACAAATTGCCGCAGAATTTGAAAAACTCTGAGCCCAGGAGCCCATCGATGCACCTGCAACGATCCACACGCACACCCCTGCCAGCCAAAAGGCCGGCGACACCTTTCAACAGACAGAGACATGCAGCATGAACCACCCCACACGCGAACAACAGCTGCTGACCTCGTTGCAACAGTCAGCTGCAGTGATTCAAAGACTGAAAGGGCAGCTGGAAACCTACAAAGAGCCGATCGCCGTCATCGGCATGGCCTGTCGTTTCCCAGGAGGAAGTGATACGCCGGAAGCGTTCTGGCAGCTGCTCCAGACAGGCCGCGACGGGGTGGTCGCAATGCCCCCTGCACGCCGCTCCCCCACAGAACTTCCCCCACGCCCCTGCTGGGGAGGGTTTTTGGCAGATGTGGAACGCTTCGACCCCACCTTTTTCGGCATTTCACCGCGCGAAGCCATGCTCATGGACCCCCAACAGCGGCTCCTGCTGGAAGTGACCTGGGAAGCGCTGGAAAGCGCCTACATCCCCCCCGACACGTTGTTCAACAGCCCAACAGGGGTCTTCGTCGGCATGTGGGCAAGCGATTATGCCCTGCTCGTCCGCGAACAGACCCGCAACGACCCGCACGACCCCCTGCTGAAACTCACCGGAACCAGCCCCAGCGTCGCAGCCGGCCGCCTGGCCTATGTCCTGGGCTTGACCGGCCCGGCAGTCGTGGTGGATACCGCCTGCTCCTCCTCGCTGGTCGCCTTACACCACGCCTGCCAAAGCCTGCGCAACCGCGAATGCAGCTTGGCCGTGGCCGGCGGTGTCAATTTGATCCTGACCGACGACTGGGCCGCCGACAGCCTCACCCCAGAAGATCGACTGTTTGCACCAGATGGACGCTGCAAAACCTTCGACGCCGCAGCCAATGGCTTTGGCCGAGGAGAAGGCTGCGGAATGGTCGTGCTCAAACGCCTCTCCGATGCACAGCGCGACGGCGACCCCATCCTGGCCCTCCTCCGTGGCTCGATGATCAACCAGGACGGACGCAGCAGCGGCCTGACCGCCCCCAGCGGCCCAGCACAGCAGGCCGTGATTCGCCAGGCGCTGCAGCAAGCCGGCCTCGAACCCGGACAGATCGATTTTGTTGAAGCACACGGCACCGGCACCACCCTGGGCGATCCGATCGAACTCGGCGCCCTCCACGCCGTCTTCGGCCAACGCGACCGCCCACTCTGGGTAGGCTCCGTCAAGACCAATCTGGCCCATCTCGAAGGAGCCGCCGGCATCGCCGGGGTGATCAAGGTGATCCTGGCCTTGCAATACGAACAGATCCCCCCACACCTCCATTTTCAGCACCCCAATCCCTACTTCGACTGGGAAAGCTCCCCCCTCCACATCCCACTCTCCCTGACCCCATGGCCCAAAAACCAGACACGCAGCCGAATGGCCGGTGTCAGCAGCTTTGGCATCAGCGGCACCAATGCCCACCTCCTCCTCGAACAAGCTCCCCCCCCCTCCTCCTCTCCCCTACCCAACCACCAGCCCTGGCATCTGCTGACACTCTCCGCCAAAACCGAACAGGCCCTGCACGATCTGGCCCACAAGTACAGCTACTTTTTACAGAAAACTTCGTCCACCCTGGACGAGATCTGCTACACCGCACAGACCGGCCGCAGCCACTTTGCCCATCGCCTCAGCATCGTCACCCCCACCCTCCACCAGCTCCAGGCCAGCCTGACCGCCTACACACAGCAGAAAAACACGCCAGATACCGTGCACGGAGAGGCCTCTTCCCACAACGCAAGCCCCCGCATCGCCTTCCTCTTCACCGGCCAGGGCGCACAATATGCCCAGATGGGACGCGAGCTGTATGACACCGAGCCAGAATTCCACCGCCTGCTGGACGAATGCGATGCCCTGCTGCAAAACCACCTGGGTGAATCCTTGCTGGAGGTGCTCTACTCAACCCGCCAGCCCACCCGGATCGACGAAACCCAATACACACAGCCCGCCCTGTTCGTGCTCGAGTACGCGCTGGCCCAGCTCTGGCTGCGTTGGGGCGTAAACCCCACTTACCTGCTCGGACACAGCATCGGAGAACTCGTGGCCGCCTGCGTCGCCGGTGTCTTCAGCCTTGCCGATGGACTCAAGCTCGTCGCCGCACGCGGACGCTTGATGGGCGCCCTGACCGCCGACGGCGCAATGGTGGCAGCCTTCACAGAAGTCGCACACGCCCAGAACGCCGTGGCCCCCTACGCAGCCACGGTGGCGGTCGCCGCCATCAACGGATCCACCAGCGTCGTCCTCAGCGGACAACGGGCAGATGTGCAGGCAGTGGCCGCCCAGCTGGAAGCCGAAGGGGTGAAGACACGCCCGTTGGCCGTCTCCCAGGCGTTCCACTCACCACTGCTCGACCCGATGCTGGCAGCCTTCGCCAGCGTGGCCGCCGAAATCACCTATGCCCCTCCCACAGTGCCGCTGGTCTCCAATCTGACCGGACAGTTCGTCGCCGACGAGGTGACCCACCCGCAGTACTGGGTACGCCAGGCACGAGAAGCCGTCCGTTTCGCCGAGGGCGTGGCGACAATCAGCGCAGCAGGTGTCGACATCTGGCTGGAAATCGGCCCCCAGACCACCTTGCTGGGACTGACCGGGGATGCCCAAGGAGTCAGGCTGCCCAGCCTGCACGCAGACCGCAGAAGCTGGCAGCAACTGCTCACCAGCCTCGGAACCCTCTATACGCTGGGCGCCACACCACACTGGCCAGCCCTCCACCCCCAACGCCCCTGCAAGGTCCCGCTGCCCACCTACCCCTTCCAGCGGCAGCGCTGCTGGCTGCCCACCGGAGAAGCCCCCCCCTCCCCCCTGCTCTACAAGGTCGACTGGGAAACAACGCCCGGCCACAACACACTGCCCCCAGCTTTGCCAGGAGCCTGGTTGCTGCTGGCCGACACCCAGGGCGTGGGCACAGCGCTGGCTCGCCAACTCGAAGCCCTCGGCGAACAGACCCAACTCTTTGCCGCCCACACCCCGCCCGCAGCGATCGCCGAATGGCTCCAACAAAATACCCCCTCCAGAGTGCCCCTGCGCGGTGTGGTCCACCTCTGGGGACTGAATCCACCCGCCCCCCTCACTTTCCAGATGCTGGAACAGCGGCAACAAAAATCCTGCAGCAGCATCCTGCACATCCTCCAGACACTGGCCGCCCCCCCACTGGCCGCCCCCCCACAGGACGCCCCCCGCCTCTGGATCGTCACCCAAGCTGCACAACAGGTGACACCCGACCAGACAACAGTCGCAGTGGACCAAACCCCCCTCTGGGGTCTGGGACGCGGGATCGGGCTGGAATATCCTCAGCTGTGGGGCGGGCTGGTCGATCTGGATGGCGAGATGACAGCAGAAGCAGCCGCCCAGCAACTCTTGACCGAACTCTGCAAAAACACTGAAGACGGCGAAGACCAAATTGCCTACCGCAAGGGCCACCGCTACGCAGCACGGCTGGTTCGTTGCCAAAAACTGCCGACCTCCCCCACCCCCTGGACCCTCCGGAGCGACGCGCACTACCTCATCACCGGGGGACTCGGCGCACTCGGCCTGCACCTCGCCGGCTGGCTGGCAGACCAGGGCGCACGCCATCTCCTCTTGACAGGACGACATGGGATCGTCCAGGCCGCCCAACAGGCCGCTGTTACAGCCCTGCAAAACAGAGGGGTCCAGGTGGAAATCGCCCAGGTAGATGTCGCCGACGAAGAGGCCATGCAGCGTCTGTTCGACACAATCGCAGAGAGCCCCTATCCGCTGCGCGGACTGTTTCATGCCGCCGGCGTGGCTGGCTTCCAACCCCTCACCAGCATGCAGTGGGTCGATGTGGCCGCTGTGATGCGCCCCAAACTCGGCGGCTGGATCCTGCACCAGCTCACCCAAAAGCTGACCTTGGATTTCTTTGTCTGCTACGCGTCCGGTGCCGGTATCTGGGGAAGCAAACAACAGGCCCACTACGGCGCAGCCAATCATTTTTTGGATGGGCTGGCCGCCTATCGACACACCCAAGGGCTTCCCGCCTTGAGCATTGCCTGGGGCCCCTGGACAGACGGGCTTGCCAGCGCAGAGGCCCAGGCCATGTTCCTGGCAATAGGAGTCCATGCCTTCGCCCCCCACCAGGCCCTTGCCCTGCAGACCCACCTGCTCTCCACCACAGCGGCACAGATGGTCGTCGCAGATATCCAGTGGGATCGCCTGAGACCACTCTATGAATTCGCCAGAGCCCGCCCTTTTCTCTCCAGACTTGACCCAACAGCCGGCCAGCCAGCCGGCCCGCCCGCTGCCCCTCCCCCCGCCCCCTCAACACACTCCTTCTCGTCCCCCGAAACGCTGGAACGCTGGATCCACGAACAGCTGCGCCAACTGCTGCAGCTGCAGAACTTCCCCTCCCATCAGGGCTTTGCTGAGCTGGGCATGGATTCGTTGATGGCCCTCGAACTGAGACGGCAGCTCGCCACAGAACTGGCGCTGCCCCTGCCCGCAACCGTCGCCCTGGAATACCCTACAGTCGCAGCGTTGACCGGCTATCTGTGGCCCCTGCTGCCGACCACCCCCCCTTCCGCCGCGCCCGCCTTGCCCGCTGCCCCCCCACACCCAGCCACAGCCCAGACGCACGAGGCGATCGCCGTGCTCAGCATCGGCTGCCGCTTCCCAGGAGCCTCTTCACCAGAAGCCTTCTGGGAGTTGCTGCGAAATGGGGTCGATTGCGTGCGCGAAATTCCACCCGAACGCTGGCCTGTCGACAACTACTACGACCCGCAGCGCCCTGCCCCCGGCAAGATGTACACACGCAACGGCGCCTTCCTGGAGGCCATCGACCAGTTCGACCCCCTCTTTTTCGGGATTTCCCCGCGTGAGGCGCGCGGGATCGACCCGCAACATCGCCTGCTCCTGGAGGTCAGCTGGGAAGCGTTGGAACGTGCCGCGCTCGCGCCGCGCTCCCTCGTCGACAGCCAGACCGGGGTCTTTGTCGGGATCAGCACCAGCGAATATGGCACCCCCCACACGGTTCAAAATCTGGCCGAGTTGGACACCCATGCGGTCACCAGCAGCGGCCACAGCCTTGCCGCTGGCCGCCTGGCCTACACCCTGGGTCTGCAAGGCCCCACCCTGGCCGTCGACACCGCCTGTTCCTCTGCCCTGGTCGCCCTCCATCTGGCCTGCCAAAGTTTGCGGGCAGGCGAGTGCGATCTCGCCCTGGCCGGCGGCGTACAGCTGATGATCTCCCCCGCCGGACATGTTCTGCTCTCACAGATGCAGGCGCTGGCCCCCGACGGACGCTGCAAAACCTTCGACGCTTCAGCAGACGGCTATGGCCGCGGGGAAGGCTGCGGCATGGTCGTTTTGAAACGCCTCAGCAACGCCCTGGCCGACGGCGATCCGATCCTGGCTTTGATCCAAGGAAGTGCAGTCAACCACGATGGCCCCAGCAGCGGCCTGACTGTCCCCAACAAACGCGCCCAGGAAAAATTGTTGCGCCAGGCCCTGGCCAATGCACACACAACGCCAGCCTCCATCGCCTACGTCGAAGCCCACGGCACCGGCACCGCACTGGGAGACCCGCTGGAAATGCGCGCCCTGGGCAGCGTCTTCGGCCACGACCGCCCAACACCGTTGCTGGTCGGGTCGGTCAAAACCAACGTGGGCCATCTGGAAGCCGCTGCCGGGATTGCCAGTTTTGTCAAAGTCGTGCTGGCACTCCACCACCGCGAAATCCCCCCCCACCTCCATTTCAATACCCCCAATCCGTACATCGACTGGGACGAACTGGCCATCGAAGTGCCGACCACCCTGCGCCCCTGGCCCGCCGCCGAACGCCTGGCCGGTGTCAGCGCATTCGGGATCAGCGGCACCAATGCCCATCTCATCGTCGCTGCCGCACCTCCCCCACCGCCGCCCTCCCCCTCCCCCCGCCCCTCCTATCTGCTGCCGCTCTCCGCCAAAACAGCGACCGCTCTCGACCAGATCGGCGCCCAGTACGCAGATTTTCTCCGCAGCTCCCCCCCCCGACTCGACGAGCTCTGCGCCACCGCCACCCTCGGACGCAACCACTTCCACCACCGCCTCGCCATCGTCGCTGAGTCGCTGCCAGATCTCCAGGAGAAACTGACGCACTCCCGACAGGAGAGCGCTCTCCTGCACTCGCCCGAACAGCCCCCGCGCGTGGCATTTCTTTTCACCGGACAAGGCGCACAATATGTCAACATGGGCCGCGAGCTCTATGCCACTGAGCCAGAGTTTCGCCGACTGCTGGACGAGTGCGACACCTTGTTGCAGAGCTCTCTGGGCGAATCCCTGTTGGCGGTGCTCTATCCAGCCGACCCCTCCTCCCACACACGGCTCGACGAGACACAATATACACAGCCAGCACTGTTCATGCTCGAGTACGCGCTGGCCCAGCTCTGGTTGCGCTGGGGAATCCAACCCGTCTGCCTGCTCGGACACAGCGTCGGTGAACTCGCCGCCGCCTGTGTCGCCGGGGTCTTCAGCCTCGCCGAAGGGCTCAAACTGGTCGCAGCACGCGGGCGCCTGATGGGCGCCTTGACACAGCCGGGCATGATGGTCGCCGTGCAGGCAGAGATAGCAAAAGTCCACCAATTCCTTGTCGCAACCAACCAGCCTGCAGCTGTCTCGATCGCAGCGTTCAATGGGCCCACCCATGTCGTTCTCTCTGGCGAACGCACAACAGTCCTGGCCATTGTCCGGCAGCTGGAATCCGAAGGCATCAAAACCCAGCCGCTCGCTGTCTCACACGCCTTTCACTCGCCCCTGATGGAACCGATGCAGGCAGAGTTCAAAGCCATTGCCGACACGATCGCCTATCACCCACCAACCCTGCCCCTGGTCTCCAACCTGACCGGCCAGCTGGCCGACAGCGATATCGCAACCCCCGACTACTGGGTCCGCCATGTACGCAACCCCGTACGTTTCGACGACGGTATCGCCACCCTGCACAAACAGGGAGTCGACGTTTTTCTGGAGATTGGCCCCAAACCGCTCCTGATCGGCATGGCCAGCCAATGGCTGGCCTCCCCCCCTCCCGAAGAAACAGCCGTTTCCACGCCGCCTCCCACATATCTCCCGTCTCTCCGCCCCGGCCAGGGGGACTGGCACCAGCTGCTCACCAGCCTGGGCACACTCTATACACAGGGAGCCACAATCGACTGGCCAGCGGTCTATCCGCCCGACCCTCCCCGCAAGGTGGTTTTGCCCACCTACCCCTTCCAGCGGCAACCCTGCTGGCTGACACCCACCCCTCCCCCCGCCGTCACCGGGCTGCGCCCGCTCGTTGACCGGCAGATGCACCTGCCGCTGCAGCAGCAGATCGTGTTTGAAAAACAGTTCAGCACCCTCTCCCTGCCGTTTCTGGACGACCATGTTGTCTACGACGCAGTCGTCGTGCCAGGCGCCTGCCATCTGGCACTGGCCCTCAGCGCCGCAGAGCTGCTCGGACAAGGGCCCTGCCAGCTGCACGATGTCGTCTTTCCACAGGTGCTCAGCCTGCCAGCCCACACAACACGCACCGTCCAGTATGTGGCAACCCTCCCCCCTGCCGCCGAAATTTCCTTCCAAATCGTCAGCTTCACCGCCGAAAATGGCGCAGCCAGCCCCCTCCTGACCCATGCCACTGGCCGACTGCTCCCCCCCGCGCCCACAGCCCCCCCCCCGATCGATCGGGCAGCCCTGCAGCTGCGCTGCAACACCCCCCTGGCTGCCAGCGCCGTCTTTGCCGCGATGGAAGCTGCACAGATCACCCTGGGCCCCCAGTTTCGATGGCTGCAGGCAATCTGGCGCAACGAAGGAAAGGGAGAAGCCATTGCCCAGCTGGCACAACCCGCTGAAGTCAACAGCCATGGCTACCCGCTCTTTCCCAGCTTGATCGACACCTTTTTTCAGCTGGTAGCAGCAGCCATGCTCGACCAGGAACGCACAGAAGGACAGCTGGCCACGTTGTTGCCCTTTGCCCTGGAAACCTTCACCTTTTACGCGCCACCCCCCCCCCAGGACCCGCTGTGGTGCCATGTCCGCCAAGAAACCGAACAGCGCTGGCAGATCACCCTCTTCACCGCAACCGGCACCGTGCTGGCAACCGTGCACGGTTTTGAGTTGCGCCCCGCCCCAGCAGCCGCCGTCCAGGAGACCTACCTGCACACAGAGTGGCTCTATACCCCAGCCTGGACCCACCAGCCGCTGGCTCTCCCCCTGCCCCCCCTCCGCCCACCACACCTCTGGCTGGTTTTGGGGACAGCCCCAGAAAACACCGACCACTTCAACAGAGCGTTGGCCGCCGCACTGGAGACAACTGGGTCTCCCACAGTGCTGGTCACCTTCGGGGAACACTATGGGCTGCAGCAGCAAAACAGCAGCTCCCACTACCAGGCCACGCTGCCACCGCTGCGCCCAGACGCCTTTTCACAGCTGCTGGCCGAAATGGCTTCCCGGCTGAATTCCCCCTCCCTCACTGTCGGCGTCTTCTACAGAAGCGGGCCAGAGGATGGCTGGCAGGAGCTGGAGGTGCCCGACCAGGCCTTGACCCACACCGCAGCACTGCTGCATCTCACACAGGCACTGGTTACAACCACCCCTGCGGCACGCCTGTGGATTGTCACAGAAAATTCACAGACCCCCTCCCCCCTGCATACGCTCCAGACCACCGAGATGGCCGCCCTCCCCCCTACAGCACGCCGCGCAGCCGACAACATGCTCTGGGGTCTGGCACGCACCATTGCCCTGGAATTCCCAGAACTCGGATGCACCTGCATCGATCTGGCCGCCGTCGACAGCCCACAAGCCATTCCCCAGTTGTTGCAGGAAGCCCAGGCCGCACTGGCCGTCGAAAAACCGACCGCACTCCAGATTGCCTACCGGCAAGATCTGCGGTATGTCGCCAGCCTGACCCCTTGCCCCACACCCACCACCCCCTCTCCCCAGCGTCTGCAGCTCTCCCGCTACGGCTCGATCGACGACCTGACCCTGGTTCCACTGCTGCGCCAGCCGCCAGCCGCCAAAGAGGTCGAGATTGCAGTCCACGCAGCTGGCCTGAACTTCCGAGATCTGCTCAACACGCTGGGGCTGTTGGCAGACTATTACGCCGAGGTGCTCCAGGTGCACGACCCACAAAAAGTCGGGCTGGGGGTTGAATTTGCCGGCGTCGTCGTCAACGTGGGCAAAGGGGTGACCGAAGTCACTGTCGGCGACCGGGTCATGGGAATCCACAACGGCACCTTCGCCGACTACCTCCTGATCCCCGCCGCCGCAGTGACAAAAATTCCAGATCGCTTCACCTTTGAAGCGGCCGCCACCCTGCCGGCCGCCTACCTGACTGCCTGGTACGGGCTGAAAGAACTGGGCAACCTGCAACCCGGCGAAGAAGTGCTGATCCATGCCGCCGCTGGCGGGGTCGGCCAGGCAGCCGTACAAATTGCCCAAAGCACAGGCGCCACCGTCCATGGCACCGCCAGCACTGGCAAATGGGACTTCTTGCAAAAACAGGGCGTTGGGTCGATCTACGACTCTCGAACCTTGCATTTTGCCCAGGAAATCCTCGCAAAAACCGCAGGAGAAGGGGTCGACGTTGTCTTCAACAGCCTCAACGGCGAGTTCATCGAACAGAGTTTTGCCACGTTGCGCCCAGGCGGGCGCTTCGTCGAAATCGGCAAAGTGGGCATTTGGCCCGTCGACCGCGTACAAAGCCAACGGCCCGATGCCGCATACTACCCCTTTGACATCGCCGAAGCCGGCACCCAAGACCCTACCCTGCACCCGCGCCTCTGGCAAGCATTGCACGCCGAATTTGCAGCAGGCCGGCTGAACGCACTCCCCTACACCCTGTTTGGCCGGGAAGAAATCGCCGACGCCTTCCGATGGATGCAGCAGGCCAGACACGTCGGCAAAATCGTGATCTCTTTTCAAAAAACTGCACCCCTCCCTCTACGACAGGACGCCAGCTATCTCATTACCGGCGGACTCGGCGCGCTCGGCCTGCAGATGGCCGAAGAACTGGTCGCAGAAGGAGCCACGTCCCTGATCCTGAACAGCCGGCACGGCTTGGCAGCTGGCCAGCCAGATGGCGTTCAAAAACGGCTGCGCGCCCTGGAAGCCAAAGGCGCAACCCTCCACGTGGTACCAGCCGATCTCAGCAAACGCGCCGAAGTAGAAGGTCTGCTGGCCTACTGCCAGACGATCGCCCCGCTGCGCGGCATTCTCCACGCCGCAGGTCTGCTCGACGACGGCGTGCTCCTGCAACAGTCAGCCGCCCGCCTGGCCACGGTCATGCACCCCAAAGTGCACGGCAGCTGGCATCTCCACTGTTTGACACGCCAGCTGCCGCTGGACTTTTTTGTCTGCTTCTCGTCGGCAGCAGCCCTCCTGGGCTCGCCAGGGCAAGGCAACTATGCCGCAGCCAATGCCTTTATGGATGCACTGATGCAGGCACGCCACCAACAGGGACTGCCCGGCCTGAGCATCAACTGGGGACCCTGGGCAGAAGCAGGCATGGCCGCACCACTCCACGAACGCATGCAGACACAAGGCATGAGCCTGATTGCAGCAGAACAGGGACGCGCCCTGTTCCGCTACCTGCTGGGCCAGACACTCCCCCAGATCGGGGTGATCCCCGCCCAGCTCGCCCGGTTGGAATCCAGACGAAGCCCGACCAGCCCCCGCCCCGACCAGAACCTCCTCCAGCAGCTGCGCGAACGCCCAGGAGAACAGCGCATCCCTCTGCTCAAAGCCTACTTGCGCGCCGAAATCGCAGCCGTTCTAGGGCTGAAAAACGGCGATGCCCTTGACATGCGCAGCCGTCTCTTTGATTTTGGTCTGGATTCGTTGATGGCTGTCGAGCTGAGAAATAAAATCCAGGCCAACCTGGGCTGCCCGTTGCGCTCCACCTTGTTGTTCGACTATCCAACCCTGGATGCGCTGATTCCTTATCTGCTGTACGACGTTCTGCAGCTGGCCAGCGACCCGGCAGACCAGGAGGCGGAAGAACAGCCCGAACAGGCAGCCCTGGCCGCAGTAGAAGAGTTGTCCAGCGCCGAATTGCTGGCATTTATCGATCAAAAATTTGGGGATGTCGCCTGATGACAAAACAATCGACCACCAACGAATGGATGGCTGCCCTGCAGAAATCTGTCGTCGTGATTCAAAAATTGGAAAAAGAACTGGCTGGCTACCACGAACCGATCGCTATCGTCGGCATGGGCTGCCACTACCCAGGAGACGCAGACACACCCACACAGTTCTGGGACAATCTGCAAAATGGACGAGATTGCATTCGCATCTTGCCGCAGGAACGGGCCGCACGCGAACACGCACAGCTGACAGCGCCTCCCCCCCCTGCACTGGCCGACGCCATCCACCGCGGCGGATTTTTGGCAGCGGTGGACCAGTTCGATGCCGCGTTTTTTGGGCTTTCCCCCTACGAAGTGAGTGTGATGGATCCAGCCCACCGACTTTTGTTGGAAACAACCTGGGAGGCACTCGAAGACGCCAACTGGGTGCCAGCAGAATTGTACAACACAGAAGTCGGCGTCTTTATCGGGGGCGGCTCAAGCGGATACAACAAGTTTTGTGTCAAAGAAGCGGGCGACCTGCACGTCGCCACCGGCAATGCGCTGAGCACAGCAGCAGGTCGCATCTCCTACTGGCTGGGCATCACAGGCCCTTGTCTTTCGGTCGACACAGCCTGTTCCTCTTCCTTGACCGCAGTCCATCTGGCCTGCCAGAGTTTGCGCAACGGCGAATGTGTGGCTGCCCTGGCCGGCGGCGTCAACCTGATGATCGACGCAGATGTCACCCTGCTCTTCGCCGACTATCTGTTGTCCAACGACGGCCGCTGCAAAACCTTCGATGCAGCAGCCGACGGCTATGTGCGCGGAGAAGGGTGCGGCATGGTCGTTTTGAAACGTTTGCGGGACGCCCTCGCCGACGGCGATTCGATCGCCGCCGTGATCCGTGGCACAGCCGTCAACCAGGACGGACCCAGCGGCGGCTTGACCATCCCCAACGGCCCTTCCCAAGTCCGGGTGATTCGACGGGCACTGGAAGATGCCAAGGTGAAACCCGAACAGGTCGGCTACGTCGAAGCACACGGCACCGGCACACAACTGGGAGATCCGATCGAGATCGGAGCGCTGAATGAGGTCTTTCAACACCGCTCCAGCCCCCTCTATGTCGGTTCCGTTAAGACAAATGTCGGCCACCTGGAGTTTGCCGCAGGCATCGTCGGTCTGATGAAGGTGGCACTGTCGCTCCAAAAGGGTGAAATTCCACCCCACCTCCACCTGCAACACCCCAACCCACAGATTGACTGGGCCCACTCGCCCGTACAGATCCCAACCACCGCCATCCCCTGGCCACCCACAGGAGAGACCGAGCCCCCACCCGCCCAGGAACGCATCGCCGGGCTGAGTTCGTTTGGGCTGAGCGGAACCAACGCACATCTGATCCTGGCAGGCGCCCCTCCCTCCCCCGCAACGACGCCCCTCCCCCCCCGTTCACACCAGCTGCTGACCCTCTCTGCCAAAAGCCCACAGGCACTGCACAGCCAGGCCCAACGCTACCTGCAGTTTCTGACCGACTGCCCGGAAAACGACCCCACAGCCACTCTGGAAAATATCTGCCACACCGCCCATGTCGGACGCAGCCACTTCGCACACCGCCTCAGCATCACAGCCCAAGACAAAACCCAAATGCAGACAAGGTTGGCCGCCTATCTCAACGGCCAGCCAACCAGCTCGGTCCACCAAGGAGAGATGGACAAAGGCGGCCTTGCCGTCGCATTTCTGTTTACAGGTCAAGGGTCACAATACCTGCAGATGGGCCGCACCTTGTATGAAACACAGCCACTCTTCCGCCAGCAGATCGACCGCTGCGAAGCAATCGCACCGTCGACTCTGGGCCGCTCGCTGCTCGATCTGCTCTATCCAGCAACCCCACCCACCCACCAGGATCTGCTGACCTCCCATCGGTGCGGCCAGGCAGCCACCTATGCGGTCGAGTGTGCGCTCGCAGATCTCTGGATCAGCTGGGGAATCTCCCCAGCCTGGGTGCTGGGACACAGCCTCGGCGACTTTGCCGCCGCCTACACAGCCGGCGTGTTCAGCTTGGAAGAAGGCTTCCAACTGGTGGCAACACGCGGCCGGTTGATGGAAAAAGCCGTCGGGAAAATGGTCTCTGTCCTGGCCAGCGCAGACGAAGTGGCCCCCTTCCTGACTGACCCTGCACAGGTCACTGTCGCAGCCTACAACGGCCCCGACAGCGTCGTCCTCTCTGGAGAGGAAAAAGCCGTGACTGCCGTCACGGTGCAACTGCAGGCAGCAGGCTTTAAAACATATACCCTGGCCATCCCAGTCGCCGCACATTCACCGCTGTTGGAAGCGGTGCTGACAGAGTTTGAGGCCGCCGTGCGCAACATGACACTGGCCGCCCCCAGGCTGCCAGTTGTCTCCAGCATGACCGGCCAGCGCGTGACCACCCCCTTGACCGACCCCACCTACTGGCGGCAACACCTGCGCCAGCCAGTACGCTTTGCCGACGCAGCACAAACACTCCTCGCCCAAGGCTGCCGCTGCTTTGTCGAAATTGGCCCCAAACCAACCTTGTTGGGGCTGGTCGAGGCCCTGGCCCCCGCCGTTTCGACAGAAGCACCGCTCTCCTTCCTGTTTCTGCCGAGCCTGCACGAAACTGTCCCCGATTGGGAACAGCTGCTCACCAGCCTGGGTGCACTCTACACGCAGGGAGCCCCTGTCCAATGGCAGGCGGTCGACCAGGCCTACGCCAACACCAAAGTTCACCTGCCAACCTATGCTTTCCAAAGACAACGTTTCTGGGTACAGCCCCCCCCCTCGGCAGAACCGGCCAGCCCACCGGTAGAACCGGCCAGCCCACCGGTAGAACCGGCCAGCCCCCCCACAGCCCCCCTCACCCGACTGCCCCCGCCCGCTCTGGAACGGCTGCTCCAACAACAGCTGCAGGTCACCCAGCGCGTGATCCACGAACAGCTGGCCTTTTTGCGCAAACAGCCCCCGCCCCCTCCGGCCAGGCTGCCCTCCCCACCGCCCCTGGCTTCGACCGAACTGCCCCCCCCCACCACAGAAGAAGCGCGCCAGAGTCCAACCACCCCCGCCCAGTACCAACTCTGGCTGCTGAGCCAGATCAGCCCACAAGGCGCTCTGGCCTACCATGAACGGCTCCTGATCCAGTTTGACGGCACCGTGAAAACCGATTTTCTGCAAACCGCCTTTCAACAGATCGTCGACCGCCACGAAGCCTTGCGGGCAACCTTTCACGCCGACGGCCAAATGCAGACCTTTCACCCCCAGATGCCCATCCAGCTGACCCTCCACCCGCTGGACGCAGAGGGCGTGGCAGCCTGGCTGGACGCCGAAAGCCGCCAACCGTTCGATTTTGCGCGTGGCCCGCTGCTGCGGGCAGCCTTGCTCCAGCTGGCCCCCCAAAAACAGCTGCTGGTCTTCACCGCCCACCATATCCTCGTCGACGGCATTTCGCTGAGCATCTTGCTCGATGAGCTCATTGCCCTGTACGCTGCCCTGACACAAGGCCACCCAAAGACCTTGCCCCCCGCACAGCAGTTCAGCGAATATGTTCGCTGGCAAATAGAACAGGAGCCAACTCCTCTTTTCCAGAGACAGGCCCGCTACTGGCTTGCACAGCTGGCCCCTCCCCTCCCCCTCCTCAACCTGCCCACCGACCAGACCTACCCGCCGGTCAAAAGCTACCACGGAGGACGCCATACCCACCTGCTCGAACCCGCACTCGTCCGCGCACTGAAACAGACCAGCCTGCAACAAGGCTGTACCCACTTCATGACCCTCCTGGCCGCCTACATGGCCTTTCTCCACCGCCTGACCCGCCAGACCGACCTGTTGGTCGGGGTTCCCACAGCAGGCCGAGGACTGGAAGGAAGCGAATCCCTGGTCGGCTACTGCACCCACCTGCTGCCGATCCGCAGCCAGATGCACCAAGGAACAACCTTTCTCGACTATCTGCGCTCCCTGAAAGCGCTTCTGCTGGACGCCTACGAACACAGCGACTACCCTTACGCAAAATTGCTGGACCGCTTGCAGATTGCCCACGACGCCAGCCGACCTCCGCTGCTCAGCACGATTTTCAACCTGGACAAGCCACACCCCACCACCGCTCTGCCCGGCGTCACGCTGAGCTTCCCCCCCTCCCCGCGCCCCTTCGTCCATTTCGACCTGGCCCTCAACATCCTCGATCTGCCCGACTCATGGGTGCTGGAATGGAGCTACAACGCCGATATCCTGGACGCAACGACAGCCGAACGTTGGTGCCACCACCTGAAAACGTTTCTGGCCTCCATTGCCGCCGATCCTGGCCAACCACTCGACACCCTCGCCCTCCTCACCCCTGCCGAACGCCAACAGCTGCTGGTCGATTGGAACAACACCGCCGCCGACTTCCCACAGGAGAAGTGCATCCATACACTCTTCGAAGAACAGGTCGAGCGCACCCCCAATGCCGTGGCAGTGCGCTTCGAAGAGAAGGAGCTGACCTACGCCGAACTCAACCGCCGGGCCAATCAGCTGGCGCACAGGCTCCAAGAGCTCGGCGTGGGGCCAGATCTGCTGGTGGGCCTCTGTGTGGAACGCTCGCTGGAAATGGTGGTGGGGCTGCTCGGCATTCTCAAGGCAGGCGGCGCCTACGTGCCGCTGGACCCGACCTACCCCCCGGAGCGGTTTGCCTTCATGCTCCAAGACGCCGCAGCACCGGTGCTGCTGACCCAGGTACATCTGTCCAAAACTTTGCCCCCTACAGACGCACAAATCCTCTGCCTGGATCGAGACTGGCCGGCAGCACACCCCGAAAAAAACCCGGACAGTTCGGTGCAGCCCCACCACCTGGCCTATGTCATCTACACCTCCGGCTCGACCGGCAAACCCAAAGGAGCCATGAACGCCCACCAGGGCGTGGTCAATCGCCTGGTATGGATGCAGGAGACCTATCGCCTGCAGCACGACGACCGAGTACTGCAAAAAACTCCCTTCAGCTTCGATGTCTCCGTCTGGGAATTTTTCTGGCCCTTGCTGACCGGCGCCAGGCTGGTGGTCGCCCGGCCAGAAGGACACAAAGACCCCAGCTATCTGGCCACCACTCTCCGCCAGGAACAAATTACAACCCTGCACTTTGTCCCTTCTATGCTCAGCGCCTTCCTCTCTGCAGAATCGATCGGCTCCTGTACGACCTTGCGCCGCGTGCTCTGCAGCGGCGAAGCACTTGGCTACGATCTACAACAACGTTTCTTTGCAGCTTCGGCCGCTGAGCTGCACAACCTCTACGGCCCAACCGAAGCCGCTGTGGATGTGAGCTACTGGGCGTGCCGACGACAAGACCGTCGAAAAATCGTCCCCATCGGACGTCCGGTCGCCAATACACAACTCTATGTGCTGGACGTCGGCTTGAATCCGGTGCCCGTCGGCCTCTCTGGGGAGTTGCATATCGGCGGCGTACAGGTCGGCTACGGCTACCTGAACCGCCCTGAGCTGACCGCAGAGAAGTTCATCCCCAACCCCTTCGGCCCAGGCCGGCTCTACAAGACCGGGGATCTGGCCCGCTGGCTGCCGGACGGGAACATCGAGTATCTGGGACGCATCGACCACCAGGTGAAAATACGGGGCTTCCGCATCGAACTGGGGGAGATCGAAAGCGTGTTGCTCCAACACCCCGCTGTTCAAGAAGTTGTCGTGGCCGCCCGCGAAGATCAGCCGGGCGAGCAGCGGCTGGTGGCCTATGTGGTGAGCCCCACACAGCTCCCCCCCGAACCGACACCCGACGCTGAACTCTGGCTCGCTTTGCGCGACTATCTGCGCACAAAAGTGCCAGAGTACATGGTGCCCGCCGCCTTCGTGCAGCTGAAAACGTTGCCCCTGAACGCAAACGGCAAAGTCGATCGCAATGCCCTGCCAATGCCCGCCCCACCACAACGAGGAAGCTCCCCCGTGCGCCTGCCGCGTACCCAGATCGAAGAAGCCCTGTCGACCATCTGGCGCTCCGTGCTCCGGCTGGAACAGGTCAGCCTCGACGACAATTTTTTTGCGGTCGGCGGCGACTCTATTCTGAGCATTCAGGTCGCAACCCGAGCACGCCAGGTTGGCCTGGCCCTCACCCCCCACCAAATCTTCCAGTTCCCCACCCTGGTGCAGCTGGCTGCAGTGGTCGAAGCCGACACCCGCCCCCAGGCAGAACAAGGACCCGTGACCGGCCCCTTGCCGCTGACCCCCATTCAACATTGGTTCTTCCAGCAGAACTGGTCTGAACCCCACCACTTCAACCAGTCTGTGCTGCTGCAAACAACAGCAGCCGCCAACATCGCATGGCTGGAACAGGCGCTGAACCAGTTGATCAGCCACCACGACGCGCTGCGACTCCGCTTTACACAGACCACAACAGGTTGGACACAGTTCAATGCACCCAACGGAGAAATCCTCCAGGTCGAACGGATCGATCTCTCCACGATACCCGCCGCCACCCGCCCACAACGGCTGCTGACCGAAGCCGATCGGATCCAGCGCAGCCTGGACCTCGCCCAGGGCCCCCTGCTGCGGGCAGCCTTTTTCGACTACGGCCCCCATCAACCAGGCCGACTGCTGCTCGTCATCCACCATCTGGCGGTCGACGGTGTTTCCTGGCGAATTCTGCTGGAAGATCTGCAGAACGCCTACGACGCGCTGCGCCACGGCACCCCCCTCCAGCTCCCTGCCAAAAGCTCCTCTTTCCACGCCTGGGCACACTGGCTTGCCCAACAGGGGGTCGCCCTCGCCGCCACCCACCGTGCAGGCTGGCAGGCCATCACACACCCCCCAGCGTCCCAGCTGCCCTATGGCTTGCCCGTAGATGACCCCGCTGGGCTGGCGCTCAACAGGGTCGCTGCACGCCAGGAGCTCACCGCAGCGTTGACCGCAGACGAAACCCGATCGCTGTTGCATCAAGCCCCCGCAGCCTACCATACCCAAATCAACGATCTGCTGCTGGCAGCGCTCGTCCAATGTCTCGGGGAGTGGAGCGGAGAGCACACGCTGCTGATCGAGCTGGAAGGACATGGACGCACACAGATCGACGCGCCCACCCCAGAATCCGCTGCTCCCCACCCGCTCGATCTCTCCCGCACGGTCGGCTGGTTCACCTCCCTCTTCCCCGTACGGCTGCTCTGGAGCCACACAGAACCAGGCCCGCTGATTCAATCGGTCAAAGAACAGCTCCGCCAGATCCCACAACAGGGAATCAGCTACGGAATTCTGCGCTACCTGAACAACGACCAGAGACTGGCCCCAGTCCCCCCCCCCGCACTGCTCTTTAATTATCTCGGCCAGTTCGATCCGGCTCCCCAGACAGAAACAGCGCTGGTGCTCGGTTTTGCCCCCGAAACCCCAGGACAGACCCAAAGCCCCCAAGGCACCCGCTCCCACCTCCTGGAGATCGACGCTGTCATTCTCCAGGGGGAACTGCGCTTCACCTGGGGATTCAGCCCCCTTCTCCACCAGCCCTCTACCATTGCCCGGCTGGCACAACGCTACTGCGAGCATCTGCGCACCTTGCTCAACCACTGTCTGGCCAAAGAGAGCAGCAGCTTTACCCCCAGCGATTTTCCTGAACTGACCATCGACCAGACCGGGCTGGACCGCCTCCTGGACGAAGTACAAAGTGGATTGGAGGAGTAAACCCGTGGATCAGACCCTGCACCCGGCAGATGCCCAGCCGACACCGCCAGCCAAAAACCGCCCCATCGAAGATATCTATCCGCTCTCCCCTTCCCAACAAGGCATGCTGCTGGACACACTTGCCTCGTCCAACAGCGGCGGAGAGACCAGCAAATATGTCGAGATCGCCCTGTTCGATCTCCTGGGCCCACTCGACGTCACCGCTTTTCATCAGGCATGGCAGAGCGTCGTGCAGCGGCACACAGCCCTGCGCACCGGTTTTGTCTGGAAAGAACAGAACGAACCGCTGCAATTTGTTCTGAAAACTGTCTCTGTGCCGCTGGAATACCAGGACTGGCGCAGCTTCTCCGCCACAGAACAACAACAACGACAAAATGCCTATCTGGACACCGTGCAAACACAAGGGTTTGTGCTGACCAGGCCCCCCCTCCTCCGGCTGGCACTCTGGCAAATTGCCGACGATCGGCACCGCTTCACCTGGGCCATCCATCACCTCCTGAGCGACGGCTGGTCGATCCCGGTCGTCCTGAAAGAAGTCATGGCCAGATACCGAGCCCATCCCGACGGAGAAACACTCCCCCCCGCCCCCCCCTACCGCCAATATATCCGCTGGCTCCGCCAACAAGACGAGGAGAGCGCCAGACGCTTCTGGCAGCACTATCTGGCAGACTTCCCCCCCCAGACCGCACTGGGCGTGCCAGCCGAAGCCCCCGCCCAGACCGCACTTCTCCCCGCCCCCCAGGAACGGTACGGCAAAATCGCCAGGTCGTTGACGCAGTCCGCCACAGAGCATTTGCAGACTTTCTGCCAACAACAACAGCTGACCCTGAATACCCTGGCCCAAGCTGTCTGGGCACTCCTCTTGCACCGCTACAGCGGACAGACAGATGTGGTCTTCGGCGCCACTGTGGCGGGTCGGCCCGCCCAGATCCCCCATGTCGAAACAATGGTCGGGCTGTTTATCAATACCCTGCCGATCCGCCTCCCCGTGGCGCTGAAGACGCCGCTGCCACTCTGGTTGAAAGAATGCCAGCAACAACGGCTGGCAGCTGAACAGTACGCCCACTGCTCTGCCGGACAAATCCAAAGCTGGAGCGGCCTTCCAGCCACCACCGCACTCTTCAAAAGCTTGCTCGTCTTTCAAAATTATCCGAAACCTGCGGCCGGACACAGCCGATCCACCCTGGATTTTGTGCCCGTCGATTTTGCCGGCGCCCACACAGCCTACCCGCTGACCCTGCTGGTGACACCGACCGCAGAAATCTCCACACCCGGAGCCCCCCCCGCCGGGCTGACCGTCGAACTGATCTATGACAGCAGCTATTTCGAGAACGACTCCGTGCAGCAGATCCTCGAACACTGGATTTTGCTCTTCCACCAGATCGCCGCAGACCCCGAACAGACGCCAGACCAATTGGTCGCAGCCATTCCCCTCCAGCAGATCCCGCGCCTCTCTGTGCCCGCCACCACACGCCCCACACAGCCCTACGAAGCACCCCGCAGCGCGCTGGAACAACGCCTCCTCCAGATCTGGACGGAAATTCTTGGGCTGGAGAGCGAAGCCGGCCAGCAGCGCACCATCGGCATCCACGACAACTTTTTTGCGCTGGGCGGCCACTCCCTGGTCGCAACACAGCTGCTCGCACGGCTTCAAAACGCCTTCGGCGTCCATTTGCAGCTGCATAGCCTTTTTCACGCACCCACAGTCTGTCTGCTGTCCGCCGAAATCGCCCGGAGACAGCAGACAGACCCGCAGATCTCCCGCCTGCCTCTGACCCCACAGCCGCGCCCCCCACATCTGCCCCTCTCCTACGCCCAACAACGGCTCTGGTTTGTGGAACAGATCGCAGGCAGTCACCCAGTCTACCAGGTGCCGGTCGCCTTCGAACTGACCGGCGTTCTGAACGTACAGGCGCTGCTGGCCAGCCTGCAGCAGATCGTGCAGCGCCATGAGGTGCTGCGCACACGCTATCAGCTGCAGGAAGGTGAACTCTGTCAAGTCGTGACACCCGCTGCTGCCATGACAGACTTCTCCATCCCAGTCATTTCTCTGGCCCATCTGCCAGCAGACGACCCCCAAAAACAGGCGGTCTATTGGCAGCGTACCCTGAGCAATGCACCCTTCGACCTGGCCACAGACTGGCCCATCCGGGGCCGTCTGCTGCATCTGGCAGAAAACCACCACCTGCTGCTGCTCACACTGCACCACATCGCCAGCGACGGCTGGTCGATAGGGGTTCTGCAGCGCGAGTTGGCCGCACTCTATGGCGCCTTTGGCCAGCCATCCCCCCTGCCCCCCTTGCCCATCCAATATGCAGATTTCGCTCTCTGGCAGCGGCAGCGAATGGCCACCCCAGAAACCGCCGCCGAGATCCAGACACACTGGGCGTACTGGAAAAAACAGCTCGGGGGCGAACTGCCCACACTCAACCTGCCCCTCGATTTTCCACGACCCGCCCAGCAGAGTTTCCACGGCGCACAGTGCGACCTGCTGCTGCCCCTCCCCCTGAGCAGACGCTGCCAGCAGTTCAGCCAACGCCAAGGGGTGACATTGTTCATGACCTTGCTGGCTGCCTTCAAATTGCTGCTGGCACGCGTCACCGGACAGACAGACCTGATCGTCGGTTCGCCGAGCGCCGGACGCAGCCAGGTAGAAGTAGAAAATTTGATCGGCTGTTTCCTCAACACCCTCGTCCTGCGCACCGACCTGTCGACAGCAGACGGCTCCCCGCTCACCTTTCTCACCCTGCTGGAACGGGTGAAAGCAGTGACCCTCGCCGCCGATGCACATCAAGAAATTCCTTTTGAAAAATTGGTCGAGGAGCTGCACCCCGTGCGCGACCCCAGCCGAACCCCGCTCTTCCAAGTTTGGTGCAACATGGCACCAGAAGACCCCCCCGTTCAGCTGCCAGGGTTGACGATGAAAACGCTGGCTGGCCTGGAAGCCCCTGCCACCTTTGACTGGACCTTTTATCTCCAAACTGCTGCCGACGGCATTCGCCTGCGTTTGCTCTACAATGCCAATCTGTTCACCCATCCGCACATGGTCGAATTGCTCCAACAATATGCCATGCTCCTCAGCCAGCTGATCGACGCGCCAGAACAGCCGGTCGAGAGCTTCTCGCTGGTCACTCCCCCAGCAGCCGCCCTGCTGCCAGATCCGAGCCACCCCCTGCCCGCCCCTGCCTACGAACTGCTCCCGGCAACCATCTCAACCTGGGCCACCCAGACACCCGACCAGACAGCCGTAGAACAGGATGGGCAGCACTGGTCATATGCCACACTGCACACCAGCGCCGCCGCCGTTGCCGCCGCGCTGGTCGGTGCCGGCGTGCAGCCAGGCGACAGCATCGCCCTTTTGGGAACCCCCAGCTTTGGGCTGGTCGCCAGTCTGGTCGGAACGTTGCAAAGCGGAGGCGTGCTGCTGCTGCTGGATCCCCACCTGCCCTGCCAACGGCTGCAGGTCATGCAGCAGGCAGCAGATGCCCGCTACCTGATCTGCCTGGAAACACCCGACCCGGAGCTCCAGCCGCTGCTGGACAGCTGTCCACACCGCTTTGCAGTCGATCCCGGCTCGGGCCAGCTGGCAGAGCCTGTCTCGCCGGCCGCCGCTGCCTTGCCCACACTCGCTCCCGACAGCCCGGCCTATATCTTTTTTACCTCTGGCTCGACCGGTGTGCCCAAAGGAGTCCTGGGAACACAGAAAGGGCTGGCCCACTTTTTGCACTGGCAGCGCTCAACCTTTGCCGTCAGCCCCACCGATCGCGTCGCCCAGCTGATCGCCCTGTCGTTCGACGCCGTGCTGCGCGATCTGTTCCTGCCGCTCACCAGCGGCGCCACCTTGGTACTGCCGCCACGACGCGGCGCAACAGAACTCCCCTCCCTGTTGGAATGGCTGCAGCAAGAACGAATTACGCTGCTCCACAGCGTACCCGCCCTGGCGCACAGCTGGCTCGCCGCCGCATCCCCGACAACCACCCTGCCCCATCTCCGCTGTATTTTTCTGGCAGGCGAACCGCTGACCGCTTCGCTCGTACAGCTGTGGCGAGAACGAGCCCCCTCGGGCGAAGTCATCAACCTCTACGGGCCCACCGAAACCACCATGGTCAAATGCTTCTATCGAGTCCCTGCCACACTCCAGCCAGGCATTCAGCTGGCCGGTTTCCCCCAGCCCCATACCCAGGCCCTGGTCCTGCGCAATGGCGCTCTGTGCGGGATCGGAGAGCCCGGAGAGATCGTCCTCAGAACTCCCTTTCGTACACTGGGATACATCAACAACCCAGCCGAACAAGCACGGCGCTTTGTGCGCAACCCCTTCCGCAGCGACGCAGACGATCTGCTCTATTTCACCGGAGATGTCGGCTGCTATCGGTTCGACGGCGCGCTGGAAATTCGCGGGAGGCTGGACGACCAGGTCAAGGTGCGCGGGGTCCGCATTGAGTTGAAAGAGATCGAAGTCCGCCTCCAACAACACCCTGCCGTCCAACAAGCCACAGTCACCGTCTACGGAGAAGGTCCGGCCAAATTGCTGGCCGCCTATGTTGTCCCCAAAGAGCAGGCTTCCCCAGCAGCCGAAACAGCCCCCCCCACAGCCTTCACAGCCAGCCTGCGTGCCTTCTTGCGCCAGCAGCTGCCCGACTATATGGTGCCATCGGTCTGGAAGGTGCTGCCCACACTCCCCCTGACCCCCAGCGGGAAGATCGACTTCAAAGCGCTGCCCCCCCCCCACCTGCCCCCCAACACGACAGACCAGCCGCCCCGTACCCCCACCGAAATCGCCCTGGCCGAAATCTGGCAGCAGCTCTTGAAAAGCGGGCCGGTCGGGGGAGACGCTGATTTCTTTGCGCTGGGGGGCCATTCCCTGTTGGCCACCCAAGTCTTGGCGCGCGTGCGTCAAAGGCTCGGCGTTGAACTGCCCATGCGCACCTTTTTTCAAACCCCCACGCTGCAAGAAGTTGCCCGGCAGATCGACATGCTGCAAACCGCACAAAAACTGCAGGCCGTCGCCGGTCTGACCAACGAAGCACGCGAGGAGATCGCACTATGAAAATCGCTGAGTTTCTGCATGAACTGGAACAGCAGGACATTAAAGTCTGGGCCGACGGCGACCAACTCCGCTGCAACGCCCCCCAAGGCAAGCTGACAGCCGCCTTGGTCGCTCAGCTGCAAACCTACAAACCAGAACTGCTGGCGATTCTCAAACAGTCGCAGGCAGGGCAAAGACGCCCGCCGCTGCTCTCCCCCCGCCGCAGGACAGAGCTGCCCCTCTCCTACGCGCAACAGCGGCTCTGGTTTTTGGGCCAATTGGCCGGCGACGCCCGCGCCTACCACATCCCCCTGGCCTTTGCACTGGATGGCCCCCTCGATGTCCCAGCGGTGACCGCTGCCTTGCAAAGCATTCTACAACGCCATGAAGTGCTGCGCACCTGCTACCGCACCACCCACGGAGACGTCTACCAGGTCGTTGCACCGCCCACCACCCCCTTCCCCTTGTCGCTGCTCTCTCTCGAAGAGCTGTCTTTTGACCAACAGCCCTCGGCAGTCGCCGAATGGCAGTCCCACATCGGGGAAAAACCCTTTGACCTGACCACCGACCTGCCCCTCCGAGGCGCTCTGATTCGGCTCTCGTCCGACCGGCACCTGCTGCTGCTCACACTCCACCACATTGCCAGCGATGGCTGGTCAATCGGAATTTTTTTGGATGAATTTGCACACCTTTACACAGCACAGGTGAATGGACAGCCCGCCCAGTTGGCACCGCTGGCGATCCAATACGCCGATTATGCCAGTTGGCAGCGCTCCTGGCTGCAAGGCGCAGCGTTGACCGAACAGCTGGCCTACTGGCAGAACCATCTGGCCGGCGCGCCCAGCCTGCTGGCCTTGCCCACCGACCGGCCGCGCCCGGCTGTGCAGAGTTCCCGGGGAGCCACCTTCTCCTTTGCACTGACCTCCACCCTCAGCGCAGAACTCAACGCCTTGAGCGCCCAGAACGACACCACCCTCTTTATGACCTTGCTGGCCGCCTTCAAAGTGCTGCTGCACCGCTACAGCGGGCAAAACGATCTGGTCGTCGGCACGCCGATCGCCAATCGCACCCAGGTGGAGATAGAACCCCTCATCGGCATGTTCGTCAACACGTTGGCCCTGCGCAGCGATCTGAGCGACGACCCGACTTTCCGCCAACTGTTGGAACGGGTGCGCCAGACCACCCAGGCAGCCTACGACCACCAAGATCTGCCTTTTGAACTGGTCGTCGAAGCGCTCCACCCAGAACGCAGCCTCAGCCATGCCCCCCTCTTCCAAAGCATGTTCGCCCTGCAAAACACGCCACAGCCCCCTCTCACCCTGCCCGGCCTGCAGATCCGCTGGCTGGACACCCCCTCCCACACCACCAAGTTCGACCTCTCCCTGGCCCTGTACCCGACAGCCCAGGGGCTGGCTGGCTGGTGGGAATACAGCACCGATCTCTTCGACCCCAGCACCCTCGAACGGATGACCAGCCACTTCCAAGTGCTGCTGCAAGAGATCGTCGCCGATGCAGGCCGTGGCGCAGACCGCCCGATCAGCCAGCTGCCCCTGTTGACCCCAGCCGAACGCCAACAGGTCCTGCTCGACTGGAATGCCACCCAACAGACCGACCCCCTCCCTCCCTGCATCCAACAGCTGTTTGAAACCCAGACCCGCCAAACCCCAGAAGCACTCGCCCTCCAATGCGGCAGCAAACAACTCACCTACCGCACACTCGACCAGCGCGCCAACCAGCTGGCCCACCACCTCCGCACCCTGGGGGTCGGCCCCGAAAGCCTGGTCGGTGTCTGCCTGAAACGCTCGATCGACCTGGTGGTCAGCGTGCTGGCTGTCTGGAAGGCCGGGGGCGCCTACCTTCCGCTGGACCCCGACTACCCAGCCGAAAGGCTGGCGTTTGTCCTGCACGACGCAGCACCCCAGGTCGTGATCACCCACAGCGACGTCACAACGCAGATCCCCGCCGCACAGCCGCTGCTTTCCCTCGAAAACGCCGCAGCTGCCATCGCACAATCCCCCCTCACCCCCCCAGCAGGAGAAGCCTTGGCCACCCACCTGGCCTATGTCATCTATACCTCCGGATCCACCGGGCTGCCCAAAGGGACCTTGCTCGAACAAGGTGGACTCTGCAACCTGGTGCGCGCACAAATTCGTGCCTTCGATCTCCACCCCGGGGATCGGGTCCTGCAGATGGCTTCCTTGAATTTTGATGCGTCCATCGCTGAAATCGGCATGGCCCTCTGCTCAGGTGCAACCCTGGTGCTGGCCTCAGCCGATGCCCTGCTGCCCGGCGCAGCGTTGACCCAGACCCTTCAACAACAGGCCATCACCCACCTGACCCTGGTGCCGACAGCCCTGACCTTGCTCGACCCGGAAAATCTCCCCCAGCTGCAGACGCTGATCGTGGCCGGAGAGGCGTGCCCGCCAGCGCTGGCAGCACGCTGGGCCCCCGGACGCCGTTTCTTCAACGCCTATGGCCCCACCGAAGCCACCGTCTGCGCCACCATCCTGGACAGCAGAGACTGGCCAGAACCGCGCCAGACGCTCCCCATCGGACGCCCCATGGCAAATGTCCAGGTCTATCTCTTGGATTCCCACCAGCAGCCAACCCCGATCGGCGTGCCAGGGGAGCTCTATATCGGCGGTGCAGGAGTCGGCCGCGGCTATTTGAATCGGCCAGCACTGACCGCAGAACGCTTTGTAGAAGTGGCCCGCTGGGCCGAAATGCCGCCAGAACCGGCTCGCCACCGACTCTACAAAACAGGAGATCTGGGACGCTGGCTGCCCGACGGCCAGATCGAATTTCTGGGACGGCTGGACCACCAGGTCAAAGTGCGCGGTTTTCGAATCGAACTGGGCGAAATCGAAAACACCCTCCAAGAACACCCCGCCGTGCAAGAAGCGGTGGTGGTCGTGCGCCAAGATACTGCCAACGACCCACGCCTGACAGCCTATCTTGTGCCCGCTTCGCTCCCCGCCCAGCCCGAACTCTGGCCCTCCGTCGCCGAATACTATGTCTACGACGACCTGCTCTACTACGCCATGACCCACGACCTGCGCAGAAACCAAAGCTACCAGGTCGCCATGCAGCAGCTCGTCCAAGGCAAGACCGTGGTCGAAGTGGGCACCGGACAGGACGCCGTGCTGGCCATCCTCTGCGCGCAGGCAGGCGCACAAAAAATCTATGCGATCGAACGTGACGCTGCCGCCGCCCAATCCGCACGCGCCCGCATCCAACAGAGAGGGCTCACCGAACAGATTACCGTCGTTCACGGCGACGCCACCCAGGTCGAACTGCCAGAAGCAGCCGACATCTGCCTGTCAGAAATTGTCGGACCTATCGGCGGCTGTGAAGGAGCTGCCGTGATCCTGAACAACGCCCGCCGCTTCCTCAAAGCAGAAGGGAAAATGATCCCAGCACAAAGTACCACCAAAGTGGCAGCCGTCACCCTGCCCGATACGCTGCGGCTCACTCCACAGTTTGCCCCGCTCACACGCCATTACACCGACAAAATCTTCGAACAGGTCGGCTATCCCTTCGACCTGCGCCTCTGTATCAAAAATTTCCCTGCCAGCCACCTTCTCTCCGACGCCGGTATCTTCGAAGATCTGGATTTCAACACCCCTCTGCCGCTGCAGGCAACCCACCACAATACCCTGACCCTCCAGACCAACGGCCGGCTGGACGGTTTTCTGGTCTGGTTGAATCTGCATACCATCGCAGGAGAGGTGATCGACACCCTGGCACACGAACATTGCTGGCTGCCAGTCTACCTCCCTGTCTTCGATCCAGGAGTCTCCGTGACAGCCGGAGACATCCTCCACCTGACCTGCCAGCGCTGGCTGAGCGACAACCAGCTGAACCCAGACTATGCGATCGAAGGCCAGATCGTGCGGCAGCATGGACCCCCCATCCACTTTGCCTACACAGCCTCTCACCACCGCCCGCTGTTTCGCCAGACACCGTTCTACCAACGCCTGTTTGCCGAAAATTCCCAGCCCCACACAGCTGACAGAGAGTTGCCCACACAACCAGAACTGCTGCTGCTTCAGACGCTGCGACAGTCTCTGCAAAACAAACTCCCAGCTTACATGATCCCTGCTACCTTCGTGCTGTTGGAGGCCATGCCCCTCACCCCCAATGGCAAGGTGGACCGCCAGGCACTGCCCGCCCCCGGCACAGAGCTGACAGCCGGCAGCAGACCCACCCTTCCCCCACGCACCCCAGTCGAAACCCAGCTGGCCACTCTCTGGCAAAGTGTGCTTGGAACAACACCGATCGGTGTGCACGACAACTTCTTCCAGATCGGGGGACATTCGTTGCTGGCTGTCCAGTTGCTCGCACGCATCCGCCAGCACTTTCCCCAGGAACTGTCCTTGACCCAGCTCTTTCAACATCCTACCATTGAGGCGTTGGCCACCCTCTTGAACAGCTCAGCCGAACAGCCCCCCGGCTCTCCGTTGGTTCTGATCAGACCCGGACAAACCCAGAGCCCTTTTTTCTGCGTCCACGACATCAGCGGACAGATACACCAACTCTACCCGCTGGCCAGCGCCCTGGACACAAACCACCCCGTCTACGGCCTGCAAGCCCCAGGAATCGACGGCACAACCAGCCCCCTTCCCTCTGTAGAGGCCATGGCAGCCCACTATCTGGCCGCAATTCGGACAGTCCAACCACAAGGGCCCTATCTGCTGGGCGGCCACTCCTTTGGATGCCAGGTCGCCTTCGAGATGGCACACCAGCTGAGCGCAGAGGGCGAAACGGTAAAACTGCTTGTCCTGCTGGACGGCAGTGCCCCCAACCCCGAACAACCGCCAGCACCGACCGTCGATCGGGTGCAGTGGCTGCTCAGCAAAGTAGAGGCGCTGGCCCTCTGGCAGAACAAAGCTGTGCCGCCCCTGGCAGAAGCAGTTCTGCGCACCTTGTCCGACAACGAACAGTGGCAACACATCAACCAGGTGCTGGCCCAGGCTGAGCTGCCGCAACTGGAGGACGACCCGATGTTCGTCAGCTACGACCTTTTCAAAGCCAATGTCGAAATGCGCTACAGGCCAACAGCCCTGCTGGATCTGCCAGCCCTGCTGCTGAAGACCCAGAAAACAGCCCCGTCAGACGACACCCTCGGCTGGCAACGATGGCTGCAGCTCCCCCTGCACACGCAACAGGTGGACGGCAATCATTTTTCCATGCTGAAACCGCCCCATGTCCAGAGCGTTGCAAAGACCCTGTCTTTGTATCTGACCGATCAATAGACAGGTCTGACAGGGTGCAGCGATTCGTGCTGCCGAGCCCCTCCAGAGCTGTCGGGTTGGCGCTGGAGGGGTTGTTCGCCCAAAGCTGGACAAACGTTCCTGAAGGCTCCCGGGCCAGCCACGCCTCTCTGTACCCGGGAGCCACAACCGTCAGGCCAGGTAAAATACCTGCTCCAGTTCAACCAACATGCGGTCCGGACGGGCGTTGTCGGTCGATTCAAAATAAGGGGCCATCTTCTCCTGCCAGCGCGTGTTGACTTCGAGCTGTGCCATCTGGGCGCTGGCCGTCGCCAGGTCGTGCGGGCTCTCAAAATAGCCAAAAAGCACCCCATCTTCGCGCAAGAAGAGCGAGTAGTTGTGCCAGCCACTGGCCCGCAGCGCCGCCTGCATCTCCGGCCAGACGTTGCGGTGCTCCACTTTGTATTCTTCGATTTTGTCCGCCTTCACTTTGAGCACAAAGCCAATTCGGTTCATTTGTTTTCTCCTTTTGGGACTGCCCGCCGACCCTCAGCCGACGACCGCCAGCTCTAAATTCAGCAGCCGGGCCAGTTTGCGAATCTTGCCCAGCTGATGGCCCACCCCCAGCGCCACATGGTGGGTCGGCCCCTGCTCACACCAGCCGTCCATGAAGGCCGCAGGATCCAAGCCAAAACGCAGCCGCGAGTTGGTGTTGCCGATCTCCAGCCGGCTGCCTGGGAGCGATTCCCCCTCCGCCGCCAGCATCTTCAGCCGTCCATCGGCGGTCTGTGTCAGCCCCAGAATCGTCACCGGCCCCAGCTGGACGTTGAACTCCACCGACAACCCATACCCACGTTTGCCATGAAAAAGCCCCAACCCCCGCAGCACCGGGCGCTCTGCGCTGATCTGGAGATGGCCAGGCCCATCGTGCCCCATCAACACAAACTCTTCGTTGAAATCCATGGCGTAAAACTCGGTGTAGGAACCGCCCGCGCCCAGCCGATCCATCATCAGCATGGCCATGCAGGTCTTGAGGTCCCCTTCACCTGCCGCCGGAATGCCGCGCGCGGTCAGCAGCGAATTCCCCACGATCAACGTCGAGCCCAGCTCTTCGTTTTCGTTGGCGTCCAGCCCGCGATAGTAGTAGGTCAGCCCATTGAGGTTGAAATCGTTCACCAGCTTGTCCAGCCCGACGGCAACCGTCGCCGACCAGCGCAGCGCCTCCGCCGTGACCGGCTGCGACAGCCGGTCACGGCCGGGCACGGCAATGTCAAAGACCTGGTGGATCTCGGCCGTCTTGGCTTCGATCTCCGACGCCGTTGCGGCCTTGACCCGCACCTGCAGGTCGTCCATCTCCAATACCTCGATGTGCGTGCCCAGCTGAGCGTGGTGCATCGTAAAATCAGAGTACATATCGAGCATACCTGGGTAGGTATGCCCCAAAAAGCCGACCCGAGCGTACGCCAGCTCGCGCATCACCCCGGCAGCGGCCACCCAATCCTCGATCTCACGCCAGCCGCGCTCAAAATAGCGGGCGGCCGTGCCCGCAGCCGGGAAGAGCAGGCCGGAGACCACGTTGAACTGGATCCGGCTGCGCGCAAAGGCATTCGAGATCTCGGGCACACAACAGGCGCAGCAATTGGCCAGCCAGGCCGCCGTGTCCGTGTTGGGGTACTCCATGGCAGGGACTGGCTGCAGGTTGAGCACCAGCACCGGCGCACGCCGCCGCTGCACCGCCGGCAGCACCTGCGAGGAGGTCGAATAGGTGCCGACGTAACAGACGATCAGATCCACATTGTGGGCGGCAAAATGGTCGCCCGCCGCCTGCGCGGCCGGAGCCGTATCGACCAGCCCAGCCGACACGACCTCCGCCCCCATCTCTGCCAGCCGTCGTTCCACCTCCTGCTGGTAGCCAACCAACAGATCCCGCAACCCCTCAAATTGCGGCCAATAGGCCGCCAACCCGATCCCAAAAACCCCTACACGAGCGCGCTTCGAACGCACAGATACCTTCTGCATAGCTTCTTCTTTCTCTGGCTCGCTAATTTGTCGACACAGTGCCCGTCGATCGATCTTGGCCAAACCAATCGGACTCGGCAGCAGGCAACTGCACACCTCCTATTGTAAGGCCAGCACGGCCCCTCTGACAAACAGATCGGCAACAGCCACAAGGGGCCAAACCCAAAGATGTGATTGAGGTTCCAACAACCTGCAACGGCATGGAAGAAAAAACCCCACACCCAACACAAAAACCCGAAGAGCTCTTGCGTCGGTTTATTCTTGCGTCATCCAATGCTGAGGATCTTGTCTGCGATCTGTTCTCAGGCTCGGGCACAGAACCCCGACCGTGAGGGAGAGGCAGGGAGCTTGTCGTGTCTGGGGAAATCGAGTTCTGGTCTGCAAAAAGCCGCCGATCAAACTTGCCAACGGTTTGGCCAGGAAGCCTCTGCCGTGGGAAAATAATACAGCGCTCGGGCCATGACCCGTGCAGATGGCAGGAAGAAAAGAGCTTGCATGCAGCAGAAAGTGCTCCTGGGCATTTTTGCCCATCCCGACGACGAAAGCTTTGGCCCAGGCGGAAGCCTGGCCCACTACGCCCAGCAAGGCGTCGATGTCCATGTGATCATCGCCACCGACGGCATTGCCGGCTCGGTCGACGATCAGGGCCGACTGCGCGAACATGACTCG
The DNA here is from genome assembly GCA_018969295.1 of Chloroflexota bacterium. Lineage (GTDB taxonomy): Bacteria > Chloroflexota > Anaerolineae > Caldilineales > Caldilineaceae > Caldilinea. The sequence goes on along the minus strand of JAGWYN010000012.1, from coordinate 31,635 downwards.
CTGGCTCAGGTCCGCTCCGCCGAACTGGCCCGCGCCGCACTCGCCTTGGGGCTGAAAAGCATCTGGTCGCTGCCCTACCGCGACAGCGGTATGCGCGGAACCCCAGAAAACCAGCACGCCGATGCCTTGATCCAGCAGGAGGTCGACCAGGTAACCCGCGAAGTCCTTTTCTACCTCCATCGCCTTGCCCCCACCGTCGTCGTGACCCACGACCCCTTCGGCGGATACGGCCACCCAGACCACGTGCGCGTCTGCGAGGCGACAACCGCAGCCTTCTTCCTCGCCCGCACCCGGGCCAACGGCCCACAAAAGCTCTACTACAGCGCCTTCCCCAAAGACCTGATCAAAGCAGCCATCCCGCTGATGCGGCTGGCTGGCAAAGACCCCAGCGCCATCGGACGCAACCGCGACATCAACCTCGTCGAGATCAGCCGCTGGGTCACACCCGTCACCACTACGTTGGATGTGCGCGCAGCACTGCCAGCCAAACAGCTGGCCAGCGAAGCCCACGCCAGCCAGTACAACGGCGGCCCCAGCTGGCTCTCCGTCGTGCCCGAACAGGTCCGCCACTGGGTGATCGGCCGCGAACAGTTCACCTGCGTCTACCCGGCTGTCCCCGCAGGCGAACGCGACCTCTTCGCAGGCCTCCCCAGCTGAAACACCACCCCGTCGTCTTTGCAGGAACTCCGGAGGCCATGCTCCCACACGCCACCCCTCTTTATGTAGGAGACCTCGTCGAAATGCGCAAACCCCACCCCTGCGGCAGCAAGGAGTGGGAGATCGTGCGGGTCGGCGCCGACATCGGGCTGCTCTGCCAACGCTGCGGCCGCCGCGTCTTGCTCTCCCGCCACGATTTTACACGCGGGGTCAAAAAGTTTATCCGCCGCGGGCAGCTGCCCCCCCCCACAGAACCAGGAGACTAACTCCCATGCAACGCTCAGAACTGGTCGAATACCTCGACACCTTCCTGCGAATCGCCGATATCCAGGACTACGGCCCCCAAGGACTGCAAATCGAAGGCAGCGCCACCCTCCACAAAATCGTCGGAATGGTGGACGCACAGCTCCCCTGCGTCACCGCTGCACTCGACCACGGCGCCGATTTTCTGCTCGTCCACCACGGCATCTTCTGGGGACCCCCCCAGCGGCTGGTGGGCAGCTACGGCACCCTTGTCCGCACCTGTCTGGCCAACAACCTGAACCTCTACGCCGCACACCTGGCGCTAGATGCCCACCCCTCCGTCGGCAACAACGCCGAACTGGCCAGCCGCCTCGGCCTCACCGTCGAATCTATGTTTCTGCCCGTCAACAAAACACCCCTCGCCGTCATCGCCACCCCTTCCGCAGATCTCCCCTTCGCTGCCCTGGTCGAACGCTTCGAAGCACAGTTCGGACCCGCCCGGCTCGTACAGCCCTATGGCCCCCCCCTGAGCCGCCGGATCGGTATCCTCAGCGGAGCCGGCGCACGCGAAATCGCTCAGGCCGCCGCCCTGGGCTGCGATACCTTTCTTACCGGAGAACCCGCACACGCCGACTACTACGCCGCACAAAACGCCGCCATCAACGTCCTCTACGGCGGTCACTACGCCACCGAAACGGTCGGTGTGCAGGCGCTCGGCCACCATCTGCACCGACACTTCGGCATCCCATTCGAGTTTGTCGACCTGCCCACAGGCCTCTGACCCCCCCCTGCAGCCCTGTGCTGCAGGGGAGAATCCCCTACCGCTCAACCGGGGTGGGCCGAATCCCCAGTTTCTCTTCAAGCAAACGCACCACTTCACCCGGGGTCGCATGGCGCCCCAACGCTTTTTTGCTGAAAATCAGCTGACCGTTGGCCCGCACTTCAAACCGCCCACCGCTGGATGGGGTCAGCGTCAACGTCTTGACCCACGGGGTGTACAAATCCAAAATTTCGCCCGTCAAACTGAGGGCACGCGAGGTGTAGTTTCACATCACACAGTATTCGATGCTGAGATCCAATTTCTCCATCTCCCCTGCTCCTTTCTTCTCCGCTACAGCCCTGCATCGGTTCCCAACGGAACCCCGGCCGAGTCCACAACGTTGATGATAGACTGAAAATGGATTTGAGCCAATCCAACAAAGGTGTTATTGTACATACCATGAACAATCTTTCTGCCGACACGAACAGCGACACGAACAGCGACCCCGCAGCCCCAGATCCCCACAGCGCCCCTTCACAGCGCCCCCCCTGGAGCCGGCGCACGTTTCTGGGCCGTGTCGCCAGCGGGGCCGTCGCGCTGGCAGCAGCAGCCTGCGGCCAGTCGCCGACCCCGGCCAGCTCGCTGCCCACCCCGCACGGCCACACCAATTACCTCCCCCTGGTCGCAGCCGAGCCGACCCCAGCTGCGTTCCCGACACCGACCCAGACACCGATCCCCCCCACCGCCACCCCAACCCCAGCAGCCACCCCAACCCCGGTGGCCACCCCGTTCCCCCCCGGCCCCCCAAGCAAACTGGGCCTCTTTGTCGGCTACAACCACCCCACCCTCTTCGATCTGCTGGCAACCCAGGCGGTTCCGGTCGTCAAGACCCTCGAACTCGACGCCAATTTCGTCGCCCAGATCAAACAGGTCTCGCCCGCCACACGCATCGTCGGACGCATCTCGCTCGACCAGATCGACCTGGCCAACGTCGACCCGCTGGCTGCCGCCCAGCGCTTCGTCGAAAGCCTCCTGCCCTACGCCGACGACCCTGCCCGCCGCCCCTTCTTTGACGGCTGGGAATCCTACAACGAACCGGTCGCCAGCGATTTCGACCAGATGGCCCGCTACGGCGAATTCGAGGCCGAACGCACCCGCCTGCTCGGCGACCGGGGGCTCCGCAGTGTGATCGGCAACTTTGGCACCGGCCAGCCACCGCTCGAACAATGGCCCGCCTTCCTGCCCGCCGTGCAGGCCGCCCGCCAGTACGACGGCTGGCTTGGGCTGCACGAATACGCGGCACCTACCATCTATTACCTCTCCAGCGCCGAAGGACAGGGACGTTCCCCCAGCGTCACCCCCCAGGACAGCGGCTGGCTGACCTTGCGCTACCGCAAAGTCTACCAGGAGATTCTGGCACCAGCCGGACTGACCCTGCCGCTGGTCCTGACCGAGCTGGGTGTCGACGGACTGGTCCAGTCGCGGCCAGGCCCCCCCGAGGCACGCGGCTGGCAGGAGTTCCAAGCCTACTGGGCCGAACATGGCTACGGGCTCTGGGGCCCAGGCGCCTACGTCGAACAGCTGGTCTGGTACGACAACGCAATGCGCCAGGACGACTACGTGCTCGGCGGCACAATTTTTGCCCTGGCCCCCACCGCTGGCTGGGAAACCTATGATATCCTGGGCCCCTGCGCAGGCGTGCTCCAACAGTACTTGAGCGTCCATGCCCCCGCCTGAGCGCGACAGCAACAGCTTTTTTGCCCTTGTGCCGATTCGGTGCTGTCAGGCCGTTGTGGTAGATTCATTGGTGTACTTTCGGTTGTGTAGATCGGTGGGGTGAATGAGCTGGGTAGAAGTTCATCGTGGCTTTGCCAATTCTGCAACACTGTTCGTGGCCGTCCTGGCCCTCTGGTCGCTTTACCTGCGGCTGCGTTCACAGCCGCTCAACAGCGCCTGGTTCGGCGCAGCAGTGGTCGGCGAGCTGCTGCTGCTCGCTCAGTTTGCCGTCGGCTGGATCCTTTGGTTTCAGGGGTTGGACAGCCTCCTCCCACGCGCCTGGATCCACGTTCTGTACGGGGTCGTAGCCGTGATCACACTGCCCGCCGCCTATTCTTATTTCAGCAAGATCGCTGATTTTCGGGTCCAGACGCTGGCCATGGCGCTTACCTGCTTCTTTCTGTGGGGAATCCTGCTGCGCGCTTCGCAGGTGGTCTCTCTCCCCAGCTTCTGAGGGCCGAAGCCTCTGTCGAATGCTTTTTGGGTCTGTTGGGCTTGAGATTGTCCGATCGAGTGTTCGTATGTGAGGCGTGCAGCCATACAATGGACAGAGATCTGAACGCCGCCATCCATCTGAAAAATATCGTGAGTTCCACGGAAATGAACGCCTGTAGAGAGCCTGTACGTCCTGGCGACATCGCTCAGGCTCTGGTCGGTGAAGCAGGAACCTGGCAACAAGCGTTTCCTGGTGAGATGTTTGTCTAGGTCCAAGAGAACGGTCTATGTCCAAGCAGGTTCTGGTCCTCAACGCTGGCTACGAACCGTTGAGTCTGGTCTCGGTGCGCCGCGCAGTGGTCCTGGTGCTGCACGAAAAAGCTGAGCTGGTCGAGTCAACCCACCAGATGATCCACGCGGCCAGCCGCGCCGTGCCAGTTCCCCTGGTCATCCGGCTGCTCCACTATGTGCGCCTCCCCCACCGACGCGTCCCCCCAACCCGGATCGCTGTCATGCTGCGCGACGCCAATACCTGCCAGTACTGCGGAGACCGGCCAGGAGCGCCCGCCCTCACCGTCGACCACGTGCTTCCCCGCAGCCGCGGGGGCAAACATGCCTGGGAGAACCTGGCCACCGCCTGCAAACGGTGCAATCAACGCAAAAGCAACCTGACCCCCGAAGAAGCTGGCATGCAGCTGCGCCAACGCCCCTTCGAACCCAGCTACATGGCCCTGGTCCTGTTGAGCAACCCCGTCGCCGCCGCACGCTGGGAACGGCTGATCGGCGTCCCAACCGCACAGCTGCTGGGGCAGACCGGCTAAGAAAAAAGGTCACCGACCGACCAGCGGCAGATAGAGAAGCTCAGAATAACACCGCACCCGCAGGGTGACACGGCGCAACTGCTGGGTGGCTCCGGGGACGCTGGCGGCCAAGATCACTTCAGCCTGCGCCGTATTGCTGCCCGCCAACGCCTCCGGCAGGATCGTCGCCTCCAACACCCCCGGCACGTCGATGGCCGTGTCAGGGAACGCCAGCCAGCTGGCCCCCGACTGCACGGTCACCACACTGCCCGCTGTCCCAAGCAGACGGATCGTCGCGGTCAACGGCAGCGCCGGCAGACAGCTGTCCCCCACCGTCTGCTCTTGCAGGACAACGTCGAGCCAATTCGGCCGCACCACCACCCCCGGCGTCACCTCAATCACCACCGGGAGGGTCAACGGCGAGTTGTAGACCAGCGGCTCCAAGGCAGTCGCCACCAGGTTGGCACCATAGGTCGGGGTGAGCGCCGCGCCGGGCAGCAAAGCCCCTCCCTGCACAGCAAACGGCAACAGGTCGCTGGCATCGACAGTCACCCCCACCGTCGCCGGCGTCGTCGCCCGCTCTGGGGCCACCGCCACAAACGGCACCGTGGCGTGCAGCGCAAAGTCGATCGCCTGCGTGCGGGTCCGGTTGAAAAACTGGATCTGCCCCGTCGTCCAGACAGAAGGCGGTTCCCCAGCTGGAACCGACAGCTTCAACTGAGGCGGGTTTGTCCCAGCCGGCGGTACGAACGCCAACGCATCCTGCCCCAACGCATCCAAGTTGCCGGCCAGCAACGTCCGCTGGTTGCTCGAGACCGTCGCACTCACATAATCGGTTGTGGTATACGCCGGGTCGTTGTAGATGCGGTAGGCAATGTCCCGAAGAACCGTCAACTCTTCGCGGCCGTCGCCGTCCAGATCCCCCGCCGCCAGCGTCCGATACGCGTTGACACCGCCCAGAGTCACTTCAAACGCAAAGCTGTTGCCAGCACCCAGCCGGCTGTTGAACAGACGGGGGGCGCTCTGGTTGACCGGCACGTCTCGCAGCAAAAAAATTTGGGGCACCCCCCCGCCCGTCGCATCGGCCAGAAAGACAGCACGGGGCGCCGGCAGATGGGCGGCCAGCCATACGTCGTCGAAGGCGTCGACAGGCCGGTAGCGCAGCACCACCAACGAGGGCAGCGGCGGCGCCGCTGAACGCACCGCCACCAGCTCCGCCTGCGCAGTGTCTACAGCGACATTGCCGATGGCCACCCCAGTCCAAGGCCGGTCTTGGCTGGTCACATGCCAAAATTCGACCAGCGCATTGTTGGCAGCCCGCCGGTAGACACTCAGCCGCACCCCCTCGGCCTCCTCACTCACCAGCGCCAACTCATCCCGCCCGTCCCCGTCCAGGTCGCCGGCCGCCAGATCGATCGGCCGCGCGTCCATCTCCACCTCGGTCAGCACCTGCCAAAGACGGCCATCGTAGGGGGGCGCCGGCTGCGCCAGAATCTGAATGCGCGAAGCATCCGGCTGGTCAGGCAACGCATAAACCACCACCAGCTCGCGCGTCAGCAGGTTGTCGTCAAATTCCCCCGTCGTGATTTGGCGCGGCTTCCCCCCCAACTCCGTGCGGTAAAGCCGATCCCAGTAGAGCCCCCCAATCTTCTGCTCTGGCACAACCCCCCCAGCGCTCACCACAGGGTCGTACAGCATCAACGTCCCCCCCTCGGCGACCGCCACGATCTCCTCGTCGCCGTCGCCGTTGAAGTCGTCGACCGCCGCATCGTACCAGCTGCCATCCTCCAGGGGACTGTGAAAACTCACCGGCGGCAGATAGGGGGGCACCTGAGGGTCCACAATACGCAAAATCCCGGCGCTGTCGATGTAGACCAGCTCCTTGTCCACATTCGGCGTGTACGGCACCGCCGGGCTGTGCTGTGCGGCCACCGGCATCCACCACCAAAACGCCCACCCACAGCCCCAAAGTATCGCCCGCCAGACCCCGCGTCGAATCATGCCTTGCCCAGCACCGCAGCCAGCAGCGCCATCCGAATGTACATGCCGTTGCGCATCTGCCGGAAATAGGCGGCCCGCGGGTCGCTGTCGACCGCATAGCTGATCTCGTTGACACGGGGCAGCGGATGCATGACAATCATGCGCTCCTGGGCCCGACTCATCAGCTCAGGGTCCACAACATAACGGTCTTTGACCGTGTCATACTCGGCCAGGTCGGTAAAACGCTCTTTCTGAACCCGCGTCACATACAGCACGTCGACCCCCCCAATGATCTCGTGCACATCCTCCCGCTCCTCGTACCGATGGCCGCTGGCGTCGACAACGTCCAGCACATCTTTGGGCATCCGCAATATCTCAGGACTGACAAAAACAAACTCGACCGGATAGTTGACGAGCAGCTTGGTCAGGCTGTGCACGGTCCGCCCAAATTTGAGGTCGCCCACCATCGCCACCTTGAGCCCGTGCACGCTGCCCAATGCTTCGACAATCGTGTAAAGATCGAGCAAAGCCTGGGTCGGATGCTCCCCAACCCCGTCGCCGGCGTTGATCACCGGCTTGCTGGCATAACGCGCCGCCGTCGCCGCCGAACCAACCTCCGGATGGCGGATCACGATCACATCCGAGTAGCTCTCCAGCGTGCGCACGGTGTCCGGCAGACTTTCTCCCTTGGTCACAGAGCTGTACTGCACGTTGTTGATCGGAATCACCTGCCCGCCAAGGCGCAGCATGGCCGCCATGAAACTCGAACTGGTCCGGGTGCTCGGTTCGTAAAAAAGATTGGCCAGAATTTTGCCCCGCAGCAGGTCGGCGCTGCCAAAACGCTCGACCAGAATCTTCATCTCGTTGCCGACCTCCAGAATAAAATCCAGCCTGGTACGGTCAAACTGGCTGACACTGATGATATCCTGCCCGTAAAATCCGTTGTCTATCTGATTGGCGGCCATCCGGTCAACTTGTTTGAGTCTGGTGTCCATAAAAACTGCTCCTCTTCGATTTCTGAATGTCTGAGAACAAGTCCCCCGCAGGGCGGCCTGCTCACCCCTCTACAAACAAGACCCTGCCGCTGCCAGGCGCTGCCAGGATTTGACCCCCTGCGTAGACGACCTGGCCGCGCAGCACGACCTGCTCCACACGCCCGTAGACCCGCTGCCCGGCAAACGGCGTCCAGCCCACACGGGTCTGCAGCCCGCTATTGGCCAGCTCCCAGGACGCATCCACATCGACGTCAACCCAGCTCTCCGGCGCTTCCGGCAACCCGTAGATCCGCCGCGGGTTGTGCGCACAGCGCGCCACGATGTCCCCAACGTCCAGCCGCCCGTCGTGCACCGCAGTCAGCAGCAACGGCAACATCGTCTCCAGCCCCGGAACCCCAGGCGGCGCCGCCGAAAGCGCGACACCCTCTTTTTCCGCCAACGTATGCGGAGCATGGTCGGTCGCAAACAGATCGACCGCCTCCAGATGCTCCCAGAGCGCAGCAACGTCGTCGGGGGTCGCCAGCCGCGGACGCATGTCCCCGCGCACGCCCAGCCGCGGCAGGTCTTCGCTCGAAAGAAAAAGATGATGCGGCGTCACCTCACAGCTCACCAGCCCCCCCCGCTCCTTGGCCGCACGGATCAGCTCGATCTCGCTGCGCCGACTGACATGGGCAATGTGCAAAGGCGTCCCATACAGCTGGCTCAACGCCAGACAGGCCGGCACCATCAGCTCCTCAGCATGCACCGTGATCGGACCCAACCCCTGCGCCGCCCCCCTCATCCGATAGCCGACCCCCTCCGCCCGCTCCGCCCAGCCCCGAAAAAGCCGGTGCAGGAGCGCCAATGTGTCGATGCGCAGGCTGCCAAATGTGTCGTTGACATAGATCTTGAGCCCGCAGGCCTGGGTCGCAGCCGACAGATAGCCGTCCTGCTCAGTCTGGGTTGCCCCAACAAAAAGCCCGACATCACAAACAGCCTTGGCTGCCGCACGTCGGGCTTTGTCTGCCAGCCGCTCCGGCGTCGATGTCGGCGGGTGGCTGTTGGGCATGTCCAACACCGCCACAATCCCGCCAGCCAACGCCGCTCGGGTCCCACTGGTAAAATCTTCCTTGTATTCGTAGCCTGGCTCGCGCAGGTGAACATGCGCGTCAACCAGCCCGGGCAACCGAATCACGCTCACTGTCTCATCCTCTTTTCTCTCCTTGACCTCTTCTCTACCCCATTGTAGCCTGTTCCCCGCCGATCTGCCCAAACCGACGATCGGCTCCGCCGACAGCAAAGCCCCCCCTGAACCGCACCCGCAGACTGTCACCGCCACCACAAAAAAGAGGCTGTGCTACAATACAACCCACAACGCTGGAACCCTTGCTGCCTCCAGCCCCGCTCACTGCTTTTTCAGAGCAAAAAGAGAACAAAGACCATGTCCGCCACAGCGCAAAATCGGCTACACGAACAGCTGGCTTTCCTTCTGGAAACCGAAAAACTGAAACAGATCCTCCGCCGCACCACCCCCGTCGGCAGCGACCGCCGCGAAAACAGCGCAGAACATTCCTGGCAACTCGCCATGATGGCCCTGCTCCTCGCCGAATATGCCAACAGCCCGATCGACCGGGCCCACACCATCGAGCTGCTGCTCGTCCACGACCTCGTCGAAATCGACGCCGGCGATACCTTTGCCTACGACCTGCACGCCAATCAGGACAAAGCCGAACGAGAACAGGCAGCCGCCACCCGCCTCTTTGGACTGCTCCCCCCCGACCAAAATAACCAGCTGCGCACACTCTGGGAAGAGTTCGAAGCCGGCCAGAGCCCAGAAGCCCGCTTTGCAGTGGCACTCGACCGCCTGATGCCTACACTCCAAAACTATGCGAACGACGGCGGAACCTGGCGCACCCCCGGCGTCGACCTGGCTGCCATCTACCACCGTCTCGCACCGATCGGCGCCGGCTCCGCCCTCCTCTGGGAGTATGTCCAGGCCCTCCTCGAAGACGCCGTCGCACGCGGGCTGATCCACCCCCCCCCAGACCGATGAGCACCTACGAAATCTGCGAATGCACAGAGCAGAGCTGCCGCTTCCGCTTTCCAGCAGCTGCCGGAGAGCTGGCCAGCCACCGCTGCCCCTGGTGCGGCGGCCAGACGGTGCTGCGCCACACTTTGCCCGCAGCCCCGCTGGAATCGCCCAGCAAACCCGCCCCACCCCCCAGCAGACAGCTGGCCGCCCTGGTCGACAACGTGCGCAGCACCTTCAATACAGGCTCGATCTTTCGCAGCGCCGATGGGGCCGGGCTGAGCCACCTCTATCTCTGCGGGGTCACCCCCACCCCACACCACCCCAAATTGACCAAAACCGCTTTGGGCGCCGAAATGTCCGTCCCCTGGAGCCACCACCGCAACGCTCTGCTGCTGGCCCAACAGCTCCAAACCGCTGGCCATACCCTGTGGGCACTCGAACGAACCCACCCAGCCCCCCTGCCCGTGCGCTCAATCTTTGCAGCCCCCCCTCTGCCCGACCCCCTCGTCCTGGTGCTCGGCAGCGAAGTGGCCGGCATCGACCCCGACCTGCTGGCCCTGTGCACAGAGATGCTCTCCATCCCAATGGCGGGCCGCAAACAGTCCCTCAATGTGGCGGTCGCCTTCGGGATCGCCGCCTTCGCCCTGCGCCACTGCCCTGCACTCCCCCCCACCACCACTGGAGGCTGAGATGTCTTCCCTCACCCTGCTCCTGGCTACGTTTTTCTCCACAATCGCCTTCTGGACAGCCTTCCTGCCCAATTCCCTTTCCGGCCAGACCGCAACCTTGCTGCTGGACGGCCGTGTCCTGGTCGTCGGCAGCACAGCCGTCTCTTTCTATACACTCGCTTCGGTGCAAAGCCAGACAGGACCCGCACTGGCCGTGCCGCGCAGCTACCACAGCGCCACCCTCCTCCCCGACGGCAGCCTGCTCGTCGCCGGCGGCCTCACCCCAGAGGGCACCCCCCTCGCCAGCGTCGAACGCTACCACCCGCTGACGGACGAGTGGCGCGCTGCCGCCAGCCTGACATTCGCACGCAGCCACCACAGCGCCACCCTCCTCCCCGACGGCAGCCTGCTCGTCGCCGGCGGCGTCGACCCAGAAGGCTCCCCCCTCGCCAGCGTCGAACGCTACCACCCAGAGCAGGATCGCTGGGAAGTGGTGGCACCGCTCACCACCGCACGCAGCCGCCACACCGCCACCCTCCTCCCCGATGGCAGTGTCGTCGTGATCGGCGGCTGCGACACCGCAGGAGCCCTGAACAGCCTCGAACGGTTCGAGGCATCCGCCTGGCAGCCCGCCAGCTTCACGCTGCAAACCCCACGCTGCGACCACACCACCACCCTGCGCCCCGACGGCAGCCTGGTCGTCGTCGGCGGACAGAACACCCTGGAGCCCCTGCCCAACGTGGAATTCCTCGACTGGACACAAGGCTCTGCCACCGGCCCTTCCCTCGCCGCCGCACGCTCCCACCACAGCGCTACCCTGCGCCCCGACGGCACCCTGGTCGTCGTCGGCGGCAAGGGACCCGCCCCCCTGGCGTCGATCGAAGTCCTGGAGCCCACAGCCCCCCAATGGGCCGCTGCCCCCCCCCTGGCTTCCCCCCAGGGCGAACACACCGCCACCCTCCTCCCCGGCGGTATCCTCCTGGTGGTCGGCAGCACCGCAGAACAGATCCTCCCCCCCACCGGCAGCTGGCAAAATGGCCCCGCCCTGAACACGCCGCGCCGCAACCACAGCACCACCCTGCTCCCCGACGGCAGCCTGCTCGTCGCCGGCGGCGTGGCCTCCTATACGCCGCTAAGCAGCAGCGAACGCCTCGTCGGTACCCGCTGGCAGCCGACCGATTCCCTGCAGCAGCCACGCTACAACCATACAGCGACCCTGCTCCCCGACGGCAGCCTGCTCGTAACCGGCGGCATCGCCGGCGGCGTGCCGCTGGCCAGCACCGAACGCTATTCCCCTGCCCTGCAGCTCTGGCAGACCACACCGCCGCTGCAAAAAGCCCGCTCCGGCCACAGCGCTACCCTCCTCCCCACCGGCCACCTGCTCGTCGTCGGCGGCGATCTCAGGACGGATGGCAGCCAGAATGCAGCCACCACCAGCGCCGAACAGTTTGACCCCGCAGCCCAAACCTGGACCGACAGCGCCTCCCCCCTTTGGCCGCGCAGCGAACACAGCGCCACCCTCCTCCCCGACGGGCGCCTGCTCGTCGTCGGCGGCGTCGGAACAGGGCTGACCGCCCCCACCGCAGCCGAACTCTACGACCCGCAGACAGACCGCTGGAGCCAGACTGCCCCCATGCAGACGCTGCGCAGAGGACACAGCGCCACCCTGCTCCCCGACGGCAGCGTGCTCGTCGCCGGCGGCGTCGACCCCACCGACGAAACCTACACCGTCCTGGCCAGCACCGAACGCTTCGACCCCACAACCCTGACCTGGAGCCCAGCTGCCCCCCTGGAGACGCCGCGGCTCCACCACCTCGCCCGCCTCCTCCCCGACGGCACCGTGCTCGTCGACGGCGGCGAAAACAACAGCGGCCTGGCCGCCACCACCGAACACTATCACCCCGCCCAGAATCGCTGGCAAACCCTGCCCCCCTCCACAAACGGACGGATCGGACACAGCGCCACCCTGCGCCTCGACGGCACCCTCTTGATCGCCGGCGGCACAGCCGATTTTTTCAACGAACTCGACGAGGTACGCTCCTGGATTCCCCCCACCTCCCAGACAGCCCCCACCCTCACCGCTGCCCTCTATCTCACCGCTGCCGTCCAAATCACCGGAGATGGCTTTTCCTCAGCCGGGAGCCCCTCCCCCAGCAACCACCCGCTGCTCCAGCTGCGTTCCCTCGACAACGAACAGCTGCTCTGGCCAGGGCTGGCTGCAGCCCCCCACAACAGAACCCTCACCACCCCCAACCTCCTCGACAGACCCCTCTTCCTGAACGGCCCCGTCCTCGCCACACTCTTCGTCGACGGCGCCGCCAGCAATACCCTGTTCGTAGCCCGACACCCCCCCCAGGCTCCCCCAGAAGCCCTCTACCTGCCGATGGTCGTCCAATAAAAAACGGTGCGGGTGTACCCGCACCGCCTCTTGCCCCCAAGCACAGACCGCACCGCTGCCCCCTCGTCACACAATCAACATCGCATCCCCAAACGAAAAAAACCGATACCCCGCCTCGATCGCCTGGGCGTAGGTGTCCAGCAGAATGCGCCGGCCAGCGTCAAGGTCCTCCCGGTGTTTCTGGGCGATAAAGGCACTCACCAACAGCAGCAGGCTCGAACGCGGCAGATGAAAGTTGGTGATCAGCGCATCCACCGCCCGAAATCGATAGCCCGGATAGATGAAGAGGTCGACCTCCCCCCCAAACGCAGCAACCCGCTGCCAAGGACAGGACTCCACGCCAGCAGGATCGAGCCCCTGTGCGCCCGTCGCCCCCCACTCCAACGTGCGCACCGTGGTCGTCCCGACCGCCACCACCCGCCCCCGCGCCAGCGTGGTCTCGTTGACCCGCCGCGCCGTGGCCACACTCAGTTCAGCCCACTCGCTGTGGATCGGATGCGCCTCCACCCGCTCGCTTTCGATCGGCTTGAAGGTGTCCAGCCCGACGTGCAGCGTCACCGTGTCGAAGGCAACCCCCTCTTCCCGCAGCGCCCCCAGCAGCGCCGGTGTGAAGTGCAGCCCGGCCGTCGGCGCCGCCACACTGCCCTCCGCCCTGCTGTAAACCGTCTGATAACGCTCGCGATCCCCCGTATACGCCGTGATGTACGGCGGCAGCGGCACTTCTCCCAATTCCTGAGCAGAAGGATGCACCGGCTCGCTGAACTCGACCAGCCGTACCCCCGTCGGGCCCACCGCAACCACAGTGGCCGCCAACGCGCCCACTGCCACCCGCACCCCCACGCCCAGCCCGCGGCCACGCACCAGACACTCCCACAACCGACCCTCTCCCCCGCGCGCCCGCAGCAAAAAGAGCTCCACTTCCCCCCCAGTCGCTTTGCGCGCCCGCAACCGCGCCGGGATCACACGGCTGTCGTTCCCCACCAACAGGTCGCCCGGCCGCAAAAAGCTGCCCAGGTCCCGAAAATAACAGTGCACTACCCGCCCGCTGGCCCGATCCAAAACCAGCAGCCGACTGCTGTCGCGCGGCTCCGCTGGCTGTTGGGCGATCACCCCCGGCGGCAACAGATAGTCAAACAGAGAAGTTTCCATCGCTTACGCCACAATCGTCGCAATTTCTTCCGCCCAGGCCAGCAGCAGCTCGTCGTCGCTGAAGCGCGCCACCAGCTGCAGACCGACCGGCAACCCCCGCACCCCCCCCGCCGGCACGGTCAAGGCCGGAAAACCAACCGTCGTCCAGGGCAGGTTCATGTTGGGATCGCCCGTCATCTCCAAACCCGCCGGCGCCGGCCCCAAAGCCGCCGGCGCCACCCAAAGGTCGATCCCCGCCTGCTGCATCTGTTTCTCCAAGCTGTCACGCAACCCCAGACAGGCCCCCCGCAGATCCGCCAGCTCGCCGTCGCTGACCTGCTGCCCCGCCCGCACAATCTCCGCCGTGCGCGGACGGTAGCGCTCCCCAAAGTCCGCATACAGCTGCGCATGCTCGCGCGCAAACTCGGCAAAGACCAGACGACGATGCCAACGGTTCAACGCCTCGATGTCGAGCAGCGTCGGCACATGCCAGAGGGTGTACCCCTCTGCCTCCAACCGCGCCAGCTGACGCCGAAACAGCGCCAGCGCCTCCGGCGCCGCCTGACGCAAATAGGGCCCGTCCGCCACCCCCAACACCGGAAGGTCGTCGGCACTCAGGGTGACCTCCTCCCAGTCGTCGCAGAGCGCCGAAGCCGCCAACGCCATGCCCGCAACATCCTGCGTAAACAGACCCACCTGGTCGACCGTACGCGAAAAATAAAGCAGCCCCGCTGTCGGAATGCGCTGCAACGTCGGCTTGAAACCGACCACCCCACAAAAGGCCGCCGGCCGAATCACCGAGCCGATCGTCTGCGTGCCAAAAGCCAACGGACAGAGCCCCGCCGCAACCGCCGCCGCCGACCCGCTGCTCGACCCGCCAGGAGTGTGGGCCAGGTTGTGCGGATTGGCGGTCGGACCCGGCTCGAAATAGGCAAATTCCGTGGTCACCGTCTTGCCCGCCACCAGCCCCCCCGCATCGCGCAGACGCCGCACACTGACCGCCTCCGGGCCAGTCAAACGCTCCGGAGGCAGCGTGCTGCCCCCCCGCGTCAGAAACTCCTTGACATGAAAAATGTCTTTGATCCCCGCAGCCACCCCAAACAGCACAGGCCTCTCCTCCGGCACCGGAAATGTCGCCAACAGGTCGTCGGCAGCACTGTGCAGACGACGACGCCGTTCAGCCTCGGGCAAAAATGCCTGCACCAGACCGTCGACCGCCTCGATGCGGTCACAGACAGCCTCTACGTAGACGTGCAAGTCCAACACTCCCTCGCGCAACGCCGCAGCCGTCTCCCCCAATCTCGCCCTTTGAAACAACATCGCCCCTCTCTCCTTGGGACCGCGCCCCACCATCCCTTACTCCCCCGCACTCCCTTCTAGGGTACCACAACCCCCCCGAAGAGATCCCGCCGGATCACCGCACAGATCCACTCCACAATCACCGCATACCCCTTCTCCCCCGTCTCCGCACGCGCCAGACCGGGCGTGCCAATGTAGTAGTTCGGATACTTGCGCGTGCTGTAAAAAATGGCCCCGCCCGTCTTGATGTGCTCCGGCCCCTGCAGCTTGCGCATCTGCTCGCTCGCAATGTGAAAGGGCTCGCTGCGCTCAGGATGCACCAGCTCCGGGTGCGTCACCAGCAGCCGCGCCGTCTCCCCTTCGCCCCCATGCCCCTCGCTCGCTTTGGAAACCTGGATCGTGCTGTATACCTTGCTCAACGGCGTCAGCCAGTTGAGCACCATCGCCTCGGCAGCAGGCGTCTCCTCCACCAGAATCTGCGCCGCCACCATCATCGACGGCAGGCTGCCGTCGTGCCCGTGCACAAAGACAAAACGCCGAAACCCACTCTGATACAGGCTCAAACAGACGTCACGGCTCAACGCAATCAACGTCTCCGGCTTGAGCGAGACCGTGCCCGGATAGCCCAGATGAAAGTTGGAGGTCCCAAACGGAATCACCGGCCCGATCACCACCGGACAGCCGCTGTCCGCCAGCCTCAACGCCGCCCGCCGACAAATTTCACGCGCCTCCATGCTGTCCGTCCCCAACGGCAGATGATCCCCGTGCGCTTCGAGCGCCCCAAAAGGGAGCAGCACGACATCGGTCTGCTCACGCGCCCGCGCCAGATCGTGGCTGCTCATCTCGGTCATCGTCGCCGGCCCCTTCTGCACATACAGAACGCCGTCACCCCTCTCCCCCGTGCTCTCCCCCGTGCTCTCCCCCATGCGCTCCCCCCTATTTTCTCCACTTCAGCCGGCCACTCGCCGATAGACCCGATCCATACAGCCCGATGGGCTGAAATGAAGTATTACACAGAAAAAGTGCTGAGAAGACAAATTCTATTTCTTGCAAGGTTGCTTTTGCCCTGCCCCAAGCAACGCCCCTCCCTGCGGGGGAGCGCGCAGCAACAGACGTATCGTCTAGATAATTGACATTCTGTAAAAACTGCGCTATCCTTGGTGATGAGAGTACAAATGACCCAATACAAGCCCATTGGAGCTGTCAGCCATGGAGACCCTGCGCAACGCACTGCAAGCCGAGGCACCTTCGATCCCGGAGCCTACGTACGGTGTCCTGCGCCAGCTTGCTGTGGCGTTGGAGAAGCTCTTCGAACCCTTCTGCGAGGTGGTGATCCACGACTTCGCCGACTTCGAACATTCGATCGTCTATCTGGCTGGCAACATCACCGACCGCCACATCGGCGGTTCGGCCACCGACCTGCTCCTGGCCAAAGCCAGCGACGGCGAGACCGACGAAGATCTGTACAATTATCCGACCAGCCTGCCGGGCGGACGGCACATGAAGTCCTGCACCGTCTTTTTGCGCGATGCCGACGGCCATGCCCACGGGGCCTTCTGCATCAACCTGGACATCAGCGCCTTCGTGGCGATGCGCGGCCAGCTGGGACGCTTTCTTTCGACCAGCAGCGCCAATGAGATTGTCGAAACCTTCACCGACGACATCGAAGAGACCGTGCAGAACCTGATCGCCGAGACGCTGGGCGAGATCGGCCAGGGACAGCTGCTCCTCAACCGCGACGACAAGATCGGCCTGATCCGCCGGCTCGACGACAAAGGGGTCTTTCAAATCAAAAAAATGGTGCCTTTTGTGGCCGACCAGCTCGGACTGAGCCGGGCCACCATCTACAACTATCTGCGCGAAGGGCGCGGGGAGAACAACCGAGGGTAGACCATGCAAGCAGACGACGTGATCCTCACCGACCAGGCCCCCATTCCCAGCAGCGGCTACAGCCAGGCGCTGCGCATCGGCAACCTGGTCGTGACCTCTGGCTATCTCGGCACCCACCCCGACGGCTCTGGGGTGGTCAAAGGAGGCTTTGACGCAGAAGTGCGCCAGGCACTGCACAACATCGGCGCCGTGCTGGCCGCCGCAGGCTGCGGCTTCGCCGACGTCGTCCGCGTCAACGTCTCCCTCACCGAAATCGAACGCTTCGCCGAGATGGACCGCATCTACTGCGAATTTTTCAGCGCCCCCTACCCCACCCGCAACACGATCGGCGTCCACCAGCTGTGGGGAGGTGCCCAGGTCGGCTTCGATGTCTGGGCAATCAAAAAGGATTGAACGCGCATGCAATGGCAGCAAGAAATTTTGTCCTGCGTGGACCCAGAACAGCCCGTCTCGCTGACCCAGGAGCTGATCCGCATCCCCTCTTTTTTGTGGCATGAGTCTCGCATCGGCCACTGGATCGCCGATTGGATGGCCGCGCGCGGCTTCGCCGTCACGCTGCAGGAGGTCCCGCTGCCCCACCTCCCCCACCACCCGACCGGCGTCACCCACCAGGCGATCGGCGTGCTCAAAGGCACAGGGGAGGCCCCCAGCCTGATGCTCTGCGGCCACACGGACACCAGCGACTGGCAGGGACGCCCCTTTCGCGAAGAAGCGTGGCGCCACGACCCCTTTGGCGGCGTGATCGAAGAGGGCAAGCTTTTCGGGCTGGGCGCCCTCAATATGAAGGCCGGGGTGGCCTCGATTCTGTCCGCCGCTGACGCCCTGCGCCGTTCCGGCCTCGAACGCCGCGGGGACCTGATCGTCGCCTGCGTCGTGGCAGAGACAGGGGGCGGGGTCGGCGCCGTACACCTGATCGAGAGCGGGCTGCGCCCCCACCGCTGCATCGTCACCGAAGCGGGCAACCTCGACGTCGGGCTCATCTCGGTCGGCTATGTGCAGGGAAAGGTGCGGGTGATCGGCGAGTTCAAACACCGCGTCCCCTATGTCAACCCGATCGAACAGATCACCAAGGTGATCCACGCCTTCAGCCCGGCCTACCAGCCGATCGCGCCCGGCGGCTGGCTGCGCTTCACACCACATCCGCTGCTGCCTGGATTCCCGCGCATGGCGGTGCGCAACCTCGAACACTTCCAAGAGAGCACCACGCTCACCTTCGACCTGCGCATCATTCCCGGCATGAGCGAGGAGAGCGTGCGCGAGGACATGACAAGGCTGCTCGACCAGCTGGCCGCAGCCGACCCCACCTTCCGCTACGAGCTGCTCATCCCGCAGAGCAGCCAGCAGCCCAACATGCCGGCGCAGCCAGCCACCGCGCCGGAGAGCCCGCTGGCCCGCGCGGTGGTCGAGAGCCACCGCGCCGTCACCGGCAAGCCGCCGGAGGTGGGGGCCGGCCACCGCATCGGCGCCACCGCCGACACCTGCCACTTCAAAGGGGTCGGCATCGAGTGCGTCGAATATGGGCCGGGCTTTATCCCGGTCTGGCCGATGGTGGACGAATGCATCGAGACCCATCAGATCGTCACAGCGACCCAGGTGCTGGCGCTCGCTGCCGCCAAACTGGTCGGCGCCACCACACCGCCCTGAAAAGCGTTCCACCGTGCGGGCCCCAGCCAAAGCAGGGCCACACTGTTTTTCAACCGATAAGGAATGTGTGAATGGAACCCAACAAACTGCTCGACCTCTACACCCGCATCCTGCGCATCCGACGCTTCGAAGAACAGGTCGGCACCCTCTTCGCCCAAGGGCAGCTGCCAGGCTTTGTCCATCTGTACATCGGCGAGGAAGCAGTCGGTGCCGGCATCTGCGCGCTGCTGCGCGACGACGACTACATTGTGAGCACACACCGCGGCCACGGCCACGTGCTGGCCAAGGGGGGCGATATGCAGCGCATGATGGCCGAACTCTTTGGCAAACGCACCGGCTACTGCAAAGGCAAAGGGGGCTCGATGCATATCGCCGATTTTTCGATCGGCATGCTGGGCGCCTGCGGAATCGTGGGAGGGGGCATCCCGGTCGCAGTGGGCGCAGGGCTGAGCGCCAAAACCCGCGGCACCGACCAGGTGGCCGTCAGCTTTTTTGGCGACGGCGCCTCCAACGAAGGCAGCTTCCACGAGTCCCTCAACCTCGCCTCGGCACTCGCCCTCCCCGTCCTCTTTGTCTGCGAAAACAACCAGTACGGCGAGTTCACCCCCGCCATCCAGGCCATGAACATCCGCGACATCGCCTTGCGCGCCCAAGGCTACGGCATCCCCGGCGTGATCGTCGACGGCACCGATGCACTCGCAGTCTACGACGTCGCCCAGGAGGCAGTGGCCCGCGCCCGCCGCGGCGAAGGCCCCACCCTCATCGAAGCCAAAACCCACCGCCGCGGCGGCCATGCCGAAGGCGAAGAAGCCTTCCTCGGCGGACAGCAGTACCGCCTGGCCGACGAGCTGGCAGCCGCCCGCCGCAACGACCCCCTGCTTAAATTGCATACCTTCATCGTCGAAAACGGCCAGATCCCACTCGAAACCCTGGAAACACTCGACCACGAGATCACCCAGGCCGTGACCGAGGCCGTCGCCTTCGCCCGTGCCAGCGAGGCGCCCGACGAAACCATCCTCTACGAAGATACCTGGGTGTAACCATGCCACGCAAAACCTATATCGCTGCCATTCAAGCTGCTCTGGCCGAAGAACTCCGCCAAGACCCCAACGTCATCCTGATCGGCGAGGATGTCCGGCTCGGCGTCTTCGCCGGCACACGCGGGCTGCACGCCGAATTCGGCGACGCCCGGGTCATCGACACCCCTATCTCCGAATTAGGGGTCGCCGGCGCCGGCATCGGCGCCGCCGCCACCGGGCTGCGCCCGGTCGTCGACCTGATGTTCGGCACCTTTCTCTACCTGGCCTTCGACCAGATCGCCAACCAGGCCGCCACCATGCGCTATATGTTCGGCGGACAGACCCGGCTGCCCGTCGTCTTCATGACCCAGAACGGCGGCGGCATCGGCGCCGGCCCCCACCACAGCCAGCCGGTCCACCCCTTCTTCATGAACCTGCCCTTGATCAAAGTCGTCATGCCCAGCACCCCCTACGACGTCAAAGGGCTGCTCAAAGCCGCCATCCGCGACGACAACCCCGTCGTCTTTCTCAACCACCTCTCCCTCGGCAGCCAGCGCGGCGAGGTGCCCGACGAGGCGTACACCCTCCCCCTGGGCAAAGCCGAAATCAAACGGGCCGGCCGAGATCTCACCGTCGTGGCCGCCGGGCTGATGGTCCACCACGCCCTCAAAGCCGCCGCCGAACTGGCCGAAAGCGGCATCGAAGCCGAAGTGGTCGACCTGCGCACCCTCAAACCGTGGGACGAAGAGACCGTCCTGGCCAGCGTCGAACGCACCGGACGCTGCATCTGCGTCGACGAAAGCTACCCGGTCTGCGGCGGTGCCAGCGAATGGGCCGCCTGCATCAGCGAAAAAGCCTTCTACGCCCTCAAAGCCCCCGTCCAACGCATCAGCAACGCCCACGTCCCCATCCCCTTCAGCCCAACGCTCGAAAAAATGGTGATCCCACAACCCGCCGCCATCGTCGCCGCCGCCCACCGCGTGATGGCAACTACCCTGCCCGAAAGGAACTGAACCATGGCCCTGCACCCGATCTACATGCCCAAATTCGGCATGACCATGACCGAAGGAATTATCGTCCAATGGCATAAACAGGTCGGCGACCCCATCGCCGCCGGCGAGTCGCTCGTCACCGTCCAGACCGAAAAGGTCGACACCGAGGTCGAATCCCCCCTCTCCGGACGGGTGGCCGCCCTCCACTTCCAGATCGACGACGAAGCCCCCGTCGGCGAAGTGATCGCCGAGATCGACGGCTGACCCCCGGACCTGCCATGATGCGCTTTGCCTGCCTGACCACCGCAGCACCCGGTTCTACCCTGGCCGAACAGTGCGCGGCCATCGCCGCAGCCGGCTGCCGCGGCTTCGAAACACTCCTCTTCCCCACCACACCCCTCGCCAACTGGCGAAAACAGGTCGAAGAGGCCGCCACAGCCACCAACCTCTCCCCCGCCGTCGTGATCCTGGGCGGACTCGCCCTCCACCAACCCGGCCCGCTCGACTGGGTCGAAAAGGCCGCCGCCGCCGTCGCCGACCTGGGCGCCGCCCTGCTGATCACCCCGGAATACCAGCCCCAAAATCCCCTGCCACTCTTCCCTCCGTTCCCAGCGCCGACCGCCCACGAAATCGCCCTCGTCGCCGCTGCCACCCTCACCATCGGCCAGGCCTGCGCACGCCACCGCGTCCCCCTCTACCTGGAACCGATTACACAGTTCGAAGGACGTTTCTGGCAACGACTCGAACAGGTGACCCCCCTCTGCCAACACCTGACGCTGACCACCGGCGCCCAGACCGGCGCAGTGGCCGATCTCCACAACATGAACATCACCGAGGCCGCACCGCTTACCGCCCTGCAACAGGCCGGCCCCTGGCTGCGCCATGTCCACCTGGCCGACAACAACCGCCGCCTGCCCGGCCAAGGCCACATCGATTTCACTGCCGCCCTGCGCACTTTGCAAAATGCCAGGTACGACGGCTGGTACAGTTTTGAATGCGCCGTCGAAGGCGATTTTGTCGCTGCCCTGGGCAGCTGCATCGAGCAGCTCTCCCACAGCGCCGCTGTTGTGCAAGCTGCTTAGACCCATCGTCTAATCATTAGACAAAATGACGATATTCTGTTTCAATGGGTCTGCTATGCTGTCCTGGTACCTCCCAACAACAATGTCTGGCCGGCGGGTCGTCTGTTTTCCAAGAGGATCCGCATCTATCATCGACCGCAGTTTCTGGTTTGCAAGGAGACCACCCAAATGAGTACACAACGTGACCACGAAAAGTATCTGAAAGCAGTGCAGGAGGCCCTGCTGACACGGCGTCGGTTCCTGCAGGGCACAGCAGGGTTCGCCGGGCTGATGGCAATGGCGCAGCTCACCGCCGGCTGTGCCGCCCCCGCAGCTGCCCCTGCAGCCGTCCCTGCAGCCGGCGAAGCGGCCACCCCCCAAAACGGCGGGCGGCTGGTCTTCGCTGCCGAGGCGATCGGCGAATCGCTCGAACCGGGCCTCTGGAACGGCTTCGGGATCATCAACATCGTCGACAACATCGCCGGCTATCTGACCCGCCCCAACTCGAACGGCAACTGGACTGACCCGGCCGAAGGCTTCCTCGCCGAGTCCTGGACCCTCTCGGAAGATGGCAAGACCTACACCTTCTCCATTCGCCCGGGCATGAGCTTCCACGACGGCACCCCGGTCGACGCCAATGCTGTGGTGCGCAGCCTGACCCGCCAGACCAACCCCGACGACCCCAGCTACGTCGAAGGGCTGTACATGCACACCGCCTTCACCACCGGGCGCAAAAACATTACAGCCGCCGACGAGATGACCGTCGTGGTCGAGCTGGAGGCCCCCGACGCCACCTACCTCTACCGCCTCTTCCACCCCTCGGCCGTGATCATCAGCACCAAGGCGCTCGATGAGCTCCAGCAGGGAATCGCCACCAATCTGGTCAGCGCCGGCCCCTTCAAGCTGGAAAAGTTCACCCCCGGCGCCGAAGCACAGCTGGTCGCCTTCGAACAATACTACCTGGGCCGCCCACACCTCGACGAAATCGTGATCCGCGGCTACCCGGACGAAGGCGCCATGCTCTCGGCCATCGAGGCCGGCGAGGTCAATTTCGCACCCTACCCCCCTTCCTCGGCCATCCCACGCCTGCAGCAGGATGCCAGCAAAAAAGTGGTGGCCGGCGAGCCGGTGGTCGACCTCTTCCTGGCCTGCTGCATGCTCAACGGACCGACCGACAACAAAGATGTGCGCAAGGCGATCAACTACGCCGTCAACCGCGAAAATCTGATCGAGGCTGTGCTCTACGGGCTGGGCGAAGAACCGGCCACGCTGGTCGGCCCGACCGAGCTGGGCTTCGACCCTTCCGGCAAGGAGATCAGCAGACAGGATCTGGCCAAAGCCCAGGAACACATCGCCGCAAGCGGCCTGGCCACCCCAATCCCGCTCACCTTCACCTACGAGAGCAATCGCTTCTGGCCACAGATGGCCGAACTGATCAAAGGGGACCTGGAAGCGGTCGGCTTTGCAGTGACCCTGGACGCACAGGATGCTGGCTCCTACTGGGGCAAGATCTTCGGCGGCCAGGCACAGTTGAGCATGAACCAGCGCTCGCTCTGGATCCCCGATCCGGACGACAAGGTCGCACTCCTGCAGTCCGGCGGCTCCGGCGCTCAGTTTGAGACCGGAATCGTCACAGCCCTGCCCGAGTACTCGGCCAAGATGGACGAGCTGCTCGCCGCCGGCAAGAGCGAACAGGACCCCGAAAAACGAGTCGCCATCTACCAAGAGATTCAGGCAATGATTCTGGAGGAGCTGCCCTACATCATGCTGGCCTACTACACCAAGCCAACTGTCATGGCAACCAATGTAGAAGGGCTGCTGCCCGGTGCGGCCGCTACCGAACGAATCTTCCTGGAAAAAGTCTGGCTCAGCTAGACTGCTCCACCGGTCTCTCTGGCTGCCTTCTGGGTTCCAGGGGGCAGCCAGAGAGGCTGGCTGCCGGCAACTCTTTCGCCTCTCACGGAGGATCGATGGCCACGGTCAGACTTTCTCGCACAGATGCAGGGCACATCCCTGCGGTCACCCGCCAGGCCCAGCGCTGGAAAACGCTGGTGGACCGCCATCTGGCCGCCACCGTCGGCGGGCTCTTTCTGCTCTTCGTGCTTCTTTGCAGCGTCGCCGCCCCGCTGTTTTCTCCCTACGATCCGATCCAGATCGACATTCCACAGCGGCTGCAGGCCCCCTCTTGGCCCCATCTGTTCGGCACCGATGAGTTTGGCCGGGACCTGCTGACCCGTGTTTTGTACGGCGGGCGCCCTGTGCTGCTGACCAGCTTCCTCTCGGTGCTGGCCGCCGCCGTGGCTGGCACCGCCATCGGCACGCTGGCCGGCTACCTGGGCGGCCAGGTCGACAACCTGCTGATGCGGCTGATCGACGTGATGTTGAGCTTCCCAGCCGTGCTGCTCGCCATTCTGATCGTCGCTGCGCTGGGCACAGGGGTCCCCAACGCCATCGTCGCCGTCACATTCTCGTTGGTCCCAACCTTTGCCCGCCTTGCGCGCGCGCTGGCGCTGAGCCTCACCCTCGAACAGTTCGTGGTCGCCTCACACGCCATCGGCGCCACCGGCCCCCAGATCATCTGGCGCCATCTGCTCCCCAACCTGCTGCCGCCGATCATCGTCCAGGCCACCGCAATGCTGGCCATCGCCGTCGCCTTCGCATCTGCCCTGAGTTTTCTGGGGCTCGGGGTCGAGCCGCCAACCCCAGACTGGGGGCTGATGGTCAGCGAAGGACAACGCCTGATCTACGATGCGCTCTGGGTACCCTTTTTCCCAGGTCTGGCCATCACCCTGACCGTGCTCGCTGTCAATTTTCTGGGCGACGGCCTGCGCGACCGTCTGGACCCTACACTGCGCAACCGGTGACCCTATGCGCTATCTGATTTCCCGCCTGCTCTGGCTGCCGGTCGTCCTGTGGGCGGTCGCCTCGTTGACCTTTCTGGTGCTGCGCCTCACCCCCGGCGACCCGATGGGCCAGGTCGCCAATCTGATCGTCGACCAGGCGCAGATCGACCGGATCCGCGCCGAATGGGGGCTGGACCAGCCCCTCTGGCAGCAGTACCTGGCGTTCCTGGGCAACCTGGTCACCGGCAGCATGGGGGTTTCGATGGCCTCGGGGATGCCTGTCTCTGCCCTGCTCGCCCAAAAAATGCCCCCCACCATCGAGCTGGCCCTTTTTTCGATGCTCATCGCCACCGTCATCGGGGTGACCGCCGGGGTGCTCTCCGCCACCACCCGCCGCCGCTCTGTCGACTTTGCCGCGCGCGGGCTGGCCGTGCTGGGACTGTCGATCCCATGGTTCTGGATCGCCATCATGCTCATTTTTATCTTTGCGGTGCAGCTGCGCTGGTTCCCCGTCGGCGGCCGCATCGGCGTCGGCGTCGACTACACCACAATCACCAATTTTATCTTTCTCGACCAGCTGCTCACAGGCAACTGGGCTGGGCTGGCCAGCGCGCTGCACCACATTGCCCTGCCCGCCCTGGCCATCGGGCTGACCACCTCCGGCTTTGTCATGCGCATGACCCGCTCCTCGATGCTCGAAGTCCTGCACCGCGAATATGTGCGCTCCGCCCGCTCGCGCGGGCTGCCCGAACCCCGCGTGCTCTGGGGCCATGCCCTGCGCAATGCCATGCTCCCGGTGATTACCCTGCTGGGCCTGCAGTTCGGCGCGCTGCTCGGCGGCGCCGTGATCACCGAGCTGGTCTTTTCCTGGCCCGGCATGGGACGGATGCTGCTCGACGGAATTCTGCGCCGAGACTACGCCGTCGTCCAGGGCACCGTGATCTTCGTCGCCTTTTTCTATGTCACGGCCAACCTGGCCGTCGATATCTTCTACCATTTTCTTGACCCACGTCTGAGGGAGTCCTAAATGTCTCAACGCATGAGCGGCCAGGTCGCTGTCGTCACCGGCGCAGCCCAGGGCATCGGGCTGGCCATCGCCCGACGGCTGGCCAGCGAAGGCTGCGCCGTCGTCCTCGCTGACCTCAACCTGAATGCCGCAACCACCGCCGCCGCTGAAGTCGCCCAAAGCAGCGGTTCCCCCACCCTGCCCCTGCCGGTCGATGTCACCGACCGCTCCGCCGTCGAGGCCCTGCTCGCCGCCACCCTGGCCCGCTTCCACCAGGTCGATATCCTGATCAACAACGCCGGCATCTTCGGCAATGCCCGCTTCGAGCTGATGACCGACGCCGAATGGCGACGCATGATCGAGGTCGACCTGACCAGCGTCTTTCTGGTCAGCCAGGTGGTGGTGCGCCACTGGCTCAGCCAAAAAAGCCCCGGCGCCATCGTCAACCTGGCCTCGATCAGCGGCATCACCGCTTTCACCGATTCTTCCCACTACGCAGCCGCCAAAATGGGCGTGGTCGGCCTCACCCGCTCGCTGGCCATGGAGCTGGGCATGCACCAGATCCGCGTCAACGCAGTCGCTCCCGGCATCATCGCCACCGAAATGACCCGCCGCTCCCTCGAAAGCCCAGAATTGTCCGGCGGCTGGCTGCGCCGGATCCCCCAGCGCCGCTACGGAACCCCCGAAGATGTCGCCGGTGCCGTCGCTTTCCTGGCCTCCAACGACGCCGCCTACGTCAACGGCGAACTGCTCTTCATCGACGGCGGCGGCACCTTCGCCTGGGACAAACCAAGCGATGCACAACGCTGACACCCCTCCCGGCCAGATCGTCTGGGCCGGCCTGGCGCTGACCGCAGCCACCGAACCGGTCCGCTCCAACTACGCCCTCTATGTCCAAGAAGGCCGGATCGCCGACGCAGGCGCCTACCACGAGCTGACCGCCCGCTACCCGGCCGCCCCCCAGGTCGGCGGCGCCCACCTGCTCCTGATGCCCGGCCTGGTCAACAGCCACGACCACGGCCGCGGGCTGAGCGGCGTAGCCCTCGGCGTGCCCGACGACCTGCTCGAAATCTGGCTGCTCGGGCTCGCCACCCTGCCCACCCTGGACCCCCGCCTTCTTGCCCAGCTCGAAGGCGTGCTCCTCCTGCGCAGCGGCGTCACCGCCACAGCACACAGCCACAACCCAGCAACCTGGGCCAATTTGCCCGCCGAATGTGAACCCACCCTGGCAGGCTATCGCGACGCCGGAATCCGCGTCGCCTTCCACCCCCCCTACGTGGACCAGAATTCGTTGATCTACACCGGCCAGGCCGAGTTCCTGGCCAGCCTGCCCCCCTCCCTGCGCCCGATCGCAGAAAGCTGGATGCAGCCCCCCCCACTCAGCCGGGAGGACTATTTCACACTCTGCACACAGCTCTACAACCGCTTCCACGACCCCCTCCACCACACCGTCCATATCCAGATCTCCCCCGCCGGCGGCCCCTGGTGCAGCGACGAGCTGATGCTGGCCGCCCGCGACTGGGCCGTGCCACGCCGTACACGCGTCCAGATCCACCTGCTCGAAACCCGCTACCAGGCCCTCTATGCCCGACGCCGCTGGGGAAGCTCCTTCGTCGCACACCTGGATTCGCTCGGGCTGCTGGGCCCCTGGCTGACCCTGGCCCACATGGTCTGGAGCGACCCCGACGACGTGGAACGGCTGCGCGCCGCCAAAACCGCCGTCGCCCACAACCCGAGCAGCAACCTCCGCCTGCGCAGCGGGGTGGCACCGATCGCAGCCTACCTCGCCGCCGGCCTCCCGCTCGGCATCGGCATGGACGGCTATACGCTCGACGACGACCAGGATTATCTGCGCGAACTCCGGCTGGCCTGGACCCTCGCCAACCGCCCCGGCGCCAGCTCCCCGACCGTCCCAGCCTCCGCCATCCTCCAGATGGGACTCGCCGGCGGTGCAGCCGTAACCTTTGGCCCAGAAGTCCCTCTCGGCCACCTCCACCCCGGCGCACTCGCCGATCTGGTGCTGCTCGACTGGCGCGCAGTCGAAGGAATCTGGGCCGCCCCAAACGCCAACCCCCTCGACCTGCTGCTGCGCCGCGCCAGCCGCACCCACGTCCTGCATGTGCTGGCGGCCGGCCGCTGGGTGGTGCGCGACGGACACGCCACCACCCTCGACGAGACAGCACTCAAAAATAACCTGCACGACCTCCTGGCCACCCAGCCCCCCCCAAAAACCGCTCGCCTCCAGGCCGAAATCGCCCACCTGGCCCCGGCCATCCGCCATTTCTACAGCACATGGGACCGTGAAAACGATGTCAACTCCGATCTCCGCTGAACCCGCTCCCCTCTTGCCCGCAGTCACCCAGTTCTTGCAGCGCCAGCACGGCCTCTGGATCGACGGCCAACCGGTGCCAGCACGCGCCACCTTGGCCACACTCAACCCAGCGACCGGCCAAATTTTATGTCACGTCTCCGCGGGCGACGCCGCCGATATCGACACCGCCGTCGCCGCAGCGCAGCGGGCACAGCCGCGCTGGGCCGCACTGCTGCCCGCCGCGCGCGAACGGCTGCTGCATCGCTTCGCCGACCTGATGGAGAGAGACAGGGAAGCGCTGGCCCAGCTGGAAAGCCTCGACAACGGCAAACCGCTGCGCGTTGCCTACAACGTCGAAACCCAGGTGGCGATCGGGCAGATGCGCTACTACGCCGGCTGGCCGACCAAGCTGACCGGCGAGACCTACGCCGTCTCTTCGCCCGGCTTCCACGTCTACAGCCGCCGCGAGCCGGTCGGGGTCTGCGCTGCCATCACGCCGTGGAATTATTCGCTGGTGATGGCAACACAAAAGATCGGGCCGGCCCTGGCCGCCGGCAACACGCTCGTGCTCAAACCAGCCGAGCAGACCCCGCTGACAGCGCTGTGGCTGGGTGAACTGGCGCTGGAAGCCGGGATCCCAGCCGGTGTCCTCAACGTCGTGACCGGCTTGGGCCAGACCGCCGGCGCGGCGCTCAGCCAACACCCGGGGGTCGCCAAGATCGCCTTCACCGGCTCCACCGAAGTTGGCCGCGCCATCCAACGCGCGGCAGCCACCCACCTGAAACGGGTTTCGCTCGAACTGGGGGGCAAATCGCCCCTGATCCTTTTCGACGACACCGGGGATCTCGATGCAGCAGCCCAGGCGGCGCTGTGGGCCATCTTCGCCAACAGCGGGCAGAACTGTGTGGCAGGCTCGCGTCTCTTCCTCCAGGCCGGAATCCACGACGCAGTGGTCGACCGCCTGGCTGCGCTGGCAGGCCAGCTCACCGTAGGCCCTGGACTCGAAGCGGCCAGCGATCTCGGGCCGCTCATCTCGGCCTCCCAACTGGACCGGGTGCTGGGATTTATCGCCGAGGGCAGCCGTGCTGGAGGCGACCTCATCGTCGGCGGGCACCGGCTCGGCGGACGGCTGAGCCAAGGCTATTTTGTCGAGCCCACCA
Organism: Chloroflexota bacterium; assembly: GCA_018969295.1. GTDB lineage: Bacteria > Chloroflexota > Anaerolineae > Caldilineales > Caldilineaceae > Caldilinea. The sequence goes on along the minus strand of JAGWYN010000012.1, from coordinate 2,559 downwards.
TCTTTGCCGGGCTGGGGGACGAGAGTGCCGTGGCCAGCCAGGAAATTTTTGGCCCTGTGCTGTCGGTCTTCCGCTTTAAAGACGAAGAAGAGGTGCTGGCCCGGGCCAATGCCCTGCCCTACGGGCTGGCCGCCGGGGTCTGGACCCAGAACCTGGGCCGGGCACACCGGATGGCAGCCCAGCTCAAGGCAGGGGTCGTCTGGGTGAACACCTACGACTGGTTCGACCCGGCCGTGCCCTTCGGCGGCATGGGCGAGAGCGGGCTGGGCCGCGAGCTCGGCCGCCCAGTCATGGAAGCCTACACCGAGCTCAAATCGGTCTGGGTCAAAATCGAATAACCAAAGGAGAAAACAGACCATGCACACCACCTTGCCAGGCAAAGTCGGCCTTGTCACCGGCGGCGGCAGCGGCATTGGCCGGGCAATTGCGCTGGGGTTGGCCGCTGCCGGCGCAGCGGTCGCTCTGGTCGGACGCCGCCCCGCCCCCCTCGCAGCGGTCGTCGCCGAAATCCAGGCCGCAGGGGGGCAGGCGCTGGCCCTTCCCGCCGATGTCAGCCGCAGCAGCGACGTGGCCCAGGCGGTCGCTGCCACCGCCAGCACCTTCGGCGGGCTGGACATTCTGGTCAACAACGCCGGCTTCAGCCCCTCTGGCCGCATCACCGACATCACCGAAGCCGACTGGGACGAGTGTCTGGCGGTCAACCTGCGCAGCGTCTTCCTCGCCGCGCGCGCGGCGGTGCCGCTGCTGCAGCAGCGCAGGGGGGGCGTGATCCTCAGCGTCGCCGGCACCTTTGGGCTGCGGGCCGCCGCACACAAAGCCGCCTATTCCACAGCCAAAGCCGGGGTGATCAACCTGACCCGCGCGATCGCGCTCGACTACGGCCCAGAAAACATTCGCTGCAACGTCATCTGCCCCGGCTATGTCGATACCCCGCTCACCGCCGGGGTGCCGCCGGCCGACCGCGACGCCTTTCTGGCCGCAACCCAGCCGCTGCCAGGGGTGATCCAGCCGGAAGAGATCGCGGCCCTGGCCGTCTACCTGGCCAGCGACGCCGCCCGCATGGTCACCGGCCAGGTCTTTGTGGTGGACGGCGGGCAGCAGGCCGGGCTCTACAAGGCCTGAAGCCAGGCCCGAAGCGACAGAAACGCGCTACAGCGCTGCACCGCAGCTCTTGCGAACCTTCAGACTGGGAAACAGCCACTGCACGGTCGGTGGCTCCGGCTCTTCTCCTTGAAGACGCAGCTCGATCTGACGGTGCAGCTGGTCGACCGCAGCCCGCCCCAGTTCGGCCAGCGGCTGGTGCACAGTTGTCAACGGCGGCCAGAAAAAAGCCGATTCGGGCGTGTCGTCGAACCCCACCACCGACAGCTCGCCCGGGACCGAACAGTGGCGGCGGTGGCAGCAATGCAGCACCCCCAACGCCATCGGGTCGTTGCAGGCAAAGATCGCGTCGAGATCTGGGCGTCTTTGCAGCAGCTGAAACACCGCTCTCTCCCCGCCCGCAGCGCTCCAGTCGGCTTCGACCACCAGGTCGGGAGAAGCTTCAAGCCCGGCCGAGTCGAGCGCATCTTGCCAGCCAGCCAGCCGCTCCCGCACCTCCCACCACGTCATCGGACCACAGAGGATCCCAATCGTCCGTCGGCCTGCGTCGATCAGATGCTGCACAGCCAGCCGCGCGCCGGCCCGGTTGTCGGTTGCCACCATCGTCGTGCCCACACGCGGCTCCATCGTCAAAAAAAGCATCGGCGGCAACGTCAGCAGACGCGCTTCCGTGACCCAGCCATGGTTGTCCCCCACCTCATGCACAGCCCAGATGATCCCATCGACCTGGCGCGCCAGCATCCCTTCGAGCACCGCATCCACATCCTGGCCGTCGGGGCGGTGCAGCAGATCGAGCAGCAGCGAATAGCCCAGCTCGGCAGCCTGCTGCTCCATCCCGACCAGCGTACGCAAAGGACCGTAGTACTCCAGCCCGTAGGCCACCACACCAATTGTGTTGCTGCTGCGGTTGACCAGGCTGCGGGCCAGCAAGTTCGGGCGATAGCAGAGTTCTTCGACCGCGCACAGCACACGTTTGCGCGTGGACGCAGCCACAGGTCGGTTGCCCGTCAACACATTGGAAACTGTCCCTGCCGAGACCCGGGCGTGCCGTGCCACATCGACGATCGTCACCTGAGATTTGCGGTCCATAGCACCGGCCTGAAAAGAGCTCACACGAAGGGTGTTCATCGCTGGTGGTGCCGCAGCCATGACGGCTGAGTTAAAAAACGCACGAAGCACCTGAATACGCGATTAAAACGTTTTAACCCATTCTACGCTCGACGCACCCCGCTGTCAACCACCCCACACCCAGCCATTTTCCGTCGATGGCGCTCGCCCTCCACCGACAAGTGTGGTACTATCCTCGGCAGACATGCTCACCATTTTTGTGCTGCTGCCCGCAGCCCGCTGACCAGGGAGGCCCCCGATGCAGACGACCGCCCGTGTGCCCTTCAGCAGCCTGAAAACCGAAGGAGGGCTGCTGCCCGCAGAGCTCTTGCAGCAGCTCGCCGATGGACG
>JAGWYN010000011.1 GCA_018969295.1 Chloroflexota bacterium | reverse complement strand
CTGGATGGGAAGAGCCCGCCGCACACGACGGTCGAAGCTGCAGCGGCTGCCCACGTCGGGGAGCTGCGCCGCCACCAGCCGGTTGGCCCCTATTTCCTGGCCGGCCACTCCTTTGGGGCTCAGATCGCCTTTGAGATGGCACGGCAGCTGCACGAAGCAGGGGAGACGATCGGGGCGTTGATCGTGCTGGATGGAGGTGCGCCTGGTCGTGAGCCGATGGAGATGGATGAAGTGGAGGTGATTTTGCTCTACGAAGAGCTGATGCTGCAGGAGATTGGCGCCCGCCCCGTGCTGACGGCAGAGGAGCTGCAGCCGCTCAGTTCTGAAGAACGGCTGCAGCTCCTCCAACAAAGCGGTGTGAAGGCAGGTCTCCTGCCCGCTGGAACCTCTACAAATTTTCTGCGGGGGTTGCTTGCAGTGGCCATCGCCAATCACCGTGTCGAATACCACCCTACTCGTTTCGAGGCTGCACCGATCCACCTGATTGCAGCGGCAGAGGGTGCAGAGACAATCGAGTCGGAGCTGGCAGCCAATTGGTCCGAATACGGCACGGTCATTCGCCATGATGCACCGGGAGGGCACATGACCATGCTCCATCCACCCAATGTTCAGAGGCTGGCGGAAACCATCAGGATGATTTTGCAGAATGCTTCTGAAAGAGAGGCTGACAGAGACTTGCAGGCTGGGAGCTGTTGAAAATCGGGTCAGGCAAAAGCTTGGGCGAGGGCTGGTTGCCCAAGATGGGCTGCACATCCAGCTGCCGACAGGCAGCCCGACAAATATCCCTGCGTCTTCAAAATCCAGTTCGCTCCTGCCCACCCCTGAACGGGCTGGGAGAGGTGGCTTTGGACGGGCAGGCTGGCCATATGACTTTTGAAAAGCCCTGGGAGATTGGGGGGGTGTCGTCTCTTGGGGAGAAATTGGGGCGGGTCGATCGCATGCTATAATGGGGAGTCATCTAATTCTGGATTTACGTGCTTGCGGTGGGGTAGCATTAATTTTAAATTAATTTGTTGACATATGTAGCTATACATGTCATCATATTTCTCATGAAACTGAGCGCATACGCCGAGAAACTGGGGATCCGCTACAAGACTGCATGGCGCTGGTGGAAAGAGGGAAAGCTCGACGCCTATCAGACCGAAACAGGCACCATCATCGTGGGTGAGCAGATCGATGCACCTGCCGTCATCGCCCTCTACGCCAGGGTGTCGAGCGCCGACCAGAAAGACGACCTGGCGCGACAGCTTGAGCGCTTGCAGACCTACGCCATTGCCAAAGGCGATACGGTGAGCAGGATCGTGACGGAGGTGGCGTCCGGGCTGAATGAGAGAAGGCCGAAACTGACCGCCCTGCTCAGGGCCAGGCTGCATATGCGTTCGTGTGTGAGGCGTGCGGCCATACAATGGACAGAGATCTGAACGCCGCCATCCCTCTGAAAAATACCGTGAGTTCCACGGCAATGAACGCCTGTGGAGAGCCTGTACGTCCTGGCGACATCGCTCAGGCTGTGGTCGGTAGAGCAGGAACCTGGCAACAAGCGTCTCCTGGTGAGCTGTTTGTCTAGGTCCAAGAGAACGATTGCCGTAGGTTTTTCAACAAGGAGGGGGTACATGGTTGTGCAGACGAGCCAAATCGAGCAGTACGCGGATCTGCTGATTCGCACTGGGGTCAATCTGCAGCCAAACCAGGGGCTGTTGATCCGTGCTGAACTGGGGCATGCCCATTTTGTGCGCGTGCTGACCGCCAAAGCCTACCAGGCGGGCGCCCGCTATGTGCAGACCGACTGGGTTGACATGCCGACCCAGGCTGCGATGCTGTTGAACGCCGATCTTGTGCAGCTGGAGCTGCCTGCCTTCGAGATCAGCCGTCATCGGCAGCTGACCGACGAGGGGTGGGCGCGTCTGGCGCTGGTAGGGGATGAATTTCCGCAGGCGATGGCGGTGGTGGACCCGAAGGCGCTGCGCTCCTGGACGGTCAAACGGGGGCGAGCGGTCAAATTTTACACGGAAGCGCTGATGGCGAACCGGACACAGTGGTGCGTGGCTGCCATTCCGACCCCTGCCTGGGCCCAGAAAATTTTTCCGGGTCAGCCAGTCGACGAGGCGGTAGCTGCGCTTTGGGGCGCTCTTTTGCGGCTGACGCGTTCTGACCAGGAGGATCCTGTGGCGGCATGGGCGCAGCACAACCGCCGTTTGAAGGGGGTTGCGGCTTTTTTGCAGCGCAACCAGGTGCAGACGCTGCATTTTGTAGACCCTGTGCCTGGCTCTGACGGCAGACCTGCCACCGACCTGCAGATCGGCCTGGCGGAACGGGTGCGTTGGGTGGGGGGGTCGGCGCAGACGCCGGCGGGCGTGGTCTTTTATCCCAATCTGCCGACCGAAGAAGTTTTTGCCACACCCCACAACCAGCGCACGCACGGGTATGTGTGCACTTCCTTGCCGACCTTCCCGTTGGAACGCGAGGTGCGCGACGCCTGGTTCCGCTTTGAAAAGGGGGAAGTCGTCGAGTTCAGGGCTGCTCAGGGTGAAGATGTGCTGTCAGAATTTTTCTCGATAGAGGGAGCCCGCCGTCTGGGCGAAGTGGCGCTGGTCGACAGCAGCTCGCCGGTCTTTCAGAGCGGGCGGATCTTCTATGAGATTTTGTTGGATGAGAACGCGGCCTGCCACATTGCGTTCGGTGAATCCTACCCTGAGTGTGTCGAAGAGGGCAGCACGCTCTCCCGCGAGCAGCTGTCTGCGCTGGGGGCCAATTTTGGCGACACCCACGTCGACTTTATGATTGGCACCGCCACGATGAATGTGGAGGGGATCTGTGCCGACGGGCGGCGCGTGCCTGTCATGCAGGCAGGGCGTTTTGTCGAGGCGGTTTTTGCATGAACAGACTGGCAGATGCTGCGGTACACATGGTGCGTTGGGGGATGGACGAACTGCCTCTCTGCCCGCTGCCTGCTGGCTACAGATTCCGTCTTTATCGGACGGGCGACGAAAAGAGCTGGGTTGCGCTGCACCAGGATGCTGAACCGTTTTTTCGAGTGGAACAAGAGCACTTCGAACAGACGTTTGGCGGGGAGCGTGCCAGCCTGGCGGACCGCATGTTTTTTGTACAGGCCCCGACCGGCGAGGATGTCGGCACAATCACGGCCTGGTGGCAGGACGACTGGCAGGGGCGCGGCGCCTGGGGCCAGATCCACTGGCTGGTGGTCGCCACCGCCCACCAACGTCGCGGGCTGGCCAAAGCAATGGTGGCCCATGCGTTGCGCCGGATTGCTTGCGACCAGACGCGTGCGATGCTGGGCACCAACACACAGCGGCTCTGGGCCATCAAATGCTATCTGGACTTTGGATTTGTGCCAGACCCGGCCGAGCGTGCGTCGATCGAGGCAGAGCGAGGTTGGCAGGCGCTCTCTCAGCAGCTGCCTCACCCGGCGGTCGAGCGCTGGCTGCACCTCCCGGACCGTCTCTGAAGAGCGGCAGGATGTCGTCCATTTCATCTGTCGTTAATCTGTTTCATTGGAAATTTTAATCTGCAGGAAACGGCGAGAGCGTATCATAGAAGAGTCGTCAGTGGTTGCTGGCGGGATCTTTTCAAAATGTCTGCGAGAAATGAGGAATGATTGTGGATTCATTGCAGGTCTTTTTTGCCAAGCGTCGGGATGTGCTGTTGTTGGGGCTGCTGGCCGGGGGCTTTGCGGTGCTTTTGGGCGAGCTCGTGCTGTATCGGCACTGGGAAGGTACCCAGCGGATTGGGACAGTCGCCACGGGGGTAGGGCTGACAGCGATGCTGCTGGGGCTGTTTGCCAGAGGGCGAGCGCGTCCTCTGCTGGGGCTGCTGCTGCTCGTGCTTTCGCTGTCAGGACTGATAGGGGTGCGCGAGCATCTGGAGGAAGGTGGCAGCGAAGCTGCGCGTCTGCCGGCCCAGGCAAGTGTGCAGCTGGTTGCGTACCAGGCGGGGGCCAGCAACGAGGAAAAAGAAGGAGAGGAGCAGGGCGAAGCGCGCGAGGTGCGTGAAGAGCGTGGGGGAGAATCTGCCCCTCCTCCTTTGGCTCCGTTGAGCTTGTCTGGGCTGGCGTTGATGGGGGCAGTCATTTTGCTGGCCAAACCTACAGAAGAACTTGCGGCGTAAATTGAAAAATCTGCTGGGGGATCGACTGGCCGGCGGCCGGGTGTTGATTCTGGACGGTGGGCTGGCAACCGAGCTGGAGCGACGCGGGGCGGACCTGAGCGATGCGCTCTGGTCGGCTCGGTGGCTGGTCGACGACCCCGAGCAGATCATCGCTGTGCACCTCGACTATTTGCGCGCTGGTGCCGACGTGCTGATCACCGCCAGCTATCAGGCCAGTCTGGAAGGGTTTCAGCGGCGCGGGTTGCAGGCCGAGCAGGTATTCAGCCTCTGGCAGCTGAGCGTGGAGCTGGCCCTGGACGCGGTGGCGCATTTCCAGCGGGAGGTGCAGGCGGTGCAGCGTCCGCTGGTCGCTGCCTCGATCGGGCCGTACGGCGCCTTTCTGGCGGATGGTTCCGAGTACCGGGGGGACTATGGGGTTCGCTGTGCAGAACTGGCGGCATGGCATCGGCCGCGGATGCAGGTATTGGCCGGCACAGCGGCAGACCTGCTGGCCTGCGAGACCATCCCCTGTCTCGAGGAAGCCAGGGCGTTGACGCAGCTGCTGCCGGAATTTGCCCCGATGGCGGCCTGGCTGTCCTTCAGCTGTCGAGATGGGGAGCGGCTTGCCTCGGGGGAAGCGTGGGCAGAGGCAGTTCAGCTGGCAGAGGCCTGTCCCCAGGTGGTGGCCGTCGGGGTCAACTGCACGGCGCCCCGCTACGTCGAACCGCTGTTGGAAGCGGCCGCTGCACGCACCAGCAAACCGCTGCTTTGTTATCCAAACAGTGGAGAGCAGTGGGATGCAGATCGGCGTTGCTGGCTGGAAGGCACCGGTCTCACTGACTTTGCCGAGCCTGCACGCCGCTGGTATGCGGCCGGCGCTCGTTTGATTGGGGGATGTTGTCGCACAACTCCAGCCGACATTACGGCGATTGCGCGTTCTTTGGCCGGGGAGCGCGGGGTCGTCTGAGCCTGCCGCCCGCGGCTGTTTTGGGATGTTCACGCTTCCGTATTCCAGCTGGAGGCTTCTTCCAGCGCTGCCAGCTGTGCGGCTGGCAGCTGGAGTGTGCTGGCGGCCAGGCTGGCGTTGAGCTGGTCGACATAGTTGGCGCCGATGATCGGTGCAGACATGGCCGGTTGGGCGAGCAGCCAGGCCAGCGCCACGGCGGTCGGTGTGCTCTCTGTCTCAGCAGCCACAGCTTGGAGTGCGTCGAGAATGCGCCAGCCGCGCTCGTTGAAATAACGCTGGCGGATTCCGCCAGCGCGCGTGCTCTCGACTTCGACGTGGCGAGTATATTTGCCGGTCAGAAAACCGCCTGCCAAGGGGCTGTAGGGAATGACCCCGATTCCGTAGTGGACACAGACGGCTTGTGCCTCGCGTTCGAACTCGGCGCGATGGGCCAGGTTGTAGTGGGGTTGGAGCGAGTCATAGCGGGCCAGTCGGCCGCGCTCGCTGGCCCAGAGCGCAGCGGTCAACCGCCAGGCTGGGTAGTTGCTGCAGCCGATGTAGCGCACTTTGCCCTGGCGAACCAGGCAGTCGAGCGCTTCCAGGGTCTCCTCGATCGGGGTTTCGGCGTCATACCAGTGGGTCTGGTAGAGGTCGATGTAGTCGGTCTGGAGCCGACGCAGGCTGTCTTCGCAGGCCTTGAGGATGTGGACACGGCTGAGTCCTTCTCCGTTGGGCCCGGCCCACATCCGACCACGTACCTTGGTGGCGAGCACGATCTGGTCGCGGTTGTTGCGCGCCTGCATCCAACGTCCGAGGATTGCTTCGCTGACGCCGCCGGGGTTGTTGGGGGCCCAGCTGCTGTAAATGTTGGCTGTGTCAATAAAATTGCCGCCGACGGCAACGAAGGCATCCATCACAGCCCAGCTGGTCGCTTCATCGGCGGTCCAGCCCCACTGCATCGTGCCGAGGCAGAGCTCTGAAATTTTGAGGCCGGTGCGGCCCAGGTTGCGAGTGTTCATAATCGGTCGTTCCTTGTCTTTGAAAAAAGAGAATCAGGGTTGTACTGTGATCTTGCCGGCCACGGCATGGTCGCGCATCTCTCCCGCCTGGGTCACGGTGAGCCGCTGCCAGTTCTGTGGGGAGTAGAGGCCGACCAGCAGGTCGTATCTGTTGGGAGCAACGGTCTCTCCGATGGACAGCTGGAGACGTTGCTCGACAATGTCGCCTGCGGCCAGGCCGCGCAGGGCGACGTTCCAGCTGTCGAACTCGGCAATTTTGCGGGTCGGGTCGCCGTCGACCAGATGGACGAAGGCGGAGATCGGTGCCCCCCGTGTCGGGGCAGGCTGGGGCATGGGCTGGACACCGACGCGCCAGTAGAGCTGCAGGGCCAGATCGCTGCCGGGATGGGCCGGGTGGGGGTCGGGCAGATAGCCGACCAGGGTCAACACGTCGCTGAAGTTGGCATCGACCTGCTGCAGGCGGGGATCCTGCAGCGCAGCGACGGGCTGGCCCGCTGGAAAAACGGTGCTGTCGGGGCTTTCCACCCACTTGACGGTCGCCCAGGTTCCGTCGACGATGCCCAGATCGGCCGGGCTCAGCTGCCAGAGCGGCTGGCCCAGCACCACCGGAGAGACCTGCCGGCTCTCAGCCGGCCAGGAGACGTTGTACAGATAGATCGAGTAACCGGCGCGGGCGTCTGGCGGGCGTTCTTGAAAGAAGCGGTAAAGTGCGGCGGTGGCAGGGGTCATCGTGCCGGTGCGCAGGGCGGTGGCGCTGATCGCATACCAGCCGGGCGCAGGGGTATAGGGGTTGTAGGCTGCGATTTCGCGACCTTCCATGAAGCGCAGGTACGAAGGGAGGGGGCGGTAGCGAACGCCGTAGGCTTCTGGTGCTGCTTTGCCAAAGTAGGCGAGCTCGACCGTCTCGATGTCGAGCTCGTCCATTTTTTGGCGCAGCGCGATCAGATCCTGGCCCCAGTCCAGGTTGGAGTCGACCAGCAGCTGGCTCCAGCGGGGCCAGGGGCCGGCCAGCTGATTGAAGAAAGATTCATAGTGGGGCGCAATGCGCGTTGTGTCGACCGCCAGCCAGCCAACCAGCAGCAGTGTGGCGAAGGCAGGGCGCAGCGGCCGTCGCGCCGGCAGCGACAAGGAGCGGCCAGCGCCCGCAGCGAGCAGAATGAGGAAGGGGATCGTCGGCAGCATGTGGCGAAAGCCGATGTTGAGCACCTGGGTGGCGCCCAGCAGCAAAAAGAGGGCAGGGGGCAGCCAGAGCAGGGCCAGCCGCCGCACCGCCCGTTCGCGCACCAGCACGAAGCTGCCGACGCCAGCCAGCAGCAGAAGGGGTACGGACAGTTTAAGGCCAGCTGCGACAAAGAAGTAATACCACCAGGAGTGGGTGGAGACTTCCCCCAAGAAAAAGTCGACGCGAGCCCCCTGCAGATCGAGGATGCGTGTCACCGTATTCCAGAGCCACTGCCAGTAGTGGGGTGCAGGCAGGATCAGCCACTCTGGCAGCAGGGAGATGGGGCCGACCGTGAAGCGAAAGAGCGCCCACAGCACCCCGCCTGCGGCCAGGGCTGCGACCGCCAGACCGGCGAAGGCATGGCCCCAGCGAGCGCGACGCTCGGTCAGCAGCACCATTCCGAGGAAGATGGCCCAGAGCAGGGCTGCGTTGTATTTGGTGCCCATCGCCAGCCCGGCACAGATGCCGGCGAGCAGCAGCCAGGGCCAGCGCGGCCGGGCCAGCCAGCGCCACCAGCCCCAGACGGCGGCAAACAAAAAGAGGGTGAGGGGCAGATCGGTGGTGACAAAACGGCTGTGGGCGATCAGATTGGGCTCGGTCACGGCCAGCAGCAGCGCCAGCCAGCCGGCACGCCCCCCAAAGAGCTGGCGGGCCGCAAAAAAGAGACCCGCCACCAGCAGTGTGCCCAGCAGCGTGATCGCACCCCGTGCGCGCACCAGCATCGACTGGGCGTCGTTGCCGCTCTCCCACAAAAATAGATCCGAAAACAAAAATCGGTCGCCAGCCTGCCAGGCCGGGTGATCCACAGGCAGCACCAGCGTTGTGTCCCCCCACAGGGGCAGCGCAGCCAGCCAGCCGGCCAGCGGCGGATGGTTGGTGGCCAGTCGGAAGTCTCCCGTGCGCAGATAGGCGTAGCCCGCTGCCAGGTGGTATTGCTCGTCGAAGGCCGCTGACTTGTGGGTAGAACTCCAGCCAGCCTGGAGGGCAAAAAAGAGCAGGGCTGCGGCCAGCAGGAGCCACTGCGGCCAGGCCAGGCGGGAGGGGACCCTCATGGGTCGGCAGCCGACCGACCGGCGACCAGGCCGGATGGGTGTCTTCTGCAGGAGCGCAGAGCGTGCAAGGGAAGATGCAGGGAGAACCGGCAGGAGCCAGCGCTTTTTTGCTCAGGCCGATCGACGATACAATAGAGCTGCATAGGGTCCATTGTATCCAGAACGGGAGAATCGACCAAACCAATTGATAGAGCGGATGCGCGCTGGGCGGCTCCAGCACTGGTTATTTTTGATGTTGCCCCTCTGGTGTGTGCTGGCGGGGGAGCTGCTGCTTTACTACGCCGACGGCTGGCCGGGCTGGTGGGCGTTTGCCTTTTTGGCCTATGTCCCAGACGTTCTGTTGCGGGGCGCGGCCTTGCTGCTGATCGTTGCGGCGATGGTTCCCTACATTGGCTGGGCGGGCTTCGTGGAGCTTCGGCTGGCGCAGCTCGGAGGGCCCGCCGACCGGAGGCCAGCCCTTCTGAAGCCAGCCGTTCTGCGTTGGCTCGGGTGGGGGGCTGCGCTGGGACTGTTCTGGGTGTTGCGCGAGCGCAGCTGGCACGGCGACGCACTCTACAAAATTCAGCTGTGGAGCACCACCCCTTTCTCCGCCAACCCCTACGTCTGGAAGGAGCCGTTGAACAGCCTCTTGGAATTTGCGGCCATGGCCGCTCTGCAGCCGCTGGGAGGGGGGGCTGAGCAGGCAATTGCTTTGTTGAGTGTGGCGGCTGGCGGGGTATACCTGGTCGCTGTCTGGCTGGCGGCCTCCTGGCTGGCCGAGCAGCCGCTGCGACGGCTGTCGATTGGGGCTGTGCTGCTGGCGGGGGGGGGCACATTGCTCTGGTTTGGCCATGTGGAGAACTACAGCTGGTCGACGGCGACAACCCTGGGCACCCTGGTGCTGGCACTGGGGTATCTGCGCGGCCGGGTGCCGCTGTGGGCAGTGGGACTGTTGGGCGGGACAGCAGCCAGCTTTCATCCCCAATCCGCTTTTGTGCTGCCTGCACTGCTGCTGTTGCTGCGCCGGCCGGGCTGGCTGCAGCAGGGAACGGTGCTGGCGATCAGCGGGGCTGTTGTGCCTGGAGCAACCCTGCTGCTGTTGCGCTGGGCAGGTGTGCCGTGGCCCAACCTGACCGGTGGCTTTGCGGGCGACCCCCAGCTCTTCTGGACGGTGCCCCAGGCCCTGGCCCCTGCCCGGCTGGCGGATGCCCTGCAGAACCTTTGGTTGATCGCCCCGCTCTGGCCTTTCTGGCTGGCGGCCGGGCTCTCGGCCGGGTTTGCAGGCGGCACTGGGAGGGGAGCTGACTTCGGGGGTGCAGGCCGTGCGGCGCGCGAATTCAGGCTGCTGGCGGCGGCAGCGGCTGCTCTCCTGCTCTATTTCTTCACCTTTCAAAACGATCTCCCCCGGCAGCGAGACTGGGATCTCTTTGCCGTCGTAGCCCCTCCGCTGGCGCTGTGGGGGATCTACAGCTGGTACCTCTGGATCGACCGGGCGACCTCCGCTGTCGCCGACACGCTGCGCCAGACCTTGGTGGTAGGGCTGTGCTTTGCCACGCTGTACAGCAGTTTTTGGGTGGGGGTGAACCACGTCTATACGCTGGTGCGGCCGGACCCTGCCGAGCGAGAGCGGCTGACGCGCTACCGTCTGCTGGATCTGGCCGAGCTGTTGCCGCAGGCTCGGGTGAGGCCAGAGACCCCCATCTGCTCTGAGCCGACGGGCTGCGAGCGGGTGCTCTTCTCCCAGTTTGTGATGCCGCACACTGGAGATGCCCGGGCGGTGATCTTCGCGCATGCGCCCGCCCAGGTCGTGCTGCCGTTGGCGGTGCCTGCGGAGCGCACCTTTCTCTGGCTGAGCCCGGCGCTGGACCCTCAGGCGTGGGATTGGGGGGGAGATGGGGTGAAATTTGCTGTGAGGGTGCGCAGCCAGGCAGGAGAGGGGCTCTTGTGGGAGCGCTTTCTCACCCCTGCGCTGGCCGCTGACCGGGAGTGGCAGCAGGCCATTGTGCCGCTCGACGACTATCGGGGCCAGCAGGTGGATCTGATCCTTGTCACTGACCCGGGCCCTGCCGGGGACGCGAGCGCCGACCGCGCGGGCTGGGGCATGCCCTGGCTGATGCGCGGCACGGCCCTCCCCTGAAGGGCAGCGCTACGGCGGAGACGGCAGACGCAGGGCCAGCGCCTCGGCTGGGTGGAGTGCCCTCCGTCCAGTGGCGCTCAAAATTTGCTGGCGGCAGCTGACTCCGGCCGCCACGATCCGGGTCTCGGGGGGGGCGGCGCGCACGGCGGGCAGCAGCCCGTGCTCGGCCATTTTGAGAGACACGGCGACATGTTCCTTTTCGTAGCCGAAGGCCCCTGCCATGCCGCAGCAGGTGCTGTCGATCTCGCGCACGCTGTACCCTGCCTGGCCCAAGGCACGGAGAATTCCCTGGCTTCCCAGCAGCGCCTTCTGATGGCAGTGGTTGTGCAGTAGCGCTGCAGCAGGCTCCTTGCTGTACTCGAGGTGGAGTTGGCCGGCCGCCACCCCTGCGCCAACAAACTCTTCCAGTGTGCTGCAGGCAGCTGCGACTCCAGCCAGCCGGGGCTCTTCAGGGAGCAGCGCCGCGTAGTCGTCGACGACCGCAGACCAGTCGCTGGGTTCGAGAAAGAGGATGGGGTGGCCGGCTTCTGCAGCAGGATGCAGCGCCTCGACGGCGCGCCGGGCTTTGCGGCGGGCCAGGTCGACCATCCCCTTGGAGAGGGCGGGGCGCCCGCTGTCGGTGACGGCTGCCAGCGTCACGGACAGCCCGGCAGCGCTCAGTACGGCCAGCGCGGCTCGTGCGACGTGGGGGGAAGAAAATGTATTGTAGGTGTCGACAAAGAGCAGCACCCGGCCGGCAGAGCTGGCCGTCTTGGCGTTGAACTGGCTGGGCAGTCGGCTGTCGACCGGGGTACGGCTGAAGGAGGGCAACGGGCGTTCGCGGCTGATGCCCAGCCAGCGGTCGAGGAGGGTCTGGGTAAACTGCTGGCCCAGCACCCAGTTGGCCAGCGGGGCACGCCAGCCGGAGGCCAGCCGGCTCAGGGGGTCGATCTGTGCAAAGAGGTAGTCGCGTGGACGTCTGGGCTGTGTGGCGTAATACTGAGCCAGAAATTCGGTTTTGATGCGTGCCATGTCGACCGAGGAGGGGCACTCTGCTTTGCAGGCTTTGCAGCCGACACACAGGTCGAGCGCTGCATAGAGACGTGGGCTGGCCAGCTCCTGGGCGGGCAGTCGGCCTGACAGCACGGCGCGCAGCAGGTTGGCCCGCCCGCGTGTGCTGTGTTCTTCCTCGCGGGTGGCCATGAAGCTCGGGCACATCGCGCCTGTCGTCAGTTTGCGGCAGACCCCTGCCCCGTTGCACATTTCAATTTCCATAGTAAACCCAGACGGCCAGTGCAATTTTGTTTGCAGGGAAAGTGGTTGGGGCTGTCTGTCGTCGCGCAGTGCTTCATGTTGGGGGGGGGCGTCGACGATATTGCCGGGGTTGAAGCGGTTGTGGGGGTCGAAAGCAGCTTTCACCTCTTTGAACAGTCCATAAAGGGCTGGCCCGTAGAACCGTTCGGCCAGCCAGCTGCGCACCCGGCCGTCGCCATGTTCGCTGGAGAGTGCGCCCCCATACGAGCCCAGCAGGTCGGCGACAAAGCGGCTGATGGCTGCCATCTTGTCGATTTCGGCGCCCAGTTTGAGGTTGATGAGTGGGCGGATATGCAGGCAGCCGGCCGAGGCGTGGGCGTAATAGGTCATCTGTGTTCCCAGTTCACGGCAGAAGGCTTCGACCTGGGGGATGTAGGCGGCGAGGTGGTGGGGGGGGACGGCGGTATCTTCGATAAAGGGGATGGGTTTCCAGTCGCTGCGTAGGCTCATCAGGAGTCCCAGCCCGATCTTGCGTACGGCCCAGACATTGGCTTGCAGACCGGGGTCGAAGAGGGGGGTGATGGTGAGGGAGGGGGGTGCGCTGTCGAGCAGCTGTTGGAGGTTGGCGCGCAGCTCGGCTTCGCTCTCTGCCTGGTATTCCACGGCCAGAAAACAAAAGGGGGTTCCTTTCAGGAAGGAGCGGACCAGGCGGGCTGCCTCGCGGTTTTCGGCGGCCATGCGCAGGCTGAGGTCGTCGATCAGCTCGATGGCGGTCGGTCGGGTTGCCAGCAGGTCGGGCACTGCTTCCAGGGAAGCGAGCAGGCTGGGGAACTCGACGATTGCGAGTGCTGTCAACCGTGGGCGTTCGACGAGCTTGAGTTTGAGCTCGGTGATGGCAGCCAGGGTGCCTTCGGCGCCGGCGATCAGGTTGACGAGATTGAAGCGGGGGTCCTGGGGGAGATAGTGGTCGATGGTGCCGTCGTGTATGAAGCGGGCCAGGTTGTAGCCGCCGCAGCGGCGCCAGTGGCGTGGGGTGCCCTCGCGGAGGATGCGCCGATTGGTTTCGTCTTCGGTCAGGGCGGCGATGCGGCGGTAGATCTCTCCTTCGCGGCGGGTGCTGAGCAGCTTCTGGCGCAGCTCTTCCGGGGAGAGGGGGCGCAGATGCGCGGAGGAGCCGTCGTCGAGCAGCACCTGGGCTTCCAGCAGATGGTCGGCCGCCATGCCGTAGACGATCGAGTGGCTGCCGGTGGCGTTGTTGGAGACGATTCCGCCCAGGCAGGCGCGGTTGCTGGAGGCTGGGTCGGGGCCAAACTGCAGTCCGTGTGGCCGGAGGGCGGCGTTGAGGTGGTCGAGAACGATGCCTGGCTGCACGCGCACCCAGCGTTCTTCTTGATTGAGCTCGAGGATCTGGTCCATCCAGCGGGAGGTATCGAGCACCAGCGCGGCGTTGACGCTCTGGCCGGCCAGGCTGCTGCCGCCGCCGCGAGGCAGCAGGGGCATGGCGTGGCGGGCGGCCAGCTCGACTGCTGCCTGCAGATCGTCGGCGTCTTTGGGCAGCAGGACCGCATGGGGCATGACCTGATAGAGGCTGGCATCTGTACTGTAGAGCAGACGTGTATACGGGTCTGTCCGCAGGTCGCCGCGCACCTGTGGGCGGAGTGCGGCAAGGTATTCCTGGAGGGCGGCAGGTGGCGGCATGTGGGTCTTTTCGGCTCCTTTGGCTCGTTGCTGGTGGGGGGGATCGGCTTTCTTGAAGTATATGTGGGGTGGGCGGGCTGCGCAATTTTTTGGGGGTCCACATTTCGCCCCATCGGGGCGCACGACTTTAGATATGTGGGGTGGGCGGGCTGCGCAATTTTTTGGGGGTCCACATTTCGCCCCATCGGGGCGCACGACTTTAGATAGGTGGGGTGGGCGGGCTGCGCAATTTTTTGGGGGAGAGGTAGCACTCTGGCATGCTGGCGCGCATGGTATGATAGAAGTTGTTGTGAACCGCCACCTAATTTTCCAAGGAGGAACTCCCATGAGCCAGGCTGTCCGCTGGGCGCTGTTGTCCACCGCCAACATCAACAAGGCCCTGATCGGGCCGCTGCGCCGTGCTGAGCGCAGCGAGCTGGTCGCTGTGGCCAGCCGGGATCGCGAGCGGGCTGCCGCCTATGCCAGCCAGCATGCGATCCCGAAGATTTATGGCAGCTACGCTGCGCTGCTTGCCGACCCTGAGATCGACGCGATCTATCTGTCGCTGCCCAACGGGCTGCATGCTGAGTGGGCGGTGGCGGCCTTGCGTGCGGGCAAGCATGTGCTCTGTGAAAAGCCGCTTGTGGTCAGCGTGGCTGAATTTGAGCAGGTCGAGGCTGCTGCGCGGAGCAGCGGGGCAACCATTTTTGAAGCCTTCATGTACCTGCATCACCCGCAGACCCGCCGTGCTCTTGAGCTGGTGCGCAGCGGCCAGCTGGGCAGGGTGCAGCTGGTCAACAGCTGGTTCAACTTCCATCTGCCCCCGGAGCGTGCAGCCAATGTGCGTCTTCAGGCGGGGTTGACGGGCGGGTCGGCGTGGGATGTTGGGGTCTACCCGAACAGCCTGTCGATCACGCTGATCGGCGAGGGGGCGCCGGTGGAGGTGTGGGCGCAGCAGACGGTCGGTGAGAGTGGGGTGGATGTCGCCATGGTGGCCCAGCTGCGGTTTGCCGGCGGGGCTGTGGCCCAGATCTCTTCAGGATTTCGGACGCCCTTTCGAGAGGGGGCCTACGTGACCGGCGAGCGCGGGCTGCTGCAGATTCCGCATCCGTGGAAGCCTGGGTTGGGGGGGCAGGAGAGTGTGATGACGCTGACGGATCTGGACAACCGGAGTGAGTCGATCGTCACGCCGCCGGTCGACCCGTATCTTTGTGAGATTCAGGCGATGGAAGCCTGTGTGCTGGATGGGGCGGCGCCGCTGGTCTCGCTGCAGGATTCACGGGCATTTCTGCGCAGCATGCTGGCGATCTATGCGTCGGCGCGCACGGGCCAGCTGGTGCGGGTGGGCGCATGAGCGGTCAGCCGCTGGCCTGCACGCTCCGGTTTTTGCGCGATGAGGATGCCGAGCCGATTGCGGAGGCCTTTGCCGCGCAGGGGTGGCACAAGCCGGCCGAACAATACAGGCGCTACTGTGCGGAACAGCAGGCTGGCCGGCGGACGGTGCTGGTGGCGTGGGTGCAGGAGCATTTTGTGGGCTACACAACTCTCTGTTGGGAGTCGACCTATCCGCCGTTTCGTGCGGCGGCCATCCCGGAGATTGTCGATCTGAACGTTTTGAAGGCCTGGCAGCGCCGCGGCGTTGCGACGACGCTGTTGGATGCTGCCGAGGCGCTGATTGCGGAGCGCTCGTCGGTGGCCGGCATTGGGGTGGGGATGACAGCCGACTATGGGGCTGCCCAGATCTTGTATGTGCGCCGCGGCTACGTTCCTGATGGCCGCGGTCTGATGGCCAGCGGCCGTCCGCTGCTCTACGGGGCCGAGTTCAGGGCAGACGACGATCTGGTCTTGTACCTGACCCGTCCGCTGGGCACTCTGGCCAGATGAGGGGAGGCGTGTGCTTCGGTCTGCCGGCCATCGACCGGCAGGCTGAAGCGGGCCATACGCTCAACGCCGCCGGATTTGCATCTGCACGCCGGGGCGTGGTTCCAGGGTAGCGCCCATGTGGGGGTGGATCTGGGCGCCGTTGAGCAGCCTGAAATCAAACCGTTGCAACAGGCGGGCGAGCACGGCGCGCGCTTCGATCTGGGCGAAGGTGGCCCCGATACAGGTGCGGGGCCCGCCGCCGAAGGGAACATAGGTGAAGGGGGGAGTTTTTTCTTCCTGGCCGCGAGCGAAGCGTGCCGGGCAGAAGCTGTCGGCGTCCTGCCAGTACTCTTTGTCGCGGTGGGAGAGATAGATCGAATACATCACCCGTCGGCCCTGGGGCACATGGTAGCCGCAGAGGGAGAGCGTCTCGGTGGCACGCCGGTTGCCGACATGAATAGGGGGGTAGAGGCGCAGGGTCTCTTTGATCACCTGTTCGAGCTGGAGCAGCTGGTTGAGCTGGTCTGCGCTGGGGGGCTGATTTTGGGTACCCAGCGCCTGGTCAGCTTCCTGCTGGAGGGCTTGTTGGGTTTCTGGGTGTTGGCCAAGCAGATAAAAGACCCAGGCCAGCAATGCGGTGCTGGTGTCATGGCCGGCGATCAGCATGGTCAGCAGCTGGTCGCGCACCAGGTCGTCGGTCATGTCAGGGGTTGAGACCAGCACGCCGAGCAGATCGGAGGGAGCGGGGGGGATTTGGCTCTCCGCCAATCGAGCCCGGCGCTGGCGGATAATCGAGTACAGGTAGTCGTCCATGGCCTCGATGGCCTTGCGGTGGCGGGTGCTGGACGGCGCGCCGGGCCAGACGACCCAGAGGCCGGGAGAGATGTAGTCGATCAGATCCAGGATCGGCTGCCAGAGGCGCTGCAGGTGTGGGGTGAAATCGACATGAAAGGTGGCCCCCATCAGGATCAGCAGGGCCAGTTTGCGCATTTCGACCAGCAGATCCTGTGTGCTGCCTTCTGCCCAGGCTGCGGTGACCTGGTCGGTGTAGCGCCAGAAGTCGGGGATGTGGTGCAGGACATTGCGCCGCTGCAGGGCGGGGTCCATGATCTGGCGGTAGCGGTCGTGTTCGGCGCCGTCGACGACCAGAACCCCGCGGCGCAGCAGCCTGACTACAGGGTCGCTGGCGTTGCGCCAGCTGAGCAGGGTGCGGTCTGTGATCAAAATCTGACGATTGGCCTCTGGTCCGACAAAGAAGGCAGGCCGGAAATTGGGGGCTGGGATCTCAAAGGCCTGGCCGACCCACTCGCGCATCAAAGTCAGCGCTGTCAGCGGCGAGCGGTCGCGGGCCAGACCTGCCAGTACACGCAACCCTTTGCGTGGTTCTGCTTTGGGGAGGGGACGAGGTGCTTCCGCCATCATGGTGTGGCTATCCTTGAATTTTTTGTCACGGCCAGAAACTTTGTTTGCCAGGCAGAACAAGGCTTTCTCTCTAAAAAGGAGTATACCACAGCTGTTGTGGAAGGGTGTCCGGAGCTGTGGCGCTTTCATTCCTGCGAAATATCACAAATTTTTCTCGTTGAAGGCTATTTTTTTTTCAGCGATTACAAAATTTGTGTGATATTGTACAATCTGTTATAAATAACAAAAGGCAAACGTCCTTAAAAAATTCAATAAGGAGGTCCTGAACAAAAATACAAAAAAACATACAAATTGAACACGTCGATGCTCCTGGATCTCTACGCCGGATACAATGCATAAATCAACAAAAACAAGGAGAACACCAATGCAGTTTCGTGGAACAATGATTTCGATGCGCGTCCTGTCTGTTGGCTTTATTGCAGCGATGGTTCTGCTGCTAGGTGTCAGCATGACGGCCTCTGCTGCCTACCGGACCCAGTGCACCTACCAGAAGTTCACCTGGGAATGTGCAGATGGCAGTGAAAACTTTAATGTGGCACCTCCGCCGCCGGTTTCGGGCCAGGACGGCAACGGCTACTTTGAGTCGGTGCGCTTCTCTGGGGCTGGCCTGGGTGGGAACGACTACGTGCAGACCGGCCGTGGGATTTCTATGCGTTTCCGCACCTATCAGCAGTATGTCTCCTGGTGGGATGCGAGCGGCACACTGCATGTGGTCCAGTCGATCAATGGTGCGGCCACCATTCCGACCGGCGCCGTCATGGTTGGGATCCCGGGCAATATCCTGGGCAACTTCGACCTTCCGGGCTGGGTCAAGGGCCAGCATGTTGACACTGGCGAGTATGTGCTGGGCTCGACTCGCTGGCTCAGCAGCCGCTAAGAAGTTAGAGAGTTGCCGCACAGAAAAGCGGCATTGTTGAAAAATGGCCTGTTACAGTGTAACAGGCCATTTTTTTGGGGGGGGGCCTCCTTTTGCATGGGTGCCCCATTACCTCCCTCCCGCCAATCTCCGCAAAAGATTGAAATTCTGTCGGTCGATTTTGATTTTCCCGGTAAAAACTCCAACCTTTTCGATCCACCTTTTTTTGTTCACAGCCTGAAAAAATCTGCTATTGTGTTTTTAACAAAATTGACGAAACCAATTTGTGGACAAACAACTGAATGGATTGACGGGCTGATGAACGTATCGCATCGACATTTGTTTTTCATCGCAATGATCTTGGTTCGCCCGGTGGTTCCCTCGGAAACTCCCAAGCCGGCCTGGCGGCGATTTGTTGTGCGGCAACAGATGCAGCGTCGGCTGCCGAGCCGTTCTTTACAGCGTTGGAGCTACCGAGTAGGCAGACATCTGGCCAAGAGCTGAAGGAAGTTGATCGCATGGAATGGATAGCCGTCTGCATTGGGTGTCTGTTTATGGCTTTTGCCTTGTATGGGCTGTAGCGGCGGCGGTGGGTGTTTTTCGCTCTGGACCTGCGTATGCAGCCTTTATGGGTTTTGAGAAGCCCCAGTTTGGCAGCAGCTCTGCAGCTTGGTGGCGGCATGCTGGCTGTGGTATACTGGTTGAACGGATGTTCGGCAGAGAGCAGGCAGTGCGTGCATGGCAACCAAGGCAAACAGGCGCAGACAACCAGCAGCCAAAAAAACGACCACACGACGCAAAGGGCACAGCGGTTTTGAGGCGGTGAGCCGGGCGTTGCTGCGGGTCGAAGTGGGCGGTGTCTTTTTGGTGCTGCTGGCGCTCTTCACGCTGCTGAGTGTGCTGACAAGCAGCCGTGGGCAGCTGACCGGCGGCTGGGTCGACCTTTTGCAGGGGCTCTTTGGCTGGGGGCTCTGGGCTGTTCCTGCGGTCTTGGGGGCCCTGGGGCTCTGGATGGTGGTTCGTGCAGTGGAACAGATGCCCAACCTGGCCTGGCAGCGGCCGGCCGGGCTGGCGTTGCTCTTTCTGTGCGCGATCACAGCGCTTTCGCTGCTGGTGGAGCCGGGGGTGCGCGCCCAGTTGGCTGCCAAAGGGGACGCCGGCGGCGCCGTGGGACGTCTGTTGGCGGACTGGCTGGAGCAGACGGTGAGCCGGGCAGGGGCCTGGGCTGCTGTAACGTTTTTGGCGATGGTCGCTCTCTTCTGGCTCTTTGAGCGTCTGTTGGTGGAGATTTGGAGTGCGCTGTTGGAGTGGAGCGAAGGGCGCTCGGCGCGCCCTGCGCCGGCGGCTGCCCTGCCTGCCCCCCCGGTTGTCCCGATGCCGACCGGCCAGCTTCCCTGGTGGAAACGGCTTTGGGCCTTGCGCCCCGTGGCCGAAGCGCCAAATGCCCCTCTCTCCCCTGCCGGGCTGGTGCGCCCGGAAGCATCGGTGCGGGGTACCCCGCAAGTGCGGGCGACAGCCCCTGCCCGGGGAGAGACCCCGCCGGTCGCAGAGGGGGAACTGCCGCCGCCGCGCATCGTCGGGGGGGGGCAGGAATGGAAACTGCCTGACCTGGCAACGATCCTGACCGACTACGACCGTGTCGCCGACGACGACAACCACATTCGGACGCAGGGGCGTCTGATCCAGGAGACATTGGCCTTGTTTGGGGTGCCTGCTGATTTTGAAGGGGCCTACAAAGGTCCTTCGGTGACCCAATACCTGATCAAACCGGGCTATCTCGAACGCAAGACAGGGGCCGACGCCCAGCGGGTTAAAGTGAAGATCGCCAAGATCGCCGCTTTGGCCAATGACCTGGCCCTGGCGCTGGCAGCGCCCAGCGTGCGGATCGAAGCCCCGATCCCAGGCACGAACTATGTCGGCGTAGAGGTCCCCAACCAGGCGAGCAATATTGTGGGTCTCAAAGAGCTGATGGAGAGCGAGCCCTTCCGCGACAAAAAACGTGCTTTGCCGATCGTCCTGGGCGAAGATGTCAAAGGCCAGCCGATCGCCGCCGACATGGTGCGGATGCCCCATCTCCTGATCGCTGGCGCAACTGGATCCGGCAAATCGGTCTGCATCAACTCGATCGTGGCCTGTCTGCTGTTGACCAACACCCCCGACCAGCTGCGCCTGCTGATGATTGACCCGAAGATGGTGGAGCTGAGCGTCTACAACGGCATCCCCCACTTGCTGAGCCCGGTGGTCACCGAGATCGACAAGGCGGCCGGTGTGCTCTTCTGGGCGGTCAAAGAGATGGAACGGCGCTATACCCTCTTCTCCAAGGCCAATGCCCGAGACCTGCCGCGCTACAACAGCTATCTGGACAAGAACGGCGAAAAAAGAATGCCGTATATCGTCGTGGTCGTCGACGAAATGGCTGATTTGATGATGGCAGCCCCCGAAGAGGTGGAAAAGCATATCTGTCGGCTGGCACAGATGGCCCGTGCTGTTGGGATCCATCTGATCATTGCAACCCAGCGCCCTTCGGTCGACGTGATCACGGGGCTGATCAAAGCCAACTTTCCTTCTCGGATCGCTTTTGCCGTGACCAGCCAGACCGACAGCCGGGTGATCCTCGATGTTCCCGGCGCGGAACGGTTGCTCGGTCGTGGGGATATGCTCTTCATGGCCCCTGATGCCTCGAAGCTGGAACGTCTGCAGGGCACGTTGGTGACCGACGACGAAATTGCCCGGCTGGTCCAGCACTGGCGTGGGATCCGGCCCTTTGAGAGTGGTACCGCGGCCCATCCCGCGCCGGAGCTGGGAGGGGCCGTGCCGCCCCAGAAACCGTCCTCCGGGCGGCCCGGCCAGAGCGAGATGGCTGTGCAGCCTCCGCTTTTTGCCCAGATCGAACAGCTGCGGGTCACAGAGGCTCGGGACGACCTCTACGAGACGGCAGTGGCGGCGGTGCGCGAGCAGGGACGAGGATCGGTCAGCCTGCTGCAGCGCAAGCTGCGGGTCGGCTACACACGTGCTGCCCGGCTGATCGACCAGATGCAGGCTGCCGGGGTGTTGGGACCCGACCTCGGCGGCACACGAGGGCGCGAGTATCTCGGCCTGGAGGGCCCTGCCGAGCAGCCGTCTCCAGCAGAGACGGACGCAGAGCCCATCCGGCAGGTTGGGGAGGGCAGCCCGGCAGAGGAGACCTTCGCTGCCTGGGCGGACCTGCCACCCTGGGAGGAGGGGGGCGAGCCAGGTTCGGCGGAAAAGGGGCAGGGAGGGGAGACAGCTGGCCGCCCTGCGCCGCCGACGATCTGGTATTAGGCTGGCCTTCCAGGAGAGACGGTTCTGGCGTCAGGAATTGATGTAGGGACGATTCGTCGGAGCAACGAGGAGCGAGCCATGTACGAGCTGGTGATTCGCAACGGGATTTTGGTCAATGCAGACGGGGTCACCCGCGGCGATCTGGCAGTGCACCACGGGCAGATTGCCGCGGTCGGGACGACACTGGTCGGGAAGCGCACGATCGACGCGACCGACTGTTATGTGTTGCCAGGGGCGATAGACCCCCACGTGCATTTGCAGATGCCGTTGGCAGGGCGGGTCAGCGCAGACAGCTTTGCCACTGGCACGGTGGCTGCAGCCTGTGGCGGGACGACCACCGTGATTGATTTTGTCGAGCCCCAGGTGGGCCAGTCCATGTTGGAGGCGCTCGAACAGCGGCGCAGCGAGGCGACAGGCCAGGTGGCTGTCGATTTTGGCCTGCACATGACGGTGCCGACCTGGCATGCCAGTCAACCAGATGGATTGGACGAAGTGGCTGCTGCTGTGGCTGCTGGGTGTCCGACCTTCAAAATGTATCAGGCCTATGCGGGGATGATGCTGGACGATGTCGCCTTGTTGCGCGCGTTGACTGCGGTCGGCGAGGCAGGCGGGCGCACAGTGCTGCACAGCGAAACCGGCCCTGTGCTCGAATACCTGCGCGCCGAGGCGCTGGCTGAAGGCCATGTCGAGCCGATCTGGCATGCCTACACACGCCCTGCATCGTTGGAGGCGAGCGCGATCTACCGTGCGGCCGAGCTGGCCGAGCTGGCCAGCTGCCCTTTGTACATCTTTCATGTGGGCTGCCAGGAGGGGGTGTTGGAGATCCTGCGTGCCCGGCAGCGCCGCATCGATATTTGGGGGGAAACCTGCCCGCAGTACCTGTTGTTGAACGCAGAAGAGCACCTGGGGGGGCTGAACGGCGAACTCTTTGTCTGTGCCCCTCCCCTGCGTTCGGTCGAGGACAACCGCATGCTCTGGCAGGCGCTGGCCCAGGATTCGCTGCAGGTGGTGAGCACCGACCACTGCCCCTGGTCTGTGGCTGAAAAAGCGCAGCCCGATTTCACCCAGATTCCAGGTGGGGTGCCGAGTATCGAGGCGCGCCTGGCTCTGGTGCATCATTTTGGGGTCAACCAGGGGCTGTTGACTCTGGAACGGTGGGTGCAGGTCTGTGCGAGCAACGCAGCTCGCTGGATGGGGTTGGGGCGCAAGGGGCGGCTGGCCCCGGGCTGCGACGCCGACCTGGTCATCTTTGACCCCCAGCGGGTGCGCTATCTGGCCCCGGACACCCTGCACGAAGCCGCTGGCTGGACCCCGTACGAAGGAATCGAGGTCTGTGGCTGGCCGCGCACCGTGTTGCTGCGGGGAAAAGTGATCGTCGAAGACGAACAGTACATCGGCACGCAGAACGATGGGCAGTTTGTGGCGCGCCGGCTGGCCACCCCGCCGATGTTTTGAGCCCAGACGTGACGCACGCACGTTTTCTGGTCCGCTCTTCTGCGGTGGTGATGCTGTTTTATGGTCTGAGCCGGCTGACCGGCTTTGTCAAACTGTTGTTGATGACACAGTGGTTCGGTATCGGCGCAGCGGCGGATGCCTTTGCCGCGGCCTATCAGTTCCCTGAACTCCTGGTCTCCATGCTGGCGGGCGGGGCGGTGGCTGCCGCCTTTGTCCCGGTCTACACAGCGGCTCTGGTCGCACGCGAGCGCGCCAGTGCAGAACGCCTGGCAGGTGCTGTGGTCACCCTGACAGCGGCAGGGATGGGGGGGGTGAGTGTGGCGGTGCTCTGCGGCGCGCCCTGGCTGACCGCCACCTTGCTGGCGCCTGGATTTTCTCCTGAACAACAGCAGCTGACAGCGCAGCTGATCCAGGTCTTGATGGTCGCGATGTTTTTCTACGCTGTCGGCAGTGTCTACGCCAATATCCTGCAGGCCCACGATCACTTTGTGACCCCTGCGCTGGGCACGGTGCTGATCGATCTCGGGCAGATCCTGGGGGTGTGGCTGCTGGCACGGCAGTGGGGAATTGTCAGCGCCGCCTGGGGGCTGGTGGTCGGCGCGTGGATGATTCTGGCGGTGCAGGCACCGGCGCTGAAACGGCTGCAGATTCGGCTGACCTGGCAGTTCCGTGACCCTGCGCTGGCCAACCTGTGGCGGCTCTTCTGGCCGCGCCTGGTCACCATCGGGGCAGTGCAGGCTGCTGACCTGTTGATTGTGCGGCTGGCCTCGGGCCTGGCGGCAGGGAGTCTGTCGGCGTACTTTTTTGCTCTGCTGATCATGGCCTCCATGCCGCGCGGGCTTTTTGCCCAGGCCATTGCCACCGTCATCTTTCCGACGATGGCACGCCAGTACAACAGCGGCGACCTGCTCCCCCTGCGTCAGACGACGACCGCAGGGCTCTGCGCTGCGCTGACGCTGGTCATCCCGGCTGGCGCTGGGATTTTGGCGCTGGGGATGCCGGCCATGCGTTTTCTCTTCCCCGGGCAAGCCCTGGACAGCGCCAGCCTGGAGATGGTCTACGCCCTGGTTGCGATTCTGGCTGTCCGTCTGCTGGCAGATTCGGCGGTCGATATCTTGTCGTTGGCGTTGTATGCGCGCCACAACACCCGGCTGCCCATGTGGGCGAGTCTGGGCTGGGTGCTGGCGCTGGGGCTGTTGAGCCTGTGGCTGGTCGGCCCGCTGGGGATCTACGGGGTGGCCTGGGCCTCTTCGTTGGCCTCGGCGGGGCTGGCTGCTGTCTACTTCTGGGTGGTGGGTGCTTCGCTGCAGGGGATCGACGGCAGGATGCTGCTGCGCACGCTGGCTCAAAGTGCAGGTGCAGCGCTGCTGATGGTGGCGGCAGTCTGGCTGCTTGCCAGAGCCGGCCTGGCCGATACGCTCTTTGTGGCGGCTGGCGGCCTCGGCGGCGCCGCCGTCTACCTTGGCGTGCACATTGTGTTGAATCGAGGCCAGCTGACCCGCTGGCTGCAGCAGCTGTAGCGCTGCAGGGCAATTGTCTCCAAAAATTTAAGGATTTTGTGCGCAATTGGGGGCTAGACATTTTTCAATTATTGTGTATACTTTAGAAAGTACCGTTTGTTGTGGCTGGCCCCAATCCAGCCTTCGGGGGACAACAAACGGTACTTTTTTTATGGGTAATTTTTTGAAGAGCACACACTGTGCATGAAGACACGAATTGCGGTTCTGGCCGACTATGCAGGTCTGTCGATCGAACACAAGCTGAACATTTTGGGAATTTTCACGACCCTCAGCGCGCCGAGGACCCCTGCGGTCCACGCGCAGATGAAAGTCGTGACCCAGTTTGCGTTTGACCCCAGCGAGGCTGGGCTTCATGCCCTGCGGATCCTGCTGGTCGACGCCGATGGGCAGGAACTGCTGTCGTTGTCTGCCGAGTTTCTGCTCCAGCCGACGCAGGATGGGCGCTCTGTCGTGGTCAACCAGATCTTTGACCTCACCAATCTCTCCTTTCGCGCGTTCGGCGACTACGAGTTTCGCGTCCTGGTCGACGACGAGACGGTGGCTGAAATTCCGTTGACGGTCGCGCCAGTTGCCGGGTGAGATGTTTGTCTGGCACCAAGAGAAGGGTACAATAGGAGCCATCACTGTTCATCTATAAGCAAGGGGGAGGATAGCTTCATGGGCGCTACGACGCGCGAGGGTCTACTCAACAAATACAGCAGCCAGCTGACGCAGGTGCGTTCGCAGGTGGGGTCGCAGGCGATGCTCTACGGTGTCGGGCTGAGCGACGAAGATATGCAGAAACCGCAGGTAGGCATTGCCAGCATGGGGTGGGAGGGGAACCCGTGCAACATGCATCTCAACGCGTTGGCCCGCGAGGTCAAAGGGGGGGTGCAGGCAGCCGGCATGGTCGGGCTGATCTTTCATACGATCGGTGTGAGTGACGGCATTTCGATGGGGACCGAAGGAATGAAGGCTTCGCTGCTGTCGCGCGACCTGATCGCCGATTCGATCGAGACGGTGATGCGGGCTCAGTGGTACGACGCCAATGTATCGCTGCCGGGCTGTGACAAGAACATGCCGGGCGCGATCATCGCGGCGGCTCGTTTGAACCGGCCGACGATCATCGTGTACGGCGGCACCATTCGCGCCGGCCATCTGGGTGACCAGAAGCTGGACATCGTGTCGGCCTTTGAAGCGTACGGCAAGTGGCTGGCCAAGGAGATCACCGAGCAGCAGCTGCGCGAGGTGCTGCGCCATGCCTGCCCCGGCGAGGGGGCCTGCGGTGGGATGTACACTGCCAACACGATGGCGTCGGCGATCGAAGCCCTGGGGATGAGCCTGCCCTACAGCTCCTCCTATCCTGCCAATGCCCCCGAAAAAATTGTCGAGTGTCAGGCTGCGGGTGCGGCGCTGCTTCACCTGCTCGAACGTGACATCAAACCGTCGGATATTTTGACCCGCCAGGCGTTCGAGAATTCCATCAGGGTGGTGGTTGCGTTGGGGGGCTCGACCAACGCGGTGATGCATCTGATCGCCATGGCCAGGGCCGCCGACGTGCCGTTGACCATCGACGATTTTCAGGCGATTTCGGCGCGCACGCCGCTGCTGGCCGACATGAAACCGAGCGGGCCGTGGGTCATGGAAGATCTGTGGGCGGTCGGCGGGGTGCCGGCGGTGATGAAGCTGCTGCTTGAAGAGGGGCTGTTGCACGGCGACTGCATGACCGTGACCGGCCGGAGCGTCGCTGAAAACCTGGCTGCGCTGCCCGGTCTGAAGGCGGGGCAGCGGATTGTACAGCCGATCGACCGGCCGATCAAAGCGACCGGCCATCTGCAGATTCTCTACGGCAACCTGGCCAGCGAGGGGGCAGTGGCCAAGATTACCGGCAAAGAGGGCACCCGCTTCACAGGGCCTGCCAAGGTGTTCGACTCCGAAGAGCTGACCCTGGCGGCCATCCAGCAAGGGCGGGTGACGCACGGCGATGTGGTGGTCATTCGCTACGAGGGGCCCAAAGGGGGGCCTGGCATGCGAGAGATGCTGTCGATCACCTCGCTGATCATGGGAGCTGGGCTGGGCAAGAGTGTGGCGCTGATCACTGACGGCCGTTTTTCGGGGGGGACCCACGGCTTTGTGGTAGGCCACATCACCCCAGAGGCCCAGGTAGGGGGCAACCTGGCGCTGGTCCAGGAGGGCGACCTGATCACCATCGATGCCGAGAACAACCGGTTGGAAGTGCACCTGAGCGATGAAACGCTGGCCCAGCGCCGTGCGTCCTGGCAGGCGCCGGCGCCCAAGTATACCAAAGGGGTGCTGTACAAGTACTTCAAGAGCGTTTCGTCGGCTTCGGAGGGATGTGTGACCGACGCCTGACGAGTTCTGCGACGTGTGCCGTCCCACCTCTGGGGGCGGCACGCGCCGCTGCCTTCTCCAAGCAGCGTATCCCTGGCGCTGCCCAGCCAAAGCTTGTGGGCGACCGGCCCCGGCGTCTACGTGTCCCTGCTGGAAAAAAGAGGGGATGGACATGGGCGGGGTGCAGGGTGTATGATCGAGGTAGGCAAGGGTCCCGCGGTCTTGCCAGTTGTTGGGTGCAGATGCCGGTGAGCTGCTCAAAGGAGAGCCTCCATGGCGCAAGGGACACTTCTCATTCAAACCGACCGTTGTAAAGGGTGTGGCCTCTGTATTCGGGCTTGCCCACAGCAGGTGCTGGTCGCTGGCCAGCACTTTAACGCGTTGGGCTATCAGCCGGTTCAGCTGGACGAAGCGCTTCGCCGCTGCACAGGCTGTGGGGTCTGTGCGTGGGTCTGCCCGGATCTGGTGTTTACGGTTTACCGGGAGTCGGCGGGACGTGCTGGTTGAAGTGCAGCCGGGCGCTCCCTGCTTGGGGGGTGTTGATGGGGCATGGAGGTCCTTCGGAGGGAAGAAAGGGGAGTGGGTGCGATGGCGCGCGAACTGTGGAAGGGCAACGAGGCGTTGGCGGAGGCGGCGGTGCGTGCCGGGGCGGAGGCATTTTTTGGCTACCCGATCACGCCCCAGACTGAGCTGCTCGAGTACATGGCGCGTCGCATGCCGGAGCTGGGGCGCACCTTTTTGCAGGCGGAGAGCGAGATAGCTGCCATCCACATGGTTTACGGGGCGGCCTGTGCCGGGGTGCGTGCGTTGTCTTCCTCCTCGTCGCCTGGCATCAGCCTGATGCAGGAGGGGTTGAGCTATCTGGCTGGCAGCGAGGTGCCCTGTGTTCTGGTCGACATCATGCGTGGGGGGCCTGGGCTGGGGAACATTCAGCCGAGTCAGTCGGACTATTTTCAGCTGACGCGCAGCGCCGGCCACGGCGATTTTCACCCATTGGTGTTGGCGCCGTCCACTGTCCAGGAGGCGGTCGACCTGATGTATGCCAGTTTTGACCTGGCGTTTGGCTGGCGGACCCTTGTGATTCTGGCTGGAGACGGCACGTTGGGGCAGATGATGGAGCCGGTCGAGATGCCGCCGATGCGTGCGCTGGCAGTCGAGCGGCCTGACTGGGCGCTCACGGGGGCGGCAGGGCGTTCCCCGCGCGTGATCTCTTCGCTCTATCTGGATGCGGCGGAGCTGGAACAGAGCAATCTTCGTTTGCAGGCCAAGCTGCAGCAGATGGCAGCCACGCAGCAGCGTTGGGAAAGTTTTTGTGTGGAGGATGCCGACTATCTGGTGGTGGCCTTTGGCACCGTGGCGCGCATTGCCCAATCTGCCGTGCGGGCTGCGCGGCGGGCAGGAATTCGGGTGGGCCTTTTTCGGCCGGTGACGCTCTGGCCTTATCCTCGGCAGCCTTTGGATGCGATCTGCCCACAGCTGCGTGGGGTGTTGGTGGTGGAGATGAATGGGGGGCAGATGGTCGAGGATGTGCGTTGTGTCGTGCGGGAGCGGGTGCCGGTGCGTTTTTTGGGCCATCTGGGGGGGGTGATCCCGATGCCCGATGAAATTGAGGCTGAGCTTGCACAGCTGGTCTCTCTCTCGGGCCGGGCAGCGTTCTCCTGAAGGCACTTTTTTGTGGCGAAGCAGAACGGCTTCCGGTGGATCGCCGGAGAAGAAAAGGAGCTGCAAGATGGAAACGATCTATCGCCGTCCGGCTCTGTTGGCGGATCTGCCGACCCACTACTGTCCGGGCTGTGGGCACGGCACGGTGCATCGGCTGGTGGCCGAAACGATCGAGGGGCTGGGCATCGGCAGCCGGACGATCTGTGTGGCGCCGGTCGGCTGTGCGGTGTTGGCCTACAAGTATTTTGTGTTGGATTGCTGTGTGGCAGCGCATGGGCGTGCGCCTGCGATGGCGACCGGGCTCAAACGGGTGCTGCCAGATCGGGTGATTTTCACCTATCAGGGGGACGGAGATCTGGCCAGCATCGGCGGCAACGAGATCCTGCACGCTGCGTTGCGTGGCGAACCGATCACCATAATTTTTGTCAACAACGGGGTCTATGGGATGACCGGCGGGCAGATGGCGCCGACGACCCCGCTTGGGATGCGGACGACCTCTTCGCCGCTGGGGCGGGACTCCCAGCAGCAGGGGTATCCGATCCATCTGCCTGAGCTGTTGGCGGCGCTGCCTGGGGTGGCGTATGCGGCCCGGCGTTCCACCCATTCTGTGGCCGAGATTCGCCGGGCGCGCCAGGCGATCCAGCGGGCATTTACGGTGCAGCTGCGGGGGCTGGGGCTGGGCATTGTCGAACTGCTGGGGGCCTGCCCGACCAACTGGCAGGTGACTCCTGTGGAGGCGCTCGAATTCATTGAACAGGTGATGCTGCCGGTCTATCCGTTGGGAGAGTTCAAGGTGGCGGCCGAACTGGGGGCGTAGGAGGCGGCGATGGAGACATCGATCGTTGTTTCGGGGTTTGGGGGGCAGGGTGCGCTGCTGGCGGGCCAGCTGCTGGCCCATGCGGCGTTGGCGAGTGGGTTGGAAGTGACCTGGATTCCTTCGTACGGGCCTGAGATGCGTGGGGGGACTGCGCACTGCACGGTGGTGGTGGGGGACGAGCCGATCGGGGCGCCGCTGGTGCGTCACCCGGAGTGTGTGGTGGCACTCAACCTGCCTTCGGTGGACAAATACGAGCCGTTGGTGGCGGCTGGCGGGCTGCTGGTCTACGACAGCACGCTGGTGCAGCGGCCGGTCGAGCGTGTGGACTTGTGTGCGGTTGCCGTGCCTGCCAGCGAGGTGGCCCAGCGTTTTGGCAGCCCACGGCTGGCCAATCTGGTGTTGTTGGGCGCCCTGCTGGCCCTGCGTCCGGTGGTCACGCTGGAGGCGATGGGTGCTGCGCTGCGCGACCATCTGCCGGAGCGCCACGCCGATCTGCTGCAGAACAACCTGGAGGCGCTGCATGCGGGTGCTGCCTTGGGGAAGGGCTGAGTGCAGGCAAGAGCTCTGTGGAGATCATTCGTTCCTGGCGCTTTTTTCAGGTACAATAGAAAAATCTCTCTTGTCTGTCTGACCGGGTGAATGGGGAGCTGTCCATGTCGATCCGCCTTGCCTGCGCTGATTTTTCGTTTCCTCTGCTGCCGCACGCCGATGTGTTGCGTCTGCTTGCGATGTTGGGGGTGGAGGGGGTCGACATCGGTCTGTTTGAAAAGCGTTCGCACCTTTGGCCG
This sequence comes from Chloroflexota bacterium, assembly GCA_018969295.1. GTDB lineage: Bacteria > Chloroflexota > Anaerolineae > Caldilineales > Caldilineaceae > Caldilinea. The sequence goes on along the minus strand of JAGWYN010000011.1, from coordinate 83,978 downwards.
TCGCGTGAATTTGCCCAGCTGCCCCGTGCCGCTGCTCGGCTGCGTTCACAGCTGCACGACCAGGGGTTGGTAGCCGCCGATCTTTTTTTGCAGATGGACCCTGATTTTGTGCCCTGGGCCGTCAATCACCCTGAGGGGGCGCGGCGTCAGCGGGCGCGCGACTGGTTTTTGCGCACGTTGGAGTATGCTGGGGGGGTGGGCGCGCAGCATGTCACGCTGCTGCCTGGGGTCGAGTTTGCCGACGAGGAGCCGGCCCGCAGCTGGGATCGGGCGGTTGTGGAACTGGCCTGGCGTGTCGAGCAGGCGGCCCGCTGCGGCATCGTCTGTGCGGTCGAGGCGCATGTCGGCTCGCTGGTGCCGGAGCCGCAGCGGGCGTTGCGGCTGGTCCAGGAGACGCCTGGGCTGACGCTCACGGTCGACTATACCCATTTCACCCGTGCGGGGCTGGCCGACCGTGCGGTGGAGCCGCTGTTGGCCTATGCCAGCCATTTTCATGTGCGCGGCGCCTGCCCGGGGCGTCTGCAGACCTCGTTTGCCGGCAACACCATCGACTACGCTCGGGTGGTGGCGCTGCTGCAGCAGCGCAGCTATGCAGGCTGGCTGGGGATCGAGTATGTCTGGATCGACTGGGAGCGCTGCAACGAGTGTGACAACCTTTCGGAGACCATTTTGTACCGCGACCAGCTGCGCCAGCTGCTCTCGGCTGCGCTCTGAACCGCAGGGTCCGGGTTCGGTCGTTTGGGGTGCTGGTTCAGAAAAGGGGCTTCTGCTCGAAAATGGTGCTGAGGCAGAGCATCTGGCGGCGCTGGCTGAGGCGGCGAGAAAGTATGGAATCTAGGATTTGTCTGTTGGAGGAGAAAGAGATGCAGCTGTACAAAGATGCGGACGCCTCGCTGGCGCCGTTGGCGGGAAAGACCGTGGCCGTTTTGGGGTACGGCAACCAAGGACAGGCGCAGGCGCTGAACCTGCGCGACAGCGGCGTCGCGGTGTTGGTCGGCAACCGGGACGATCTCTATCGAGAACGGGCGCTGGCAGATGGCTTTGCGGTCTGTTCGATTGCGGAGGCTGCGCGTGCCGGGGAGGTGCTGCTGGTTTTGACCACCGACGAATCGCAGCCTCTGATCTGGGCAGAGCAGATTCTGCCGGGGGTCACAGCGGGCAAGACGCTGGTCTGGGCGAGTGGCTACAATGTCGGCTTCGGTCTGATTGTGCCGCCACCCGGTGTCGATGTTCTGATGGTCGCCCCGCGCATGATTGGGGTGCAGGTGCGCGAGCTGTATGTGCGCGGCAGCGGGGCGTTGGCCCAGGTGGCGGTGCACCAGGATGCCAGCGGCCAGGCCTGGGAGCGGCTGCTGGCGCTCTGCAAGGGGATGGGGCTGACGCGCGGCGGCGTCTTTCGTTCGACGTTTCGTGAGGAAGCCGAGTTGGATCTGTTTGCCGAGCAGGTGATCTGGGCGGGGTTGGAGGCCTGGTTTCTCGAATGTTTCGAGCTGGGGGTGGCCCACGGTTTTTCACCGGAGTTGATGGTCATGGAGCTGTATGCGTCGGGAGAAACTGCGCAGATCTTTGCCAATATGGCCAAAAATGGCTTTTTTCGTCAGATGTTGCACCATTCGACGACCAGCCAGTACGGCACGCTCTCGCGCAGCGCCCATCTGCTCCCTGTGGCCCTGCGTGACAAGGCCCGTGAGATTCTGCAGGGGATCCACGATGGCAGCTTTGTCGGCGAGTGGAGCAGCGAGCAGGCGGGGGGGGCGGCGCGGCTGGAAGCGCTGCGTGCTGCTGCCTTGGCTCACCCGATGAGCCAGGCCGAGGCCAGTGTCATCGCTGCGGTCCAGGCCGTTCACCAGGAACAGGGGTGAGCCCGGTGGCAGCGTTGACAGGCAAGGTTGCGATCGTCACCGGCGCTGCACGGGGGATCGGCCAGGGGATCGCGTGGGCGCTGGCCGCTGCCGGTGCGGCGGTGGTGGTGGCCGATCAGGCAGAAGGAACCGCCACTGTCGCGCAGATTCAGGCGCAGGGCGGGCAGAGCTTCTGGGTGCGGGCCGATGTGGCCTGTGAAGCGGAGGTGGCTGCGTTGGTCACCGCTGCGGTGAGCACCTATGGGCGGCTGGACATCGTGGTCAACAACGCCGGCGTCGTGGCGGTGCAGACGGTTGAGGAGAGCAGCGTGGAGGATTGGGACCGGGTGATGGCGGTGAATGTCCGCTCCATTTTTTTGACGACCCGTCAGGCGTTGCCGCACCTGCGTGCAGCTGGCGGCGGTGCTGTGCTCAACATCGCCTCTGTGTCCAGCTTTGTGGCCCAACAGGGGACCCCTGCCTACTGTGCCAGCAAGGGGGCTGTGCTGATGTTGACCAAGGCGCTGGCTCTGGACTATGGCCGCCAGCGCATCCGTTTCAACTGTCTCTGCCCGGGGATCACAGATACGCCGATGTTGCGCGACCATCTGCGCCATGCCGAGGACCCGGCAGCCCAGCTGGCGCGGCGGCTGCAGCGTGTCCCAGCTGGGGAGCTGCTGCTGCCGGCAGATCTGGGGCGGGCTGCGGTCTTTTTGTGCAGCGACGAGGCGCAGGGGATCACAGGAACGTCGTTGGTGGTGGACGGGGGATACACGGCCTGTGCGGAATTTGCGGTGTAACGGGTCTACGGTCGGCGAAATGGGGGAAGGGGAGGAGGGGCGATGCACGCGTTGTGTGGGCTGTCTGCGACCCAGCTGGCGCGGCTGATTCGGCTGCGCCAGGTCACGGCAGTTGAGGTGGTCCAGGCGTACTTGGCGCGAATCGAGGCGGTGAACCCAGCCCTCAACGCGGTGGTGCAGTCGGACCCGGAGCGGGCGTTGGAGCGGGCTCGGGAGGCAGACCGAGCTGCGGCGCGCGGGCACTGGTGGGGGCCGTTGCATGGGGTGCCCTTTACAGTCAAAGATTGGCTGGAGACGTGCGACCTGGTCTGTACGGCAGGGTATCCGGCGCGGCTGGGCCATGTGCCGGCTGCGGACGCCACCGCTGTGGCCCGCATGCGCCAAGCTGGCGGAATTCTGTTGGGAAAGACCAACGCGGTCAGCGGCAACGCCCTGTACGGCCGCACCCACAACCCGTACAACCTGACCTGCAGCCCGGCGGGCAGCAGCAGCGGAGAGGCGGCAATCCTGGCAGCCGGGGGGTCTCCGGTCGGGCTGGGCAGCGATTCTGGGGGAAGCATCCGGCAGCCGGCCCACAACTGTGGCATCGCCGGCCTCAAGCCGACGACGGGGCGTGTGCCGTTGACCGGCCATTATCCGCGCATCAATGTGATGAACGACCCTCGCACTGTGATTGGCCCGATGGCGCGTGCGGTCGAAGATCTGGCTTTGGTGTTGTCGATTGTGCAGGGGACAGACTGGCGCGATGCCAGTGTGGTGCCGGTGCCGCTGGCAGAGTGGCGGCTGGTGAGGCTGGGGTCGCTGCGGGTGGCCTGGTACACAGCCTGCCCTGACGGGGAGCCGGCGCCTGCGGTGGCCCAGGCGGTGGAGGCTGCCGCTGCGGTGCTGGCCAGCGCGGGGCTGACGGTGCAGGAGGCGCAGCCGCCGGGCGTCGAGCAGACCTATGCGATCACGCGCGACTATTGGAATCGCCCCGAAGCTGAATCTTGGGAGGAGTGGGACGCCGGCGAGGAGACTGTGCTCAGCAGCTTGGCGGTGGAGCAGCATCTCTTTCAGTGGGATCGCTTTCGCCGTGCGCTGTTGGCGTGGATGGAGCCCTTCGATGCGGTGCTCACGCCGGCTGCGCAGCTGCCGGCGCGGCCGCACGACGAAGAGGCTGGCCACATTGCCTACACACTCACCTACAGCCTGGTCGGCTACCCTGCGGCGGTGGTGCGCTGTGGGACGTCGGAAGAGGGAATGCCGGTCGGCGTGCAGATCGTTGCGCAGCCCTGGCGCGACGACGTGGCGTTGGCCTTGGCTGCCTGGCTGGAAAAAGAACTGGGTGGGTGGCAGCCGGCCGGGCTGGTGATCTAGTGTTCCGTCAAGCCTGAAGTGATGGATACGTGTGCCCTAAAATCAGCCCATCCTACAGGAAAAAACACTATCAAATGACGCTTGACAGGACATTAGAGAAGATGGCTGTTGCTGTATCAGCAACAGCCATCTTTCACTCATAACAAGGGAGCGCCTACCGATTGATTGTTGGCAAGAAGATGCTGAAACCGGACGTCTCTCCAGCAATTACAGGGGTGCCCACACTCTCAAGGCTCCAGAGCCCACTGGCATTGCGCGCCTGCACGGTGACATAGTAGGCCTGCCCGCGCACGAGGTTGAGGTCGCTGCGCGCCATGCTAGTGTTGGCGAGATAGGTCCAGCCAACCACATTGCGCGCGCTGGGGGAAGTGCCAATGGCATAACGGTACTGGTCGATGTTATTAGGGCTGTCAGTCTGCCAGCTTGCCGCCAGGTGGTTGAGGTTGCCGTTGGTCTGTGCCGTCACTTGCGGCGGGTTCGGTGTGTCGAGCGAGACGCCAGCGCCGAAGTCCACCTGAAAACTGGCGCTGCTTCCCGCGTAGGCCGCCATGCCATCGTTGCCCACGGCGCCATCCACCTGCACCGCATAGAAGCCAGGCGCTACGTTGGCGTCGAAGGCATAGCCGGCCTGGAAGCGGGTGGCGGAGAGCCATTGGCCGTCGCTGAAGGCATAGTCGAGACCGTCCCAGCGCACTGACGTGCCGCTTCCCATCATCGAATCTGCATACCAGAGGTTGCCGCGGCGGTCGAACAGCCAGGGACCTGAGTATCCACTGCCATAGGATGCTGTCGACCATGTTGCACCGTCGTAGGTGACGGCCGCGCTGCAAGAACGGAACCAGAGTGTGCCGTCGGACGATTCTGCGATCTGGCTCACATCGCAGTTGAGTCGGCCCCCAGTTTCGGCTGAACCAAAGTACTGCCAGCCGGCGCCGTCGTACATCGCCAGATATGGACGATTGCTCGCCACACTGTAGAGTAGCCCGGTCCAGATGCGGCCCTGGCTGTCGGCATAAAGTACATTCGCTGGGGCTGTGGGTAATCCGGTGCTGGCAGTGTGCTGCGTCCAAGTCACACCGTCAAAGACGCTCAAGCCACCACCCATTCCCTGGCCCCCCATGAACCACATCCGCCCCTGCCCGTCACGCACGATGCGAGACACTCCATTGGAATACAAACCGTCGTCGGTGGTAAATTGACGCCATGCAGTGCCGTCGTAGCGGACGGCGCCGTTCCACGTTCCAAACCACATGGCGCCCTGGTTGTCCTGCCCGATGTCGTTGACTGTACTTGAGTTCAGCCCCGTACCGGCTGGTGTATACGTGATCCAGGTGGTGCCCTGCAGGCGGCTCAGCACTGGCTGCTCCCACGTATTATTATTATGTCCAAACCAGACGTCACCGGCGGCTGCACCATAGATCGCGAAGATGGAGTTGTTGCCCAGCCCGGAGTTGGCGCTTGTGTACGAGGTCCACTGGCGTCCGTCAAACATGCGTACGCCGCTGCCACCGTACATGGTATTGAAGCCAAACCACACACGTCCGAGGACATCCTGCCCGATGGTGGCTGCCGTAGCTGAGATGACCTGCTGTATCGTCCCGCGGCGGGCGTCGTGAAAACTGGCGTCAGGCAGTGTCGTCACCGACATTGGTCGGCTAAAATCGACTGTGACGGTGCCTCGTTGCAAGCCTACCGGCTGCGGCGCCACGGTGATGCTGCGCGCAAAGGCTGGCGCAGCCTGTTCCGGGTTCGCCAGCGGCAGGTTATAGATGACCCTGCCCACCGTGGAACTGGCTGTGCCGCAGTCGTTGTCGTCAAAGGTGCAGTCGCGGATACGATTGGGAATCTGGCTGGCGTCGATGTTCCAGAAATTGTTGGCAGCCTCGACGGTGAAGTTCTGTGTACCCGCCTGCCCGCCGCCCAAGTAGAGGTCGTAGCTGCCGTTGCCGAAAAGGTTGTTGTTGGCGATGCTGACCGAGCCCGCCGCCTGCCCGTCCAGTTGGATGCCGTTGCCCGTGTTGTGGATGATCGTGTTGTAGCGCACGCCGCGCGACTGGCTGATACGGAAGTTGTTGGCCGGGTTGGTTTCGTCGGCAGATGTCCAGGTGTTGTCGAGCAGCTGACCGGCGGCATTGAGCCGCTGCGCCCAGATACTTGACGTGCCTGTGCGATTGTCAGACCAGGCGACCAGGTATTCGTTGCGCTGGCTGTTGTAGGCGATGGCCGGAGTGAGAAGTGGCCCGCTGCTGGTAGTTGTCTGAGGGGAGGAGACGACGATGAGTGCGCCCGATGTGCCCCCACCACTGCTGCTCAATCGCTGCGCATGTAGCTTATACGCTGTTCCCATTCCAGGCATTGTGTTTGGCTGGGGATTGTAGGTCCAGGCCACCAGAAACTCATTCGGTGTGCTGCCATAGACCAGGCGCGGGGATTGCGCCTGCCCGGTGTCAGAGAAGATAAGCGTGGGGCTGATCGGCAGCGTCCCGTCGCTGTTGACGGGCAAGTTCAGGAGAAAACGTGGATCGCTCCATTCATTCCAGCCGCGGGTCTGCTCCCACACCACGGCATAGCGGTCTGCGCCAAACGCAACAGCTGACCGACGGGCAGACATAGTATCGTACTCAGCCAGGACGGTTGCAGTGACAGCCTGCGTTGCTGCTTCAATCCAGGCCCCGTAGAGGCGATATCCCCAACTGCCAGAATGAAGGGTGACGAGCGCCTTGCCGCTGGCGTCGACGGCCATATCACCCAGGTAGGCGCTCGTACCCATGCCCGTATCAAGGCTGACCGCAATTGCGCTGCCAGTGGGCGCGCCTGCGGTCGTCAGCCTCTGGACAGCTACCTTTTGCGAACAACACGGGTTGTTCTCCTGAAATTGGTAGGCGACGAGAAAGTTGTCGACCGCGGGCAGATAGCTGACTCGAACTGCGGTAAACGACAATGATGTGCCAGAGGAGAGGGACAGTGCATCCCCGCTGATCTGGCCATCGGCGGTGACAAATCTTCCGTACACGCCGCTTATCTCAGCCCACACGACAAAATAACGATCGCGTGCTGATTGATAGACAACCTGCGCAGTTGCTGCTGGGGTGTTTACAGCGGAAACGAGGGTCTCTGCGCCGAGCGGCTGTCCATCTGCGCGCAGTCGCAGCATTTTGACAGCGTTTGAGGCTGTCGATTCTGTCCAGACAGCGAGATATTCATCTCGGCCTGGATGATAGGCCAGCGCCGGATTCGACTGGTCGAAGCCGCTCGCCTGCACATCCAGCGTCACTGCCGTGCTGCCGTTGTTGGCAATCAGGTTGTGCTCGATGTCGACCAGTTGCAGGCCATTGGCGCTGATGCCGCCGCCGTTGCCGACGATCACGTTGTTGCGAATCACTGGTGCGTTGTTTCCGGTTTGCCAATTCTGCCCCAGGAAGATGGCTGTGCCGCTGTTGTCCTGGATCACGTTGCCGAGGATGCTGGGTGATCCTGAGAGGCCGATCGCCGTATCGCCGCTGCGCAAGGTGTTGTTCCAGATGCTGGGGCTGCCGCTGCCCGATATGCTAGCTCCAGTCAGCGTGTTTTGTTGGATCAGTGGCTGGCCGCCGTTGAGGGTGATGGCGGCGCCTGCGTTTTGTCCAGCAAACTCGTTGCGTTCAATCCGCGGCGACCCGCCGTTGTTGTTGTTGCCGATCTGAATACTCGTGCCGTTGTCGCGAAACGTTGAATCCGCAATGTAGGGTGCGCGCGTGCTCAGGCTGGCGGCGATATCTGCATCGCTGATCTCCACGAACTGGAGCACGCTGCCCGCCAGATAGGTGCCGGCCGCGTCATAGCTGGCATCGACCGCAGTATCCGCAAAGCGAATTCCGCTCCATGCTGCATTGGTGATCGAATTGGTCGTGAAGAGGATCGGCTGCGCCGCCGTCCCGCGCGCAATCAATGTGCCGTCTACACGGATGAACCTGCCCGGGTTGGCTTTGATCACCGTGCCCGGCTGGATCGTGAGGGTAACACCCTGGTTGACGATGACCGTGCCGTTGAGGACGTAGCTTTTGTCGCTGGTCCAGGTGGAGTTGGCGCTGTAGATGGTGTTGCCCAGCGTCTCGACAGCGCTGCGCGACTGCACGGTGAAGGGCACAGCCAGGCTGTAGCCGCCGGCACCGCTCAGGTTCAAGGTGAACGGGAATGCATAGTTGTAGGGTGCGCTGCCAGATACCGTCACCGCAAAGGAATCGCTGCTATTGCTGCCCAGTTGTCCCGGTGCAATGTCGCCGAACGCGCCAGCGGCTTTGGTGATGGTCACGTAGGGGTCGCTGCTGGTGAGCGTGCCCTGCAGGTTCTGCCCAGACAACCACAGATTGCGCAGGTTGAGTGCCAGTTGGAACGCCTGCCCCGGTGCGGGCCGGACGTTGGCCTGGCCGTCGATGGCGTAGCTTTCCACCGCAGCGCGCGCTTGCGGCGTTGTGGCCAGCGCCGCACCGGCGTCGATGCGCCCCTGCCCCAACTGGCGGGCACGCGTGGGGTTCAATCCGTCGATGTTCACTGCCGTGTTGAGAATCTGCCAGCGCACCTGCTCCGGTGTCCAGGCTGGCTGCTGGCTGCGAATCAGCCCGGCCAGCCCGGACACGAAGGGCGCGGCCAGGCTGGTGCCGCCGCCAGTCGCATAGCCGCCGCCCACGGTGGTGGTGCGGATGTCCTTGCCCGGCGCACTCACGTCCACCCAGGCGCCGTAGTTGGAGAAGACCGCCTTCTGGTCGGTGTTGTCAGTGGCAGCGACCGCCAGCACTTCTGGGTAGGCAGCCGGATAGAAAGGAGCGCCGCTGTCGTCGTTGCCCGCACCCCCCACCAGCAACGCAGTGATCGCTGCCTCACGCACAGCATCGCGCAGCACGGCGGAATCGGCATAGCCGCCTAGAGAAAGGTTGATCACCTGCGCGCCGTTGGAGGCGGCGTACTGCACCGCAGCGGCTACGTCCGAGTAGTTGGCCACGAAGCTGGCCTGCATGGCGTTGACAAACATGAGTCTGCAATTCCAGCACATGCCGGCCACGCCTGCGCTGTTGTCTGTTGCCGCACCGGCCACACCGCCCACCTCGCTGCCGTGGCCATTGGGATCGCTGATGTCGTTGCTATTGGCAAAGACATTCCAGCCGTTGAGGTCATCGACCTTGCCGTTGAGATCGTCGTCGACGCCATTGGGCGGATCATCGTTCACCCACAGGCGGCCGGCAAAGTCCGGGTGCGTCAAATCCACGCCGGAATCGACAAAAGCGATTGTCACGCTGGGGGCGCCAGCGGTTGCATCCCATGCTATGGGCGCATTGATCCTCGCCAACGCCCATTGGCTGGAATATTCGGGATCATTGGGGACGCGCGCCGGACGCGCAATATAGTCTGGTTCGGCATACTCGACCGCAGCGTCGGCGGCCAGGGCCGCCACCGCGTGTTTGACCGGGATGGTCGATGTCCACTGCAGCCGGTAGACACGTTCCAGCCCGGTGGCGCTGCTGCGGCTGGCCTGCGCTGCATTGACGCCGCCATCGCCGAAGACCGGCTGTGCAGAGGTGGCCCCCAACGTAGACAGCAGCGTGTTGAGCGACTCGGCGTTGCTCGCCACACTTGCGCCAGCAGCGTTGGCCTGCCCGCTCGCCAGCATCACCCCCGGCTTGAGTTTGAGGAGCAACGTGTTGGGCGCGTGTTCGATATACGGTTCAGTCGAAGCGACGATCGGTTCGACGGCGGGCGTCGGCGGCTGCGCTTGTGTCGCCGAAAAGGTGAGTACAGAGACGGCCAACCCGACCAGCAACATCACGGCGGTCATGCCGACCCAGCTGGCATGCCAGCGAAAGAGCGCTTTTGAGCGTTTCATCCTGAATTCCTCCAATGAAATGAAAAGGGTGTATTCAAAGTTAGTTACCGGCGTTTCGTCCAATTCATCGATTCGGATAGCCGCTAGTGTTTCGTCAAGCCTGAAGTGATGGACACGCGTGCCCTAAAATCAGCCGATCCTACAGGAAAAAACACTATCAAATGACGCTTGACGGGCCACTAGTACAGGTGGCCCGAAACAACTTGGCATTTAGGTGACAAAAAATTTTCGCTGACAGGTCTATTTGAAGGGTTTGGCCATGTATCGCGCCACTGCCTAGGCCTGAGGTGCGGCTCCAGCCAGACTGTTTGCTTATTTCAGACCACGTGTACTAGTGCCACACGCGGCACTTCTGTCAGTTGATTTCGTTTGGCACAAGGGTCGCCACCTAACAAAAAGATATTGCAACCACTTCAACTCGTCGGTCGCACATCAACAATATCGTCGACTTCCGCGCTTACCTTCAGCCAACGTGTAGGACTTTTATGGCCTGGTTATTCACCGCTCCGACGTCCAGAAGCAATTTTGGGCGGGCGCATCGGCTTGCCCAATCCATCCGCCGACAGTGGCTGCGAGAAGTTTTGCGAGTTCTGGTTCAGCCGTTCTTCTAACTTGCCGATGTGTTCCCGCAGTTGTTCATTCATCTGCAGCAACGTCAGCAGAAACTGTTGCACGCTTGCCGGTGTCATTGGTTATTTTTCGGCTGGAGTCCCTGACGGAAGCTGAACTCCATTCATATGAATAGCAAATTTTACACTTCAAGTGTGTTATTGGGGTTACATTTGCACTGTTTTATGTGCAGACTTTCTGCCCGTAGTACTCGTGGAGTCCAGCAGGCGAGCAGCCGAGTTTTTTCAAAAAACTCGGCTGCTTCTACTTGCGCAACCAGCGGTCAACGGAGTTCCACCCGAACCTGCCCGGCTACTGGAGAACGATCAGCCGTCCTGGCTCGCGCAGGCCGATGTAGACGCGATTGGCGGTGCCGTCGGCGGCCACTGCGAAGGGGTCCTCACCGGTCGCGAGGGTGTCGACCAGAGTGGCGCCGCCGCTCGCAACGACCGAGACAGAGCGGTCCGCAGTGTTGGCCGTGTAGAGCAGGCCTGTCGCCGGGTTGACGGCAAGCCCCGCCCCGCCGATCTGGGGGGAGCCCACGTTGCCGCTGCTCGGGACGGCGACGGTGGCCTCATGCCCCCACAGGGCGGGCCAAGGCTCCGGTTTCCAGGTGTCGACAAACCACTGGCCGGTCTCGGCCTGATAATGGGCGTAGAGCCGCTGGATCACCGGGTCGTAGGCGACAGCAAAAAGGCGCCGTCCGTCGTCCAAGAGCAGATTGCTGCGGGTCTGCCAGCTGCTCCCGGTGAAACGTACGGTCGCAAAATGGCCCGAATCCCGGTGGTTGACGTACGCCTGGCTGCGCAGACGGTCGACGGCAATGCCCGCCGGGCCGCTGCCGCCAGAGGGGAGGTCGAGGGTCTTGGCCATCTCTTCGATCACGGCGACACGGCTGTTCTTGTGCAACAGCACCAGCGCCGTGTTGCGTTCAGGCAAGGTCGCCACCAGCGTCGGTTCCTCTCCGACCGGCACGACCGCTCGCAGGGCCAGGGTGGTGGCGTCGTAGATCCACACGTCGCCGCTGCCGAAATTGCTGACATAGACATGCCCGTTGCGTTCGTCGACCGCAACCCCCCAGGGCTGGTCGCCGGTAGGGACGCTGGCGAGCACCGCCAGCGTTGTCGGCTGGAGCGCCAGCAGTCGGTCGTTGTCCCGGCTGGTCACATACAGGATGCCGGTTGTGGGATGGACAGCCAGGCCGTTGAGGACGTCGACATCGGGCAGCGCACAGCCGTTGGGGGGCGGGCACTCGACCGGTCGCTGCGACAGCAGAATGGGTAGAAATCGGGAGGGGGCCGTCGGCGGGATCGTCCCGTCTGCCGGCTGGACCCTGCTGTTTTCCTGTGCGTGCAGCCTCTGGCTGGCCAGTGGGAAGAACCCGCGGCCCGGCAGTGAAAAGACCAGCCCTGCTAGCAGCACAAGGCCCGACAGGATCTTCACGGCAGACAAGGCCTGGGTCTGGCGAAAAGTACAGAATCGACGAAAGCACATGGGGAGCCTCCTTAGCTTCGGGTGCACAGCCTGACAGACGGCCTACAGGTGCATGACCTGCTGCACGTCTTTACCCAAGAAGACGACAGAGGAGTGGGTTTGGATACGGGCAATTTGGCGAGAGGGCACTCTGCACGCGGTCAGAGAGGGATTCCCACCACTCCGGACTGAACCAGCTGGTCGCGCAGCGCTGCACGTGCCCGGCTGAGCCGTGATTTGAGGGTGCCCAAGGGCAATTGGAGCAGATCGGCTGCTTCTGCGTAGTCGTAGCCCTGCACATCCACCAGCAGGACCACGCTGCGGTGGTATTCGGGCAGCGTTTCGATGGCGGCCAGCAGCAGGCGCATCCCTTCATTTTGCAGCGCCAGCGTCTCGGGGTCTGCCGCTGTGCAGGGCTCTTCCGGCAGGTAGTCGATGCCGGCCTGGTCGGTCAGTTCATCCAGGCTGACTGCTGCGCGTCGGCGTTGGCGGCGCAGGTGGTCGTAGCAGGTGTTGGTGACAATGCGCAGAAACCAGGAGCGGAAATTGCCCTCCTGGAAGCGGGCCATGGCGCGGTGCGCCTTGATCATCGCCTCCTGCACCGCGTCGGCAGCTGCCTCTTCGGTCTGCAGGATCTGGCGGGCCACCCGCTGGGCAGTCGCCCGATAGAGGTCGATCAGGCTGCCAAAGGCCCGGTCGTCGCCGAGACAGGCAGCCTGGAGCACGCGGTCGGCAGCTGTCGTGCGGGGCTCTGTTTCCCAGGGCAGGGGGGCGCTGCTGTCGGGTGGTACGGTTCTCGCAGAGAAGGCTGTGTGGATCTGATTTGCCCGGAAGGTCATGATCTCTCCTTTTTTTTACTGCCATCCAAATCCTGGCAGTGCAAAGACCAGGATACCAGACGAAGATGAAGAGAACTTGAAGATTCCAGGACGCGAATCGGACTGTTTACCTACGATCCCGTCATGCGTCCAGCTGGTAGCCGTAGCCGCGGGCGGTGTGCAAAAAACGGGGCTCGTCTTCGGTTTCAGCCTCGATCCGGCTGCGCAGCCGGCTGACCATGCGGTCAATGTTGGCGTCGTAGATATCTCCCTGGGTCTCTGGCCAGACTGCCTGGGCAATTTCGTCTTTGCTGACCACCCGGCCGCGGTTCTGGTAGAGAAACCAGAGAAGTTCGAACTGTTTGACGCTCAAAGGGGGGGCGAGCAGGTGGTTGTCGACATACACCTGGCGGGTCTGCGGGTCGATCCGCAGACCTGGCTCGCCGACCGCCATCAGCGCCGGGGCGGTCACTGTGACGGATGGGTCGTAGAAGCGGAAGCGTGTGGAGGCGAACTGGAGCTCGGCACCTTCGGACAGCCAGGCGGTGCCGCCTGGGGCCAGACGTTGGCCGTTGACCAGCACGCCGTTTTTGCTCTGCAGGTCGCGCACCTGATACCCACGTTCCAGACGCAGGATTTCAGCGTGCTGCCGCGAGGCGTACGGGTCTTCGAGCCGCACCCCTGCATCGACGGCGCGGCCTACGGCCATGATTTCCTGATTCAGCTCGATTTCCTGGCCTGTTTCTGGGCCGTTCAGACAGACCAATCGCCCAAATCTGCTCACGCTGCACTCCTTGTCGTCACCAGGGTTGCCTTCTGCTGATGTGCTATACTTGAGTGTATGCTGCCCAGCAGCGGAATGGCGAACTTTTTATCAGGGTTTTGTCGTTGCCACTATAGCAGGATCCAGGGCAAGCTGCAAAGCGATCGATGGGGAGGGGTGCCCACCAGACCAGCCAGCTATGTCAGCCACTGAACAACATTTTTCCTATCCAGAGCAGAGCCGGCCGCTGACCCGTCGGCTGGGGCGTTATCGGCTGACCGAGCGGCTGGGAGGAGGGGGGCTGGCTGCGGTCTACCGGGCTGTCGCCACAGACAGTGGCCAGCTTGTTGCGGTCAAGGTGCTGTTGTCAGACGCAGACGAGGTGCTCCGCCAACGCTTTGAGCAAGAAGCACGCACCCACAGCCAACTGCACCATCCCAACATTCTTCCCATTCTGGAGATAGGCGTTCCCCAGAAGGGGGAAAATGCCTATTTTGTTATGCCGTTGGTCGAAGGGCCCAGCCTGGCCCAGCTTTTCGAAGAGCATGGCCGACTGACCGTGCACGACTGTGCCGCACTTTTGGCACCCCTGGCGCGCGCGTTGGGCTACGCCCATGCGCGTGGGATTGTGCACCGCGATGTCAAGCCCAGCAATGTGCTGCTGCAGCCGGCCACTGCGCAGAGCCCTGGGGCTCTTTGGGCAGCTCTGCTGGGGCAGTTTGTGGTGCCACGGCTGGCGGACTTTGGGATCGCACGGGCACTGGATGCCCCCGACCTCACCAGCCCCGGCCGCACCATTGGGACACCGATCTATATGTCTCCTGAACAGTGCGCCGACAGCCACGAGCTGGATGGGCGTTCCGATCTCTATGCGCTGGGTGCGATCTTCTATCATGCCCTGGTCGGCCGCCCTCCCTTCAGCGGCTCGACAACCCAGATTCTGCACGCCCATGTCTACGAGCCCCTGACGCTGCCAGAATCGCTGCTGTCAGCGCTGCCCCAGGCCGCGATCGAGGTGCTGCGTCTGGCGCTGGCCAAAGCCCCGGAAAGCCGCTATCCGAACGGAGAGGCGATGGCCAGCGCCCTGGAGCAGATCGGCGGCGAGCCGCTGCCGGCCGGTGAGGCGACAGCGACGATGGCGGTGCTGCCGACGGTGCAGAGCCAGGCGCGGGTGTTGGTGCCTGGAGTGTGGCAGCGCACCGGCGCTGCTGCGGGGCGTATCCCAGAGCAGCGTGTCCCAGAGCAGCGTGTCCCAGAGCAGCGTGTCCCAGAGCAGCGTGTCCCAGAGCGTGCGATGCTGCGCCCTGCTGCGGCAAGGCGGCAGCGCCGCTGGGTCGGTCTGCTGCTGGGGGGGCTGCTGTCGAGCCTGGTGTTGGTGGCCGGCTTTTGGAGTGCACTGGTGGTGTGGCCAGTGCTACGTCCGGCAGAGAAGAGCGACAGCGCGGGCGAGGCCGCTGCGACGCCCCCCGCGTCGAACCCAGTGCAGCAGGAGACAGCAGCCCCTGCCGCAACGCCGAGCGCCGCAGCAGAGTCGGTGCCAGGCACCCCGCCCACCCCGGTAGGAGAGCCCGGCGATTTCTGGCGGGCGGGCGAAGAGGCCTTTGCCGTGCGGGATTGGCGTTCTGCCGCAGATGCCTATACGTTGGTGCGGCGCATGGACCCACAGTACGAGCCGACTCAGCTGGCCGCCCATCTGTTTGAAAGTCGGGTCGGGCTGGCGGCAGAAGCGTTGGCGGCAGGGGAGCTGACGAAGGCCTTCAGCGAGCTGGACCAGGCGTTGCAGTTGCGCCCGGAGGCGACCGCTGTGGTCAGGGTGCAGCGGGCACTGGACGAACGGATCGACCTTCCAGAAGCGAATGCTGGGGCGGCGCAGCGCAACCTCTGGCGTGCGCTCCTGCTCTTGGCGGACGAGTTCGCCGCACAGGGCCGCCCCTGTACAGCGGCAGCACAGCTGGAAGCTGCGCTGGCCGTCTTGCCCTCTGCCGGGCCAGAAACACCCCTGGCGCAGATCCAGGCTGCCTGCGCGGACGCCGACGCCTTGCAGCAGCTGCAGCCTGCACTGGTGGCAGCGGGCGGAAAAATTTTGTATTCGACGCAGGAGGGCAGCCGCTACAATATTTATGCAGCCCCTGCGCGGCAGAACAGCCCCTCCTCTTTGCTGATCGCCGACGGCGCCCAGGTCGGTGCCAGGTTGGGCTCCCCCCGCCTGGCCTTTCACAGCACCGCAGCCCCGGGCATTGCCCTCTTTGATCTGCAGGCGGCGTTTGGGCCCGGAGACTGGGCAGGACGCCTGACCGAGGCTGCGGAAGATGCACGCGATGCCCCGCCTTCCTGGTCGCCGGATACCACGCAGATCGTCTACAGCAGTGCCCGCACCGGTGCCGGTCGGCCACGCATCTATGTGCGCACAGTGAGCAGCGGGGAGGAGGTCGATCTGGGGCTGGGCAAGGATCCTGCCTGGGAACCTGGGGGAAACCGAATTGTGTACAACGGTTTCGACGAGCTCGGCGAGAACCCTGGCCTCTATCAGATCGAGGCAACCGGCCAGGGGCGGGTGCGGCTGACCGACAACGGCAACGATGTGCGACCTGTCTGGGCGCCCGACGGCCGGTCGGTGGTCTTTATGAGCACGCGCGACGGCGATATGGAGCTGTACCGGCTGTCTCTGGTCGACGGTTCGCTGCTGCAGCTGACCGACGACCCTGCACAGGACGGGCTGCCGGCGGTCAGCCCGGACAGCAACCTGGTTGTTTTTGCCAGCGACCGTGGCGGCAGCTGGCGTCTCTATGTCACCCCCCTGCAGGGCGGGCCGACGATCTGGCTGCTGGAAATTCGCGGTGTGCTGACCAACTGGCTGGAGCATTCGCTGCAGTGGACGCGCTAGAGGAGATCCGCCGCCGGGGACCCGATCCTTCCGGCATCGCGTCCTTTACGGGCAGGCAGATCGGGCGCTATCTGGTCGGCCAGCAGCTGGGCAGCGGCGGTGTCGCTGCTGTCTATCGCGCCTACGACCAGGTGGAAGGGCAGACAGTCGCACTCAAATTGCTGCTGCCAGGTGCAGACGAGAAAAGCTACATCCGCCTTCGGAATGAGGCCATGACGGCTGGCTCGCTGCGCCACCCCCATCTTGTGCGCATCTTGCAGATCGGCACAGCTGCCCAGGGGGAGGTGGCTTATATTGCGATGGAGCTGGTCGAGGGGGTGAGCCTGGCAGAACTGCTTCACCAGCGCGGACGGCTGCGCCCGGCAGAGTCTGCCAATCTGCTCGAACCGATCGCCCGGGCGCTGGCTGCCGCCCACGCCCAGGGAATCGTGCACCGCGATGTGAAACCGAGCAACCTCCTGCTGCGCACGGTCAGCCCTGGAGCGGCCCACAGCGTTCAGATCGAAGCGCTCGACCACCCTGTGGTACCGCTGCTGACCGACTTTGGGATTGCACGGGCGCTGGACGCCCCGGAGTTGACCAGTGTGGGGCGCACTGTGGGGACGCCGGCCTACATGGCGCCCGAACAGTGTACCCGCAGCCGGGAGATCGACGGCCGTGCGGATCTCTATGCCCTGGGCGCAGTGCTCTACCGCTCTCTGGCCGGGCGTCCCCCTTTCGTCGGTGCGACCCCACAGATTCTGCACGCGCATGTCTACGAGCCTGTGACGATCGAAGAAGAGGTGTACCGCCAGCTTTCCCCCTTGCTGGTCGAGGTGCTGCAGCGCAGCCTGGCCAAACTGCCCGAGGAGCGCTTTGCCAACGCCAACGAGCTGGCGGACGCCTTGGCCCAGGCCGCTGGCCGCACCCAGCGGCGTCTTCGGCCTGGGAACGGAGGGGCTGCGACGGCCACCTTGACGATGGCAGCGTTGCCGCCGCTTGGGCCGCCCGCTGCCTCGACGGTCACGGCTCTTCTGGTCCCGGGCAGCAGTGCGCGCTCTGCCCACCCCCTGCGGCGGGCAGGGGAGCTGTTGCCCACCGAAACAGAAGGGATCCGGGCTGCCCGGCGCGAGCGGGTGAGGTTCCAGGGCAGGGCTTCTGGAAGAGCAGAACAGGGCAGTGGGCTGGGACGGGCCCTCCTGGGAGGGGTGTCGATCGTGGCGCTGGGGGTTCTGCTGGGCGTCGTGGCTCCCCGGCTGTGGGACTTGGGGAAGGATCTGGCGACGCAGCAGCTGCCAGCCGCTGAAATCCTTCCCCAGACACCGGTCGCAGGGGAGCGCAGCGTGGAGGCCAGCACCCCCTTCACCGAACTGTTGGCGGTGTCCGCGGGCGAATTGCTGGCCGTCCCGGTGTTGACCCCGGCGAGCACAGCGACAGATGTTGAAGCGGGGGGCTGTGCCCAGCCGGTCGACGAGATTTTGCAGCAATACAGCGGGGGTCTGCCAGAAGAACGGCGCACCCTTCTAGGATGTCCCCGTTCTGCCGCGCAGGTGGGGGCTGCCCAGATGCTGCCGTTCGAGTTCGGCTATATGGTGGGCCTGGACCGTGCGCCAGAGATCTACATCGTCTATCTCCGCGACGATCGCTGGGAGTGGTTGCCGGCGGTGGAGAACCCCTCCCTGCCCGCTGAACTCTCCTCTGCTGTGGGGGGGAATTTTCTGCCTGGCGGCCGTTTTGCAGGGCTGTGGGCGCAGGATGGACGATGGCAGAAGCTGGGCTTTGCGGTGGCCCCGGCGCCGGTGCCGTTTACAGCGGCGATCCAGACCTTTGAGGGCGCTGTGCTGATCGCCGATCGGGAGACGGCCGAGGTCGCCTGGCTGCCGCTGTTGCAGCGTTGAGCCTGCTCAAGCCGGGCATGGCCCGGCAACTTGGATGGGCACGTTGGAAAGGAATTGCCGTGCAGGAGATTGAGCTGGCCCCCCACCACAAACAGGGGCTGTTGATTCGCCGTCCGCTGCTTTTGTCGCCGGCTGCGATCGGTTTTGGGGAAGTATTGCCGCCGGGGCTGGACTGGCAGCAGGTAGGCGGTGTTGTGGTCGGGCCGGTCAGCGCAGCCGGCCATGGCTACGGTGGCCCTGTCCGGCTGGTCGAGCTGGACGGGGGGCTCCTGGCGTCTCCGTCGCCTTTCAGCCGCAGTGCTCGTCGGGCAGCGGAGCTGTATGCGGCGCTTTGGGGGCGGCTGGGCTGCCCGGTGATCGTGCAGCTGGTCGATGCAGAGCCCGCAGAGTTGACGCGGGCGGGGCGTCGGATTGCCCAGATCGCTGCGGTGGCTGCTTTGGAATGGCAGGTGCCGGCGGGGGTGACCGCTGTGCAGGTCCGCGAAGGGGTTCTGGCGCTGCTTCAGGCGACCGAGCTGCCGGTCTATGTGAAGCTTCCGCTGGAAAATGTGCTGCCGCTGGCAGAACGGGCAGTGCAGGCGGGTGCGGCTGGGGTGGTGGTCGGGCAGCCGCTGGGGGGGCGGGTGGCACTGCCCGGCCCCCCGGAGCGGCAGCCGGTCTGGGTCACAGGCCATCTTTCTGGGCCGCTTGCCTCAGCGGCCATGCTGCGCAGCCTGGCCGCTGTCGCAGCAGCAGCGTTGGGATGTGCCGTGATCGCCTGCGGTGGGATCTGCCATCCGCGCCAGATCGAACAGGTATTGGCGTTGGGGGCCCATGCCGTGCAGCTGGACAGCGTGCTCTGGGCTGGAGGAAGCGGCTGGCGCGGCTGAGACGGAGCAGTCTCCGGCGGGCGGGCGATGTCAAATTCAGCCAACGGCGAAAGTCCGTTGGCGATCTGTGGAAAGGAACGTAGAACACATGCGGGCAGTGGTTCAGCGGGTCAGCTCGGCGCAGGTGCGTGTGGACGGCCTGGTGGTTGGCCAGATCGAGCGAGGATTTCTGGTATTGGTGGGGATCACCCACAGCGACGGCGAGGCAGAGGCTCGTGCGCTGGCGCGCAAGCTGGTCGGGCTGCGGCTGTTCGACGATGCAGATGGTAAAATGAACTTGAGCCTGACCGATGTTGGCGGGGCTGTGCTGTCGGTCAGCCAGTTCACCCTCTACGGCGATGTGCGCAAGGGGCGCCGCCCCAGCTTTGTCGAGGCGGCCCGGCCTGAGCAGGCCGAACCCCTTTACCAGCGTTTCTGCCATCTGCTGGCAGCAGAAGGTGTGGCGGTCGCCCAGGGTGTCTTCCAGGCCCACATGGAAATCGTGCTGGTCAACGACGGGCCCGTCACCCTCTGGCTCGACACGGCGACCCTTGGCAACTAAGATCAGAACCTTTCACAACAAAACACGAGGCAAGCGATGAAATACCGGCCGTTGGGCAGAACAGGAATGAACGTTTCCGAGGTCAGTTTTGGGGCCTGGGCGATCGGCGGAAGCTGGGGGGAGGTCGACGACGCAGAATCGATGGCTGCCCTGCACAAGGCGGTCGACGAAGGGGTCAACTTGATCGACACCGCCGATGTCTACGGGGATGGGCGCAGCGAACAGCTGGTGGCCCGGCTCAAGCGTGAGCGGCCGGGGGAAGCGATTTTTGTGGCAACCAAGGCAGGACGGCGGCTGAACCCGCACATGGCAGAGGGCTACAGCTACGCAAACCTGCGCACTTTTGTCGAACGCAGCCTGCAAAATCTCGAGACCGACAGCCTGGACCTGCTCCAGCTGCATTGCCCGCCTACGGCAGTCTATGGGCGGTCGGAACCCTTTGCGGCGCTGGACCGTCTGGCAGAGGAAGGCAAGATTCGCCATTATGGGGTCAGCGTCGAGACGGTCGACGAGGCGCTGCAGGCGATCGAACAGCCCAATGTGCAGACGGTACAGATCATCTTCAATTTGTTTCGTCAGAAACCGGCGGAGCGTTTTTTCCGCGCTGCTCGGGCGCGGCAGGTTGGGATTCTGGCGCGTGTGCCGCTGGCCAGCGGCCTGTTGACCGGCAAGATCACCCCCGAGAGCACCTTTGCCGCCGACGACCATCGCAACTTCAACCGCTATGGCCAGGCCTTCGACGTTGGAGAGACTTTCAGCGGGGTGCCGTTGGAGGCGGCGTTTGACGCTGTGGAGGCACTGCGCCCGCTGGTTCCCCCTGGGACGACGATGGCCCAGTTTGCGCTGCGCTGGATCCTGATGTTTGAGGCGGTCACCTGTACAATTCCGGGGGCCAAACGGCCTGACCAGGTTCTGGACAACTGCGCCGCCGCGGAATTGGCTCCGATCGAACAGCGCCGGATGGAGGCGATCCAGGTCATCTACGACACCTACATCCGGCCACATGTGCAGACACGGTGGTGAGCGCCACGCTGTACATGTGGCAGTGAAAAAGGAGAGGGGCGATGGCAGAGCTGCGCAGCCATGTATTGGCTGAACCACCCGAGATGGATCTGGCGGTGCTCCAGGAGGCAGTCGGCGAGCTGGAGGCGTATCTGGTGGCAGGTGAACTGTACCGTACCCTGCGGGTACAGACACCGGCCGGTTTTCAGCTGGCGCAGATGTCAGCGGGAGATCTGCTGGCGCGTCTGGAGCGACTGACGTGCCAGCAGGCTGGATTGAGCGTTTCCCAGCAGGCAGCGCTAGAGCGGGTAGCCGCAGCGACCCACTCGATTTTCTACAGCCTGCGCACACGCTTTCACGAGCTGTTGGCGCGCGAGATCAAGGCCCGTCTGGACAGTTTGAGCTGGTTTCTGGAGGATGCCGCGGGGGATCCCAGACGGGCACGGGTGGAATATCCCTATGAAATCCGCAACCGTCAGCGCGTGCGGCGGATGGCGGAAGAATTGGCCGAGGAATTGCCGCCGGCCTTGAAAAGGCAGATCGAGCGGGTCGACGAGCGCATACGTCTGTTGGCGAAACCGGCTGATTTTGTCTGGGGGGAGCCGCTGATGGCCTGCTACCCGCGCCAGCGCGACTGGTATCTGTACGTCAGCCCCTGAGTTTGGTCGTTTCTGAGTTTGGTCGGGCGGGGCCAGAGCCTGTCGGGCGGGGCCAGAGCCTGTCGGGCGGGGCCAGAGCCTGTCGGGCGGGGCCAGAGCCTGTCGGGCGGGGCCAGAGCCTGTCGGGCGGGGCTGCCGAGGGCAGCCAGAGAAAAGGTATAAAAAAATGCACTGTGTGTTGTCCCCCGAAGGCTGGATTGGGGCCAGCCACAACACACAGTGCTATATCATAAGATACAACAAGGTGTTTGGGATGTCAAATTCTCGTAGGGGAGAAATTTACATTGATTGGTTTTCTGTAACTGCTCAGGCTGTTGGCGGGGCACGACCCGTTCGTCGGCGTCCCTGTCACTCGAAATTTATTGACCCCTCTTTGTGTGATTTGGACAAACGGTACTTCAGCAGGCCTCTCTGCCTGAGCAGGTACGATGAAGTACAGCGTGTCAAACCTGCCCAAGCAAGCCGGCAGCGCTGCGCTGGGGGATGAGTGCAGCAGCGACGATCCAGCCGGAAGCGTGTGCTGCCCCCTGTGAGGGACCATAAAGGTGGTTCGGTGTTTGGGGATTGATCCTTGCTTGTGCTTCGAGTATACTGAAGGTGTGTCTTGATTTATAGCGAGCCCTACAAACCAGAACAGAGAGGACAACGAAGTTTCTATGAAACATATAAGGTTTTGGACGTCTGTCATGGTGTTGTTGGCAGTGCTGGCCTCCAACAGCACGGTGGTGTTTGCTCAGACGGCGCTGCCCAGTGGAAGAGATGGGCTGGGCCGTATAGGGTCGGCTCTTCCAGCACAGCCGCCGGTAACGCCGGACCGGAATGTGCCGGTCTCTGGGGCTGAACCGGCGACTCCTGCCTACGAGCAGGTCTTGCCAGCAGCGGCTGTCCAGCGGGCAGGGCAGCCGCCGGCGCGGCAGTGGGCAGCCCCGCGGGGAGCCCAGGTGCCAGCGGCCTACTGGGCGGGTGCGCTGGCCGGCGACGAGTGGGTCAACGTGGTCGTGCACCTTGACATCCCGGCAGTGGCCGCCCAGGTCAATGCCAGCGCGGAGGCGCGGGCCGCCCATGCCTCCGCCGTGGCCCAGGCCCAGGCTGCGGCCAGTGCTGGGGTGGTGGCGTCGGGGGGGCAGGTGCTCTTCCAGTTCAAAACGCTGAGCAGCGGCATCGCAGCCCGCATTCCGGCCAGCGCGGCCCGCAGCATTAGCGCCCTGCCCGGTGTGAGCCGTGTCTCGCGCGTGCACGACTATGAAATGGACCTGTCGGAGACGGTGCCCTTCATCGGCGCCAGCACACTGCAGGATCTGGGGGTCACCGGCGAGGGGGTCAAGGTCGCAGTGCTCGACTCCGGGATCGATTTTTCTCACCTGGCGTTTGGCGGACCAGGGACCGTCGCCGGCTGGGAGGCCGCGTACTATGGCGCTTCCCCGGAGTGCGACCACGGTGTATGGAGCGACCCCGAATGTGCCTATGCCCAGCCTGCGAACCCAGCGCTGTTTGGGCCGGAGGCCCCACGGGTCAAGGGCGGCTATGACTTTTTGGGAGAAGCCTGGCCAGAGGGCTCCGACACTCCATTGCCCGACCCCAACCCGATCGATGTGCAAGGGCATGGCACCCACGTCGCCGACATCATCGGTGGCCGCGCCTATGCCGCGGGAACGAACGCAGACGGTGCTTACCCGGCCAAGGGGGTTGGGGTGGCCCCCGACAGCGAACTGTATGCGTTCAAAGTCTGCGCGTCGTTCAGCAGCTCCTGCAACGGTCTGTCGCTGCTGGCCGCAATGGATGCAGCTGTCGATCTTGACGGCGACCCTGAGACCACCGACCCGGTCGACGTGATCAACCTGTCGCTGGGGTCTCCCTACGGCCAGCCGGAAGACGACCTGACTGCGTTTGTCAACCTGGCGACGGAGCTGGGGGTGATCGTTGTGGCTTCGGCCGGCAACTCTGCCAACAAACCGTTTATTGTCGGCAGCCCCTCGATGGCAGAGGGCGCGATCAGCGTGGCACAGACCGCAGTGCCTTCGTCGGAGCGCTACCCGCTCTTTTATGCCACAGGCACTGTGACTGAGACGATCGACAACGCGGTCTTCCAGAACTGGTCGACCGCGCCCGGCGCCACCATGCTCCAGGGTCCGCTCGCCTACGGCAACCCGGACGGCTCAAACAAAGACGGCTGCGCAGCGTATACCGACAGCATGGCCGGCAAGGTGGTGCTGGCCGACCGCGGGACCTGCGCTTTCACTCTGAAAGCCAAGAACGCCTCGGCAGCGGGCGCTGTGCTCTCCTTGATCGGTCTGATCGCCCCGGGCGACCCCTTCGAGGGAGGGGACAACGGCGATCGGCCGATCAATATGCCCACCTTCATGGTTGACCTGGCGACGTCGACGCTGCTCAAGGGGGGGATTGAAGCGGGGATTGTGGTCGGTGTCGACCCGACGAACGCGATCAACCTGGCCTACACGATGGTGGGCAGCTCTTCGCGCGGCCCGAGCAACCACGACAACCGGATCAAGCCGGACATCGGCGCTCCTGGCGCCTCGGTTTCGGCCATTGCCGGGTCGGGTGCGGGCACAGGTGCGTTTGGTGGCACTTCGGGGGCGGCCCCGATGGTCTCTGGCGTCGCTGCGCTGCTCAAAGAGCTGTACGGAGACACCCTGCTGCTGCCCCAGCAGTACAAGGCGTTGCTGATGAACACCGGCACCATCACGATCTGGGAAGGGGACCCGGGCACCAACCTGGCCCCGATCACCCGCATCGGCGGCGGCCAGGTGGATGCGGCTGCTGCCAACCAGAGCCCTCTGATCGCCTGGGACAGCACCGGTGGGGATGCAGACCCGCTGGCCTGGACGGGGAGCCTCTCGTTTGGGTACGTTGCTGTAGAGGATTACCAGGCCTACACGCGCACGCTGACGATCCTCAACCGTTCTGATCGGCCGCAGAGTGTCTCGATCGAGTCGTTCTTCCGCTACGAAGAAGATTTTGACAGCGGTGTGTTGGTGACCCCGCAGAGTGGTTCGGTGGATCTGGCTGCCGGAGCAGCTGTCGATGTGCCGGTGGTGCTTGAGGTTTTTCCGGCTGGCAGTGCAGAACTCGGGCTCGGGGCTCTGCACCCCTGGGTTGTCAACATGGGGGCGCTGGGCGCCAACGGCGACGTGCTGCGCTTCCAGGAGTATGACGGCTATTTGCAGCTGACCCCGCAGGGAGGGGCGCCGGCCCATGTGGCCTGGCATGTACTGCCCAAAGCGGTCGCTGGGGTGGATGTGGCCGTGACGAACTTGCAGGAGCGCACCGGGGTGATGGCCAACAGCTCCCCGGCGGTCACGGCGACCTTGAACATCTTCGACCTGATGGTCGTTGACGGCAACGACTACGGCTATCTCGTCGGCGACTGCACCTCGATTGGGCTCGCGCCCGGCTGCAACCAGTCGCCGGTCGATCTGCGGGAGGTAGGTGTCCGCTCTTCGACCGATGTCGCCCCCAACGACTTCCTGGAGTTTTATGTGTCGATCTGGGATGCCCCTTACCGGGCCGGCCAGTACCCGACCGAGTTTGACATCTACATCGACTCCAACGCCGACGGGGCGGACGACTATGTGCTCTTCAACGGCGACCTGACGCTCAACGCCAGCGACGGGCGCAATATCGTCTTCCTGATCGATCTCAGCGTCCCGGTGACCGGCCGTGTGCCGATACCGATGTATTTCATCGATGCGCCGTTCAACACACAGAGCTTTGTGCTGCCGATGGATGCTGCCTCGATCGGGGTGACGCCGGGGCAGCCCTTCCGTTTCAGCGTGTTTGCCTATGACGCCTATTTCACAGGGAGTCTGTGGGATTGTGCGCCCAAGGTGGACAACGTCTGTTCGGGTGCATTCCAGTACACCCCGGGCCAGTCCCGTTTCACCATGGACTTCCCGACTGCGCAGGTTGCGGCCTCCCAGGCGGCCGGCGTGGGGTTTGTGGAGATTGCGCCGGCCAGTTCGCTCGACTTTGTCTGGAACGAAAGTGAGGAAGGTGCGGCTGCGTCTCCGGGCCAGACCGGGATGCTGCTGGCCAACTTCAGCGCGCCGGTCGGGGAGACAGACGGAGCGGTGCGGACGATCGGCACCTATCTGCCGTTGATCGACAACTGACCTGACCCCCCAATCCCAGGGGGCAGGAAAGGGCAGTTCTACTTCTTGGAACATTTGTCCTCTTGCCTCCGTCATTGGGTGTGATCGTTCTTCACACCCAATGACGGAGGCGGCTATGCGATGGGGACGACTTCTCTGGCAGAAAATTTGGATAGGGGCTGTGTTTCTGGCGGGTCTGTGGGGCGCGCAGGGCATTTCTGCGCAGGGAGAATTGCCTCCTGCGCCGCTGCTGGCGCGTCAGGTTGTGGTCGAGCGTCACAGCGTCGAGGCGGTGGTGGACGGGCCGCTGGTGGAGGTGCAGGTCACCCAGCTGCTGCGCAACCGTTCCGGGCAGGTCGCTGAGGGGGTCTATCTTTTCCCGTTGCCAGCTGACGCTGCGGTCTCCGACGTCGAGATGACGGTGGATGGCGCTGTGTTGGAAGGGCGTGTGCTCGACCGGGAGGAGGCTCGCCGCATCTACGAACAGATCGTCCGGGCTCAACGGGACCCGGCGCTGCTGGAGTATTGGGAGCGGGGTATTTTTCAGACCAGCGTCTTTCCCATTCCACCGGGTGAGACGCGCACGGTGTCGTTTGTCTACACCTATTGGGTTGAGCCGGTCGACGGGCTGTTCCACTTCCATGTTCCGTTGCGCCTGCGCCATCTGGGCCAGGTGGGGGCGCAAGAAATTTCGATCCGGGTGGATCTGCAGACGGCGTCAGGGTTGCGTGCGCTCTACACCCCGAATTTTCCGAGCAGCGTTGAGCGCAGTGCGGACGACCATGCGACCGTCACTTACAGCACGGCGGGTGAACTGCCAGCCAACGACTTTGACCTGTATTGGGGCACGGACGACCGGGCGGTTGGGTTGAGCCTGCTTTCCTACAAACCTGCCGGCGAAGAGGGCTACTTTGTGCTGCTGGCAGCGCCAGGTCTGGCTGGGGAAGAGATTGTCGAGCGGGATCTGGTGGTGGTGTTGGATGTTTCCGGGTCGATGCGCAAGGCCAAGCTGGAACAAGCTCGTGCGGCTGTCCAGTCGATTGTTGAGTCGCTCCGTCCTGGCGATCGTTTCAACCTGGTGGCGTTCAGCAGCGGTGTTGCGCTGTGGCGGGAGGCGCTTCAGCCGGTTGATGGTGTTGGGCAGCGGGAGGCGGTGCGCTGGCTTGAGGGGCTGCGTGCAGTGGGCTCCACCGACATCAACCGGGCGTTGTTGGAGGCGTTGGCACAGGTGGCGGAGGGGGAGTCTGCCCGCCCGGCCTATATTTTGTTTGTGACCGACGGCCAGCCGACCCAGGGGGAAACGGAGGTCGACGCGATTGTGCGCAACGCTCTGGGCCATTTGCCGGCCGAGCGGACGCCTCGTCTCTTCACGTTTGGGGTGGGCTACGATGTCAACACGGATCTGCTCGACATTTTGGCGGCGGAGCTGCGTGGGGGGAGCCACTATGTGGCGCCTGATGCGGCGATCGACGAGGCGGTCGGGGCCTTCTATGCGCAGGTGAGCACGCCGGTGCTGGCGGAGATCGAGCTTGCGTTTGGGGCGCCTTTCACGGTCACTGCGTTGTCGCCCGACCCGTTGCCCGATCTTTTTGCCGGGCGTCAGCTGGTGGCGGTTGGGCGCTACACAGCGGGGGGGACGGGGGAGGTGGCGTTGGCGGGGGAGGTCAACGGCAAAGCACGCCTGTATGTCTACCCGGAGCGCACGCTGGTGGTGGGGGGCGGCAACCCGGCGGTGGCGCGGCTGTGGGCCATGCGTCAGATAGGGCAGCTGCTTTCTCTGATCCGGCGCAACGGGCCTGACCCGGAGCTGGTGGAAGAGATCACGCAGCTGGGGGTGCGTTATGGGATTGTGACGCCCTACACCTCCTCTTTGGTGTTGGAGCCGTTGCGGCCTGGGGAAGAAATTCCATTGGCGGAGTTGGGGGTTTCGTCTGAGCAGCTGCATTCGGAGGCGCTGGCGCAGGCCGACCAAATGTATGCGGCTCCGGCCGCAGGCGAAGCGGCTGTGGCTGCCAGCCAGGCTCGGGCGGCGCTGCAGCAGGCCGAGGTGGCCGTGGGGACGGCCGCCACTGTGCGGTATGTGGCTGGCCGGAGTTTTGTGCTGCGCGGCTATCTGGCCGAGGAGGGCAGTGAGGGGGCGCTCTGGGTGGACACGGGCTTTGTGGAGACGATGGCTGTGACGACGGTGGTGCTGGGCAGCGACGCCTATTTTGACCTGTTGGCGGAGCCGGAGATGGCGCAGTGGCTGGCGATCTCTGCGGAGCTGGTTGTGGTGACCGGGCCGGAGAGCGCAGTGCGCGTCACAGCCCGGTAAAGGCGGCGATGGCGGGTGGAGAGCTGTCAGGAAACTCAGTGACATACAGAGAGAAGTGCTGCCATTTGTCCGGTCCTCGCAGCCAGGTGATGTCCCAACTCCAGACCTGATTTTGCGCTGTCGCCAGCGGCCCGGGCCGCATGTTGGTGGGATGTGTCTGCTGCGCCCGGCGTTTGTTCGCCTCGCCATGCTCAGCCAGGATTCGGTACATTGTGCTGATGGAACAGAATCCCCTAAAGCTGTAGTACAATCTTGTGGGCATTCTCACCAGGGCAAAGGAAAGTCGCTGATGGCACAACACTTAGAGAACATAAAAGTCAAACAATTCCGGGGATTGCGAGATTTGGAACTCAACCGCCTGGGACCAGTCAATCTGTTCGTTGGCGCCAACAATTCTGGGAAGACGTCAGTGTTGGAGGCTATCGCCACCTTCTGTTGCCCATTTGATCCGATAGAATGGCTGAGCACTGCCCGACGGCGCGAGACAGTTGGCGGAACAACCCAGATCGTACGCCTGTCTTCTTTGCGCTGGCTGTTCCCGCAAACGATTGATCAGTCCTCAAGTGGGTTATATCACGGACAGACTGAGATGCATGCCGACGGCGCATTTTGTGTGAAATCCGTTTTTGCACAATACCAGGAAATCCGCGGCGTACCGGATGAAGCCACACTGTCCCGTACTCAATGGCGGTCTCTGCCCAGAGAACCTGACGAAACCTATCAGGGTGCTGAATTGCAGGTCAAAATCGATGCTGAAATTGATGACTTGTTTTTTGTGACTGAGCCCACAAAGCAACTGGAATCCAACTTTATCTTTTGGGAAGCAGCCCCATTCTTCTATCGACCAAAGTCACCAGATTCATTCTCTTTACCAGTCAGGACGCTTACACCGGTTTCGCATCGCACAGAAAGATCTCAGATTGAGCGATTTAGCAGGGCAGCGCTCAACAGAGAAGTTGAAGAGGTGCTCGAACCAATTCGTCAATTTGATTCGGGAATTCTTGGGCTTCAACTCATCGAAACAAGTGGAACGAGCCTGTATGTGGATCACAAAAAGACTGGTTTGACACCATTAAGCGTTTTTGGTGATGGTGTGCGACGAGTCATCATGATGGCGCTTACATTGCCCCAAGTCAAAGATGGTGTCTTGCTGATTGACGAGATCGAGACGGCAATTCACATTTCTGTCCTGAATAAAGTCTACCAGTGGCTGTTCGCTGCTTGTCAACGGTACAATGTGCAACTGTTCGCCACTACACATAGTCTAGAGGCCGTCGATGCCTTACTGGAAGTGCACAACAACGCGCCAGATCATCTCGTGTGCTATCGACTCGGGCAACCTGGAGAGCCAACAAAGCGCTACAGTAGTGAACTGCTGGCTCGCCTGCGCAGTGAGCGTGGCCTTGATGTGAGGTAGACAATGAAACGATACGGATATTTGGTAGTTGAGGGGCCGCATGACATTGAGTTCGCAGCCCGACTCTTGAGGGAGTATGGCCTGCGCCGCATTACCTACAAACGGTATTTAGACCCGTTTTGGGAAGCTGTTATCCCCAAGATATTCCCCATCAATGACAATCTGCTCAAGCGCGTGCCAGTGCCAGTCTTTCTTGAAAACGAGACACACTCCATCGCGATTCATGGTGCGCAAGGCATTACCCGCCTGGTCGAGATGCTCGACGAAACCTGCGCTGTACTGAATCACAATCAAATTGCCAGCTATGGTTTCATACTGGATGCGGACGTAGAGCACCCCCCCCAACAACGCTTCAGTAGTTTGTTGGTCGAACTTAAGAAACAAGACATTGACCTACCGATTCCTGCGAATCCTGGGGAAGTTGCAGGCACACATCCGTCCTTTGGGATCTATGTTTTACCTGACAACCAAGCTTCCGGAACGTTGGAGGATATACTTCTTCAGTGTGCTCAGGTCAACTATACATCTGTTTTTGATGCGGCTCGCAACTACCTTCAGGAGATCGAGCCAAGCCAATTCACGCCAGGAGATTTACAAGAGTATAACAAACCTGCCGGTCAGAAAAAGGCGCATGTCAGCACTATAGCAAGCATCCTGAAACCAGGGAAGGCAATTCAAGTTTCGATTCAAGATAACCGTTGGCTAGAAGGAGAAAGCATGATAATACCATCTGTTGCTGCTGTGCGCGACTTTTTGGTCAAGCTTTTTGAATTGAAGAAATAGAGAACGCAGTAGACCAGACCGATGGAGATGAACCGTATAGGCCGTCTGATGCGAGGGACCCCTGTTGCATACAGCATGCAATTGTGCACGTGCGGTCACAGCGGCACACCAGCCAACCAGGCAAACTGGACTTACCGGTTGATTACAGGCAGATAGAGTTCCTGCCGGATATCGCCTACCCCGATCTTGTTGATCTGCGACGTGTGCAGCCAGGCTGCATTCTGTGCTTCCACAGTCAGGTAAACGGGTCATCCTTCAGGCATTGTTGTCAACAAATTCAAAATCCATGCACGATCTTCCTGGCTCACCAGCATCTCTTGTCCCCGTCCGAAAAGCTTGAACTCTGGCGTTTGGACAATACCGTATCGATCTGCCAGCTGTTCGAGCCGTGCGCCATCTGCGGGCCCAGCCGGGGCCCCCCCGCGGGGGCTGGACGCGTCCACGCTGAAGAGCCGCCAGCTGCCGTCGGCGCCAGCATAGCGGTAGGCGTGGAGTTGATCGGATGGGGTTGAACCGACGACCAGGTACAGCCACTGCAGCTCGCGCAGGGCAGGATTGGGTTCCAGGTTGATCAGCTGAAGATCCTCGCTGACGCGATAGACCAATTGCAGACCCTGATGCGTGACCACCACGCGTCTCCCTGCACGCTGCCCGCCGCAGTCTGGACGCGGAAAGGTGGCGCAGTCGTCGAAGGTGGTCGATTCGAAGTTGAGTTGTGGGCTGCTGTTGAACCGGTTGAGTCGCCGTCGGAAATCCCCCAACACCAGCTGTTCGAGCGGCGACGGTGGCTGGTTGCTCACGCGGGGCGTTGGCGTCGGCACGGGGACCGGGCCGCTCTGTTCTGGCTGGTAGCTGAAGCGCACGGCATCGAAGATCGCATTGCCGTGCTGGCCGGCATGCACCACCAGGTAGGCATCTGGCTTGAGGAAATAGGTGCCCAGCTCCTGCCACTGCCCGACCGCCTGATTTGGATCCACCAGGAAGTCAGGGGTCCATTCTGGGGTATTTTGGAGCAGATCGCCCTCACTGGCCAGCAGCGCCATTGAAGAGGGGGCGTGGTCTCCGTTGGGATCGCCGCAGGACCATGCCGCCAGGGTATAGTAGCCTGCCACCGGAAGCCTGGGGCGCACAATCAGATAGCCGCCGTTGGGGGGCGTCCACAGGCAGTCGCCGCCGTAGTCCTGACCACCGCTGTTGGTATACCAGTCGCCATTTTTTTCGACAGCCGGGTCGCGGTTGTCAACGATGCGGTCGGGCACGTTGGCCGGCGCTGCCGGCTGTGGGGCTGCCGGCTGTGGGGCTGCCGGCTGTGGGGCGGCCGGCTGTGGCGCTGCCGGCTGTGGAGGCGAAACCGCAGCAGCACCGACGACAATGGGCGTCAGAAAGGGGCTGTACGTCTCTTGCAGCCACTGCGGTGCACTGCCGGCGACGCCCAGCGGTCGGCTGCTGTTTTCGCCCACGCCGGCCCAGAACAACTGGCCGCCCTGCAATGCGCCGCCGGGGACAGGGATCGCTTCCATTTGATCCAGGTAGACCAGACCCGCGCCGCCTGGCGCCCACGCGACGCTGGACAACTGCTCTGTGGTAAGTGGCGGTGCCACGAGTGGGGTGAGCGCGCCGGTCGCAGTGTCAACGGTGTGCAGCGCAAAGGGCGGCGGTGCATTCTCTGGGGAAGCCGGGTTTGTGTAGACGGCAGTGTAGGCCTGAAGGCGGCCATCCTCCCCCGCATACACAGCGGCGGCCAGCGTTCCACTCGCACCAGGCGCTGTCGACTCGTAGCGCAGCAGCTTGGTCACGGCGCCGGAGGCTGCATCGATGCGCGCCAGACCGGGTTCCAGGTCGTAGATGAAGCCAAGAGAAGCCCCGCTGGCATAGAGTGTGCGCCCATCGGCCCCCCAAACTGTACGTTCCAGGATAGGGGACTGGAGCGGCAGGGTTGTCCCGTCCGCCAGGGTGTGGAGGAAGCTGACCGGTGGGCCACCTGCGGAGCCGTAGACCAGCAGCCGCTGTCCGTCTGGCGACCAGCTGGCGGGCCAGAACTCCTGCGTCCACGATTCCTGCACTGCGGCCGGAATCAGAATCTGGTAGTCGGTGGTGGGGCCGGCTGCCATCAGGTAGAGATTTCCCAGCCCAAAGACAATGGACTGCCCATCGGGGGAGAAGCGAGGAGCGCGGACAAAGACGCCGGGGAAGGGATTCGGGCTGCCGTCGTCGATCAAGGACGGCCCTTGGAGCTTGACCACGCGGTTCCCGCCGCGTGCGTCGGTCTGAACAAGGCTGTTATTGGTGACATAGACCAGGTCGCCAGAGACGGGTGCGACATCGAAGGCTGTGATCGAAGCACCTTCGTTGGTGAGCTGCGTCACGGTGGTCGCGTCGCGCTCCATGCGCATGATCTGGCCGGAGGCGCGATCGATGTAATAGAGCGGGGCGGGCAGGGCGAACGCTGCGGGCGCAGAGGGAGTCTGTGCCGCCGCCGGTGTGGCCAGTGTCGCTGCCGGCGCTTGCGGTGCCGTCGTCGGGGTAAAGGTGGGCTGTGCTGGCTGTGGCGTCGCCGTCGGCGTGGGTTCGGCACCGCCACAGGCCACAAGCAGCATCCCTGCGGCGATCAGGCTGAACAGGTAGAAAAAAGATCTGTGGATCATCTGTTGTCTCTCCAAAAGTACGGCTGATTATCCTTTGGGGCACTGACCTGCACTCGCACAACCAAATGGGCCCTGCGGTGCCCACCAAACCTTGATACTTGCATCGCCAGTCTTCTCATAATATTCGATGCGAACCGTGTGGTAGCCTGGCCCGATCCGTTGTATGTTTCCCGTTTCTGTGCTCCAACCATCCCACCACTTGTTGATCGGATTGAGATCATTTACCCAGACCCTCACCCCATCGTCGCTCTGCGTTGTGAAACCATAGTCCCCAGCCTCAAACCAGAACTTGCCTTCATACCTTACGAAAAAATAGTCTGAAGCAACCCCTGGAGGCCCTCCGGGTCCCCAGCTCTCACTCAGCTTACTGCCATCCCATGCGTTGGCAATCGTGGTTTCATACGCCGATGTTCCCACCGGCGAAGTGCCATTAAAGTACTGTACACGCCAGCCATCGGTCGGAATTGGAAGATTGGAGGCTGGCGGTGACGAGGGAGCGGGTGGCACATAATTTGTGGACACTGGCGTGAGACTGAACTCCAAAATTGCCTCTCCAACCTGCTCGAAGTATTCCACTACGACGTAGGTATCGCCGGCCAGGGGGAGTATCTTGTCGATCGGGCGAACCGATCCCAGCCGCCAATCATCGATCTCGAGTCGATTGTTGACGAAAATTCTCACGCCATCGTCGACCCGTGCGCTGATCCGATAGTTGCCGGGTGCAAGATTGCTGAAAGTTCGCGTGAACCGGGCTGAAAAATCATCGACGGGGAAAGGCATATTGCCGAGTGGGTTGACAGGCCCATTGTATCCCCAGTTGACGTTGAGCTGTTCACGGGCGAGGGGTTCCCAGTTTGTGGCCAGGCCAAAAGCGAGAGAATCGGTGCGCAGGTCACGATTGGAGAAAAACTCAGCGCGCCATGGGGCTGGTGCAGTCGGCTGCACGCCACCGATCCAGGGTACGGCATCTCTCGAGCCTTGGGTGAACCGCAGAAGTCGAACACCTTCTGAAGATTCCTTCAGCCATCCCACTCCCTGTTTGTCACAATACACATTAAACCAGTCAGTTTCGCCGCGGCTGTCGGAACCACGCCCGGTCACCTGACATCCTGTGCCATAAGGCAACTCGAAAGTATAGCCAAAATCCTGGCCTGGCCCTTGCCGCAGACGCAAAAGAGTTGCAGTGGTCTCCACCCTGACAAGGCTCTGCGTTGTCGGTGCAGCATGGGTGGCGGCAGGCAACGCTGCGCAGAGCAAAATCAGCAGGAGCAGAAGCGTAGGGATTCGTACAGGTTGTACCATTGAAATCACTCCTTGTTTTGTGATTGACTCAAAACGGTGAAATCAGGCTGGTGTGGAGAGGCTGCCAGCCTCTCCACACCAGCCTGATTTTTGTGCACTTACTTCGCGACAGTTGGCAGAAAAACCCGCTCCCACTGCCCGACAACCGTGCTGACGAGAGCGCCGTAGCCGAGGGCGGTGCGGCCCGGGCGCCCGCTGCCATCGGTGACCTCGGCGTACTCTGGTCCCATATAGGTGGACTGCCCGGGTCCTTCGATCCAGTTCAGCAGGGTGGGCACACTGGCGTAGACGCCAGGATAACCGGCAGCTGCGCACTTTGGTTGGTCTTCCGGTGCCCATCCCCAACTGACGATGCCCACCTGGAGCCAGCCCCCCATGCCGTCGGGCACGACCAGCGGGCCGCCGCTGTCACCCTGGCAGGAGTCTTTGCCTCCTTCGGGAAAACCAGCACAGATCATGCGGTCGGTGATGTAGTCAGGTATATCAAACAGGGTCGAGTAGGCGGTGTTGCAGCTATTCTGGTCGACGATGCCGACGCTCACCTCATGAAGGATGTCAGGGTATTGACCCCCCGAGGCAAGAGAGCCCCAGCCGGTCACGGCGGCCACAGTTCCTGGCCGATAGCGTTCTTCGTCGGCACGCGTCGCCAGCTGCACCAGCTGCACAGCGGCCGAGAGCTGCGCCGGCTCTGCCAGGCGCAGCAGGGCGATGTCGTAGTCAAGGGTGTAGGGATCGTAGTTCGTGTGTAGGGCGGCATAGCTGATGTCGATGATCTGTCCCTGTTCGAGCTCGGTCAGATCGTGCGCACCCACCCAGACGCTGATGCGGTCCGCAACGCGCTCTGTAGAGCCTCTTTGCAAACAATGGGCTGCGGTAAGCACCAGATCGGGCGCAATCAGGGAGCCGCCACAAAACTGGATATTGTTGGCCTTGGAAAGCAGGGCGACCTGCCACGGCCACTCACCTGGCTCCGCCAGGCCACCGCCGACGATGTCTGGTGCTGAGGCGGCGGCGGCCTGTGCTGGCTGGCCAAGCTGCTTCATCCCAACAAGCACATCAACAGCCATCTGCACTTCGGTGGTGTCACCGGCGGCCAGAGGCGGCAGCTGCCAGGTGACGATGCCATCTGCATCGACGGTGCCGCCGCCGCGGTGCAGGGCATTGACGGGCACGACAGTCTGCACGGTCAGGGAATCAGAAGTGCTGACCCCTTCGTTGACGATTGTAAACGTGTAGGTGATGGGGTTGACGGCAACCGCTGTCGGCGCAGACATGGAGATATCCAAGATCACATCGGCGACTTCGACCGCTGCAGCGGCGGTCGTGCTGCTGCTCCCGAGAAGATCGAGTGTGGCGACCACAGTGTTGGTGAGCACGCCGCGTGTGTCCAGCCCCACCTGTGTCTGGTAGGTTACGGTAGTCGTATCCCCTTGGGTGTCCAGCTGCCAGACCAGAGTGTTTCCGCTTGTGCTGGTTGGCGTCACGCTTGCAGAGCCAGCAACGTAGGTGACGCCATCGGGCAGGGTGTCGGTCAGGGTGTAGACAGTGATTCCTTCGAGGATGGCGGCGGGTTCTGGCAACACTGTGATTGTGTAGGTGGTTGTCTCGCCGGGAGCCAGCAGTCCATCTTCTGGAATGTGAGCAGATTTGGTCACATCAGCGGGCAGCCGGGTCAGGCGGAAGCCGATGGGCGCCATGACTGGTGCGGGCACAGATTGGTCGACGATCTCGATGACCCCTGCGCGCGTTGTGCCAATCACGGGTGGCGCCTGCCAGAAGAGCCGCGCATCGAAGGGCTGACCCAGAGTGACTGCAGCGGGTGCGTCAGCCAGGGCAAACGCAGCCAGAGTACTGCCGTCGCTGATCAGCAGGTCGACAGCAGTCGCTGTTCCTTCGGGTTGATCCACAGAGAGCCAGTAGCTGCCGGGGACAAGCGTGTTTTTGTCCAGGGAACAGACCTGAACAGCTACGCTGGGGTCGGCGCTGCGACACAGCTCTTCTTGTGGGTCAGGTTGGTTGTTGCCGTTGTCATCCCGGCCGACGGCCAGGGTGAAATTGTTTTCGCTGCCAGGGTCGGCGGCGACATACAAGAAGCGGGCCTCAGCGCCGACCGTCAGGGTTTGGCCGTAGCTCACCGGCAGCGCGTCGGCGGTAGCCGCCAGACCCACTCCCAGCGCTACTGTTGTCAGTGTACCTGCGTAGACCTGGGCGGTGACGTCGGTGCCGCTTCTGTCGGGAGAGAGATCGCGGATCAGATGGGAAGCCTCACTGCGGCGGGCTTCCAAATTAAGGTAGTAGACCGGATTGCTTTCGGTCGGTGCAGGTGGTGCAGCGTAGGCAACATGCAGAGTGGCTGCCCAGAGCAGCAGTGCAATCAGCGGGCTGTAGAGGTGTTGCATCGCAATTTTCTCCTGAAAGGATGGTTGTGGGTGGATTGTCTGTCAGTCAAGTTCAACGGCACCGATGTCACAAGGGCCGGTGCGCGGCGCTCCCAGTTGGTCGAATTCAGAACAAAGCGCTTCGGTGCCGGCCTGATCGCCGGCTACACCCAGAGCCTCGATGCCGACGCCGATCAGGTTGTGGCCGGCGGCATGTCAGTGCTGGGCGACAGGCCGTACTGTTGCGCAGTAAAGCACACCGTCGTAAATCCATCGTAAATGATGTAAATGGCATTTACTGGTCGTTTTTTCGAGTGGTGGTCTGGTGTGTGTCGGCGCAGACAACCTGCCAGTCAGGCGACAAGGGGTTTTCGCTGACGGGTTCACTTTTCGCCCCATCGGGGCGCATGATTTTGGAAC
Source organism: Chloroflexota bacterium (assembly GCA_018969295.1). Lineage (GTDB taxonomy): Bacteria > Chloroflexota > Anaerolineae > Caldilineales > Caldilineaceae > Caldilinea. Next base: position 47,261 of record JAGWYN010000011.1, on the reverse strand, counting down.
CAGATCTTGCCACGCGTCGGCGGAGAGCAGACGTTCAGAAACCGAGTTTCTGGGAGAAACTCGGTTTCTCGGCGGCCCTTTTCATCTGTGTGGCTGTGTCGAGGTGCTGCCGGAGCCGTGTTGTTTCACACCTGTCGGCGGAGCTGGCTGGTGGGGTTGAACGCCTACAGCAAGAAACGGCGACGGTGCGCTGTCTGGTGGCTGCGGTCGAGCGCAACGCCGTCTGTTTTTCTCATTTGGGCGTCACGCTGGGGGGGCCAGGCTGGTGAGGTCGAAGACTGGGCCGTGGATGCAGGCGCGGCTCCAGCGGCCGTTGGCCAGCGGGGTCAGGCAGCACTGGCAGACCCCATAGCCGCAGGCCAGCGGCACATCTGCCAGCAGCTGCACCAGCCCTGGCTCGATCTGCAGGCGCGCTGCGGCTACCGCTCTCTGCAACTGGGGGGTTTCGCTGGCGGGCAGGGCTGCTGCCACGGTGTCAGCCCAGACCAGCGTCTCCCGCAGCTGTGCGGGCCAACTTGGACCGAAGGGAATCTGCTGGATTTCGACTGCCAGCGGCAGGAGGTCGCGCAGGTCAGGGGCCAGCGGGCCCTGTGCCAGCAGCGAAATCGCGACCCGCCCCCCGCGGTCAAGCAGGGCATGCATCAGCGGCAGCAGCAGGGCAACCCGTTCCGGCACAGCCACCACGGCCAGGTGACGGCTGCGCGGGGGCAGTGTGAAGCCGTTGCCGAGCGGCCCGACCAGATGGACAGCGGTTGGAAGCGGGCGGCTCGCCAGCCAGCCAAGGCCAGGGTCGTCCAGCGCAGGGCTGGCCAACAACCAGCGTGCGTCGTCGCCAGCCGAGCGCCAGCCAGCGACATAGAGCGGCCGACGCAGGGAAAAGGTCCAGTCGTGGGCCAGTGCCCAGGCTGTCGCCTCACAGCAGCGCACCAGAAAATAGCGCCCGGCCAGCGGAGAGGCGGGCAGGCTGGCCGGCAGGGTAAGCGAGAAGAGCAGGCCGCCGGTGGTGGCCTGTGCACTGGTGAGCAGAGCTGTGGCCGTCCCGTCAGCGTGGAGAGCTGCCTGGTCGGGCACAGTGAAAGATGCTGGCGCCATCAAATCCTCCAGAAAACTTCCTACGGCAGAAGGCGTGGGGAGGGGCAGTTGGGTGGCCGAAGTCTCGGCGTCTGGCAGAAATTGTACCCGCACATCACAACGAACCCGCCATTGCGGTCTGCACCGATCGACATTGGCTGCCAGCGGCCAAGAGAATTGACCGGCCCCTACGGCCATGGCCAGCATCTGGGGAGCGGTGCGGTCGCAGATCTGTGGAAGTGCTGTTTGGCCTGGCGGGGCAGTTGACAGAGCGAAAAGTTGCGGGTATACTGGGGGGCAACTGAACAACCTGCCCAAAATGTTCAGGGCAAGTCGCACAATCCAGAGAAGCGTCGTTATGAATCGACCGAGCCAGCGCCTGTATTTGATTGAATTGCTCAGCCTTCGCAGCCTACTTCGGGTCGTAGTAGACCGGAAGTCTGTTGCGGTTGGAGAAGGTTGAGGCGCCAGCAGCGCTTTCCAAGGTCACCGAAGACCCTTCCCAACCGGGAAGGGTCTTTTTTGTTATCAGATGGGCATCACTGTCGTCGTGGAGTGCCGAACCGGCCAACGAAGGAGATCTCAAATATGTCCAAAAGGAACGGAAAAGCAGCGAAGGCGGCCCCAGAAATTCCTGTGCGGATGAAGGGGGCGCAGATGATTTGGGAGGCGATGGTGCGTGAAGGGGTCCGTGTGGTGTACGGACATCCGGGCGGCGCCATTTTGCCGGCCTACGATGCCCTTTCTCCCTACGAGGCGGAAGGGAAACTCCACCATGTTCTGGTGCGCCATGAGCAGTGTGCTGCCCACATGGCGGATGGGTGGGCGCGCGCGACTGGGGAAGTGGGGGTCTGTGTTGCCACCAGCGGGCCGGGTGCCACCAATCTGGTGACGGGCCTGGCAACCGCCCAGATGGACAGCGTGCCGGTGGTGGCCATCACCGGCCAGGTGCCCACCAAGCTGTTGGGCACCGACGCCTTCCAGGAGTCGGATGTCGTCGGGGTCAGCGCGCCAGTCTGCAAACACAACTATCTGGTCACCGATGTCAACGAACTCCCCTTGATTTTGAAGGAGGCGTTTTATATTGCCCGTGAAGGCCGCCCTGGGGTGGTCTTGGTGGACATCTGCAAAGATGTGCAGAACGCCGAAGGGACGTTCCGCTACGATTTTGAGATTGAACTGCCTGGCTTCGAGCCCTGGCCGAACGTCGATCTGGAGTGCGTGCGCAAAGCGGCTGTGCTGATCAACCAGGCCGAGCGGCCGCTGGTGTTGTCCGGCCATGGCGTGCAGCTGGCGCGCATGGGGCACGAACTGCTGGCACTGGTTGAAAAGGCGGAGATCCCTGTGGTCACCACCCTGCTGGGCACCGGCAACATCCCCGAGAGCCATCCGCTGAGCCTGGGGATGGGGGGGATGCACGGCGAGGCCTACGCCAACCAGGCGGTGCAGTCCTGCGATGTGTTGATCGCGGTTGGGATGCGTTTCGACGACCGCATCACCGGCCGGCTGGACAAGTTTGCCAAACAGGCCAAGGTGATCCACTTCGAGCTGGATCGGGCGGAGGTCGGCAAAAATATCGTGCCGGATGTGCCGGTGATCGGCGACCTGGCGGAGACGTTGCCGGCGCTGCTGCCGCTGATCGAAGAGCGTCGCCACCAGCCCTGGCTGCAGCAGCTCAAGGAGTGGAAGGGAGAGACGGCCCAGACCGACATCCTCAACTACGAGGTCGACGAGCTGATCCCCCCTTATGTGATTCGCCAGCTCTGGTTTGCTACCCACAACGCTCCGGGCGGCCCGCCGATCATCGTGACCGACGTCGGCCAGCACCAGATGTGGGAGTGCCAGTATTTCACGCACGACCATGTGGGGCAGCTGCTCACCAGCGGCGGGTTGGGGACGATGGGCTTTGCCCTGCCGGCTGCCATCGGTGCCCAGATGGCCTACCCCGATCGGCTGGTCTGGGCCGTGGCCGGCGACGGCGGCTTTCAGATGACGCTGCAGGAGCTGGCTGTGATCAAACAGGAGCACAACCTGCCGGTCAAGGTCGCAATCATCAACAACGGCTTTCTGGGCATGGTGCGTCAGTGGCAGCAGTTTTTTTACGACAAACGCTACACAGGCACGCCGGTCTGGTCGCCTGATTTCGTCCAGCTGGCTGCGGCCTATCAGATTCCGGCGCTGGCAGTGACCCGACCCGACGAAGTAGGGCCTGCCCTGGAGAAGGCGATCGCGACCCCAGGCCCTTTCTTGATCGACTTCCGGGTCAAAGAAGAGGTGAACGTCTATCCGATGGTGGCACCCGGTGCAGCGGTCGACCAGTTGATTCGCCGCCCCAAGCCTGCCGTCATGCAAGAATACAGCGGTGTGCAGCCGAGTTGGTAACCACAAACAAGACAGAGGGTGGACGATGAAATACACATTGATTGCCTGGATGCGGGACAAGCCCGGTGTGTTGAGCCGGGTGGCGGGGATGATGCGGCGCCGCAATTTTAATATCGACAGCCTGCAGGTTGGCCACAGCGAAGCGCCCGGGATCAGCCGGATGACCTTTGTGGTGGACGGCAACGACCGGATGGTCGACCAGGTCATCCAGCAGCTGCGCAAGCTGGTCGACGTCACGCAGGTGGAGAACATCTCGGAACAGCCGATCGTGGCGCGCGAGATGGCGATGGTGCGGGTCGCGACCAACGCCGACACGCGGGCGGAGATCGTTCAGATCGTCAACATCTACCGCGGCGAGATTGTCGATGTGGCGCTTGACTCGATGATCGTCCAGATTGTCGGTTCGGAAGATCGGGTGGCGTCGCTGGTCGATCTATTGGACAACTTTGGCATTCTCGAGATGGTGCGCACCGGGCCAGTGGCGATGGCGCGCGGGCGTCTTGAGCGTTCTCGGCGGCGGGGGACGGCGGTCTGGCGCGCCCAGGCCGATGGCCGTGATGCGGTCTCGACCGAGCGCTTCAAGACCGGGGGAGTGTAGCGGTCAAGGGGGGCCGGTCTGAAGCTGTCGGGCGCCCTTTGCATCTTTGCCGCTTTGCGGCTACGTTTTAACGCTGACAATTCACAAACCATTCAACAGCAGGAAGAGCAATCATGGCAAAAATTTTTTACGAAAACCAGGCAAATCTTGAGGACATCCGCGACAAAAAGATCGCCGTGCTGGGCTATGGCAGCCAGGGGCATGCCCATTCGCTCAACTTGCGCGACAGCGGCATGGACGTGCGGATCGGCCTCTATCCGGGCAGCAAGAGCTGGGCCAAGGCGGAAGCCGACGGGCTGCGCGTGCTGAGCGCTGCCGAGGCCTGCGCCGAAGCCGACATGATCATGGTGACGCTGCCCGACCCGATCCAGGGCAAGGTCTACGAGCAGGAGATTGCCCCCAATCTGAAGGCAGGGGACACCCTGATGTTTGCCCACGGCTTCAACATCCGGTTTGGCATGATCCAGCCGCCGGCGGAGATCGACGTGACGATGGTGGCCCCCAAGGCGCCCGGACACCGGGTGCGCGAGGTCTTCAAGGAGGGGTCAGGGGTGCCGGCGCTGGTGGCGGTGCACCAGGATGCCAGCGGCAAGGCGCTGCAGAATGCCCTGGCCTATGCCAAGGGCATCGGCTCTACCCGTGCAGGCGTGCTGGAGACCACCTTTGCCGAGGAGACTGAGACCGACCTCTTCGGCGAGCAGGCGGTGTTGTGTGGCGGCGTCAGCGAGCTGGTCAAAGCGGGCTTCCAGACGCTGGTCGATGCGGGCTACCAGCCGGAGATCGCCTACTTCGAGTGCATGCACGAGCTCAAGCTGATCGTCGATCTGATGTATCAGGGCGGGCTGAGCTACATGCGCTACAGCATCAGCGACACTGCCGAGTGGGGCGACTACAAGAGCGGCCCGCGGGTGATCACCGACGAAACGCGCGCGTCCATGCGCCGGATCCTGCAGGAGATCCAGAGCGGTGCCTTTGCCGAGGAGTGGATGGACGAATACCACAGTGGCGGCAAACGATTTTATGCCACCCGCAGCCGCGAGCAGGGCCAGCCGATCGAGGTCGTTGGCAAGCAGCTGCGGCGGATGATGACGTTCTTGAATGCCAAGGAAGTGAACTAAGGGTGTCGGCAGTTGGGAAGGGGGAATCCATGAGCAACGCGCCCGTTGTTGAAGCAGAAGAGCAGGGGGGCAGCGACGAAATTCCTGCGGTAGACGTGGAAGTGTTCCGTATTCACGACCCGGCGGCCCACGCGCGCGCCATCGCCCACGGCAGCACTGTGCTGATCTTTGACACCACGCTGCGGGACGGCGAACAGAGCCCTGGTGCCACGCTCAACACCCAGGAAAAGTTGGAGATCGCCGGCCAGCTGGCCCGGCTCGGCGTCGATATCATGGAGGCGGGGTTTCCGGCTGCGAGTCCAGGAGACCTGGAGGCGGTCAGGCGGATCGCCGACACGGTTGGGCGGCGCCCGCGGCGCGACAAAAGCGGCGCGTGGGGTGCACCGCCGGCGATCGCCGGGTTGGCCCGTGCCAACAAGAACGACATCGACAAGGCGTGGGAAGCGGTCCAGGGGGCCGTGCGCCCGCGCATCCACACCTTCCTGGCGACCAGCGACATCCACATGCAGCACAAGCTGCGCATGACGCGCGACGAGGTGCTGGAGACTGTCGGCGACATGGTGCACTATGCGCGCAGCCTCTGCACCGACATCGAATTCAGCCCTGAGGATGGCGGGCGCAGCGACCCGGCTTTCTTGATCCAGGTGCTCGCCGTCGCCATCCGGGCCGGCGCCACCACCCTCAACATCCCGGACACCGTCGGCTACACGACCCCAGAAGAATATGGTGCCCTGATCCGCTATCTGCGCGAAAATACGCCGGGCGGGCAGGAGGTCATCTTCTCCTGCCACTGCCACAACGATCTGGGGCTGGCGACCGCCAATACGCTTGCCGGGGTCCAGAACGGTGCCCGCCAGATCGAAGTGACGATCAACGGGATCGGCGAGCGGGCCGGCAACACCAGCCTGGAAGAGACCGTGATGGCGCTGCATGTGCGGCCGCAGACCTACCACCTGGACTCCAACATCCTCACCCAGGAGATCCACCGGACCAGCGACATGGTCAGCCGCTATACTGGCATGGTGATCCAGCCCAACAAGGCGATCGTCGGCGCCAATGCCTTTGCGCACGAGGCTGGCATCCACCAGGATGGCATGCTCAAGCACAAGCGGACCTACGAGATCATGGACGCCTCCACCATCGGTCTGAACACCAGCAAGCTGGTGTTGGGCAAGCACTCGGGCAAACATGCGCTGGCGCGCAAGCTGGAGAGCATGGGCTACCACCTCAGCCAGGACGAACTCAAGGAGATCTTTGGCCGCTTCAAGGAGCTGGCCGACAAAAAAAAGACCGTGACCGAGGTCGACCTGGAGGCCTTGGTGGGGGACGAGCTCTATCAGCCGGTCGAAGCCTGGGAGCTGCTCGATGTGCAGGTGCACTCGGGGACAGCCATGACCCCGACTGCGGTCGTGAAACTCAAAAAGAGCGCCAGCGGGGAGGTCAAGCTGGGGGCTGCCATCGGGACAGGCCCGGTCGACGCCGTCTATCGGGCGATCAACGAAGTGGTGCAGGTGCCCAACAACCTGGTCGAGTTTTTGGTCCAGGCGATCACCGAAGGAATGGACGCCAACGGCGATGTTACGATTCGGATCGAGGTGCCTGACAGCCGCGGCTACAGCGAGACTGCGCAGGGGCGCCAACGGCGGCGGCTGTTCAGCGGACGCGGGGTCGAGACCGATATTCTTGTGGCCAGCGCCAAAGCCTACATGCAGGCGCTCAACAAAATGATCGACGCGCTCAAGCACGAAAAAGAGATGCCCAGCGGACAGATCACCGACGAACTGGTGATCGAAGCCGGGATTTAGAGGGGGAGGGCTCCTTCTGGCAGCGCCGCAGTCTTTCTGGGGCGCTACCAGAAGGGGGTGAGTGTGGGCAGGGCAGCGCTGCCAGAAGGCCGGGGGGGGCCCCCCCGATAGCCGGGGTGTCCTTCCCCGCCGGGCAGCCCCTGTTCGATCAGCGCGATCTTGTCCCGGTGAATTTTGCTGGGCGGACCGCCGAAACGTGAGCGCGCAAAGAGGCTGATGTCGTGGCGAGACTGCTGGCGTTCGGCCAGGTCGGCCAGAATTTCGCCGATCACGCTGGCAAATTTGTAGCCGTGGCCGGAGCAGGCCGAGGCAAAGCTGACCTGTGGGAACTCTGGGTGCAGGTCGACGATGAAGTGGCCGTCGGGCGCATTGGTGAACATGCATTCCTTGAGCGTCAGGGTCGGGCCGGTGGCCCGTGGAAAATAGCGCGCCGCAAACTCGCGCAGCAGCTCCTCATCTGCCCGACTGGGCCCCCGCCGGATCTGGTCGGGCCGCCCCTGTTCTTCCAAATGGTGGTACTTGCCAAATTTGAAGCCGGGCACCCCAAAGACGGGAAAGCCGTAAAAGCGCCCTTCGTCGACCAGACAGTTGAAGACCGGAAAACTCTCCGGCTGAAAATACTCGGGCCGCTCGGGCTGCATCCAGATCAGCACCTGCAGTTCGGGGGTGGCCAGCCCGTGCAGCCAGGGCATCAGCTGGCTGTTCCAGGAGCCAGCGGTGAAGACCAGCGCGTCTGCGGTGTAGGTGGTGCGATCGGTGACCACACGCACCCCGTCCCCGCGCGGCTCCCAGCCCAGCAGGGTCTCGCGCCCGTGGATTTCGGCGCCGCGGGCGACCGCTGAATTGACATAACTTACAATGCAGCGTTCTGGGGTAAGAAACCCACCCTCTTTTTGGTAGAGGGCCAGAATGTCCTGGGGCAGGCGGTAGCCGGGGAAGCGTCTGTTCAGTTCGAGGCCGGTGAGCACCTCGTGGTCGATGCCCATCTGGACCACCGAGCGAAACGAGCCTTTGAAGACCCAGGAGTCGGCGGGGCCGGCGTCGATCGAGCCGATTTTGTAGAGCAGGTGTTCGCCGCTGGCGCGTTCGATCTCTTCCCACAGCTCGTAGGCGCGGCGCAGCAGCAGGACATAGGAGGGGTGTTCGTAGTAGGCGAGGCGGATGATGCGTGTGTAGCCGTGTGAGGAGCCCTGGTCGTGGGGGATATCGAACTGTTCGATGCCGAGGACCGACTGGCCGCGTTTGGCGAGTTCGTAGCAGGTGGCGCTGCCCATGCCGCCGACCCCGACCACGATGGTGTTGTAGTGGCGTGAATAGGGGGTCATGGGGTTACCTTTGAGGGGGGGAGGTTGGGCTGCCGGTTTCGGCCAGGGTGCGCACGACGGTGCCGCGCAGGCGGTTGCCGGCCGGGTCAAAGAAGGGGGTGGGGACGACGGTTGCCGGGGTGGGGCGGCCGTTGGCGTCCACCATCAGCTGTGCGCCGGGCCAGGAATGGCTGACGTTGACGTAGGCGAGGGCGAGCAGTTTGCCGACGCTGTGTCCTTTGGCGCTGGAGGTCACGCGGCCGACCGGCCGTCTGCTGGCCTGTTCGGCGTCGAAGCTGGCACCGGCCTCGCTGCCGGTGTGGAGCGTCTCGCGGTAGGGCTGTCGGTCGGCGAGGCTGTAGACGGGGGCATTGGGGCTGGCCGGGGTGGTTCCGGCGAGCTCCAGCCCGACCCAGCGTTGGCTGAGTCCCCGCTCTTGGACGGCGAGCAGGGCATCGCGGCCGAGAAACTCCCGTTTGGAAAAGTCGATCCAGCGCTGCAGTCCGACCTCGAAGGGGGTCTGTTCGCCGTCGATGTCGGGGCCGGCCAGGGGGAAGGCTTTTTCGATGCGCAGGCTTTGCATGGCGGCGGTGCCGTAGGGCAGCAGGCCGAACTCCTTGCCGCGGCGTTCCAGGGTTTCCCAGAGCAGGGCGGCCTCTTCGGCGGGGACATAGAGCTCATAGCCCAGCTCGCCGGTGTAGCCCGAGCGGGAGACCAGCAGTTCGGTGTCGCCGATCTGGTTGGGGGCGAAGCGGAAGAACTTGAGGGCCAGCAGCGCAGCGGGCTCGGCGACGGTGCTGGCCAGAAAATCGCGTGAGCGGGGGCCCTGCACGCTGATGAGGGCGATGGCGCCGCTGACATCGTTGACGTAGGCGCCTGTCCCGGCTGCGTGTTCGGCGATCCAGCGGAAGGTTTTTTTGCGTGGGGCGCTGCTGGTGACGACCATGAAATGTTCGTCGCCGAATTTATAGACGGTGACGTCGTCGACGATGCGGCCGTCGGGCTGGCAGAAGGTGGTATAGCGCACCTGGCCGGGCTGCAGGTCGTAGAGATTGGCGACGGCCAGCCGGCTGAGCAGCCGTTCGGCGCCTGGCCCTTTGAGATCGACCTCGCCCATGCTGGTGAGGTCCTGCATGCCGACGTTGGTGCGCACGTTGAGGTGTTCTTCGGCGGGGGAGGTATAGGCCAGCGGGAAGAGATAGTCTCCCCCTCCTTTGACCATGCGCACCGCGCTGCGTGCATGAATTTCGTAGATCGGCGATCGTCTTTCGGCCATCGTGTGCTCCGTCAGAATTCTGGCTGGATTGCGCTTTTGCGCTGCGCCATGAACTCGCGCAGCGCCCTGTCTACGGCTGGGTCGAGCGGGGGAGGCACATACTCTTGCAGCAGCTTTTGATAATGGGTGTGGGCGCGCTGCTGGGCATCTTGGGAGCCTTCGGCCTGCCACTGTTCGGCGGAATTGTAGTCGAAGAGGCTGGCCCGGTAGAAGGCGGTGCGAAAATTGCGCAGTGTGTGGTCGGTGCCCAGGTGGTGGCCGCCGGGGGGCACGCTGCGGATGCTTTCCATTGCCAGCCCTTCGCTGGAAAGATCGAGCCCTTGCAGGAATTTGTGGTACATCCCGAGCAGCTCGCAGTCGAGCACGAACTTTTCGTAGCCGGCGGTGAGTCCGCCTTCGAGCCAGCCAGCGGCGTGCAGGACAAAATTGACGCGCGCCAGTATGGCGGGCAGCATCACCTGGACTGACTCGTAGGCGCCCTGGGCGTCGGCGATTTTGGAGCTGGTGAACATGCCGCCCGAGCGGAAGGGCAGCCCGTGCATGCGGGCCAGCTGGGCGCTGACGATCAGGGCGATCTGGCTTTCGGGGGATCCGAAGACCGGTGCTCCGCTTTGCAAGTCCACGTTGGTCTGGAATGCGCCGTAGATCACCGGTGTGCCGGGTTCGATCATCTGGGCCAGGCTGATCCCGGCCAGTGCCTCGGCGTTGAGCTGGGCCAGCGTGCCGCCGACTGCGGCGGGGGCCATGGCCCCGGAGAGAATGAAGGGGGTGATGATCATGGCCTGGCGGGCTTTGGCGTAGACCTTGAGGGCTGCGAGCATGCGGTCGTCCAGCCGTCGCGGGCTGGAGATGTTGATCAACGAAAGCAGGGCGGGTTGCTGGCGGATCGCCTCGGCGCCGAAGACGATCTCGGCCATGCGCACGCTGTCTTGTGCGTTGGGTCCGCTGGTGACCGACCCCATAAAGGGTTTGTCGCTGTACCGGAGATGGCTGTAGACCATATCGAGATGGCGGGTATGGGTGGGCAGGTCTGTCGGTTCGACGACTGTGCCGCCGGAGTGGTGGAGATAGGGGCTGAGGTAGGTCAGCTTGACGAAGTTCTCGAAATCGGTGAGGGTGGCCTCACGGCGTCCGCGGGCGAGGTCGTAGACGTAGGGGGGGCCGTAGACGGGGGCGAAGGTGACGTGGTTGCCGCCGATCTGGACAGACCGTTCGGGGTTGCGGGCCAGCTGGGTGAACTGGGCTGGCGCGCTGCGCACAGTGCGCTCGATCAACTTGCGGTCGAAGAAGACGGTCGACTCTTTGACCACGGCGCCGTGGGCGGCCAGGATGGCCAGCGCCTCTTCGTCGTAAAAATCGATGCCGATTTCTTCGAGGATTGTCAGGGAGGCGTTGTGGATCTGGTGCAGCGCCGCCTCGTCGACCAGTTCATAGACAGGCAGGCGGTTGATGGGCTGAGTGATGGACTGGGTAGCGGCTGCAGCCTGGCGTTCACGCCGTTGTTCGCGGCGGCGGGCGACGACACTTTGGTCAGTCATAGACGGCGTTCTCCGGTGAGCGGTGTGGGTAGGGCCTGGCAAGAAGCCTGGCCGGGACAGTCTTTTAAAGGGAATCGTAGCATGTTGTGTGCCAAAGTGCAATCGCCTGAAAGGGTCACCCAGCAATACTTCATCTGAAAATCATAGCTTTGGGGGAGGCTGTTGTGGCAGGAGGGCTTTACTCTCCATGTTCGACGAGGGGCAGATAGAGTGCCTGGTCGAGCACCGGTGTTTCCACAGCTGTGCTGAACGGGGCGTTGTTGAGAAAACGGGCGACGGCAAACTGGGTCAGCGGCAGCGGCTCCACGCCGTTGGGGAGCTCTCCGGTCGTGCGTCCGCCGGCGACGACCACCTTGTGGTCATTTTGGGGGACGCTGTCCAGGGCAATCTCGGCATAGGGTCCGAAATTGGCGTAGCCGTAGCCGTTCTGGCCGAAGCTCAGGTCGAGGGTGCCATCTGGCAGCAGCCGGGTCAGGGCAAACAGGGTCTGGGTCTCTGGCGTGACGTACTGGGGGGAGGAGCCCAGGGTGGCCAGCAGCCGACCGTCCTGGTAGGTGTGCAGCTGTCGGACGGTTGGCTTCATATGTTGGACGGCGTCGATGGGGGGGGTGACGCTGGCCAGATAAAAGCCTGTGCCAGCAAAGGAGAGATCTGGTGTCAGATTGGGGTGGTAGCGTGCCAGCATCAGCTGGCTGCCGGCGTTGCCGCCGACGACAAAGCCGCCCGTGGTGGTGGTCAGCAGCGCGTAGGTGCGGTCTTTGCGGAAAGCTTCGCCGTCGCGTGCAGGGCGGTCAATCCAGAGGCCGCCGGTGCCGTTGAAGGTGCTGTCGGGGGTGCCGTCGTCCAGATAGCGGCGCACCAGCCCAAGGGTTTCCTGGTTGCCCTGTCCGGTATACCCGGCGGCCCACCACGTCTTGTTGGGTTCTTGATAGCGAACCGTATAGTGTTGGCTGTCTTTGCCGACGACAGTCTGGTTCATTTGGATGCCATCTGCGTTCTGGCCGAAGCTGCTGTCGCTGGATCCACTGGCGAAGAAGCGCATAACTGCTGCAAAATAGAGGCCGCCGGGCACCCCGCGGCCTGCCAGTCCGTAGTCTCCTGTGGGGAGCTGTGTCAGCTGGTAGCTGCGCGAGTCGGCTGGGCAGCTATCAACGTACTGATGAACGAGCCGCCCTTGCTCGCCGAAGGAGGTGTCCAGCGTGCCGTTGCTCTGGTAGCGGGCCAGCGCCACGCGGCTGCCCAGGTTTTCTTCGAACACGTAGCCGGAGAGCAAGATGTGGCCGTCGGATTGGACGGCCACGTCGGCGGCCAAGGCGGCGACCTTGCCACCCTGCTGCGCAGGGAAGGGGGTGACCACCTTGCCGCCGCTGCCAAAGGAGGTGTCCAGGCTGCCGTCAGGGTTCAGGCGGGCCAGGGCAAAGCTGGTTTCGGCGAGGCCATCTCCGGGGCCGATCAGGTCGTACAGGTCTTCGCCGTGCTGCGGCGCGCCGGTGCCGGTGTAGCCGGCAACCAGAATCTTTCCATCGGGCTGCAAGGCGACGCCGTAGGCAAAGGCATTGGGGTCGCCAAACGGTACAGAGACCAGGCCGTCCGTGCCGAAGCTGGGATCGAGCTGGCCGGCGGCGCTGGTGCCTGCGGTCAACACCAGGCTGAGCAGATCGGCGTAGGCGTTGATGTACTGGGGGGCGTAGCTGTTGTCTGGCGTGGGGCGGCTGGCGCTGAGGGTGACGCGTGCGCTGTGGGCGTCGGCGGGCACATCGGCCTGTGCGCTGCGGGCGTACCAGGTGCCGTTCAGATCGCCGGGCTGATTGGACTCGATGGTCAGGGGGGAGCCGGTCGGGTGGCCGGCAGCGTCCAGGAACTGCACAGCGACCTGGATCTGGTCGATCTGGTCGCTGCTCAGGTTGCCGGACAGCCGAGCGGTCATGCCGGTGGTGCTGTCGATCGAGGTGGCGAGCGAGGAGAGTGGGATGGTCTGGGCTGCGGTGACGGCGACGCCGACTGTCAGCGTCTGGGGGCCGCCGGCCAGAAACTGCAGGTCGTTCTCTCCGTGGGGAAGGCCCGGGTCGTTGAGCAGGGTGACTCCGTAGCGGGCGACGGTGATCGTGCCCGAGCTGTTCCAGCAGGGGGGAGGCACTGCGTACGCCGGGTTGGTTGCCGTGCCCGGCCGTTCAGCGTCGCCGGCAACAATCAGGTTGCGGTTGGCGGCGACCGTTGCCGTGCACGTTGGCGTGCCATCATAGAGCACAAGCCACAGGTCGTCGGCATAGCCGTCGTTGTAGGTGCCGATGGGGGAGAGCTTGTTGGCGGCGAGCACAATCTGTGCATAGTGGGCCAGCGGGGGAACGGCGCCGGTGGTGCCGCGTGCAAACAGCTGGGTTGTCCCGCCGCGTTCTACGGCTGTGACCGGCCCCAGGGTCAGGTGGTCGAGCGGTGTGTTGTCGTTGCCCAAAAACGTGACCTGCAGGTGTATCTGATCGAGCTGGGTGTCGTAGCCACCGAGCCAGCCACCCAGGCTGGCTCGGATGTTGCCCTGCTCGAGAGCAGCCTGCAGGGGGCGGAGGTCGACAGTCTGGGTAAGAAGGGCGGTGGACTGTCCGATGGGGGCGGGCCCACCGGCAAAGTAGGTGGAGCCTCCGCCGCTGCCGCTGGCGGGAAAGGGGAGCGCGTTGTCTGGCGCCGTATAGGCCAGGGCGGTCAGGTTGCCCGCAGACTCCCAACAGGAGGGAGGCACCACATCGGTCAGGGTGGTGGCGCCGCTCTGCTGTTCGGCGTCCCCGTTGGCGATCAGGTTGGTGCCCAGAGCGACAGCGACTTGACAGCCTGCCGTCGGTGCTGCCACAACGGGTGTTCTGCTGCCCACAACCAGACCGACAGCACAAAAAATTCCAATGATCAGTGTGCGCACGGTGTACTCCTTTGGACAGATAAAACAAAAGACAGGTGTGTTGCGCTCTGTGGGCGACTTATCCCTGCAGACCGTCTGTGGCAGTTCCGATCCATGGCAGAAATTGAGTGTGGGGGGTGAGATGTTCCTCTTCCAGCGCGGCCAGCCGCTGGGCCAGCGCAGCGCGTTTGGCCACATAAAAGGGTTCCTCGTAATGAGGGCTGGAGGGGGCGGCGAGGTTGTCGATCTCGTCGAGATCGACCTCCTGCCCGTTGCCATCGGTCAGATGGTACATTTCCAACTGCTCTGCCTCGACTGCGTCGGGGTCAAAATAGCGAGCATAGAGCCACTCTCCGTCGGGGTCGCGCAGCCGGAGGGCGCGGATATGGTTGGGCTGGCGGACGATCGGCTGGCCGTTGACAGTCAGCATGCCGTCGGCCAGCCCGGCATCTTCGTCGTCGTAGACAAAGAGGATGGCATCCTGGACAGACGTCGCCGGGTTGGCCAGAATGGGGGAGAGATCCACGCCTTGCATCTTCCAGCGTTCGGGGGAGGGCACGCTGGCCAGACTGGCCAGCGTGGGCATCAGATCTACCAGTGCAGCGTAGGCGTCGGTCGTTTGGGGGGTCGGAAAACGTACGGGGTTGGAGATGACCAGTGGGATGTGGATCACCTCTTCGTAGGCATTGAACATTTTTTGGCGGAGCCCGTTGTGCGACAGCCCTGCTTCGCCATGATCGGCGGTCAGGATCACGATTGTCTGGTCGCGCACGCTTTCGTCCAGGGCATCCAACAAAGTGCCGATGTGGACATCGACGAGTTTGTGCAGTGCAGCATAAAAATTGACATAGTTCAGGCGATCCTGCTGTGAGAGCAGGGTTCCCAGCCCGACGGCGTACAGGTTCCGTGATTCGGCGTGGCAGGTGGGTTTGTTGTCGAGAGTGTCGGCGCTGTTGGAAGGAGGGAGGCCGATGCCCTGGTCGAGATCGATGGCGGCGTAGTTGCTGCAGCCGGGTTCGGTGGTGGAATCCCAGTCATTGGGGTAGCCGATCACATCGTGGGGGTTGACCAGCCCGACGACCAGGGCGAACGGCTGGTTGGCGGTTGTCTCGGCGGTCTGGCTCTGCAAAAAGGAGACGGCCTGTTGGGTGATCCGGGTATCCCAGTCAGCGCAGCCGCCGCCGTAGTCGTTGATGTTCTGTCCTTCGCCGGCGGTGGTTGGTTCCCACTGTTGGAAGCCGAAGCTGGCGACGTCGGCTGCGGTGGGCACGCCGCCGTCTGCCCCTTTGCTGATGTGCCATTTGCCTTTGAGCACGACCTGGTACCCGGCGTCGGCCAGCATCTGGCCCCACGTTTGTGTGCCGGGCAGGAGTGGGGTCTCGCTGGGGGATTGGGACCCGCCGTAGGTCAAGGTGTGGGTGACTCCATGGTGTGCCGAATACATCCCTGTGAAGAAAGTGGCTCGGCTTGGGGAGCACATGGTGCTGTTGCAGTAGGCACGGCGAAAGGTCAGCCCGTTGGCGGCCAGCCGTGTTCGGTGGGGCAGATTGGCTTCGGCCCAGCCGGCTGGCCAGTGGCATGGGGCACGTTCCTGGTCGGTGACGATGATCAGAAAATTGGGGCGGGGCGTGTCCTGGGGGCGTGTGGGGCTGGGTGCTGGCCGGGGGAGCTGTCCAGCGCCCAGCATGCTGCCGATCCAGGCAGCGCCGGAGAGCTCCATGAAGGTTCGTCGGGAGATGGATGAATGGGTGAGCGGTGTGGATGGGGACATTGGATTGACTCTCCTAGAAGAACACAGACAGGGTGTTGTTGGCTTATCTGCTGAAACAAGGAGATAGCGTATTCAGGCGACGCCGTCGTATCCGAACGGCCTCTGCTGTTTTGGGGGGGGGACCTCTGCGGCTTGCAGCGGGCTGGGCTCTGTCTAAAGTGCTTTGCCCCAACGGGGGCACCCAGAGACGGCCCGCTGCAAGGTATCTGTCCTGTTACTGGCTCACGGTGAGCGGCAGGAACATCTCCGACGTCATCGGCACCTCGGGTGTGGGGGGCGGGGAGGTGTCGCCCAGGGCTGTTTGGATCCAGTCGAGATAGCGGGAGACGCGAGCATAGACTCCATAAAAGCCTGGTTGGGCGCACCCGGATCCAAAACTGACCACGCCGGCCAGGCGCCAGCTGTTGCCGTCGGGGACGACCAGCGGCCCGCCGCTGTCTCCCTGGCAGGAGTCTTTGCCCCCTTCTTCAAGGCCAGCACACAGCATGTTCTCGGTGATTCCGCCGTTGTAGGCTGTGTTGCAGGTGCTGTTGTCGACGAGAGGGATCTGTACCTTTTGCAAGACAGCTGCGCTCTCTCCGCCATCGGTTGTGGTGCCCCACCCAGAGACCAGCGCCGTCACCCCGGCTGCAACCAGATCGTCGTTGGCTGGGCTGGCGACCAGCGGGAGGGTGCTGACTGCGCTGCCGAGCACGACTGGAGAAGAGAGCTGCAGCAGGGCGATATCGTTGTCGGAGGTCGCCGAGTCGTAGTTGGGGTGGACTTGCAGCGTGCTGACCGACCTGTTCTGTTCGGTGCCGTCTGCGACTTGCATCGTGTACTCGCCTGCGATCACAGTGACCGCCGAGGCTGGGAGCAGCTGGTTGTTTTCATCGTACATGCAGTGGGCTGCGGTCAGGACCCATTCGGGATCGATCAGGGTGCCGCCGCAGAGGGAATTGCCGGGCAGCACCATGATCTGCCAGGGGAGTTCGTCACGGGCTGCGTCTTCGCCTCCCACGATCAGGGGGGTAGGGGGGCGGTGGGGGGGCTGGGCTGCGGCCTGTGAAGAGAGGTAGACGAGCAGAAGCAGTGAAATCAGGGCGGCGGCAAGAAGGGCTGTCTTTCCCAGCCTGGCTGGCTGGCGGTCAGGGAGAGGGCGGTGACGCAGATGCATAATGAAGATCCCTTGGGTGTGTCGGTTGGTTCGGCAGAATATGCAATGTTTTTTTGGGAACACTGCATACCATTATATCCAATGAATCGCTGCGCACGGCAAAATTGGACAGTTCAGGAGCTTGCATCAGAGGGCGTGTGAGATGGGGGAAGCGCTGAAGGGGGCAGCTGTCGAGAAGCGGGTCGGGCGCAGGGAGTTGTCAAAACAACGGAGATGAATATAATTTTTTTTGATATTCAACTTTCAAATTGACCTGAGGAGCAAACGATGAACGCACAAAAACGTCCTTTGGCGGCAGAGCATGCGCTGCTTGGCCTGCTGCGTGAGAAGCCGCTGCACGGCTACGAACTGATACAGCAGATTCAGGCTGCCCAGGTGAAGGGTCTGGTCTGGAAGATCAAGCAGAGCATGCTCTATGCGGTGTTG
The DNA here is from genome assembly GCA_018969295.1 of Chloroflexota bacterium. GTDB lineage: Bacteria > Chloroflexota > Anaerolineae > Caldilineales > Caldilineaceae > Caldilinea. The sequence continues at coordinate 29,929 of JAGWYN010000011.1, read as the reverse complement.
GGCCGTCTGGAGGAAGAGGGGTTGGTGGCGAGCGTGTTGGAGCCACAGGGAGCCCGTCCTCCGCGCAAGCTTTTTCATCTGACCGTCCAGGGGGGGGAGCGGTTTGCGCAGTGGCTGCGGACCCCGGTTCAACATGGGCGAGATTTTCGGTTGGAGCTGTTGACAAAGCTCTATTTTGCCGTGGGGGAGGGGGCTGCGGTCGAGCTGATTCGTCGGCAGATTGAAGCCAGCGAGGCGCAGCTGCAGCGGCTTGCTGTGGGGGAGGCTGTGGAGGCTGGCACGGTGGTGAGGTTGGTTGGCGACTATCGGGTGGGGCAGATGGAGGCGGCGCTGGCCTGGCTGCGCCGCTGTGAGGTGCGGTTTGCCTCGGCTGCTGCGGCAGAAGAGGGGGGAGGAGGATGAAGTGGCTCTGTGGTGGGGGGGTGGGGTGGCTGCTGGCTGGGCTGTTGGTGGGCTGCAATCTGTCGGCAGCCCAGCCAACAGCCACCCCGGATCGTGAGTTGGTGGTCTTTGCGGCTGCCTCATTGGCGGATGCGTTTGAGGGGATGGGGGCTGCTTTTGCGGTGGGCGAGCCGGGGGTTCGGGTGACGTTGAGTGTTGCGGGTTCTCAGCAGCTGGCCCAGCAGCTGAACAGTGGGGCGCCGGCGGATGTATTTGCCTCTGCCAACCCGCTGCAGATGCAGGCTGTGGTGGATGGGGGGCGGATCGCCGCTGATGAAGTGCAGTTTTTTGCCAACAATCGGCTGGTGGTGGTGCTGCCGGCGGACAACCCGGCGGGGATCGACTCGCTGCAGGACTTGGCGTTGCCCGGGCTCAAGCTGCTTTTGGCGGATGCGGCGGTGCCGGCGGGTCAGTACAGCCTGGACTTTCTGGCCAAGGCGAGTGCGTCGCCCGAATACACGGCGGTTTACAGCCCCACTGTGTTGGCGAACGTTGTATCGTACGAGGACAACGTGCGGGCGGTGCTGGCCAAGGTGCAGCTGGGGGAGGCGGATGCTGGCATTGTCTATGTGTCAGACATCGTTGGGGCAGTGCGCGACTCGGTGCGGCTGTTGGCGATCCCGGATTCGTTGAATGTGGTTGCGTCCTACCCGATTGCGCCGGTGGGGGACAGTCTGCAGCCCGACCTGGCCGCCCGTTTTGTGGCCTTTGTTCTGGGTCCAGAGGGGCAGGCGATCCTGGCGGATGCGGGGTTGCTGCCTGTGCGTCTGGCGGAGTAGGGGGTGGGTGTGCGGTTGCGGAGAGGGCGTGGATGGGGGGGGCTGTTGGCGGGGATGCCGCTGTTGGGGTTGTTGGTGTTGCCGCTGCTGGCATTGGGGTTGAACCTGGACTATGCTGGGTTGTGGGCCCATCTGGCCAGCCCGATGGTATTGCAGGCGTTGGCGCTCAGCCTGGGCACTGGCTCGACGGCGGCCTTGCTGGTCGTCCTGTTGGGGACGCCGCTCTCCTATCTGCTGGCCAGGCGAGCCGGCCGTCTTCAGGTTTTTGTTGAAACGTTGGTGGAGCTGCCGATGGTGCTGCCGCCGGCGGTGGCGGGGGTGGCGTTGCTGTTGGTCTTTGGTCGGCGTGGTTTGTTGGGTCCTCTCTTGGAGGGGGCGGGGGTGCAGATTGTCTTTACGCCGGTGGCGGTGGTGTTGGCCCAGATGTTTGTGGCGGCGCCTTTTTACATCATGGCGGCGGTGGCTGGCTTTGCCGAGATCGACCCGGACCTGGAGCAGGCTGCCTCTTTGGAGGGTGCCAGCGACTGGGAGGTCTTTCGGCATGTGACGGTGGCGCTGGCCTGGCCGGCGCTGTTGGCGGGGGCGGTCATGGCCTGGGCGCGTTCGCTGGGAGAATTTGGTGCCACGATCATCTTTGCCGGCAACTTTCCTGGCCGCACGCAGACGATGTCGTTGGCCATCTATCTGGGGTTCGAGCGGGATTTGGACATTGCGGTGACGCTGGCGTTTTTGCTGGTTGCCGTCTCGTTTGCGGTGTTGGTGGCTGTCAAGGGGCTTTTGGGGCGTCGGGGATTGAGGCGGTGAGCGGTGCAGGGGTGGGGAGAGCTTTTCACCGAAATATGTTGACGGCTGTTGCCGTAGTGGCAACAGCCATCCTCCAAGATGGAGGCACGTCGATTCGTGCTGATTCATCGTGGAGGAGTGATGCCATTTTGGAACAAAAAGGAAGCGGAATTTGAGGAGATGGCCGAGAAGATTGAAGAGCAGCCGGGCATCTCGGCGAGCGAGCTGGCCCGTCAGCTGGGGGTGCCGACGTCGACGGTAACGCGTCGGCTGCCCAGCCTGGACGAGGCGGGAATTTTGTTGTCGGAGGATGAAAAGGGAGGGTTGTGGCCGTTTAAGAAACGAAAATAAGGAAGGGGGCACGAATTTTGGCGACTGTTGCGGAATTGGCAGCGACCGTGTGCTAGGATGGTGGGGAGGCCGCGATCGATGCGGGAGGGTAGGGGGCGGGTTGGCCGTCGGAAAAGGGAAGGGGAGAGCATGGAGCGTGCAGAGAACAAAGCGCAGCGTCTGCTGCAGATTGAGCGGCTGCTGTGGGCACATCCGGAGGGGTTGACGCGTGCGGAAATTGCGCGGCGGCTGGACATTCACCGCAGCACGATCACCAAATATCTGGGGCAGGATCAGCTGCCGTCGGGCGTGTACGAAGACGAGCTAGACGGTGGCAAGCTCAAGCTGGATCGTGGGGCGGATCTGACGCGAGCGGCGTTCAACCTGCATGAGATCATGGCGTTGCATCTGGCGACGCGGCTGTTGGCGACGCGGACGGACAAACTGAATCCGCACAGTGCTTCGGCGTTGCGCAAGCTGGCGCGGGCGCTGCAGCGGCTTGACCACAACGTGAGCCAGCATCTGCTGCGGTCGGCGGATGTGATGGAGGATGCGCTGGTCTATCGGGACCCGGTCTATCTGCAGGTATTGGAGACGTTGACCGAGGCGTGGTCGGCTGGGCGCAAGGTCAAAGTGACGCACCGGCATGAGAGCGGGCGCATCTACGAGTACATCTTTGCTCCGTACTTTCTCGAACCCTATGCGGTTGGCCAGACCGTCCATGTGATCGGATGGCGTGAGCCCCCGCACGCCATCCGGACATTCAAAGTGGAGCGACTGCGTTCGGCGCAGATTTTGCCGGAGCGCTACGAAATTCCGGCTGATTTTGACCCAAATGCGCTGTTGCGCGACGCCTGGGGCATCTGGTACAGCGAGAGTGAGCCGGTGGAGGTGGTGTTGCGTTTTCATCCCAGCGTGGCTGCGCGGGTCAAAGAGACGCAGTGGCAGCGGGGGCAGCGGATCGAGGACGTTGGGGACGGCTCGTTGATCTGGCGGGGGCAGATTGCCGAGCCGCAGGAGATGTTGCCGTGGATTCGGGGGTGGGGGGCGGATGTGGAGGTGATGGCGCCGGACGAATTACGGGAGCGGCAAATTACCGAGGCAGGTCGGCTTGCCGATTTATATCAGGTGACGTCAAAGCCACCCGAGCATATGCGGTTTTGGGCCAAGACAGGCAGCAATGGCAGCACGCATCCTCTGCTCTGTCATTTGATCGATGTGGGGCAGGTTGCGTTGGCGCTGTGGAAAAATGTGTTGACCGATGCATTTCGCAATCAGATTGCTGCGGCGCTGGAGATTGAACCTGCGGCTGCGGGCCGCATCTTTGCATTTTGGGTGGCGTGTCATGACATCGGCAAAGCTTCGCCTAATTTTCAACGCAAGCACAGGCCAGCGCAGACCGAACTGGAGCAGGCTGGGTTTATTTTCCCGCCGCTGATGGGCAAAACGATTTGTTATCATGCAACGGTTTCTGCGCTCCTGCTGCAGGACATGTTGGTGGAGGAGACCGAGCTCGATTTGGAGGTGGCTCGCCAGGTTGCCCAAGCGCTGGGGGGACATCATGGAACGTGGCCGACGGCAGATACACGCCGATTGCACAAACGGCAGCTTGGCGATCAGAGTTGGCAGGCAGCGCAGCGTGCCTTGCTCCGCAGCTTGGTTGATCTCTTTGCGCCGCCGAAAGTGGCCCGTTTGGGACGTGATGCGACCGAATGCGGTGCAGTGCTGGTACTGCTTTCGGGTCTGGCTTCCGTGGCTGACTGGATCGGCTCCATGGAGGACTATTTCACCTTTAGCACAGCTTATGTGGCAGCAGAGGTATACGCCTCACTCTCTGAGCGACGTGCGCTGCGCGCGTTGAGAGCACTTGGTTGGTTAGACTGGCAGCCGCCTCAGGAACTGCTTTCCTTTGAGGACCTGCACGGTTTCACGCCGCATCCGGCACAGCAGACTGTGATTGATTTGTTTCCGGGTGATGAAGAGCCGACGCTGGTGATTGCGGAGATGCTGACTGGATCCGGCAAGACGGAATTGGCGTCGTATCTGGCTGATCGCTGGGCCGTGCTGCGGGGACAACGTGGTCTTTACGTGGCGATGCCAACCCAGGCTACCAGCAACCAGATGTATGAACGGGTGGGAAAATACCTGCGCAAGCGTTATCCGGCGCAGCAAATCAACTACCACCTTGTGCACAGCGGTGCACAGTGGCGCACCGAGGTATTGATTCCTGAATTGACCACAGAAGATGAGGACGAACAGGGGACCGTCAAGGCGCAAAGTTGGTTTCTGCCGCGCAAACGGACGCTGTTGGCGCCATTTGCTGTGGGCACAGTTGATCAGGCGCTCATGAGCACATTGCAAACGCGCCATTTTTTTGTGCGTCTCTTTGGCTTAAGTGGAAAGACCGTCATTTTTGATGAAGTTCACGCTTACGACACCTACATGAATCGGCTGTTTACGCAGCTATTGGTTTGGTTGCGTGCGGTGGGTGCGTCGGCGATTGTGCTGTCGGCAACGCTGCCAGCCAGAACGAGGCAGGAGTTGGTTGCTGCCTGGCGTGGGAGCGATGATGGCATAAAAAAGCTGAATGAAGCCAACTACCCGTCGGTGACTGTCGTCTCTCAGAACCATCTATACATCAAGTCGTTGCCTGAAAATGAGGAGCGATGCATCGCCGTAGAGTGGATTGAACCTCTGGTCGAAACGTTGGTCGAAGAAATGCGCGCCCGGCTGCAGAATGGGGGATGCGCTGCCGTCATCTGTAATCGTGTACAGCGTGCCCAAGAGGTCTACTGCGCACTGCGAAAGGCTGACCTGGTTGCTGACGAAGATTTACTTCTTTTGCATGCACGCATGCCTGGCGTCTGGCGGGACCGCATTGAGAAAGCTGTGATCGACCGGTTTGGCAAAGAGTCAGGGCAGCGGCCGCACAAATCCATTGTTGTCGCTACACAAGTCATTGAGCAAAGCCTTGACCTTGACTTCGACCTTATGATGAGCGATCTGGCGCCTCTTGACCTGATTTTGCAGCGCGCAGGCCGTCTTCACCGCCATGCGCGGGCAGTTCGTCCTGCCGGTTTGGAGACGCCAACGCTGCTGATTCCCAAACCGGAAGTGACGGCCGACGGCGTGCCTGCGTTGGGTGACGACGCATATATTTATGAGCCGTACATCCTGCTGCGCTCATTGTGGACCCTGCAAACTGTGGGCAGCCTCTTGCGGTTGCCAGCTCAGACGAAAGCCCTGATTGAGGCTGTCTATGGGGACGAAGAGAACTTGCCAGACGGCCTGCCAGCCAACGCCTCAGAGCTGCTGCGGGTCGCATTGGAGAAGAGAACGAAACACGAAGAAAAGGCACGTCTTGAGGCAGCGAATCGTCTCGTTCCTGCTCCAGACTACGAACACCTGCTTTGGCGGGAAAGTGATCTTTTGGAAGAAGAACGTCCGGAGATTCATGCGTCTCTGCAAGCCATGACGCGCCTGATGCGACCTACGATCAACCTGGTCTGTTTGCACAGCGAGCGTGAGACCAGCCGTTTTGCACTGGATCCTGGCGGTCTGCCCCAGATTGACCTGACGCAAAAGCCAACGCTTGAACTGACGCGTGAACTCGCCCAGCGCGTTGTCACGGTCTCGAACCCGGCTGTCTTGCGTTACTTTGCTGCGCAGGCAGTTCCACCAGGATGGCGTGATCATACGCTGCTGCATACGCATCGCATCGCAATTTTTTACAATGGAATCTGTCCGCTGGAAGGGACTACCTCTCTGCTGCGTCTCTCACAACGGCTCGGTTTGGAGATTCTCAAATTGGGCGAAGAACAGCTGCTTTTTTGATCTGCTGCCATGCACGCCACCCGGAAGCACAAAGAAAGGACACAAAATACGATGACACAACCCACCTTCAACCTGCTTGATGAACCATGGATCGGTGCTGTCGATGCGAATGGAACGTTGAATGAGTACAGCTTGCGCGAATTGCTGGCGCAGGCGCCTCATCTGCGTGCGCTCCATGACGATTCGCCGCTTGTCATCGCAGCCGTGCTGCGCATGCTCCTGGCGTTGTTGCATCGGGTCTATGACGGGCCGCGCAACAGCCGTGAATGGAAGGCGATATGGGCGACAAAAGATGGTTTTGACATGGCACGGATCGAACGATATTTTGTGCAGTGGCACAGCCGCTTTGACCTGTTTGATTCAGAGCACCCTTTTTATCAGACGATCCATGCTGCGGTGGACAAGCAGACCAAGTCGATTGCCTCCTTGTTGCCTGAACTTTCTACGGGCAACAATGCAACGCTGTTTGACCACACGACCGACGCCAATGATGTGGTGCTGTCTGCGGAGGAGGCAGCACGCGCTGTGGTTGCTGCCCAGACCTTTGGCCTTGCGGGGCTATGCAATCCGCAGCTACAGCTCAATTTTACAGATAGCACAGCCACGCGTGGCATGATCTTGATCGCAGAAGGTAATTCAATTTTCGAAACACTTGTGCTGAATCTGATCGAGTATCCGGCAGAGAAACCGATTGCGAGCAGCGCAACAGATCGGCCGGCCTGGGAGATGGAGGATGCCTATGCCCCTGACCGTGAACAGCCACAGGGCTATTTGGACTACCTGACGTGGCAAAATCGACGCCTGTTGTTGATGCCGGAAACGAATGACAGCGGAATCGTTGTGCGTTCGATCGCGTTGACACCTGGGCTGAGGCTTGATGCAACCTTTCTTGCCAGGGACCCGATGAAGCATTACCGGGTTGATGAAAAACTAGGTTATCTCGCTAAACGTTTCAGTGAGGACCGTGCCTTGTGGCGTGACAGTGCGGCGCTGCTGCGCTTCAAATCGACTGAACAACAGCCGCCGGCGGTGTTGGATTGGCTGGCTCGGCTGGCTGAAGGGGGGCGTCCTGTGCTGGATGATCATTACAGCCTGCGCTGCATGGCGTTAGGGATGGCAAGCAACCAGGCAAAGATAGATTTTTTTCGTAGCGAACATGTGCCGTTGCCGCCAGCCTACCTAAAGGAACCAGAGCTCGTTGATCTGCTGACCAAGGCGCTGGAAGCTGCAGAGAACACAGCCAGTGAGTTGTGGAAAGCCAGTAGCACGATGGCTGCTGTGTTGTTGGTGCCGGACGAAGAGAGCGGGCGGAGTGCCAATTCGGACGATGTTCAATCGCTGCGTGACACGATGGGCACAGAGCGGCGTTATTGGGCTGGGCTGGAGCCCCTCTTTCGAGAGACCATGCAGGCGTTGCCCGAACAGGCCATCGAGGCCATGCGCCGTTGGTTTGGCTGGCTACGCGAGGCGGCCTGGGCCACCTTTGAGGAGGTCAGTGAGGGTCTGGGTGACACCCCGCGGGCGCTCAAAGCGGTGGTGCGTGGTCGTGAGCAACTGGCGCAGGGATTGGGCAAGGTATTGAACTTTGAGGCATAACCAACGCAACAGGAAGGAGCTACCATGAGCAGTGAACAGCAGGTACCGTTTGTCACATGGCTGGAAAGCGTACGTGACAGCAGCGATCAGGCATACAGTCGCGGCATATTGGCGATTTTGCGGCGCAGTTCCGCCTCGGCGCCGGGTGAAGATGCGAATGTGCTGCGCTACATCGTACCCTGGTTGCCCCAAGAGGGCGGACAGCGTGCAGAACGGCCATACTTTACGATTGCGCCGCTCTTTGCGCTGCACCCGATGCTGGGTGGTACAGGTGACATGGGCAGCCATTTCCGGCGTGTGCAGCAGGGCAAGCAGAGTGAAGAATCGATTGAACGGCGCTTTACTGCGCTGCTCAACGCCCACGAGGATGAAATCGCCTGGCATCTACGCCAGGCTGTGAGCCTTTGCAAGGCCAATGATGTGCCTGTCAACTGGCATGCGCTTTTTGGTGCCCTTCGCGGATGGACTCATCCGAACCGTTGGGTGCAGCGTACCTGGGCGCAGTCATTTTGGAGGCGCATGCCGGATGTGCGCGAGGTACCCAGTGTAGAGACTGCGCCGCAACTGTAGAACGTGTTTTACGATGCCTGTCGAACGACAATCGATTGAGCCAATGCAACCAATGCAACAACTGAGGAGAAAACAAAATGTTTGTTGAGCTACACATGATCCAGAATTTTGTACCGTCCAACCTCAACCGTGACGACACAGGCAGCCCCAAAGATTGTATCTTTGGCGGGCAGCGGCGGGCGCGGGTTTCGTCGCAGTGCTTGAAGCGTTCGATTCGCAAGAACGACTTGTTTGCCGAAACAACGCAGATGCCCACGAGCAAACGCACCCAGTATCTGGCGGTCGAAGTGGCGAAAAAACTTGTCAGGGTGCATGGCAAAGCTGAAGAGGAGGCGATGCCGGTTGCCATTGCGTTGATGAGCGATTACACGACACCGAACAAGAAGAAGCCTGAGCAGAGTGCTGTCTTGGTTTTCATCAGTGACGATGAGGTGGCGGCGATTGCCGATATGCTGGCGACGCACTGGGATGAGGTGCGGGATGAGAAGCTGCGTCCTGGAGTACTCAAAGAGATCGTCAAGGGGATGGTCAAGCAATATCAGAATCGAGTGGCTGCGCCGGACATTGCCCTTTTCGGCCGCATGCTGGCCAACGAACCCAAGCTCAACCTGGAAGCGGCTTGTCAGGTTGCCCATGCCATCTCTACCCATCGTGTCAGCATGGAGATGGACTATTTTACGGCTGTAGATGACGTTCGCGAGGACGCCGATGAGACGGGTGCCGGTCATATCAACACGTTTGGCTTCAACTCCTCGTGCTTCTACCGTTATGCACGAATCGACTGGAACCAATTGCTCAGGAATTTGAACGGCAACGTCGACCTGGCGTTGCGCACGGTTGAAGGCTTTTTGCGTGCCTCCATTGCAGCGATACCCAGTGGCAAGCAGAACAGCACTGCTCCGCTCAACCCACCAAGCTTTCTGTTGGGTGTGGTGCGCACCGATGGCATGGGTTGGAATCTCGCCAATGCATTTGAGAAGCCGGTTGTTGCCGGCTACAACACCAGTTTGGTGAAGGAATCGATCAATGCGTTGGATAATTACTGGGGGAAGTTAGAGACAGTCTACGGTGGCCAGACATTGGCAACAGTCACGTCGCTCAATCTGGAGGGAGAGTCGCTCACGCATCTCAATGGCGACCGTGCTGCTGCGAATCTAGGCGACTGGATTGCGGCGATCTTGGCGGCACTGTCCACCTCTTCAAAGCTGGGTGGGAGCAAATCATGAGCGTGTTGTTGCTGCGCCTGTCTGCTCCAATGCAAGCATGGGGCATACAGAGTCGTTTTGGCGTACGCGACAGCACCCGTGAGCCCTCCAAGAGTGGTGTGATTGGCTTGCTGGCGGCGTCGCAGGGGCGGTCGCGTGATGCGGCGATCGGCGATCTGGTTGCGTTGCGGATGGGTGTGCGGGTGGATCGAGAAGGGACACTGTTGCGTGACTATCACACAGCGCAGGATGTGTATCGGGCAAGGGGTGGCATCAAGCCAACGGAACTGTCGACGCGCTACTATTTAGGGGACGCCTGCTTTTTGGTTGGGCTGGAAGGGGAAGCGTCGTTGTTGACCGCACTGCATGGTACGCTGCAAGATCCAGTCTGGTCGCTCTTTTTGGGTCGGCGTGCTTTCCCACCGGGTGAACCGGTCTGGTTGGCGGATGGTCTGCGTCAAGGGGATCTCTTGAAGACATTGTCGACCTATCCGTGGCTCAAAGGGAAGCCAACAACCTTTCCACTGGTAAGAATGGTCCTTGAGGATAGCAACGGGAACGAGGTTCGTTCGGATCTACCTCTTTCATTTGCGCTTCGACGGTATGCGCCACGGCGTATGGTCAATGAATATCGACGCGTAGACATACAGGAATCGATTGGCGAACGATGATGTGAAGCCTGACGAGGAGTGGAAGATGTATTTATCACGCTTGATTCTCAACCTGCGCAGCCGTGCTGTGCAGCGCGACCTTGCGTCGCCACACAACTTGCATCGTACGGTGATGAGTGGATTTCCCGATGCCTTGAACAAGTATGGAGAGCGTGTCCTGTATCGGCTGGATCTGATGGATTGCAACAGTCAGCCCTTGCTGTTGGTGCAATCGCAACTGGAACCAGAGTGGGCTCGGCTTGATCCCAGTTACCTGGGGCATATAGACGAGAGTAATCCGCAGATCAAACAGATTGATTGGCGGCCTGTGGCGGGTCAGCGTTTTGTCTTTCGTCTGCGTGCCAATCCGACCAGGCGGTTAGGCCAAAACACAGAGAGTGGCAAGGGAAAACGTGTTGGTCTTTACGAGATTGGCGAGCAGATACAGTGGCTGCATCGCAAGGCAGAGGGCGGCGGTTTTATTGTGGAGTCGGTTTTGCCCACCCAACAGCACCGTGCTGATGACCGCAAGCGAGATCTGAAATTTCTCAGCGTGCAGTTTGACGGGATTTTGCAGGTAAGTGATGCGGCGCAATTTGCTGTGTCTCTGGCTTGTGGCATCGGTTCTGGCAAGGCTTTTGGCTTTGGCTTACTCTCGGTGGCGAGCGTTCGATGAGTTGAGTGACCTATCCGATGCACATTAACAACTGAATTGGAGGTTTTTATGCGGATCCGTGATCTACATGAACTGCCCAAATTTCGTGACGGTCTGAGCTATCTCTATCTGGAGCATGGGCGTATCGAACAGGCGCAGAAGGCGATTGAGTTTTTCAGCCAGGAAGGGCGCACGATGATTCCAGCGGCATCGCTGGCGTTGCTGCTGCTTGGCCCTGGCACGTCGATCACCCATGAGGCCATCAAAACGTTGGCTGACAACGGGGTAGTCGTCGTATGGGTGGGAGAAGAAGGTGTGCGCTACTATGCGCATGGGAGTGGTGAAACGCGCAAAGGTCATCGTTTATTGCGTCAGGCCGAGTTGGTGAGCATCCCTGACAAACGGATGGAGATTGTACGGCGAATGTACGCCTACCGTTTCGACGAACAGTTGGATCCATCGTTGACGTTGCAGCAGATTCGGGGAATGGAGGGTGCGCGGGTGCGTAAGGTCTATGGCAGAGCGAGTCAGGAATATGGAGTCACCTGGCATGGGCGATTTTACGATCGTACACACTGGCACATCACGGATCCCATCAACCGAGCACTTTCTGCGGCCAATGCTTGTCTGAATGGGGTATGTCATTCGGCGATTCTGGCTGCGGGCTATGCGCCAGGGTTGGGGTTTATCCACACTGGAAAACATCTCTCCTTTGTCTATGACATTGCTGATCTGTATAAAATGGATTTGACCGTGCCGTTGGCGTTCAAATTGACGGCAGAATCGACTGAAAAGTTAGAGACGCGTGTGCGGCATGCCTGTCGTGACTTGTTTTATGAACAGAAACTGCTGGGTGCGATCATCAATGATATAGACGACCTGCTGCAGCTAGCCGCAGAGATTGATGTGGAGGGTGGCGATGCAGATAATTACGATGGTGATGCGGCGATGCCGTCTGGGTTGTGGTCGCCCGACGACAGCTATGGTACACAAACCCCGGGAGGAGTGAACTATGGTGGTGATCATTCTTGAGAAAGTCTCGCCTGCGCTGCGTGGTGAATTGACCAGATGGTTGATTGAACCTCACCCGGGTGTCTTTGTGGGTCATGTCAGCGGGATGGTGCGCGACCGGCTTTGGGAGAAGTGTTGCGAACGGCTGCATGGTGGAGGTGTAGTGCAATTGTGGTCGACTAACAACGAACAGCGTTTTGCCATGCGTTCTGCTGGTGACACCAAGCGAGAGGTGGTAAACTTTGAAGGGCTGAGTCTGATTCGTCGTCCACTCAACGAAGGTTCTGCAACCTTAAAGAAATAGTGTGTTCCCCACATGCGTGGGGGTGAACCGAGACTGGCCAGGCAGCCGCCACGCTGGTGACCGTGTTCCCCACATGCGTGGGGGTGAACCGGCTTGCGGACGTGCAGCGGAAGTAGTAGTAGAGTGTTCCCCACATGCGTGGGGGTGAACCGGAACCGGTCTCCATGCCTAATGGCAAGCCATAGTGTTCCCCACATGCGTGGGGGTGAACCGGTTTTGACTCGGTACGCAAATTTTGCGCACAGGTGTTCCCCACATGCGTGGGGGTGAACCGGATTTTATGGGGAGCGAGCATGGCTGGCCACAGTGTTCCCCACATGCGTGGGGGTGAACCGTCATTTTGCTGGCAGTCATCGTCTGTATCGCCGTGTTCCCCACATGCGTGGGGGTGAACCGCCACCGTCTGCAAACAGCGACGCCGCCCACTGGTGTTCCCCACATGCGTGGGGGTGAACCGTTGACCTTACAAAATCGCCAAACCCTTGCCGTGTGTTCCCCACATGCGTGGGGGTGAACCGCCGCACTCGGAAACGGCCATCCAGACGCTGGAGTGTTCCCCACATGCGTGGGGGTGAACCGTTGGGAACCGATATTGGTCGCTGATACCATCAGTGTTCCCCACATGCGTGGGGGTGAACCGGGGTCAGGCCGGCCATTGGGCGGCCCAAGGGAGTGTTCCCCACATGCGTGGGGGTGAACCGACGAGTCTTGGCGCCCCGGATTTGCGCAGCGGGTGTTCCCCACATGCGTGGGGGTGAACCTGGTGTGGCGTCCACACTGGGCGTTTCGTTCGAGTGTTCCCCACATGCGTGGGGGTGAACCGGCAGTCGCTGCGCCGCAGTCGACGGGCAGAGCGTGTTCCCCACATGCGTGGGGGTGAACCGGCGTGGCTCATAGGCGGGTGGCTGGGGCTGGGGTGTTCCCCACATGCGTGGGGGTGAACCGGGGATCGGCAGTACCCAGTACTGTCTGGCGACGTGTTCCCCACATGCGTGGGGGTGAACCGTTCAGCTGCTTTTCGCTGGTCGCCAGCGCAATCGTGTTCCCCACATGCGTGGGGGTGAACCGTATTTGAAAGTCATAGTTGGGGTCATTACGAAGTGTTCCCCACATGCGTGGGGGTGAACCGACTGCTACTCCAAGCGTAGAAGCCTGTCGGTTGTGTTCCCCACATGCGTGGGGGTGAACCGAGCGGCTACAGTTGCCCGCTGCGCGGGCGTCAGTGTTCCCCACATGCGTGGGGGTGAACCGTAAAACTCCGCTCCCGACTGTTTGGAGGCGGCGTGTTCCCCACATGCGTGGGGGTGAACCGCCGCCGTTGCGGGCTTGGCGCGGGTCGCCGTTGGTGTTCCCCACATGCGTGGGGGTGAACCGACGCTGGCGGATCTGACCGAGACCGCTAGGTAGTGTTCCCCACATGCGTGGGGGTGAACCGCGCTGCTCACGCTCCGCAATGGCGCCGACGCCGTGTTCCCCACATGCGTGGGGGTGAACCGTATCCCAAGCTTTGGGTCCGGGCCAGGGAAGAGTGTTCCCCACATGCGTGGGGGTGAACCAGCGTCGCTTTGATTCCGCCCCTCTCGAAAAAGGTGTTCCCCACATGCGTGGGGGTGAACCGCCAAATCCGTGCAGCAGGATGAGCCTGCGGTTGTGTTCCCCACATGCGTGGGGGTGAACCGTTCGATCTGGCCAAAGCGGCCAAGCTGCTGACGTGTTCCCCACATGCGTGGGGGTGAACCGGCCTTGGAGCTCAGGAAGAATAGGGCATCCTAGTGTTCCCCACATGCGTGGGGGTGAACCGATAATTGTTCCGCTGAGTCATCGGGCAGGCAGGTGTTCCCCACATGCGTGGGGGTGAACCGATGAGCATCACATAGAACATTCCTGAGTAACCGTGTTCCCCACATGCGTGGGGGTGAACCGGCGTTTTGTGGGACCTTTGGGACTCTGCACGGGTGTTCCCCACATGCGTGGGGGTGAACCGTGGGGGGTGATTGCGCTGGCGCCAGACTGGGCGTGTTCCCCACATGCGTGGGGGTGAACCGCGGCGTAACAACGGCAAGCCCCGGCCCAAACAGTGTTCCCCACATGCGTGGGGGTGAACCGGTGGCGTAACATGGGTATTGCCCTCGTACGTTGTGTTCCCCACATGCGTGGGGGTGAACCGGCGGGTCTAGCGTGACCCTGCACCGCCTGCAAGTGTTCCCCACATGCGTGGGGGTGAACCGAGTGTAGTCTTTCCAATCGGTCGATTTGGTCAGTGTTCCCCACATGCGTGGGGGTGAACCGTATGCGATACCTATAAGCGGCGTAACAACGGCGTGTTCCCCACATGCGTGGGGGTGAACCGCTATTATAGGTGTCAAATTGACAGATTGATAAGTGTTCCCCACATGCGTGGGGGTGAACCGAATTGTTGGCCAAAGCGACGTCCACCGTCGATGTGTTCCCCACATGCGTGGGGGTGAACCGTAGGGGGTAAAACCCCCTGAGGCACTGGTGCCGTGTTCCCCACATGCGTGGGGGTGAACCGTCCCGAGCCACCCTCCCCAGTACAATAGGTAAGTGTTCCCCACATGCGTGGGGGTGAACCGCAAGAAGAACGCCCAACCGGGCCTTCGACGCAGTGTTCCCCACATGCGTGGGGGTGAACCGTACTTATTGATGTTTGGTGCCGTCATGGTGTCGTGTTCCCCACATGCGTGGGGGTGAACCGTTTGTGAGTTCGAGCGGGCGGCTCCCGCCCGCGTGTTCCCCACATGCGTGGGGGTGAACCGATACGTGATGTCCACCCGGCGCTGCCTTCTCGGGTGTTCCCCACATGCGTGGGGGTGAACCGGGCCCCGGCTGAAATTTATCGTCAACGCCGATAGTGTTCCCCACATGCGTGGGGGTGAACCGGCCGCTAAGGATCTCCCGTACGGGATGTACGCGTGTTCCCCACATGCGTGGGGGTGAACCGAGAGCTCTGCACTGGTGCGCACCGGTGCAGAGGTGTTCCCCACATGCGTGGGGGTGAACCGCACGGAGGCAAACGTCGTGGATTGTAAATCGGGTGTTCCCCACATGCGTGGGGGTGAACCGTCTTTGGCGAACCGCTGCCCCGTGGTTGCGAGGTGTTCCCCACATGCGTGGGGGTGAACCGAAATCCCGGACGTTGCGGCTGAGCCTGTCCAGGTGTTCCCCACATGCGTGGGGGTGAACCGTAAAAGTCGACATGAGGCAAAGTGGGGCAAACGTGTTCCCCACATGCGTGGGGGTGAACCGTGTAGCGCGCCAGTTCCTCGGCAAAAACGGGAGTGTTCCCCACATGCGTGGGGGTGAACCGGCCCCGCGCCACAGGGGCTGGCAGCGCGGGGGGTGTTCCCCACATGCGTGGGGGTGAACCGACGATGATGACGATTGCGCTGGCGACCAGCGAGTGTTCCCCACATGCGTGGGGGTGAACCGCCACATAGGCGCTGCCCGCCACCGAGATTCTGGTGTTCCCCACATGCGTGGGGGTGAACCGGCTTGGTCGGCGGTCAATGTCTGCGGCATCGAGTGTTCCCCACATGCGTGGGGGTGAACCGCCATCATGTCACCGACAACGCCTGACACCGTCGTGTTCCCCACATGCGTGGGGGTGAACCGTCAATCTGACCGAAGCCAATCTGACTGGTGCAGTGTTCCCCACATGCGTGGGGGTGAACCGATCACGAGCAGATCGCCCTGTTCGCCTGGATCGTGTTCCCCACATGCGTGGGGGTGAACCGCGACGGGCAGCGGGCAAAACGTGGCCGGAGGCGTGTTCCCCACATGCGTGGGGGTGAACCGACAGTTTTCTCAAGCCTCTTGCCAAAAAACAGGTGTTCCCCACATGCGTGGGGGTGAACCGGTGAGAACGCAGTCGTTCGAGGAGCATTTCATGTGTTCCCCACATGCGTGGGGGTGAACCATATTTATTACTTCGTTGAATTATAATGTCAAAGTGTTCCCCACATGCGTGGGGGTGAACCGGTGAGAACGCAGTCGTTCGAGGAGCATTTCATGTGTTCCCCACATGCGTGGGGGTGAACCGGCTATCTCTCCGTGCCAATCGAGTAGGTGTCGGTGTTCCCCACATGCGTGGGGGTGAACCGCGCACCGCTACCAGCGTCTCGTCATCGCCGGCTGGCGTCACCACACCGTGACGCTGCTCTATCTGGGGTTGGCACCGCTCGGCGTCGCGCCGCCGCTGTGCACCCTGCTGTTGGGGTGGGACGTCGGGCGCGTCGAGGCGGCGCCGCGTCCACCCTCTGTGCAATCTGCAGATCAAGCAAATTCAGTGCTTCACGAAACTCACGCGAAGGCGCCAAGATAGCGCAGGAAATCATGTTTCTTCCCAGAAACTCGGTTTCTCGTGTGCCCCCTCCCTCTGCATGGCCGAGCGCGTCGAAGCCCCGGGGGCACATTGCTGCTGTGGTGTTGACCCGTGTGACGCACGCTTTCTGCGCATGGATTCTTCACTGAGTCTTTTTTCGAATTTGCGAGCCGTTGCAAGCATCCTGGCGTTGCCTGGAAAGTGCAATCCCAAAAACTTGAAGTGTGTGGCGGCATAACAGAAGCAACATACGTCAGAATAGCACCGGCGATGAGGTTCAGCTCAGGCAGACGGAAACAGAAGGCGCTGTCGGTGAATTCTCCGCCCATGAAGCAACACCTCATGAACGTATCGATAAGATTCTAGCAGTGTATGACCGACAGAAAAACGCATAACAGTACGGCACAGCCAGCACAGGGCGTATCGTCTACCACAACCAGTCCAGGTCAACCCTGGGGGCGCTCCAAAAGTACATCCTCACGCTCCGATTGGTATTTCACCATCGGCCGCAGCGAGTTGATCGTGCCCGCACCCAAAGAAAAGAGGCTCAACGCCGCTGCATGCAGCAAGTTGAAGTTGAACAACAGAGCCCCCCCCATCCCAAACAGGGATATCCCCACCAGCACACCAAAGGTCTGATTGGTGTTCTCGCGAAATTCACGCGCCAATCTGAAGAGTTCAGGCAATACATCCAGGCTGTCGTTGACCAACACGATCTGGGCCGTGTCCACCGCTACCGAAGAAGCCCCAGCCAGCGAGATCGAAACCTGGGCCCGTTTGAGCGCAATTGCATCGTTGATCCCGTCTCCAATGTAACAGATCGACCGCCCCTCGGCTTTCAGTTGTTCGATCCGCTGCGCCTTCTGCTCCGGCATCAGCTCCGCAAAGTAGTGGTCAATCCCCAACAGCTCCGCCAACTGCCGCGTCGGTGTCGAATGGTCCCCCGAGAGAATGTAGGTCTCTTGGATGGCATGCTCGGCCCGCAGTCTCTCCAAAATCTGTTTTACCTCGGCCCGCAGCTTCGGCATCAATTCAATCGCACCAACAATCTCCTCGTCGCACGCAACTAGCACCAGGCTGTGCCCCCGCCCATGCACCTCCCCCTCCAGGTCGCTGACCCAGACCGGAATTTCGATCCCAGCCCCCTCAACCAGCCGGGTGCTGCCCACCCGCACCGTCTGCCCCTCGATCTGGACGGTCAGCCCTCTGCCCAGCTCATAGGCCCCCTCTTGCAGGGGAGGCAGGGTCAGCAAACGCTGGCGGGCCGCCGCACAGATCGCCCGGGCGATCGGATGGCTCTGGCGCTGCTCGGCCGCCGCTGCCAGCCGCAAAACTCGCTCCTCCGCAGCAGCGCTCTCCCCCAACACAGAGCGCCTTGCATCGAGATGCACCGCCGCCACACAAGGCTCCTGCTCGGTCAATGTCCCTGTCTTGTCGAAAACCAACGTGTCAACCTGGCTGAGCAGGTCGAGAGAGCGCCCGTCTTTGATCAAAATCCCCCGCTGCGAGCTGGCATTCAGATAGCTCATCATGCTCAACGGGCCGAAAATTCCCATCGCACGACGAAAATGACAGCTCATCAGGGTCAACGCCGCCATCGGCCCCAACAGAGCCCAGGTCGCCGCCGCAGCGACAAAGGTCGGAATGACGGTGCTGTCGCCCAGCGCTTCTGCCCGCAGCTGAACCGCAGATTTGTAGTCGACCGTCCGGTTCAAAATTTCGCCGATCTGGGCCACGGTGGTCGCACTGCCCGCCTGCTCCACCGCCACTTCGATGCGGCCAGCCACCACCAGCGTCGCTGCAAAGACTCGCTCCCCGCTGCGCTTGTCGACCGGCCTCGCCTCACCGGTCAGCAGATGCTGGTCGACCGTGGCAATGCCCGCCACCACAACCCCGTCGACCGGGATCGTTTCGCCAGCATTCACCGCCACCCGCTGCCCCGCCCGCACCTGCTCCAAATCCACCTCGACTTCGCCCTCCTCCAGGATCAGCCAGATGCGCCGCGGGCTCTGCCGAAAGCTGTCGATCAGCTTGGCACGTGAGCCGTCCACCACGGTGGCCAACATTTTGTCGGCCAATTGCTGGATCAACAACCCGATCGACCCGACGGTCAGATAGCCGCTGGCCAGCATCCCCAGGTTGATCGCCGTGCCAATCATCGGCACACCGACCCGCCGCTGCTCGATGAGCCGCCAGGTCCGGTTCAGGTTGCGGCCGAAGAGATAGAAAAAACCCGGCAGGCTCATGAGTTTGAGCGGCCAGAACAGGTTGCCGACCATCGAAAGCCCCAGTGTGGTGACTGCTACGGCAATGTGCAGGTCAGCATCCCGCATCCGGCTGGCCCGTTCGGCTTTTTCGGTCTCGGTGAGCAGTTCCCCCATCTGCCGCTGACGCGCCGTCATCGCCCCCTGCTGCGTGGCGGCCGGCTCTGGTTTCAACAGCAGCCAGACCTCCAACAACGCAACCCGCCCCTGCTTCAGTCGTTCGTACAGCGCCGCTGGCCCCCATTCAGCCAGAGTCGCCGCCGCCAGGCCGGGCTCCGCACCTCCCCCCGCCGGGGGCTCGCACCACACTTCAACAGGCTGCTGCACCGTGCCAGGAACGAGTGCGGTGATCAACAGGGGAGAACGATTGGCACGACGCATCAGGGCAGCCTTTCCAAGGATGCCGCCAGGCAGTCGCCAATCTGGCGGGCCAGATGCTGCACCTGCGGGTCAAACAACAACGACAGATGGTTGCCAGCCACTTCCTGGCAGAGCACCCCGGGCAAGTAGTGGCTCCACCCCAACGCAGCGTCGCCACTCGCCGAGAAGCGGGCGGCACGGTGCTCCTGCGTGTAGAAAAATGTGGCGGGCACCTTCACCGCCTGCGCCGATGGGTAGGACAGCTGGCGCAGCCAGTCAAAGATCGCCTGCTCCTGGACCAGGTCAGCAGTGGAAAGCTGCGGCAATCGCAGGGCGGCCAGCTGGCGGTTCAAGAGAGCTACCTGCTCGGGAAAGCCCGCCCCCTGCTCGCTTTGCAGCGCCGCAGCAAAGGTCTCCCAGCCGGGCAGGCACAGCGCTGCCCGGCCGCCACAGCATGCTGTAGGCACGGTGCAGCAGCCATTGCAGCGGGTCGAGGCGCTGCTCCTCTTCCCCAGCCAGCGGAGGGCGGCCGTCGAGCAGGATGAGCTGGGCCACAGACTCCCCGCTGGCCAGCAGCTGACGCGCCAGCTCGAGCGCAATCTGACAGCCCAGCGAATAGCCCCCCAATAGATAGGGCCCTGCCGGCTGTACTTGCTGGATCGCAGCCACATAACGGCTGGCCAACGCCTCGACGGTGGCAATGGGCGGATCCGCTGTCAAGAGCTGGGCCCCCTGCAGCCCATAAAAGGGCTGTTCGTTGCCCAGCGCCCTTGCCAGCTGATAAAAGCCGTGCACCGTGCCGTTGACGTCATGCACACAGAAAAAGGGTGTGCGCTGGCCGCGGCCCTCGATCGCCACCACAGGCCCCAGATCTGCGCTGCCCGGCGCAGCGGCCGCCCCCTGCCTCGTCAGCACAGGCCGCTGATACCCAACCTGCTCGGCCAGCTGCCAGGTCGCTTCCCCAATGAAATCTTCGGTGTAGTGTTCACGCCAACGTTCCGCCGCCTGCGGGTCGACCCGACGGTGGGTGTGAAATTTGGGGTCTCCCAGCATTTTGGAGATAGTGTAGATGCCGTCGGTCATCCGTTGCGCCTGGTCTTGGTAGGGATCCGCCATCCGTGGGTCGTAGGGCAGATCCAAAAAGGCACAGATCGCCTCTGCTGCAGCGCCAGGGTCTGCGACCAGCGCGTAGATCGGGGTTTTGTCGACCAACAACCGCTCAGCGCCCACCCACTCCTGCAGCTGCCCATAAAATGCATGCATCGGCATCTCTGCGGCCTCATATCGGGCGAGCAGCTGCCGGGCCTGGTCGGCGTCGCATGCCCGCAACGCCATCACCGCCCGAATCAGCCCCTCCAGTCGAAAACTGAAGCGTCCCCCCAGTTCGTGGGCGCGGCTGCCCATCGTGCTGAAGCCCAGCAGGTCCAGCTCGGGCGGAGAAAAGAGCTGTGCATGGCCGCCCAGCATCACCCGAAACAGGGTGGAGCCCGAGCGCGGGGCTGAAAGCACAAAAACAGCTCGTCGGTTCTTGCGCGGCAGCGGCGCTGCCAGCGCCTCCAGCGGGGGGATCCTGCGGCGGAAGTCGGCGATTGCCGCTTCGTCGATCTTGGGCTGTCGGCCAGCCACATCGGCGACCACCGTGCCGGTCACCCGCTCCACCGCAGCGCCATAGTGGCGCATCAGGTAGGCTGCCAGCTCTGCAAGGGTGGGGGCGTCGAAGAGCGCAACCACGTAGAGCACCTCGCCAAAGTGCTGCTGCAACTGGTTGATCAAAATTGCCCCGCGAATTGAATCGCCGCCGATCTCAAAGAAGTTGTCGTGCCGGCCAATGTGCGGGGTCTTGAGCACCCGCCGCCACGCTTCTGCCAGATAGCGTTCCAGCGCTGTGGCGGGCTCGGCGGCCTTGTCCTGCTGTTTTGTCTCGTCTGTGACAGCTGGCAGCCTTCTGCGATCCACCTTGCCGTTCGGTGTCAACGGCAAGGCCTCCAGGTATACAAAAAAGGCCGGGACCATGTACTCGGGCAGTTTCTGGCGCAGATGTTCGCGCTGGCTGGCTGTCGGCTGGCCCGTCTGGGCCACGATGTAGGCCACCAGGCTCTTCAGCGCTCGCTCCCCCTCCTCCTGCACCACGACAACAACATCGCGCACGGCGGCATGCTGGCGAAGCACCGCTTCGATCTCGCCCAGCTCGATCCGAAACCCGCGCACCTTGACCTGGGAATCGACCCGCCCCAGATATTCGATCCGGCCGTCGGGCAGGTAGCGGGCGCGGTCCCCGCTGCGATAGATGCGGTCCCCCGCTGTTTCGACAAAGGGATCTGGGAAAAAGGCTGCGGCGGTGCGTTCCGGGTCGTGCAGATAGCCGCGTCCAACCCCAACCCCGCCGATCCAAAGTTCGCCAGGCACCCCGACCGGCAGTGGCTCCCTGCGGTCGTCCAGGATGTACGCGCGCAGGTTCATCACCGGCCGTCCGATCGGCGTGTGGACACAGCTCTCTGGCAGCGGACTTTGCAGCAGACAGTGGGTCACATCGTCCGAACATTCGGTGGGTCCGTAGGCGTTGAGCAGCGGGATGTGGGGGTAAAGCTGGAGCCACTGATTGGCCAGTTGGGGAGGCAGCGCTTCTCCGGTGGGGATCAGCCAGCGCAGCGCCGGCAGCCGCGTGCGTGCGGACGTTGCTGTGGGCTGGCTGCCCAGGTGGTCGACCAGCACATGCATCAGCGAGGGGACGGTCTCCCAGACGCTGATCGCGTCCTCCTGCACCCGCTCCAAAAGCCGCGTCGGGTTGAGTGCGACCTCGTCGCGGTAGATGTAGACGCTCCCGCCCACCAGGAGCGCGGCCAGAAATTGCCAGACCGAGATGTCGAAGGACTGAGGGGCGGTCTGGGCCACCCGATCGGCTGCAGTCAGCCCCAGGTCGTGAATCTTGGCGTAGAGATGGTTGACCATCCCGCGCGACTCGACCATCGCTCCTTTGGGGATGCCGGTCGAGCCCGAGGTGTAGATCACGTAGGCCAGCTGCTCGGCGGCTGTGGGCTCGGCCAGCGGGGCCGCGCTGTAGATGGCCAGTTCGGCCTCCAAACTGGCCATCGGCACCACCCGGCCTGCATACCCGGCCACGGTCGCTTCGGTGCGGGTCAGCACTGTCGACGCGACGCTGTCTTCCAACATCCACGCGATCCGTTCCTGTGGATAGGTTGGGTCGAGCGGCAGATAGCAGCCTCCGGCTTTGAGCACCGCCAGAAGCCCCACCACCATCTCCAGCGACCGTTCCATGTACAGCCCGACGGTTTTTTCCGCACACACCCCACAGCCACGCAGATAGCGGGCCAGTTGGTTCGCTCGTGCGTCGAGTGCCTGGTAGCTGAGCTGCCCCTCTTCGCAGAGCACAGCGACCGCATCTGGCGTGCGCAGCGCCTGCTCCTCGAAGAGCTGGTGGATGCCCTGGGCCGCCATCTGCAGGGCGCGCTGCTGTTCCCAGCTTGCCAACAGCTGACACTGTTCGGCCGATGGCAGCAGTGGCAGCTGGCTGGCAGGTTTCGCCAGCGCCCCCTGGCCGCCGATCTCTTCGAGCAGCCGGACGAACCGGGCTGCAATCTGGGCCAGGCCTGCCGGGCTGAAGAGATCGGCGTTGGCCAGGAAGTCTCCGGCCAGCTCACTCTGCAGGGGCGAATGCAGCTCGAAGAGTTCCAACGCGATGTCGTCCTGCCCTGCCAGCATGCTCAGACGAAGCGGTTTGACCCGTAGCCCGGCACGTTCTGTTTCGCCCTCGTTGTAGAAGAGTGACTGGCTGCGGTGGGGTTTTTGCAGCACAAATGTGCTTTCGACCAGCGGCGCACGGCTCGGGTCGCGCTGCAGGTCAAGCCGTTCGACCAGACGTGCAAAGGGGTATTCCTGATGGTCGAAGGCCGCCAGGGTCTTGGCCTTGACCTGTGCCAGCAGCTCGGCAAAGGTTGTCGAGCGGGTGAGCGTTGTGCGCAGGACGACTGGTGCGGTGAAATAGCCTACGATCGCTTCAAACTCAGGTCGTTCACGGCCCGCAGTGGGCAGCCCGACCAGCACCTGCTCCTGTCCGCTGTGGCGGTGGATCAGCAGCTGGTAAGCCGCCAGCAGCACCATGTAGAGCGTGCACCCCTGGCTGAGCGCCACCCCTTTCAACTGTTCGACCAGCGCAGCCGAACAGCGGATGGGGTGGCTGATTCCGCGCAGCGAGCGGGTCGCGGGCCTTGGAAAATCGGTAGGCAGTTCCAGGAGAGGCAGTTCTCCGGCCAGCTGTGTCTGCCAAAAATGCCAGAGCCGCTCCTCTTCCTCGGCCAGGAGCCGCTGTTGCCAGGCAAGGTAGTCGGCGTAGTGGTGGCGGAGCGGAGGCAGTGCCGGCTGACGGCCAGCCCGGGCAGCTTCGTAGCCGAGAAAGAGTTCGTCGACCAGCAGATAGAGCGACCAGCCATCGTTCACAATGTGGTGGACCGAGAACAACAAGGTGTGCTTTTCGTCGGCGTGGCGGAGCAAGGTCGCCCGCCACAACGGGCCCTGTGCCAGGTCAAAGCCACGGTTGTGCAGCGCCTGGGCCGTCGCTTGAATCTGTTCAGGAGTCCAGCCAATGCCTTCGATCTGTTCGACCACGGCTTCCTGGCTGGCGACGACACGTTGGACAGGGCCTTTGTCGGTTTCGAGGAAGTGGGTGCGCAGCGCAGCGTGCCGGTCGACAAGCTGTTGGAACGCAGTGTGCAGCGCGCTGCGGTCCAACGGGCCCCTCAGCCCATAGGCGGCTGATCTGGTTGCGCCATTCGATAGCCATGAGCGAATCGAAGCCGATCTGCAGCAGGTGCTGGCGGCTGTCCAGCTGGGACTCTCCAAAACTGCCGATCGTGGCCAGCGTCTGTTTGAGCATGGCGACCACCAATGCTCGGCGCTGTTCGGCGTCGAGCAGCGCGTAGCGGGCGGGGTCGAAATGCAGCACCGGCTGTCTAGGGTGGGCCGACCCGAGTTGGGCTGCGGGCTGCGCCGTGCCCTGCCCGACACCTGGGAGCACGGCGACGCTGGCCGGGAGCACGCCGTGGGGCTGTCCGCCGCCAGCCCGCAGCCGCGGCACTTGACCGAGCAGATGGCTGAAAAACTGGCGTCCCTGGGCTGGGGAGATCAACCCCAGCCCTTGGCGTCGCAGATGTCCGCTTGTCCCAGCCGCCATGCCGCCCCCTGCCCAGGGCCCCCACTGGATGCTCAGGCCCGGCAGCCCCTGCTGCTGTCGCTGCGCCATCAGACCGTCCAGGAAGCCGTTGGCTGCGGCATAGTTGCTCTGCCCTGCTGTGCCCAACAGGGCGGCTGCCGAGGAGAAACAGACAAAAAAATCGAGCGGGCACGTCTGGGTCAGGCAATGCAGATGCCAGCCGCCCAGCGTTTTCGGATGCAGGACGCGCGCCAGCTGGCTGGGGTCCTGCGTCGCAACCGGACTGTCGTCGAGCACCCCGGCTGCGTGTACGATCCCCCGCAGCGGCCTGTCTGCTGGGAGGCTCTCGATCAGCTGCCGGACTGCGGCTTCGCTCCTTCCTTGACCAGCTGGCCGGCAATTTCCAGCCCGAGCGCTCCCAGCCCTCCGGTGATCAAGTAGGTGGCATCTGCCCGCAGCGGGCTGGCCGCGGTCGCGCTGAAGTCGACGACAATTTTACCGACATGGCGTGCCTGCTGCAGCGTCTGCAAGGCTGCAGCGATCGCGTTGGCCGCAAAAGAGCTCTGGGCAAGTGGGCGGAGTGTGCCAGCGGCCAGGTGGGCAGCCACTTTTTGCCAGAGCGCTCTGGCCAGTCCGGGGATGGAGGTCAGGAGCTCGCTCAGGTCAAAGGTAAAATAGCGTGCGTCGGGCCGTTGTCTGGCGGCCTGTGCTGGCGTCCAGGTGCCCAGATTGCCGATCTCCACAAAGCGGCCGCCTTGGGCCAGCGCGGCAAAACTGGCGTCGATAAATTCGCCGTTGAAGCTGTTGAGCACCACATCCACCCCGCGTCCGTCGGTCTGTGTCCGTACGGCGTCGGCAAAATCGGTGTTGCGCGAGCTGAACAGGGCTGTGACTCCCTGCTGGCGTAAAAACGGCCATTTTCCAGGGCTGGCGGTCGCCAAAATTTCTGTCCCGATCCACTGTGCGATCTGAACTGCGGCCTGCCCCACCCCGCCAGCTGCGGCGTGAATCAACACCCGGTCGCCCGCGCGCAGCCCGGCCAGTTCGACCAGGCCATACCAGGCCGTCAAGAACGCCAGCGGGACGGTCGCCGCTTCCAGGAGCGTCAGGCGGTCTGGCACCGGCCAGACCGCCTGGGCGGGCAGGATCGTGTAGTCTGCCAGCGTGCCTTGTGACCGGGCGATCCCCATGACACGGTCGGCGACTGCCACGTGGGTGACCCCTGCGCCGACTGCGGTCACCACCCCGGCACATTCGAGCCCCAGCAGGGCGGGTGAGGGGCCGGACATTCCCAGGATCTGGTGCACGTCGCGCAGGTTGAGGCCGGCCGCTTCGACCTGGATTTCGACCTCACCGGCCTGCGGGGGGGTGCGCTGCAGCGCGACAAATTCGAGCGAAGCCAGCTGGCCGGTGCTGTGCTGCCGGACAGGCTGCGCTCGCTGCAGGTTGGGCACAGGCTGGAGCGGGGCCAGGCGTGCGACCAGCCGCCGCCCTGCCCGCCACATCACTGCGGTGGCCGGCAAGGAGGTGGGCTGCCCTGCCTCTCCCCCGCCGGCCCGGAGCTCCTGAGCGAGCAGACGCAGCGAATCGTCGCGGGCCGCTTCCGGTTCCAAATCGACACAGGTGCAGCGCAGACGCGGCTCTTCGCGCGCCAGCGTACGGACCATGGCGCAGAGCGCTCCGCCCACGGCCAGCGCGCCTGCCGACAGAGAGGGGCTCTCCGCCGGCAGCTCCACTGGGCTTTCGCCTGACTGCGCGCCACAGGTGACCACCCAGAGCCGCACCGCAGCCAGCGAGCTGTCGATCAGGGCCTGGCTCAAAGCGAGCAGCTCGCTGCATTGCTCCAGCGCACGTTGGGCGGCATCTCCGCTGCTTTCCTGTCTGAATCCTTCCCCTGCAAAGAGGAGCCCGACCGACGGGTAGTGTCGGGCGATCTCGGCAACTGTCTGTCGGAAGGCGCTTTTCTGTGGCGTGTAGAGTGGCAGAGCCCGTCCTCCTGCGGGGGGGGGGCAATGCCCAGATCTTTGGCCAACTCTGCTGTCTGGTGGGTGTCCACACCGACAAAGAGCCAACAGGGGGGGAGTTCGCTGTCGGCCAGACGCAGCCGCTGCACTTCCCAACGCAGGCTGTGCAACCAGTCCGCGCGCACTGTGGGCAGCAGACCGGCCGGCGCCGCGCGCATCTCAAACCCGGTGGCGGCAGCGATTGCAGCGCCGCTGCTGCGCAACAGCCAGAAATCCCAGCGCTGTACATCGCGCTGGCGGGCGTAGCACCACCAGCCCCCTCCTTCCAAGGCGCGGTGGTGGAGTGTTTGCAATGCAAAGGGCAGCCCGACGGCCGCAGCCGGATCCTGCTGGGTCATGGCCGCAACCTGGAAACAGGCGTCCAACAGACCGGGAGGCAGCCGTTCGCCTGGGAGCGGGGGGACTGTGGGCGGACGCACAAGCCGGGCCAGCGTTTCGCCAGCCCCTGCTGTCTGCCAGGCCTCGGCAATCCAGCGAAACGAGGGGCCGAGTTCGAGTCCCCCTGCGGCCAGCCGGTCGTAGAGGGCCTCCAGGGAGGCTGGCAGAGGGCAGCGCTGGCGCAGGGTAGCCAGATCCAGCTCTGGCAGAGGGGCCGCTGTCGCGCGCACATGCCCTGCCAGATGGGTGGCGCTCTCGAGGGGTGTTGTTGGGTCGGTTGGCTTCCCTTTCTCGGCAGGGTCTTCAACAAAGCTGCTCAGATCGAAGGCCAGGTCGCCGTCTGCGGCGGCAAAATAGGCCTGCACCGTCCGGGTCTGGCCCAGGTCCAGGGTGAGCGGTTCTGGCAGCAGACCCTCGGTCAGGAGCAAGGGGTGGCCCAGGCAGAGCTCGGCGCCGCTCAGCGCCAGGGCAATCTGGCAGGCACCGGGTGAAACGAGGATGCCCTGCACCCGGTGTTCGGCCAAAAACGGCAGCCGAGCGATGTTGAAGTGGCTCTCCAACAGGGTGGCCTGCCGGAGGGGCAGGCGGCTCATGCGGTCGATCCAGGGATGCAGGGAAAAGGGGCGGGGCGCTGGCGGGTTCTCGATCCAGAAACGTTGCCGTTCGAACGGATAAAAGGGCAGGGCAACCCGGGCGCGCCGCACCTCGCAGCCGACACGTTTCCACTCTGGCTCGAGGCCTTGGACGTAGAGCTCGCCCAGGCTGGCGAGCATCTGCTGCCAGTCGCTGCGGCCGGGGCGCAGCGAGGGCAACAACGCAGGGGAGTGGGGTCTGTTGTGGGGGGGGCACAAGGACCTCCAGGCACTGGCGGGCCATGCCGAGCAAAACGGGTCTTCGTCGGTCGACACGGCGACCATCATCCCCTCCTGCGGCAGCGCACCCATCAGCCGCCCGCGCGCTGCCACCAGCCGAAGGCCATCTTCCAGGCTGAAGACTCCTGCCACACAGGCTGCTGCCAGCTCCCCCACGCTGTGGCCGAGCAGTGCTGCTGGGGCGACCCCCCACGCCTGCCAGAGTGTTGCCAGCGCATAGGCGAGCGCGAAAAGGGCTGGCTGGGTATTTTCGGTCTGGTCGATCAGGGGGGAGGCTGGGTCCGAACCTGCTGTGTAGCCCAGCACTTCCAGCAGCGGCCATCTGGCCGGCCAACAGTTCGGCGCAGCGGTCGATCGCCTCTCGAAACAGAGGGTGTGCCCCATACAGCTCCCGTCCCAGCCCCCGATTTTGCGCGCCCTGGCCGGTGAAGAGCAGCGCCAGAGGGGGTGTCCCTTCGCTCTCCCTGTGCCTGCCTTGCCGGCGGTCGGCGTCCGGTTCCCCATCTACAAACGCTTGCAGCGCTTTTTGCAGCTCGGTGGTTGAACGTCCCACCACGCTCAGCCGCTCTTCCCAGTGGGTGCGCGTGCTGCCAGCGCTGTAGCAGAAGTCGCCGGGGTCGACGGTTGGGTTGTCGCGCAGGAAGGTGGCGTGGCGGGCGGCCTGTGCCGACAGGGCGGAGCGGCTGCGCGCCGACAGCACCAGCAGATGCCACTCTTCTGACGGCATAGACCTGGCCAGCTCGGCGATCGACCCGTCTGTGAAGTTGCGGTTGAACAGGTGCCAGTCGAGCTCGACCCCCTGTCTGTAGAGGCGGCCAGCGCTCTCCAACAGTTGCTGCCAGTCTGGGCAGCCGCGCTGGAGGCTGGGCAGCAGCTCGACCGGTTCTTTCATCACCTGCTCTGCCAGCTTGAGCAGCGTTGCCTGCGGCCCCATCTCCATCAGCACGGTGCAGCCCTGGGCCTGCAAGGTCTGCACCCCGCGGGCAAAATGCACCGGCGCGCGCAGGTGACGCCGCCAGTAGCTGGGTTCGGCCAGTGCCTCGTCGATCGGCGCCCCGGTCATGCTTGACACCACGGCCAGCTGCGGCGGGGCGAGCGGGATGGAGGCCACCACGGCCTCGAAGGCGTCCAGCACCGGGTCGAGCAGCGGCGAGTGGGCGGCCACGGGGATTCCCAGCCGTTTGGTTTTGAAGCCAGCTGCCCGCAGCTCTGTGTCGAGCGCAGCCACAGACCCCTCTGCGCCCGAAATCACCACATTGTGCGGGCTGTTGACCGCACCGATGACGGCGTCGGTGTACGGTGTCACCCAAGGTGCTACGCTGGCCTCGTCGGCCATCACCGCCAGCATGCTTCCTGGTGCCTGTGCCATCAGCTGGCCGCGCGCGGTCACCAGCCGAAGCCCATCTTCCAGGCTGAAAACGCCTGCCGTGTACGCCGCCGCAAAGTCACCCAGGCTATGTCCCAAGACCAGGTCTGGCTGGAGCTTCCAGGATCGCCAGAGATCGGCCAGCGCACATTCGAGGGCGTAATTGGCGGCCTGGGCGCAGGGATGCGATTCGACCAGGTCGCGTTCGGCTGTGGCCCGCAGGTCGTCTGGCGGGTAGAGCAGTGCGAGCAGCGAACGCCCGAAACAGGTTTGGAAGGCAACATCGCAGCGGTCGAGGATGCTGCGAAAGAGGGGCTCGGTGGTGTAGAGCTGGCGGCCCATGCCGACATAGTGTGCCCCCTGGCCCGTGAAGAGGAAGGCGACCCTCGGCCTGTGCGCCGGACGAACCGCAGCGGGGGGCTCGCCAGTTGCGGCCTGCACCCTCAGCTGGGCCAGTGCCTCTGCGGATGTAGCCGCCACGATGGGCAGCCGCCAGCGGCCCCGTGCCCACAGATTGGTGGTGTGGGCAACGTCGGCCAGGTTCTCTGCAGGGTGCGCTGCCAGCCAATCTGCCAGCCGGCCGGCCTGCGCTTGCACCCCTGCCGGCTCCTGGGCGCTCAGGGTCAGCAGGTGGCAGGGGCGCTGGCGCCCAACGGCTGCCGGCGGCGCCTCTTCTACGACTACGTGGGCATTGGTGCCGCTGAAACCGAACGAGCTTACCGCTCCTCGCCGCGGCTGGCCAGCCCCCTGGGCATCCCAGGGGCGTCCCTGCACCGGAATCTGGATGCGGCTGCCCGCCAGATGGGGGTTGAGCGTACGAAAGTGCAGATGGGGGGGGATTACACGCTGGCGCAGCGAGAGCACGAGCTTGATCAGCCCGGCGACCCCTGCGGCGGCCTCGGTGTGGCCGATGTTGGTCTTGACCGAGCCGACGACCAGCGGGTTGTCGGCGGTGCGGCCAACACCGTAGACTGCCTCCAGGGCCCGCACCTCGATCG
>JAGWYN010000090.1 GCA_018969295.1 Chloroflexota bacterium | reverse complement strand
GGCTGCTGTTGGCCGGGTTCGCAGATTTCACCGGTTTCATGCCATTCAAAGAGCAGCTCGAACACGCTGGTCACCACGGCGGTCAATCCAACCGCCATACAGGACTCCAGAAGCTCGACAAAAGCGTGGCGGGGGATCACGGTGGAATACGAACGCACAAATCGTCGGATGTCGTCGGAGAACTCGCTGGCCGCACGCTCGGCGATTGGGCGCTTGTTCGAAATTTGAGGTCCCCGCACGTTCTCTGGCGTCTCCTCAGTTTTCTTAGACTCCAATCTCGCCGGTGCTTCCCCGATGCGCTGTGCCAGCCGCACCATCAGAAGCTGATCCAGGCCGATAGGTGTGGCTTCGTCAAATCGATCGCTGGCACGGTCGCCCAACAATCCATCGTGCACGACCCCCTGGTGAAACGCCTGGAGAAGAAGGTTGTCTGCACTGCCGCGGCCGACCGCAAACCAGGTCCGCTCGTTTTCTTTTGTTGGCTGAACGTCCGACCCTTTTTGATCCGCCAGCATCGCTACGATCATTTCGGGCACATAGCGCAGGTTTACGCTCTTTTCGGGGAGGTCGATCCAGCTGGCCATGTAGTGCGTGGGCGCCACACGCTGGATCTGTTCCTGGCGCCCCAGCGAGCGCTTGCGGTTTTCCAGGCAGAAGGAGAGCAGCAGATCCCCCAGAATGGCCTGTTCGGTCGCGCCCTGGAATCCTTCCAGCCCGGGGGATTGGGCCAGCGCCGCCGCTACCCTTTCAATCGTCACCGACTCGCGGCGCTCTTTTTCCGTGCCTGCGCTGGCACCAAAGGTCTTGAGAAATTTTCCGCGGCCACGGCGATGCCCGAACCGAAACATGTAAAACATCGCCGGCAGGACCGCAAACAGATCAAAGTTTTGTATGGCCACGGGCAGCGCTTCAAAATAGCTGGCGGACCAGATTTTTTTGGTCATCGGCACGCCCAGCACCTCGGTGACGATTTCCACTTCGGCTCGTGTGTTCATTCGGGCCCTCCCAGCACTTTGATCACAAGGCGCTGCTGTGCTTTGGCGTCGACTGGATCGACGACGGCGACCTGGTAGATGGTGGCGTCCTGCATCGGGTTCCAGGCAAACAGGCTTCGCTCGTCCTCCCGAACCAACCGCTGCACAAAGATCGACAGTTGGGTGAAGGTGTCGTCGGTGGAGACATCCCCCAACTGGTATCCGTCTGCGAGTTCCATCAAAAGATAGAAAAGTTCTGCACCCATGCGCAGTTTTTCGCTGCGTCCGTCGCGGTAGGTGTACACAAGCGATGCCTGCCGGTGCAGCCGTTCGATGCCCGCCTCGACGGGGGGCAGGTCTGCTTCCAGCCGAAAGGCGGTCAGCGGTTTTTCCACCCAAAACGCAGTTTCGGTAGGGGTGCGCGGTGTGATGCGGAGCGGCACCACCCCCGGGCGTTCAAGTGCCTGGGGTGGCAGATCTTCCAGACGTGCAATGCCCCGACAGAGGCTCTGGCAGAGAGCCTGTCTGCCTGCGTCCTCTGCCAAGGGGAGGTTGCGAAACGGACGCAGATACCGGCCACGCGCCAGGTCCAGTGAATCGCTGTGATGGGCGACCTGCTCAATGTCGCTTGCGGACCATTCAAAGAAAGCTCTTCGGCGAGCGGAGGCGAGCGGCAGATCCGGGTATCTGGGGGCGTTGTGTTGGTGAGATCTGGTCAGCTTGCTTCCGAGCTGGCGGTCGACCTGGGGGTGTGTTTCCAGAGCCGGGTCGAAACGGACGAGATCGCGCAGCAGTTCGCCTTGTCGTCTTGGGGAATCGGCAGCAAACGCGCGCTCCCAATAGGGCCAGGCTTTGGTGCCTTCGTGGTAGTCGCTGCAGTATTCGGTGCCGAAGAGAATATAGACCAGGGCGGCGCGCACCTCGCGCACGGTGATGTGGGTCTCTCCGCGCAAATGGACAGCCTGAAACGCCTCGGTCAGCCGTTCACGGGCGCGCGTCCTGGCCTCTAGGGGGGCGGCCATGGGAAACGTGGCCGGGCCCAGCAGTCGGGCTGTTTGAAACACGCTGCATTGGGGCTGTGCAGAGCAAGAAAGGCAGGGCAACCAGATCGATTCTGTCTGAGCGCCGCCATAAAGCTGGTCGATGAGTCGATTCAAAAAAGTGGTTTCGATCTGTTTGCCGTCGTGGCTCAGACTGCCGACGAGAGAACGCTGGTTGAGATTGACAAAGCGTACATACGATTCCTGGCCGACCGTCTCTTTCTGGAGCAGCCTGTACAACAATTCGGTCAGGGGGGTAGCCCGTCCCGTACGGCGCTCCACCCCTTCGATCCATTCGAAGAGGCGGCCATCGTTGATGGCCAGGAGGGACACCCGCTTTTCAGCGGGGGGGCCCTGCTGGAAAGGCTCCAGAAACTCGTCCAAGATCTGATCGGCGGACTGCCCACGCCATGCGGCGGAGCCATCCAGGTTCATGTTCACCAGGGTTCCATCGGCCAGTGTGTGGTTCAGAACACGGTTGGCGGACGGGTAGCTGCCAAAACCCAGCTCTGCGGCCAGATGCTGGAGCAGGGCTGTTTTTCCGTCGCCGGCGTTGCCACAGAGGATGACCAGCTGGACACGTTGGGAGCGGATGTCGCTGAGCAGCAGCTCTTCCAGATCAGTTTTGACATAGGTTGAGGCTGCAAAATCGGTGTCGAGCCCGCGTGTTTCGCTGTTGCCCCAGCGCGAACCGGGATATGACTGCAGAATAGGCAGCAGCCATTTGATTTGCTGTGCGCTCAAAACAGGGGGCAGCTCGGTGGGGTAGGGCGATTCTGCCGGTGCGGCAGGGGGCTGCGCGTCCGTGGCGGGGAGGGTCTCTGCTGCACTGCGGCAGGGAGGGGGGGATAGAAGAGCGGCCAGCGCTTCGTGGGTGCCGGCAAAACGTTGGTCTGCCTGCGGATGGGTGGCCCGGTTTAGAAAAGCGGCCAGGGTGGGGAACTCGGCGTGATCGATGCCCTCCCAGTTCAACCCGCGTGCTTTATCCAACTGACCTGCGTAGTCGAACGGCTTTTTGTCGAAGACAACGTGAAAAAAACTGGCTGCCAACGCGTAGAGATCATCAGAACAGCCGGCGGGCTGGCCCTGCTGATAGGAGGGGGACTGGTAGAGCAGGGTACCGGGTCCTGGTGCCGGCTCCTTGATCCGATGGACAAAATCATAGTCGGTCAAAACGAGCGAATCCCCCTCCACGATCAAATTGCGTGGGCTGACATCGCCATGCAGCAAGCCATTGCGGTGCAAAACTTCGAGTGCTGTGCAGACAACGGTCAGCCAGCGCAGCGCAAGGGCTTCGGTGGAAGGAGCCTGCTGGTCTTCGGCCAGCAGGGCAAACACCCCTGTGTAGTCGGCCAGAGGCACTCCTGAAATCCACGTCATCAGCGCAGCAAAGCTGTTTTCCTGCCATTCGCTGGCGACCTCATGGATGAGGGACAGCGATGCATGGCGCAGATGCGATTTGGCCAGACGGTATGCTCGGAGGATGCGGCTGCTTTCATTTTCATCTCTTGGATGGATGACCTTGGCGACGTAAATGCCCAGTTCTTCCTGGGTCGAACGATCTATCTCGACGACTTTGAACGTCGTGCCGATGCCTCCTTCTCCCAGTTTGGAGACGATCTGATAATCTCGCTGGTGAAAGGAAATCCGCTGGCCTTCGCTCCAAAAACGGACTGGGGGAAGAGGGCGCTGGGCGTTTTTGTCTCCAGCCAGCTCGTTGAGTGCTGCAGCCAGCGACGGCAATGGCTCGCGTTGGCCAGGGTGAGCCATCTGGCCTTTCTGCAGCACAGCAATCACCTTCTGGCTCAGCGTGGAGTCAGCATTTTGGAAGATCTGCAGCAGCGAGGTGCAGAGTGCATAGACATCCGACGCCTGGTTGGCTGCGGTCAGGCCGTTTTGTTGGATTTCTGGTGCCAGGACGCCAAAGGGGTCTGGCAGCACAGCGGTGCTGCTGGAAAGCACGCTGCCCTCAGAGGCCAGCCGGGAGAGAGCAAACTGGGTGAAGATTGGAGAATTGTCATGTTTGACCAGAATGGTCGCCGGCGTCAGCGAACGATGCACCATCTGATCTTCTGGGAAGGTGGTGTGGAACTCGTTCAGAGCCTGAACACTGGCGCAGGCAAATTTGAGGCGATCTTCTAAGCGCCAGGTCGTGTCGGTTTTGCGTTGTTCAAGGGAGGGGGCGTCGGGGTCTACGATGGTAAAAAAATACATTTCCCCTGCGTATCCAGGGGCGTGCTGAAAAGAGTCCAGCACTCGGGGCGCCCAGCGATACAGTTGGAACCGACGCAGCACCTCGAACTCGCGTTCGGCTTTTTTGAGGGAGTGGGATGTATTCGATTCGCTGGACAGATCGTACAGATGGAGGACAATTTTGTCTCTGCGTGCCGAATGGCTGCCTTTGTAGACTCGATGGAACCGATCGTCTGACGAACTGACCCGCTCTAAATTGACATAACTTAAAAACCGGCGCAGCGAGGCATTGACGGCCACCTGGCTGCGTGGCTGCAGGCGGCTGGCCAGCAATTCGATTTGTGGGGAAGAGAGCGTCGGTGCCGCCTGGAGGTTGAGGGCATCCTGCCACTCCTGGAGTGTGTAGAGAGAGACGCCGCGCCGCTGTTTTTCAAAGCGTTCTTTGAGGGAGTCGTGTGTGAGCAGAATCACTGCAGGGACATAGCTGAGATCGGGGACGATTGCCCGCAGGGTCGTGGCGATTTTGCGGGCTTTGTGCGTGACGCGGTCGGCTTCGTCGTCGACATTCTGGAGATTGTTTTTGATCCATTCGGACGACCAGTGTTTCACCTCGATCACACACACGCCGGGCGGGCCGATGGCAACGAGATCGATTTCATCGGCCTGCAGCTGATGGTTGACCGAAAATGCGAGATTGGTGAGCAGCACCCATGTATCGGGGGATGCTCTCAACTTCAACTCATCGGTCAGCTTCCAGAAGCATTTTTCTTCACTCTGATTGGCTGTCGGCCCACAAGGAAAATGGGTGACCTTCAATGTGGCTTGCCTTTCTGATTAAGGAGGTTCTTTGGCTGCAGGCAGTTGGTCTGCCTGCGGGCAGCAACATGGATTTTGTTTTCAAAGGTGCCTGGGATTCGCACACGGGAGCGAATTCGAGGGCTGAATTGTTTGTCTGGTTAAAATCAGTATGGCACAGCTCGACAAAATTGCCAAACAGGTTATTGTGTTCACACTGCCGTTCCGTCCTGTTATCTTGTCGTCCGCCGCATCGGCTGCCACTTCAGATAGGTCAGCGACCGCCACAGCCATTCGGCCGGGCCGTAGAGGAAGCGTTTCATCCACCAGTGGCTGAACGGAATCAGCAGCAGGTAGACCACGACGCTCAGGGCGATGCCCCACGCCGAGCCGACCTGGCCGAACAGGGCGAGGCCGTAGCCGTAGAAGATCAGCGTGCAAACGA
Source organism: Chloroflexota bacterium (assembly GCA_018969295.1). Lineage (GTDB taxonomy): Bacteria > Chloroflexota > Anaerolineae > Caldilineales > Caldilineaceae > Caldilinea. Next base: position 1,846 of record JAGWYN010000090.1, on the reverse strand, counting down.
TTGATTCCAGCAGGTAGTTGGTCAGCGCCATCTGTCCAACGGGCGCCAGCACCTGCAGCCGCCGCCCCCATGCCGGGCGCAGCGCCAGCAAGGCGATGGCTGAAACGTAGCCCAGCATGAGCAGCGGCGCGCTGATCCCTTGGACGACGGCAGCCACCAGCAGGTCGATGGACAGGTCATAGCGTGGGGTGTTCATGATCCACGTGGCGTAGACGGCGTTGCCAATCAGCCCGACGGTGAAGCCCCAGAGGAGCAGCTTGCGAAAGAACGGGCGGTGGGCGTCGAGGTCGTTGAAGATGCGGCGCTTGCCAAACCAGACGCCGACCAGAAACATCGCCAGGATGTTGAAGCCGAGCACGAAGATCGAGACCAGCCCCATGCTTGCATAGTCGTAGATGCGCTGTGCGGTAATTTCTAGGAAATTGCCGGCGGTGTAGACTTTGTAGCTGCGGGCGACGTCGGCCAGGTAGCCGGCTTTTGTGACAGCAAAGCTCTCTTCGATCTGCTGCTTGCCTTCCGGCGTCATGGTGCCCAGCGCCACCAGACCGGCAGCTGCGGCCGTGAAGAGCAGGGGGATGGCAATCAGGATCCCCCCTCCGATCAACAACGTGCGTGCTCGCGCCTTGCGGAACAGAAGCAGCAAAAAACCGAGCAGCGCATAGACGATCAAAATGTCGCCTGGCCAGATCAAGAAGGCGTGGGCGATGCCGATCAGCAGCAGGGCGAGCAGCCGCCGTCTGTAGAAGGGCACGAATTTGCGACCGCGCGCTTCGACGCGCTCCATCAGCAGGATCATCCCCAACCCAAAGAGCAGTGAAAACATGGCGTAGAACTTGCCCTCGCCAAGAAAGTGAATCAGCCATGTGGCGCCCCAGTCGTACCAGGGCATGTTCGGGTCGGCCGGGAAGAGGATGGACTGAAACGGGTAGCTGAAGATCGCCATGTTCACCAGCAGGATGCCCAAGAGCGCGAAGCCGCGCAGGATGTCGACAATCTGGATGCGCTCGCCTTGCTGGACAGGTGCCACCGTTTCTGCGGCGGGGACAGTTGAAGTTGTCATCGTTTCTCCTTATCTAAATTCATGCACCCCGATGGGGTGCGACACACGCTTACACGTTCAGCGCAGAGGCGATGCTGGATTGTCGCGGCCTGTCGGTTCGACCAACCGTTGCAGATCGACCCGCCACGTTCTCCCAAACCAACCACTATCTGATCGGCTCTCCGGTCAGATAGTGGTTTACGGCGTCGTGGCTGAACTTCTCTGTGTGGTTCGGCAAAATAGGTCAGGGTGTAATTGGTTTGGCTGGCAAGCAAGTATTGACAGCTGCCGATCTGAATTTTACCATATCTCGTGCAGGGGCGGCGAACACCCGTTTCGACCTGGGTGCGGTTCAAAGTTTTGCGGAAAGCGTGCGTCGCGCGGGTCAACACCACAGCAGCAGATCGCACAGCGGGGCTTCGACAAGCTCAGCCACTCAGAGGGAGGGGGCACACGAGAAACCGAGTTTCTGCAAGAAACGGAACGTGTCAATAACAATGGGACACGAAAGTCAGATAACTACTGATGCTGATGTGTCGTGCCGGCAATCCCAGCGCCCGGCAATTGTGGTCCGGTGCTCAGCGGGGGTCAAGGGCTACGCAAGTCGGCAAACAGCCGCCGACCCTTGACCCCGCCTCTGCGCCGGACGGTTCGCCGGTTAACGCTGGGATTGCCTCCGTCTGCGGGGCCGTCTCTGTGGTGGCCACCGGGTTGGCCGTCAGCGGTGGATTGATCCAGACCGCCTCCGGCACCTGGGGTGGTTTGGGCAAGCCCTTGACGAACCGTTCTGGGTGTGCGGCATAGGCC
>JAGWYN010000010.1 GCA_018969295.1 Chloroflexota bacterium | reverse complement strand
ACCGGGGGCGCAGAAAGCTCTTTTCCAAGCCTTGACCACCGACAAACATGGGGAAAAGCGTTTGGTCCATATCTATCAGGCCAGCCAGACCCCCATCCGTCGTCACATCAAGGTTCGGGAAGCGGCCAACCCCTACGACCCCCAGTGGGAGTTGTACTTCGAGCAGCGACAGCACAATAAGACCCTGAATGAGGTCAGGCATCGACCCGACGTCTTCACCCTTTTACGTCTGCAAGAGGGGCGATGTCCTGTGTGCGACCAACCCATCACCTTGGAGACCGGTTGGCACGACCATCACATCCGATGGCGGGTATTCGGCGGCGGTGACGAACTCGATAACCGCATTCTTCTCCATCCTACTTGCCACCAACAGGTCCACAGCCCTGACTATTCCGGTCCACCGCTGCGTCCCTTACGGGGCGTTCGAGATGCTTGAGCGGCTTGCCGGGAAACTGGCACGGGCCGTTCTTAGGGGAGGAGGCGGCGGCAACGTCGCCTCCTTACCCGACCCACGAACTGACAAAAATAGGATAGAGCCCCCTCCCTCTGCGTGGCCGAGAAGCAAAGCCAGGGGGGTCTGGCTTCAGCCAGACCCCCCTGTACGAGCCCTTTCTTGTCGCTCACACCTTCAGGAGGGTCACCGAGTGGGCTGGCAGGAGCACCATGCCGTCGCTACAGGTGAATTCGACCGATTGTGGGGTGACGCGTTCGGGAAATTCGATGTCGTTGTAGGCGTCGGGGCTGTCTCCTGCGAGCACGTGCGCCCGGTGTACCCCTTGCAGCGGCGATCCTGCCAGCAGCACTTTGCAGTGCAGCGCGCGATCGGGCAGACGGTTGACCAGGGCAAGCTGCCATTCTCGTTGTTCTGGATCGCAGGTAGCGACGGCGTCCAGGGCGGGTATGGACAAATTTCCATGTGCAAACGCCGGGCTGTCGACAAAGACGTCGCCGACATGGCTGCCCAGCAGGTTGGCGTACAGGGCAAGCACATGGAAGGTGGTGCGGCGTACTACGCCGTTGGGATGTACAAAGAGCGGGCCACGTGTGTTGACGACAGGTGCCATGTTGGCCATCTGCACAGAGCTGGCATGGCGCAGGCAAGTGTTCAGAAAACTGGCGGAAAAGAGCGCGTCCGCCATTGTGTAGGTGGCGTTGAGGTCGTTGCGGTCCCGGGCCTCGATCGCGGCAGGTGTGTTGCCGACAGGATGGTGCCAGCCACGCAGATTCCACTCGTCAAACGCAATGCCCAGTTTGCCTTCCAAACCTGCTACACCGATGATCTGCTCGGTCAGGCGAATGGCATCTTCGACCTGGCCAGAACGCAGGAGACAGGTTGCATACTCGCTGGGTTCGTCCTTCTGCCAGAGCGGGTCGTAGTAGCCGTGGATCGAGACCATGTCCAGGTACTGGCCTGCCTGGCGCAACAGGTTGAGCGTCCAGTCGACATCGGCCAGCGCTGCTGCCAGCAGCCGGATCGATGGGTCGACACGTTTCATCATCTTGGCAGATTCGGCGACAAAACGGCCCCATTCGGCAGAAGTTTTGGCGCCCATCTCCCAGTCGCCGTAGTTCTCGTTGCCGATGGACCAGTAGCCGACAGCGTGGGGAAGGGCATGGCCGTTGGCCCGGCGCAGCTGTGCCCAGCGCCCGGCCTCTGGCAAGTTGCAGTACTCGACCCAGTCGCTCATCTCTTCAGGGGTGCCGGTGCCAGCGTTGGTGCAGATATAGGGCTCTGCCCCGATTTTGCGACACCAGGCGACAAATTCGTCGGTACCAAAGGTGTTGGGGTCGTTGACTCGCCACGCCTTGTCGTAGCTCGGCTGGCGTCCGGCTCCAACCCCGTGCAGCCAGTGGTAGGCGCTGACAAAACAGCCGCCTGGCCAACGCACCACAGGGACACGCAGTTCGCACAGCGCCTCTATCACATCGGTGCGAAAGCCGTCGGCATCGGCCAGCGGCGATCCAGGTTCGAAGATTCCGCCGTAGACCTGGCGATGGAAGTGCTCCAGAAACTGGCCAAAGAGCATCCGGTTGTATGCCTTGTGGCCACGGTGCGGGTCGATGTATACAGCTGCAGAAGGTGTCATGGTGTTGCCTCGAGTTTATTTCTCGACGATCACGCCGGTGACGGACATGCCGGTCAAGAACTGACGCTGGAAAATGAGAAACAGAAGAATCATCGGCACCGTCGCCAGCAGCGACCCGGCGATCAACTCCCCGAAGAGAGACCGATAGGTGCTGATCATGCCGGCCAGGCCCACGGAGAGCGGAAATTTTGCCTCTTCGCGCATCACGATCAGCGGCCAGATCAGGCTGTTCCACATGTCGATCGAAAAGAGAATAAAAATGGCACTCATGCCGGGTTTGCAAAGGGGGAGCACGATCGAGCCAAAGATATTGTACTCAGACGCGCCGTCAACCCGGCCAGCGTCGATGAGTTCCCGGCTGATGCCGCGGATGTACTGGCGCATGTAGAACAGCCCAAAGGGTTGGGCCACAATCGGCAAAATGACGCCAATGTACTGATTGATCAGCCCGGTGCGGACGATGATCAAAAAAAGCGGCACCAGCACCAGATAAAACGGGATCATCTGCGAGCCCAGCACCGCAAAGAAGAGCTCTTCACGGCCCCTAAACTTGTACAGGGCCAGGGCATAGCCGGCCAGTGTACAGACTGTCACCGACAGCGCTGCAAAGCTGACCGCCAGGATGATCGAGTTGATGTACCACTGCACGTAGGGGTTCGAGGCCAGCAGCGTCTGAAAATTTTGAAGGGTAAAGGAGGTGGGCAGGAAATTCCCGGCATCGGCAATGATGCGTTCTGGGGGACGCACGGCGCTGATCGCCATCCAGTAGAAAGGGAGGATGTGGATGAGGGCAACCCCCAAAAAGAAGGTGGAAAGGAGCAGTTTTGTCCGACGTGCGCTTCCTCCTCGCTGGCCTGCAAGCGTAGGAAGGTTGTTCCCCTCTGGGAGGCTGGCTGCTGTCGCTTCCTGCACGGTTAATCCTCCTGGCTGAAGAAGCCAAAGAAGCGGAACTGGACCAGGGAGACCGCCATGATGAGAATGGCCAGGACCACCCCGATGGCTGCTGCGTAGCCGAAGTTCAGCCGTTGGAAGGCGACCATGTACAGATAAAACATCATGGTCAAGGCACTTTCGCCGGGACCGGCCATGGCCCCGTACAAAATATAGGGCTCTACGATCACCTGCAAGCTGCCAATCAGTGAAATCGTGACCACAAAAATGACGATCGGCTTCAACAGGGGCAGTGTGACAAAGTAGAACGACTGCAGCCCACTGGCACCGTCCAGGGCCGCCGCCTCAAAGAGCTCTTTGGGAATGTTGTTCAAGCCAGATTGAAAATAGACGATGTTCATTCCGGTCCAGCGCCAGAACGCGATCAACACGCAAATCGGCATGGCATAGGTGCCGACCTCCACCCAACGCTGCGGGGGAAGGCTGAAAAAATTCAAAATGGCGTTGATGAACCCTTCGGGCCCCAGCATATAGCGAAAGACGATGGTGGCCACCACCAGCGATGTGAGCAACGGCGTGAAGAGAATGAGCCGATAGGAATGTGCCCCTTTGACCCAGCCAGATTGCAGCAGCGCAGCATAGATCAGCGGGATCGGAATGAGCGTGAGCAAGACGCCGACCGTGTACAGGAGCGTGTTGTTGAGCGCTTTCCAAAAAGAAGGGTCGTTCCACAGCTTGGCATAGTTGGCCAGCCCGACAAATTGCGGAAGAGAGGTGATCGATTCCATCTGGCTTACGCTCAGATAGAAGGCATTGAGGATCGGATAGAGGCTGAAGGTCAAAAACAACAGGAGAAACGGTGCCAGAAATACCCAAGGCACGACGCTGGGACGGTGGAGGAAGGGCGTCTTGGCAGAACGCAGGGTCATCGTGATGGCTCCTTGCCAGTCGGCGGTGTGCGATGGGAGAACACTCCCCCATCGCACACCGTCTGTTTACATTGCTTCGATCTTCGCTTGTGCATCCTTCAAAATCTGATCCGGGTTGCTGCCTTTCTCGAACGCTTCAAAGCAGACAATTGTGCGGAGCTCCTGGGCAACTTCGGGATATTTGTCTCCGACATAGTGCGGGGCCAGATTTTTGTAGACATTTTTGACCTGCTGCATCGGGGCTTCGCCGCTGAAGAACTCGCTGGTCTCGTTGAGTGCAGGATCTTCGTAGGCATCGTAGCGGAAGGGATCGAAGCCGAATTCCCGGTAGATGGCGACATTGGCCTCTTTGGTCAACTTGGCAAATTCGATAAAGTCGATGGCCAGTTGAATTTTGTCTTCGCCAATTTGTTTGGTGATGGCTGTTCCGGTGCCGCCCCCCATCGCGCCCGAATAACCGTCTGCTTTCATCAAGGGGATGTTGCGCACCTTGATCTTGCCTTTCAGATCGGGCATGTTGTCGGGGAAGCGAATCATGTACCACTGGGGCATGAAGATCGACGCGATTTTACCCTTGTTCCAGGCGTCGAAGGCCTCCGCAGCGTGCAAGAAGCCGCCCGGTGCAATTTGGGAGATGCCGTGCTGCAGGATCAGATCCTGGCAGAACTGGAGGGCTTCCACGTTTTCTGGGGTGTACAGATTGGGCTGGCCTTCCTCGGTCATCAGGCTGCCACCGTTCATGTGCGCGAGCAAGGAATAGGTGTGCATGTCCGTCGACTCTTGGACGTTGAATGCAACGTCGGGCAGGGCCTCTTTGAACTGTTTGCCTGCAGCAATAAAACTATCCCATGCGTTGATTTCGTCGACATTCACCCCTGCCTGCTGCATGAGTTCGTCGTTGTAGTACATGAGCCCGACCCCCAGATGGGTCGGCGCCCCATAGATCTTGCCCTCACGCGAGTACAGGTAGGCGCGCTGGGGCATGATCTGATCTTTGTACTTCAACATGACATCGGTCAACTCATACAGCTGTACATCGCCGCGCAGGAAAGGTCCCCATTTGGCAATTTCGATGTCGACAATGTCTGGCGCACCCGTGCCAGATTGCAGCGAGATCAACAGCTTGTCGTGCATCTCCTGATAGGGCTGGTTGGAGGGGACCAACGTGATTTGGCGGTCCGGGTTCTGTTCGTTCCACCGGGCCACTCGGCCTTCATAGTAGGAGACGTGCTGGTCGACAAAGGTCCAAAACGACAGTTCGGTCGACGACGCGGTCGTCTCGACCCCGGCTGCAGGTTGTGCTCCAGGGGCTGCCGGCGGCGCACAAGCCGCGATGAGGCTGACGCCGACCAGTGCGCTGGCGGCTTTGAGAAAGGTGCGACGAGATAATTCTGTGTGGGTCATGAGTTCCTCCAGAGAAAATTGATGATACGCAACCGAAGTGCACACACAACACGATGTGGGCTGGCTGGTTTCCCAGCAGTCAACATCTTCGAGAAAAAGCGTATGACAAGGGTTTGGCAATGAGGGGAAACAGTGCGTACCCAGCGCACAGTACATGTCTGGCAGTTGGGAGCCATGTACTGCAAACCGACTCTTTTTCTTCCCAAAAACAACAGGTTGTCCTAAAATTCAGTCTGTACAAAGCAAACTCAGTGTAGCGTCGATCGAAGATTGTTTCAAGGACATGGAGCGGACTTGAACCGGACATGATTGGGGAAGAGGTACTCTATGACCTGCGCAGCTTCTTGTTTCACCTGTACGATCCTGCCTATCCGCCAGGAGACCAGGTGCGAACGCTTACCGGCTGCCTGGCTGAAGGGGACGCCGCGTGCAGCCGTGCTGCTGTCCTGTACGCGATCGAGAGTTTGCGCCCCTCGCCCGACGTGCCGATCAGCTCGCGCCTGAGTCGTCTCTACCAGCTGCTTCTGCATCGTTTTGTGCAGAGCCGGACGCAGGAAGAGACCAGTGGGCTGCTGGGGCTGACCCCCCGCCATCTGCGCCGCGAGGAACGAGAGGCGATCGTGCTGCTGGCCCACCGGCTGCTCGAACTTTCTGCCAAACCTGACCATGTCAGGCTGCCCACACCCCTCTCTCCCCAAAGCACCCGCACGGCGCCTTCCGATTGGAGCTCGCAGCTGCAGCAGGAGCTGACGTTGCTGCACAAAAGCGAAAAAGGAGATGGCTGCGACGTCGCCGAAGTGGTGTACAAGACGGCTGACCTCTGCCGCCCTTTGGGCAGGCTGCGCAGGATCGACCTGGTGGTTGCGCCCCTGGAAGCCGGGTGGCGCACCTTGCTTTCCCCTGCCGTGCTCCGCCAGGCCCTGGTGATGCTGTTAGAGGCGCTGCTGGCGTGTTCTGCAGAAGGCAAAATTGACATTCGGGGTGAGCGCACCGGCAATTCTCTCACGCTGCGGCTGAGCAGATCGCCACAAAATCCAGAAATCTGGCCCAATTGGGAGAAGGTTGGCACGCTTCTGTCGCTGCAGGGGGTGGCCTGTCAGATCTGCACCGACCCACAGCAGATGACCATGCGTCTGGAGCTTGTGCCCGTGCGCGAGACAACGGTGCTGGTGATCGACGACAACCCAGACATCGTCTACCTCTATGGGCGGTATGTCGCTGGAACCTGCTACCGCCTGCTCCGTACCGAGGAAGATGCCCCGCTGTTTTCATGGATCGAGCTGCATGCGCCGGACATCATCGTTTTGGACATCATGATGCCCCAGGTGGATGGCTGGGAGTTGTTGACAGCACTGCACGAACATCCGGCAACGCGTTCGATTCCGGTGATTGTCTGTTCTGTGATCAAAGGTGAGCTGCTGGCCCATTCACTGGGGGCTGCCCTGTACTGCACCAAGCCGATCACCCAGGAGCAATTCTTGTCCGCTCTCGATCTGGCGGCTGCGCGGCTCCACCCCCAACAGGAGCGCTGAGTGCTGCAGGGAGAGCTGGAGCAATTTGCCCAGCGGCACACCGTCTCCCATCGTCATCAGGATGCTTTGTGCGGCCGGTGGGGGTTGCAGCGCATCCTGGCCGGTGATCAGAATCACCGGGATCGGTGCCAGAAGTGGGTCCTGGGCTTTCTGCGCTAACAGCTCCCACCCCCCCAACGTGGGCATCATGATATCCAGCAGCAGCAGGTCTGGGGGCTGAAAGCGCAGCTCCTCCAACGCGTCTATGCCGTTTTGCGCGATGGCAATCTCCACCTCGCTGTCTGCTTCCAGCATGCGGGCCAGCAGCCAGCGCATATCGGGGTCATCTTCGGCGATCAGGATCCGGCGTGGCGTCCCCTCCATCCGCTGCATCGCCCCAAGCAAGCCGCTGCGTGTAATTGGTTTTTCCAGATAGGCGAGCACACCGTAGTCCTGGGCGCGCTGTCGAAAATCGCGCGGCACGCTGCAGGCAGTGATGGGCATGTCTGCAATCAGCGCACGTGTCTGCTCCACGGTCTGCCAGAGACTCCCCGGATTCTCAACGTTGACCACGATCGCATGTGCCGGTGCCTGCTGCAACTCAGCCGTCAATCCGGGAAGATCCTCGACGTAGACCACCTCGACCCCCTTCTCGAAGCCCGATAAGCCCCGCCGGAGCGTCCCCGACCGATCGAGCACCACCACGCGAGGGGTCAGCGCCCGGCTGCTTTGCACGGGCTGGCTGGCATGTTGACGCCAGAGCCACTCTGCATCGATCCAGCGGACAGCACTTTCGCTCGGCTCCTCGATCGGCGAGATCGGCACCGTGAAGCGGAAGGTGGTGCCCACGCCGACCTCTGTTTCAAGCGACATACGGCCATGGTGCAGCTCAATAAACTGCTTGCTGATGCTCAACCCCAACCCTGTTCCTCCTTTGTCTTGCCACAGATTGTCTGAAGCCTGGCAAAAAGGTTCAAAAATGCGTTCCCGTTCCGCAGGTGGAATGCCAGGGCCGGTATCTTGGACGCTGACTTGAACCTTCTGCTCGCACTGTCTGGCTTCGACAGTGATGCTCCCCGTCTGGGTAAAGCGGACGGCGTTGCCGATCAAGTTCAGGAGCACCTGGCGGATACGCACACGGTCGCAATAGACGGGCGGTATGGCTGATGAGAAGTTGACGACCAGATCCAGCTGTTTTTTTTGCACCAACGGCGTCACCAGCGCGACGGCGGATTCGACCAGCGAACGGAGGTCAACCCATTCTCGCTGCAAGGTCAAGTATCCTGCTTCGGCGCGGCTGAGGTCCAGTACATCGTTGATCAGATCGGAGAGATAGGCGCAGTTGCGGCGGATGACCTTGAGATCGTTGACCAGCGTGGAGATGGGCTGCCGGGTCCCGGCGGAACTGTCCTCCATCAGCAAGCTTGTGAGACCCGTGATGATGTTCAGCGGTGTTCGGAATTCATGGCTCACTTTGGCGACAAACATGGCCTTGCTCTGTTGGGCCTCTTCTGCCATGGCTCGAAATGCAGCCAGCCGTTTGTTGGTCAGTTCAAGCTGCCGATTGGCATGTTCCAGTGCTTGCAGCGCTTGCAGAGAGACTTTTCTTTGGTTGCGGATTTCATCCAGCGTCTGCTCGACAGTTTGGTAGCGCTCCCAGACCCAATCCAAGATCCGGTAGATGGGCAGATAAGCTGCGCGCAGGAGGCCTGCGGCAGCCCAGCTGGCGAGAATCCCCTGTACGGCTGTTGTGGGGATGGCGCTGAAAGGATGTGGCAGTGCCAGGAGCAGGGCGCCGACAGTTTGGATGGCTGCAACGACAAAAGCGCATCGAACGCTGACGAGGACTGCCGCCAGAGCAGTCGGCAAGAAGAGTGTCCAGAGCAGTGGGGTATGGTGGAGCCAGATCTGTGCCAGGAAGATCGCCCCGCTGAGCCCAAAGAGCGCCACGTATGCGGCGGCGATGGTGTCTCTTGTGATCAGGGAAAGAGAGAGCGCCCCGGCCAAAAGCAGCAACAAGGCCAACAGGTACAGGGGGACGGCCTGTGGGCCGAAAAGAAAGAAGAGACCTCCGGCCACGAGCAGGCAACCTGCCGTGAGGCGCGGCGTGGGCCGAGCATCGAATCGAAAACCTGCTGCTGCTGGAGGGTTCATGGGGGGCCTCTCATTCGGGGCGGGGCGGCGGTTCCCGGCCGGGCAGCCGTGGCAGCGCCCGGCTGGGGCGGGTGCTGCGGTCGGGGCGGGCCACAGGCTGGGTGGCTGCCAGCAGCTTCAGCGCCTCCTCCACCGCCCGCTCCAGCTGTGTGTCCCGCCCGTGCAGATATTCCTGCGGCGTGATGTCGACGTCGATATCCGGCTCGGTTCCGTAGTTTTCGATCATCCAGCCGACATCCTCGAACCAGGTGCTGTATTCGGGCTGTGTGGTGATTGTGCCGTCGACCAGCGGGTGGCTGGGCTGGATGCCGATGACGCCTCCCCACGTACGTTTGCCGACCAGCGGGCCCAGCTGGAGCAGCTTGAAGGCGTGGCAGAAGATATCGCCGTCGCTGCCGGCCAGTTCGTTGGTCAGGGCGACCACCGGCCCCCCTACCGAGTCTGCCGGGTAGGGGGCCAGCCGGCTCCAGCGCGTGGCGTCGTAGCCGATCCGCCGTCGGGCCAGTTTTTCCAGCAGCAGCTGGCTGACGTTGCCCCCGTCGTTGTAGCGGACATCCACGATCAGCCCGTCGCGCATCACCTCCGACAAAAAGCCCCGATGAAATTCTGCGTAGCCGTGCGACCCCATGTCCGGGATATGGACATAGCCGATCCGCCCTTCGGTCGCTGCATGGACCCGCTGCCGGTTTTTTTCCACCCAGGCTCGATAGCGCGCGCCGTCGTCGCTCTGGATCGCCTTGACGACGACTGAGCGTGCCTCTGCGGCCGGGTGCTGCGCTCCCCCTTCGCCGCCTTCCGGTGCGATGTCCGCTGTCGGCAAGGCTGGCGCCGATTCGCTGCTGGCCTTGGGCACCAGGCGTTGGGCCAGCGTCAGCAAAATCTCCTGGTCCGCCTGGTTGACCAGCAGCTGTGCCGGCCCCAGCGACGCCGACAGCTGTTGGCCGTTGACGGCCAGCAACAGATCGCCCGGCTGGATATCGATTCCTGGCACTGCCAGCGGCGAGGTTGCCTGGGGGTTCCAGGCATCTCCCTCCACAATGTTTTCGATACGATAGCCGCCCGCCGACTCATCCCAGACAAAATCGGCGCCCAACACCCCCTGGCTGTAGTAGGGGGCTGGGCGGTAGTCCCCGCCCAGTTCGTAGGCATGGCTGGTGCCCAGTTCTCCTTGCATCTCCCAGACCAGGTCGCTGAACTCGCTGCGCGAGCTGACCCGCTCCAGCAGGGGGTGGTAGCGTTCGTAGACCATCTGCCAGTCCACCTCTGCCATATCTTCGGTCCAGAAATGGTCGCGCTGCAGCCGCCAGGCCTCTCGGTACATCTGTTCCCATTCGCTGGGCGGCAAAATTGAGACCTGGATGCGTGACAGGTCGATCCAGCCGCTGCGTCGGCCCGGCCCGTTGGGGTTTGGTGCTTTTTCCAGAGCGGAGATGACCCGCAGCCGTCCGTCGTCAAAATAGAGCAGCTTTTTGCGGTTGCGCGACAGCTCAAACCGCGAGACGCCTTCGGCTATCAACTCACTGCGGTACTCTTTGAAGATCCAGGCGCGCAGCGATCCCCCTTCCTCTGGTTCGTCGACCCATTCGGTTTCGGTGTCCAGTGCGCCGCGCAGCGAGTAGGAGCTGAGCAGGACACGGCCGGGGGCACCTGCGATCTGCCCGTATCGGCTGTCGGGGAGCGGAAACGCCAGGATGCGGCGCTGGATCCCGTCCAGGTCGATCACCAGCGGGCGTTGTGGGGCTGATTTGTGGGGGGAGGGGGGAGTCGGGCTGTTGCTGGCCCGTCCGCTGTCGGTGCGCGCATTGCCGGTCGGCGGTCCGGCCTCCTGGTCAGCTTTTCTGGTCGGGGGGGGCTGCTGCAGTGCAGGGTGTCCTCCGGCCGCTTCGTCTTCCTCTGCGTTCTCTTCGCCCTCTTCGTCGCCGTTTTCCTCGCCGTTTTCCCCGCCGTCTTCCGGTTCGTCGGGCTGGGCAACCTCTCTTCCGCTATCTTCGGCTGCTTCGTCCTCTGACTCCTCGCCCGGCTGTGGCAGAAATGGGTTGGGCAGATCTGCGCGCAGCAGCAGCAGGTAGGGGCGCATTCCCCACGGAAAGCTCAGGTCAAAATGCAGGTTGTCTTGTACCGGGTTGAACTCTCGGTAGCTCAAAAAGTAGAGGTAGTTGCCGTCCGGGTCGAACGACGGTGCTACGTCGTGGAGGAGCGGTCTGGTCACCGCAATCGGGTTGGGGTGACGGGGGCTGGTTGGGCTTGTCGCTGCCGGGTCGGGCAACTGGTAGAGGCGGATCTCCGTGGTGTTCAGCCCGACGCCGAAGCCGTAGGCCAGCCAGCGTCCGTCATGCGACCAGTCCACCCCTGTGATTGGGCGCCACTCGCTGCGGTCCACACGCGTCAACTGGCCGTTCTGCAGATCTACGACCAACAATTCTTGGCGGTGGTTGGTCAAGGCCACGGTGTCTTCTGTTGGGGAGACCTTCAAGGTAACCGGGCGGCCAATGTCCAGACCGCTCAGCCGGCGCGGCGGTTCGTTGAAATTGGAGGAGAAGATGACCAGTTCCTCTTCGCCGGCGGAGTCGTCTACCACCACAAGGTAGTTGTCGTCGTTGAGAAATTCGGGTAGCCGGTAGCGCACCCCGTCGCGCTGGCCGATCTGGACGACCGGCCCTGCGTGGTTGAAAAAGCTGAAGGCTTTGCCCCGGGTGGTCACCGCCAGCGCGTCTCCGCGCGGGGTCAGCCGTGCACTGTCCAGATAGGCATTGGCGGGCGAGAATTTGCGGTTGCGCTGCACGCGCGGGCTGTGGTACTCGACCGCTACCCGGTCTGTCGTGGCGGTGGCCGGGTCGTAGACGTACAGGTCGGCGCCGGCGTGGTAGACGATCCGCTGGCCGTCGCTCTGCGGGTTGCGCGCATAAAAATCGCTGTGGTCGGTATGCCGCTGGAGTTCCTCCCCGGCCGGGTTTACGCTGTAGAGGTTGCCGATTCCCTCATGGTCGCTGATGAAGTAGATGCGTCCGTCTCCGGTGCCGGGCAGCCAGAGCGGGGAGGCCAGGTTGCCGGGCAGCTCGCTCAAAAAGCGTTGGAACTGTCCGTCTCCGGTGCGGTCGATCCAGAAATGGCCGGCAGTGCCCCCTCGATAGCGTTTCCAGCGGGCCGGGTCGCCGGTGTTGCGCCCGATCACCGCTCCGCCGTTTGGCCCGTAGGCGATCGAACGTGCCGGCCCTACTGGCAGCGGGGTTGCTGCACTGCCTGGCGTCTGGATGGCTGCGGCGCAGATCGTGTATTCTTGCGGGTGAAACGGGCCGCTGTTGGTCGCAAACAAGATGTGGGTTCCGGCTCTGTTCCAGCCGAGCACCTGGCAGCGGCTGTTCAGGTAGGTCAGCCGCTGGGCGCTGCCTCCAACGGCAGGCATCAGGTAGATCTCTGGCATTCCCTCTTCGCGGCCGACAAAGGCCAGCCAGCTGCCGTCGGGGGAAAGTGCCGGGTAATTGACCTCGCCCAGGTTGCTGGTCAGCCGCCGTGCCAGCCCTCCTTGTCGTGGGACAAGCCACAGATCGTCTTCAGAGACAAAAACGACGGTGTCGCGGTAAATGGTGGGAAAACGATAGTAGCCGTGGTCCATGTGGTTGTCTGTTATCCGCCTGAAAAGAAAAGGTTGTTGTCAGAGTGGTGCTGCGCCGGGGTGCCTCTGGGGATCGGCTGCCAGCCGCACCAGCAGGTGAAAGCACACATCGTTGGGTGCGGTGAAGGTTTGTGTTGTGGCAAAGCCAGACCTGGCAAACAGACGCAGCGAGCGTTCGTTGTAGGTGGCCACGGTTGCCCGGAACAGGTTGGGTACAAAGTGCAGCCTGCCAAGTGCCAAAATTTGGGTGAGAAACGGGTCGCCCAGTCGGCGCCCCAGCAGGGCAGGGTGGAGCCCGAGTCCGATGTCGAGGGCGTTCAGCGTGTAGTCGCCGCCGGGCACCTGGGCGTCCTCGCCAAAGCAGCAAAATCCTGCCAGCCCGCCTGTCGGGTCGCGTGCGGCGTAATAGTTGTGCGGCGGGTACAACAGCGCGTCGAGCCCGCGTGCGACGAGACTGGCGTCGACCTCGCTGGCGTGTGGCAGGTGAGGGTAGTGCCAGGCCAACACCGCGCGCGCCTCCGCTTCTGCGATCGGCGTAAACGTGAAGTGCACGGCGGCCCCCTTCAAGCCAGCGCCTGGTCCAGGTCAGCGATCAGGTCGTCGGGATGTTCCAGCCCGACCGAGATACGCAGCAGGTTGGCGGGTGTTTGGGTATGGGGGCCTTCGACCGAGGCGCGGTGCTCGATCAAGCTTTCGACCCCGCCCAGGCTGGTGGCCTGGGTGAACAGTTGCACCCGGCCTGCCGCCTGGAGTGCTGCCTCGGCCCCTCCCTGCAGCTGCACGGACAGCATGCCTCCCCACAGCTGCATCTGTTGGCTGGCCACGGCATGGCCAGGATGGCTGGGCAGGCCGGGGTAGTGTACCGCTGCGACGGCAGGGTGGCCGGCCAGAAAGCGGGCGATCTGCCCTGCATTGTCGGTGTGTGCGCGCATTCGATAGGGCAGCGTGCAGATGCTGCGCAACAGCAGCCAGCAGTCGAACGGGGAAGGCACTGCCCCGCCGATCGTCTGCACCAGCCGGATGCGTTCGAAGAACTCGTCGGCCCGGGCCAGCACCAGCGCGCCTCCCAGCAGATCGCTGTGTCCACCCAGGTACTTGGTGGTGGAATGCATCACCAGGTCAGCGCCCAGGGCCAGCGGCTGCTGTCCGGCCGGCGACGGCCAGGTGTTGTCCACTGCGCAGCGTGCGCCGGCGGCGTGGGCGATCCGGGCCACTGCGGCGATGTCGGTGATTTTGAGCAGCGGGTTGGAAGGGCTCTCGACCCAGACCAGCCGGGTGCGTGGCTGGATGGCTGCCTGCACGGCGTCCAGGTCGGTCAGGTCGACCACGCTGTAGGCCACGCCCCACGGGGCCATCAGCTCGCGCAACAGCCGGCCTGCCCCAAAATACACGTCGTTGGGGAAAAGAACATGATCGCCGGGCGTGAGCGCCTGAAAAACAGCGGCGATCGCCGCCATCCCCGAGGCAAATGCGGCGGCGGCCGCACCGCCCTCCAGTGCAGCCAGACAGCTCTCCAGCGCAGCGCGGTTGGGGTTGTCCGAGCGGGTGTAGACATACCCGCCCGGATAGGTGCCGTCGGCGCTGCGTTCGAACGTCGTCGACAGCTGGATTGGCGGCATCACTGCGCCGGTGCGGGGGGCGGATGTGCGTCCGGCATGGACAGCCAGCGTCTCCGGCCGCAGCGTTCTCTGCCCGCTCATCGGGCAATTCCGGTAATTCGGATTCCGCTGTTGGGAACTTTGTGGCGTGCGTTGATCCCGATCAACAGTGCGGTCAGCCCTTCGACCACCGAAGCGTTGGCCAGCGGGCCTGCGTCGACGCCGACGAAGCCGGCCGCCTGAATCAGCTCTCGGGCGACGGCTTTGGCCTCTTTGTGGTCGCCTGTGTAGAGCACGTCACATTCGGGCTGCCATTCCAGGTCGCGCAGGTGGCCGGCGGCGATGTTTTGAAAAGCTGCCACGATCTGCGCCGAGTCTCCCAGCTGCTGCTGCAGCTCCTGGGCGGCGGAACCGGCTGCTGGCTGCCAGACGACCGAGACCTTGGGCGGTTTGAGGGGCACCACCACGGTGATGACCAGCTTGCCCTGGGAGGCTGCGGCGATCTGGGCGGCGGTCTCTGCCTGGCTGGTGTAGGGGACGCTCAGCACGACGATGTTGGCGGCAGCGGCGGCCTCGGCGTTGGTCTCCCCGCGCACCGTCGCGCTGCCGGCGGGCAGGAGGGCGCTCAACTCAGCGGCCACTGCCTGTGCTTTCTCCTGGCTGCGGCTGCCGATCACCACCGGGTAGCCGGCGGCTGCCCAGCGCACCACCAGCCCGGACCCTTCTGCGCCGGTCCCTCCGATCACTGCAATCACCGATTTTGACATACGTTTCCTTTCCTTTGTCGGGTCGAACCGACGTGGCGGCGGTTTTTGGGGGGAGGCAGGGCTGTCCTGTCTCGGCGCGTTGTGGCCCGTGCCTCCCGATCAGGCGTACACCCGATATTTGTCCAGAATGCGGTCGAGCTGGTCCAGATCGACCGGCTTGCCCAGACAGGCATCGGCGTCGATGTTGCGGACCCGATCGTTGTCCAGGTTCAGGGCTGTGATCAACACGATGGGCAGTCGGCGTCCCTTTTCTTGGGCGCGCAGCTGGCGGACCACCTCCGAGCCATCCAGCTGTGGCAGATGGACATCGAGCAAGAGCAGGTCGGGCTGGCTGGCCAGTGTCAGCCGCAGGGCTTCGGGGCCGGTGCGCGCCACCAGCACCTCGGCCCCTGACAAATTCAGGTACTCGGAGAGCGCAAAGAGATTGGGTTCGTTGTCTTCGGCCAGCAGCACAAGCAGCCGCCGGTTCTGGGGCAGAGCGGCTGTTGCGGGTGGGTCAGGGGCTGGTGGGCCATACGGTGCTGGCCTTTCTGCCGTTCGGCTCGGCTGGCCTGCTGAGGGGGGCGGGGCGTCCCGCCAGGGGAGTTCGACCCTGAACCGGCTGCCCTGTCCCAGCCGACTCTCGACCTGGAGCGTGCCGCCGTGCAGGTGGGTCAGACGTTGTGAGAGCACCAGCCCGAGCCCTGTTCCTGGAAAAAGGTCGCGGGTCGGGACATCCAGCTGGAAAAACGGGGTAAACAGGTGAGGCATGGCAGCGGCGGGGATTCCGGGCCCTGTGTCCCAGACCTCCAGCCGGATCCACCCTTGGGTGCGGCTGCCCTGGACGTTCACCCCCACCTTGCCCCCGGCTGGGGTGACTTTGAGGGCATTGTGGAGCAGATTGAAGAGAATTTGCCGGGTGCGGAGCGGGTCGAGCAGGAGCGCCGAGAGATCGGGGGCACAGGCCAGCTCGAGGGTCAGCCCATATTCGGCTGCTTGGGGGCGCAGCACATCCAACACGGTGGCGCACAGCTGTGCTGGGTCGATCTCCTCGAATTGAAGTGAAAACTGGCTGGATTGGAGCTGGCTGAACTGCAGCAGGTCGTTGAGCAGCGCCAGCAGATGGCGTCCGCTGGCTTCGACCATACGCAGATATTCGCGGTGCTGCGGGTTGAGGGAGGGGGCGTCCTGTTCTTGCAGCAGGGCGAGGAGCGACAGCAGGGCAGACAGCGGTGTGCGCAGCTCGTGGCCCAGATCTGCGAGCAGGGCATTTCGGTGCTGGGCGGCCTGTTCGAGTGCCTGGTTGGCGGCGCGCAGCTCATCGATCTGGCGGTGGCACGCTGCCAGTTGGGCGGTCAACGCTTCGATTGGGCGATCCACATCGTCTGGGGCGGTTGCCATAGGTTGTGTGTTTACAAACGAAGAAAGCGTTCCCAGGTTGCCTGGGCTGCTTTGCGGCTGCGTGCGGCAACAGCCTGCTCGTCGCAGGTGAGCAGCTGGCGGTCGCGCATCAAAGGGACCCCCTGCACGATCGTGCTGTGCACCTGGCCGCCGTTGAATCCGAAGAGAAGGTGCCAGGGCAGGTTGCCGGGATGGAGGGGGGTTGTGGGATAGTGGTCGAGCAGGATCAGGTCGGCGTAGGCCCCGGGGGCGACGATTCCGACAGGCCGGTCAAAGAGGGTGGCGGCCAGCTGGCGATTGTGGTGGATCGCCATCTTCACCACCTGGTCGGCGCCCAGATAGCGAGGGTCGCTGTGGGCCGCTTTTTGCAACAGGTCGGCCACCTTCATTTCGGCGAACATGTCGTTGCTGAAGCCGTCGTTGCCCAGGCAGACAGCCATCCCTTTGCGCAGCATCGGCGTGAGCTCGGCTGCACCGACGGCGTTGTTCATATTGGAGCGTGGCTGGTGGCTGACAAAGGTCTGGGTCTCGGCCAGCAGCGCCATCTCCCAGCCGTCGATATGGACGCAGTGTGCCATGAGGCTGCCGGGCCCGGTGATGCCAAAGTCGTGCAGCCGTTCGACTGCGCGCTTGCCTGATTTTTGGAGGCTGTCGTATTGGTCGGCCGGGTGTTCGGCGACATGGATGTGGAAACGGCTGGCGGCGGCGGCGCAGCTGGCCAGGGTGGCGTCTGAGAGGGTCAAGCTGGCATGCAGCCCGAAGAGGGCGGCCAGCCGTCCCTGGCCGGCGGCCTGTTCTTCCTGCACCCGCCGCAGAAAGCGCACATTCTCGCGGAGGCCGGCCTGCGCGGCTTCCGGGCCATCGCGGTCGGTCACTTCATAGCAGAGGGCGGCACGCAGCCCGCTTTGCAGCACGGCCTCTGCGATCACGTCCAGGCTGCCGTCGATGGCGCGCTGGCTGGCGTGGTGGTCGACCAACGTCGTTGTGCCGTTGCGGATTGCGTCGACCAGACAGACCTCTGCCGAACTGCGCACCCCTTCGAGGTCGAGCGCCTTGTCGAGTTTCCACCAGAGCGTCTGCAAAATCTCTGGAAAATCTTTGGCAGGTGGGCCGGGAATATACATCCCGCGCGCGAAAGCGCCGTAAAAATGGGTGTGGGCACAGATCTGGCCTGGCATGAGGAGTTTGCCGGCGGCATCCCACTGTTCGTCGTCGGGGTACTCTGCCAGCAGCGTTTGGCTCTCCCCAACCGCATCGATCACTCCAGCCTGGTAGCGCACAGCTCCGTCGAACAAGATACGGTTGTCTGAGTCAAATGTCAGTACAGTGGCGTGATGGATAATCATAAAACATGCCCTTTGGGTAGTGCACTGTCGGTTTATAGCAGTATATCACTGAAGCCTACCCGCTGGCAACGGCGGCTGGGGGGCGTGGATTCAGCGGTCGCTGGTGATCACTGGGGTGCCGGCCTGCATGGCTTCCAGCAGCATCATTCCGAAGCCTTCGTAGAGGCTGGGGAAGACCAATGCCACAGCCAGCCGATAGAGGGCGGGTTTGTCTTCTTCGGCCACCCAGCCACAGCAGTGGAGGGCCTCTGCGCAGCCAGCTTCGCGGGCCAGCCGGTGGGGGTCGGGGAAAAAAGCGCTGTCGGTGGCGGGCAGGGCACCGGCCAGGACCAGCTGGACGGTCGGGTCCCCGCCGCGGGCGCGGTAGCGGGCGTACGCGGCCAGGACCCTGGAGAGGTTTTTGCGCACATCGAAGCCGCCGAGGTAGAGAAAATAGCGGTCGGGCAGCGCATAGCGCGTTCGGGCGCGAGCCAGGTCGGCCTCGCTGGGGGGGGGCATGCCTTCTTGGTTGGGGCCATGGTGTACGACATGGATGCGGGCAGGGTCTATGTTGAGATGGGCCACGATGTCGCGGGCGGCGGCTTCGCTCACCGTCACCACGGCATCTGCGCGCTGTGCCGTCCGGGTGACCAGCGCTGTGTACAGGCGTTGGGCCAGCCCGCCGCGGTAGGACGGCAGCAGCAGCGGGATCAGGTCGTGGATTGTCACGACGGTCGGCAGTGTGCGCCACCAGGGGGCTGCCCAGTAGGGCACGAAATAGACGTCGGCGCCCAGGGCTCGGGCCGCACGGGGGGCTGCGACCTGTTCCCACCAGACCTTGGCCAGATTGGGCGGCATCTGTGGCAGGGCGATCGGTGCCACCTCGACCTGGGGCCAGCGCAGAGGCTGTGCAGGTTTTCCGGTCAGCGGCTGGAGCAGGGTGATGCGGCTGCCGGGTGCCACGGCCGGCAACCATTCCAGCAGGTGGCTCAGGTACTGGCCGCTGCCGCTGTCCAGCCGGCCGGCCATCCAGCCGTTGACGGCAATGTGGGGGGGATGCTGCGGAGAAAAGACCATAGAATACAGATTGTAGTGCAGGGCGAGGGTCGCTGGCAACTGATGCTGGGGGTGTATGGTTTTTGACAGGGGGAGACTCCCCCGTTACAATGAAGAGCGTTCTGGGTGGACCGTAAGGAACACACAAGGTTTGCGGCGCATTCGTCTAGAGGCCCAGGACACAGCCCTCTCAAGGCTGAGACACGGGTTCGAATCCCGTATGCGCTACAAATTTGCCGGCTGTGAAGCCGGCAGCGTGGTGGGAAAATGCGTTCTCTCACCACGCACAAGAACTGTCTTCACAGACAGTCTGTACAAAGAAGCGCCGATCACTGGATCGGCGCTTCTTTGTGGGGTGTGGCCTGGTGTTGGGAATGAAGGTCGCCAGGCTGCATATGCAGGTGGCAAACGTGCGGAGGGACGCGCACAACAAGGCGGCGCACGCCATCCCCGACAAGCGTCCGTCGGTTCTCGTCATCGAGGAGCTGAACGTCAAGGGTATGGTCAAGAACCGCCGTCTAGCGCGTGCGCTCAGCGACGCGGCGCTTGGACGGTTTGGGCGCATTCTCACCTACATGGCCGAGGAGGCAGGGGTCACCGTCGTCAAGGCAGGGCGTTTGTTTGCCGGCAGCAAGACCTGTCTGCGGATGGAAGAACGAACGCTTGACATTGTCCGATCGAGTGTTCGTGTGTGAGGCGTGCGGCCAGACAGGTGCGGCCAGACAGGTGCGGCCAGACAGGTGCGGCCAGACAACGGACAGAGATCTGAACGCCGCCATCCCTCTGAAACATACCGTGAGTTCCACGGAAATGAACGCCTGTGGAGAGCCTGTACGTCCTGGCGACATCGCTCAGGCTGTGGTCGGTGAAGCAGGAACCTGGCAACAAGCGTCTCCTGGGGAGAGGTTTGGCCAGGTCCAAGAGAACGGTAGAGTCAGCATGAATTTAGAACGGGGGATGGGCTCTCCCGTCACTGTGTCAGCAGACCGTGTGTTTCGAGTGCGTCGATCACCTTATCGACGGCGATGCCTTCGTTGCGGTAGCAGGCCAGCTTGACGCCCGGTTCGCGCAGCCAGCCGCCGCTGTGGTGCAGCGCCACCACCTCCCAGTCATCGTCAAAGACCGGCGAGCCGGAGGAGCCGGGCAGCGTGTCGGTCAGATACTGCACGAGGTTGTGGTCGGCATAGGTGACGAGGTTGTGGTAGAGCGCAATCTGTTTCGGTCCGCCGCCCGGATGCTGGATGATGTTGACGTGGGCGTCTTTCTGTGTGCCCTTGCGCCGCAGCGCCAGCGCGCCGTAGCGGGCATTGGCGTCACCGGCCACCCGGACGATTGTCCAGTCGTGTTCCTTCGACGTGTGAAAGAGGCCGTGCGGCGCATCGGGCGCAAGCGAAAAACGTTCGGTCGGCGCGTCCAGCCCGTCGCTTGTCTTCTGGTAGTTGCAGAGGATCGTGGCCGTGCGTGCAATCTCCGGCGACGGCAGCACGTGGTGGTTGGTGACGAGCAGATTGCCTGGCAGCAGAAAGCCGGAGCCGCTGCCGGCCGGCTGCACCACCTTGACGACCGAGCGAGCACGCTCCAGGCCGACCTCCAGGAAGTGGATGGGCATGAGCGTGCTCTTGTCGCCCATGAGTTTCTCGAGCTGTGCTGCGTTCGCTTCGCCCTGCCAGGCGGCCTTTTTGATGTCTGCGCCGCTGATCACCCAGAGATCGTCTTTGGCCGCGGCGGCCAGCCAATTGTTTTCAGGATATTCGCCGTAGGCGACCTGCACGATGGCCGCGACCTTGTTGCGGCGATCCGCCTCACGCAGAATATTGTGCCAGCGCGTGATCGAGTCGCCTTCCATGTCGATGAAGGCTGGCTTCAGCCCTGCCGCTTCGATCACCCGTCGCGCCAGTTCCTGGGTATAGTAAAGATCGGCGAGCACATCGCGCAGATTGGTCAGCAGCTGGTTCCAGGCCATGTTGGGGTCTCCTTTTGCGTGCAGTCAAGACGGTTCAACGGGTATGCTCTGCCAGCAGTATACTTGACCCCGAACACTAGACCAATGGGCTTAAGTGAGAATGTATACTCAAAGAAGCACATGGAAGGTTCCATCAGAGCCTGGCCTATCGGACGCCAGCGAAGGTCTATACTTTAGTTTGGGCAGTTTTTGGTCTTGACATTGGGGTCAAGTATACTACCCATCCAAAACCGCCATGCACTACGAAACCT
The DNA here is from genome assembly GCA_018969295.1 of Chloroflexota bacterium. GTDB lineage: Bacteria > Chloroflexota > Anaerolineae > Caldilineales > Caldilineaceae > Caldilinea. The sequence goes on along the minus strand of JAGWYN010000010.1, from coordinate 93,942 downwards.
TCGATTTGCGCATCCAACCGAGTCAGCACGACAGCTATGATGCTGTGGTCATCCGTTCTCCTGTTGGAGAGGCCCGCGCCAGCTTTACGCTGCCCTTTGCCAACGAACAGAGGATCGCCAGCCTCTGGCAGGCGCTGGACGCCAGCCGTTCTCTTGGTTCTGCCGAACAAGCAGACTCCGATGATCTATGTTCCTTGGGCACCCAACTCTATCAGGCTGCATTTGGCGGCGCTGTAGGCGACTGCCTGCGCCGCAGTCTGGACAAGGCCCAACACCACAAAGCCGGCCTGCGAATCCGGCTGCGCATTGACGACCGGCTGCCTATGCTGGCCGACTTGCCCTGGGAGTACCTCTATGCGCCGGAGCTGGGCGGCTTTCTGGCCCTTTCTGTCAGGACGCCTCTGATACGCTATCTGGAGGTGCCCCATGCCGCAGCCATAAAGTTGCTGCCGCCGCCGCTGACCGTGCTGGCTGTTCTCTCCAACCCGGCTGGGATGCCGTCCCTGGCGGTGGAAGAAGAATGGACGCGTTTGCAGCAGGCCGCAGCTGGCCTGGGCACGCATCAGGTGCGCCTGGAGCGGGTACCTGCCATCTGGTCTGCCCTGCAAACCCGGCTGCGACAGGGGGCCGTTCATGTGCTTCATTTCATTGGCCACGGCTATTTTGACGAAAAGGCTCAAGGCGGCTTGATCTTCGAAGACGAGGCCGGGCAGCCGACATGGATGCCGGCGGAGCGTTTCAAAGTCTTGCTGCAAGACAGCAAGGAGAGCTTGCGGCTGATTTTTCTCAACGCCTGCGAGGGCGCGCGAGGTGGCCGCAGCGACTCCTTTGCAGGTGTGGCGCAGCAGTTGGTGAAACAAGGCCTGCCTGCAGTGCTGGCCATGCAGTTCCCGGTCACCGATCGCGCTGCGATCGCCCTCAGCCAGGCGTTCTACCGGGCACTGGCAGAGGGATGCCCCATCGAGGCCGCGGTCAGCGAGGCACGCAAGGCCATCTACGGGCTGGATGGCAGCCCAGAGTGGGGTACGCCCGTCTTTTTCAGCCGCTCCGACGACAACCGCATGCTGCTCGACAAGCCCCGCTTTGAACGAAAACCTTTCGAGCCCGAGACCGTGTGGATCGACGGGAGGACTTTTCTGATGGACAGCGCCGATCCTGCTGCAGCCGAGCAGACACAGCAAAGCGTCCATCTGCCTGATTTTTGCATCGGCAAACAGCCCGTCACCATGGGCGAATATGCTGCGTTCCTCCGGGACAGACCCGAACACCGGGCACCGCTGCGGGGGTGGATCAACCGTGAACCATCCGCGAATGATCAATCTGTGGTCGATGTGGACTGGCACGATGCAATGGCTTACTGTGCATGGCTGAGTGCAAGTACAGGACGCCGCTACACGCTGCCCAGCGAGGCGGAGTGGGAATGCATGTGTCGCACACTGGAGGCAGCAAATATGCTGCAAGGGGTGCCGGAAGCTGTGCAGCAGTGGACGCGTTCCCGCTGGGGAACGCAGCCAACAAAGCCCGACCCCTATAATTCGATCGACGAGCGCGAGATCACCGACCCGGCCAAACTGCCTCCACTTAGCCGGATGGTGCATCGCGGCGGCTCATCCAGCACGCAGCCGGACGCTCTGCCCTGCACGCTGCGCGGCAACTCCCTGTCGACCAGCAAAGTTCCCCGGCTCGGTTTCCGCGTCGTCATGCACCCGGAAAGAGTTCCATAAAAGATCTGCCCAGGCCATCCACTGACGTTGCGCGCTGCAACATGGGCGAGAATGGATAGGCAAGCACTCGAGTGACGGGGACGCCGACGAGCCGGTGGGAGGGCGCACCCGAGAGGAAGAGCGCTTCAAAAGCGACATGGGTTGACGCAACGACATGAAAGCCACACAGCAAAGATGCGTCGTTGCTTTGAAGAATGGGCTCAAAAAGTGCATTTGACATTTTTTGCCAAGCCCGCTAGGATATTAGGTACCCTGCTCCGACAACCGAGGAGCGCCATGCACCACAAATCTTTGCATTGCACAAAAAGTGCCTGTGGATTGCTGACTCTTGTAGGAGGTTTCACCGATGCCTATTTGGGGCGACCATGAGCAGCCTGTTGCCGCCAGCATCCCCCAGCAGGTGCGCGACGGCAATGCCTTGCCCATTCTCAGCCACAGCGCTCTTTTTGACCTGGCGCTCTTTGAACACGAACGTTTCAAGCGTTTCTACGCCGAGAAAGTAAGATATCCCTATCTTGGCACCTTGCCCGACATCAGCCAGCTTGCCAATTATGATCGCTACACCAACCACAGCAACGACGCTAACTGCAAAACTTTCTATCTGGACTGTTTGAAAAACCACATTTATCGGGAGGCAGAGACCGCAGGGGTGCCTCCAGAAACCTTGCGTGAAGCGAGCGACCAGGTCGACAAGGTGGGTGTCACCGCCTTTGCCAACTTGTTGGGCTATCCCCGCTTTGATATGTCCCAGACGCAGCCTTTGCAAAGGCTGGCCAATCTGCCTTTCAAGATCTATCTGACCCTCAGCGCCAGCACTTTTTTGGAAAATGCCCTGCGCAAGGCCGGCAAAACTCCACTGACCAAGATGTGCCGCTGGCGAGGACCGATAGAAGCGCCGGATATGGATCTCTGGCGGATTCCCGACGAATACCGGCCCAGCGAGCAGCAGCCTCTGGTCTATCACCTCTGCGGGCTGGATGTCCACCCACAAAGCGGTGCTGCCTTGCCCGGTTCCCTGGCTTTGAGCGAAGACGACCATCTGGAGATGTTGGTCAATCTGGCTGAAGGGCGCGGCAAGAATACTGCTGACCGGCTGCCCTCTCTGGTGCGGGGCGCGCTGGCGGACGACGTCGTGTTGTTGGGCTTCCGGCTGGACAGCTGGGCTTTTCGCGGTCTCTATTATGGATTGATTCGTCAGACCGGCCAGGGGTATGGGCGCCGTGGCACCTGCGTGCTGCAGCTGCTCCCTGAAGAACGGGCCATACAAGAGAGATATCTACAAAACTATCTGGATCAGGAAGCACGTTTTGACATTTACTGGGGCAGTCTGGACGAATATACCAAGGAGCTGTACCCGCCATGACCTCCTTTTCTGATCCCCCAATCTTCCAGTCTGCCAATCCCTACGTCGGGCCCAGCACCTTTGCCTACGAGCAGCACACTCTTTTCTTTGGCCGTGAAAGTGAGGCGCGCGATCTGCTGGCCTGGGTGTTGTCGGAACGGCTGCTGCTTTTCTACGCCCAATCTGGTGCGGGCAAAAGTTCGCTTTTGCACACCCGCCTCATTCCCCGGCTGCAGGAGGAGAAGAATTTTGTTGTGTTGCCCGTAGGGCGTGTCAGCGGCGATCTGCCCGCAGAGATGGGGCAGGTGGAGAACATCTTTGTTTGCAACCTGCTGCTCAGCGTGGATGAAGGAGACGACGCCAGTCGGCTGGCCCACGTCTCCCTGGTCGACTTCCTGGCCCGTCTGACCCGGCAGAACGTGCCCGGCCTGGAAGGGCAAACGCGCAAGGGTTGGGTCTACGACGCCGGTGCGACGCCTGCTGCGCCTGGCAGACAACGCTACGCCCTGATCCTCGACCAGTTTGAGGAGATCATCACCAGCCATCCGGGCCGCTGGCAGGAGCGGGAGGCGTTTTTTCGGCAGCTGGATGCGGCCATACAGGCTGACCCCAATCTGTGGGTGGTGCTGGTTCTGCGCGATGACTACGTAGCTGCGCTCGACCCGTATGCGCCACTGGTTTTCAACCGGCTGCGCGCCCGCTTCTACATGGAGCGTATGGGAAAGGAAGCGGCTCTGGAAGCGGTGCGACAGCCTGCGAGACTGCACGGTCAGCCTTTTGCGTCTGGTGTGGCTGAACAGCTTGTGGAAGACTTGCTTCAAGTCAGCGTCCCTGGCCAGGAAACGACGGTGCTCGGCCAGTATGTCGAGCCGGTGCAGCTGCAGGTGGTCTGCTACCAGTTGTGGGAAAAGCTGGCAAAAGACGCTTCAGAACGACAGACTGCCCATGAAGCACTTCTGATCACTGCGGAGAATCTGACTGCGGCGGGAGATGTGGAGCAGGCGCTCAAGGAGTTTTATGGGGCAACCTTGGCGCTGGTGTTGGCCGACCCGGCTGTAAAAGGGGTCAGCGAGCGTCGGGTGCGTTCCTGGTTCGACGCGTCGCTGATCACCGCTGCCGGGACGCGCGGGCTGGTGCAGCAAGGTGAAACCGAAACTGCTGGCCTGCCCAACAGCGTGGTGCGCGCCCTGCAAAAACGCTTCCTGGTGCGTGGGGAGGTTCGCGGCGGCAATACCTGGATCGAGTTGGTGCATGACCGTTTTGTGGAGCCGATTCGAGCCGACAACGCAGCCTGGTTCGTCCAGCACCTGAGCACCTTGCAGCGTCAAGCTGCGCTGTGGAATGAGCAGGGGCGCTCGGATGGGCTTCTGCTGCGCGGGGAAGTGCTGGCCGAGGCAGCAGCCTGGGCTGAGGCGCAGACAGAGCCGCTGGAGAAGACCGAGCAAGAATTTCTGAATGCATGCAAGAGTGCAGAGAGGGCCGCCGAGCGAGAGCAGCAGCAAAATCGACGCATTCGTCTGTTGGCCGTGGCTGCAATCGTGATCGCTGTTTTTGCCCTGATTGCCGCCGGTCTGGCCTGGCAGCAGACCCAAGAAACCAAACGACAGACGGAAATTGCCCAGAATGCTGCCCGCCGCAGCTTTGCTGAAAACCTGGCCGGACAAAGTCAACTTCTCCTTCGTGCTGACAAGCAGTTCGGCGATCTGGCGCTGATCCTGGCCCGAGATGCTGCTCTCCTCAGCGAAAGCTCCACCATCTCCACGGCCCTCCGCACCGCAGCAGACAATGCTCGTTTGCGCATCGTCATCCCCTCTCCGCAGCGCCGTCATCAAGGAGGGGTCTCCAGTGTAGACTTCAGCCCAAATGGGCAGACGATTGTTTCAGGTGGAGAAGACGGCACGGTGCGCATCTGGAATGCAGCTGATCTGCAGCCGCAGCAGCTTTTCTTCAACCATATCGGCGCTGTGACTGCCCTGAATTTTAGCCCGAATGGGCAGCGGATTGTCTCCGGCGGCGAAGACGGCACTCTCCGCATCTGGGAGGTGGCCAGCGGCCAGCAGGTGGCGCAGCTGGACGGCCATGAGGGCAAGGTCAGTGCTGTGGGGTTCAGCCCGGATGGGGAGCAGATCGTCTCCGGCGGTGATACAGTGCGCGTCTGGGAGGTGGCCGGTGGTCAGCAGGTGGCGCAGCTGGACGGCCATGAGGGCGAAGTCAGTGCTGTGGGGTTCAGCCCAGATGGATTGCGGGTTGTCTCCGGCGGCGAAGATGGCACCCTCCGCATCTGGGAGGTGGCCAGTGGCCAGCAGGTGGCGCAGCTGGACGGCCACGAGGGTGAAGTCAGTGCCGTGGAGTTCAGCCCGGACGGGCGGCAGATCGTCTCCGGCGGCGAAGACGGCACCCTCCGCATCTGGGAGGTGGCCAGTCGCCAGCAGGTGGCGCAGCTGGACGGCCATCATGGCAGAGTGAGTTCTGTGGAGTTCAGCGCGGATGGGGAGCAGATCATCTCCGGCGGTGATACAGTGCGGCTCTGGGAGGTGGCCAGTCGCCAAGAAGTGGCGCAGCTGAACGGCCACGAGGGTGAAGTCAGCGCCGTGGGGTTCAGCCCGGATGGATTGCAGATTGTCTCCGGAGGGAAAGACGGCACTGTTCGCATCTGGGAGGTGGCCAGTGGCATACAGCTCACACCGCTGGACGGCCATGTCGGTAAGGTTTACTCTTTGGACTTCAGCCCGGATGGATTGCAGATTGTCTCCGGGGGGAAAGACGGCACACTCCGCATCTGGGATGCAGCCAGTGGCCAGCAGAGAGCGCAGTTGGACAGCCGCGGCGGTGAGGTCTATTCTGTGCGCTTCAGCCTGGATGGACGGCAGATTGTCTCGGGGGGTGAAGATGGTATGGTGCGTCTGTGGGATGTCGCCGGCAGCCGTCAAGTGACAGAACTCAATCATGGCGCATCCGTTTTGACGGTAGACTTCAGCCCCAATGGACGGCAGATCGTCTCTGGCGGAGAAGATGGCATGGTGCGTCTGTGGGATATCGCCGGCAGCCGTCAATTGGGAGAACTCAATCACGGCGCGCCTGTTTTGACGGTGGACTTCCACCCCAATGGACGGGAGATCCTCCTGGGAACAAAGAACGGCGAGGTGCGGGTGTGGGATGCAGTCACGAATGAAGCAACGGGGGCGCTTTCGTCTGGTGGAGCAGTGGCTTCGGTAAGCTTCAGCCTGGATGGGCAGCAGATCGTCTCGGGTGGAGAAGACGGGATCGTGCGTCTTTGGAGCACAAAAAATTTCGCGTCGCAAGAGGCAGAAATGCTGGAGGGCCACGATGGCACGGTTTATTCTGTGGGGTTCAGCCCGGATGGGCGGCAGATCGTCTCCGGCGGTGATACAGTGCGCATCTGGGATGTGACCAGTCGCCAAGAAGTGGCGCAGCTGAACAGCGGCTTTGGGGCAGTTGCTTCTGTGGACTTCAGTCCGAATGGCCAGCAGATCGTCTCGGGCGGAGAAGAGGGTACAGTGCGCATCTGGGACAGTGGCCAGGAGGCAGCGCAGCCAACAACTGAGCATCCAGAAACCGAGCAGGAACTGTTGCAGCACGTCATTGCCCGCATCTTCCGACCGGCACCGATTTTGACGGCGGCCGAGCGACAGCGCTTTGGTATCGACAGGGGTCTTCCAGACCAGGAGATGCTGCAACCGCGCATGAAGCAGCCGCTGCTGTACACGCAAACGATTCAAGCCGCAGTGGTCCCTGCGGCCACTGTGGTTGCCCAGGCCGCCCAGGGATGGCGCAACCCCATAGACAACGCCATCTACGTTTACGTGCCTGCTGGAGAATTTGAAATGGGATCGAAGAATGGGGAGCTTGATGAATCTCCTCCCCATAAAGTTTATCTGGATGCGTACTGGATCGGGCAGACGGAAGTGACCAATGCGCAGTTTCGGCGGTTTGTAGACGCCGGCGGCTACGCAACAGAACGCTACTGGAGCGCTGAAGGCTGGAATGCGCGCGCTGACAACAACTGGAATGCGCCAAGGTGTCTGTATGATGCTGCTTTCAATGCAGATGACCAGCCTGTTGTCTGCGTAAGCTGGTACGAAGCGGAGGCATATACACGGTGGTTGAGTGAAGAGACGGGTGAACGCTATCGTCTGCCGACAGAGGCAGAGTGGGAAAAAGCAGCACGTGGGACAGATGGACGCACCTATCCGTGGGGAAACAATCCCCCCGATGGAACGCTTCTCAATTATAACCAAAATATATGGGGTACCAGTCATGCAGGCTCTTATCCTGCAGGCGCCAGCCCGTATGGGGCGTTGGACATGGCTGGGAACGCGTGGGAGTGGGTGAACGACTGGTACGACGGCAACTACTACAGCCAGTCGCCCAGTGAAAACCCGCAGGGGCCGGCGACGGGTGAGTACCGTGTGCTGCGGGGCGGGGCATGGAACGGCAGTGACGGCAACGTGCGCTCCGCCGCCCGGGTCAACGTCAACCCCGGCTACTGGGACTACTACGACGTCGGGTTCCGGTGTGTCCGCTCGCTTTGATCCTGGCATTCTGGTTTCTGGGCTTCTGGGTTTCTGGAAGGGGGGGAGCGCAGCGATGGGGGCGAAGCCCCCTTTTCTGCACCGGCGAAGCCGGTCAAAATTTTTCAAAAATAGAACCGCATGGCGCTGGTGGATTGTCCCCTTGCTGGAGATGCAGAGCCGGCGCGTCGAGGTCATCTTTCCCGATGAGACCAAAGACGATCGGGTCGCGGACTTCATCACCAGCATCACCGCCATGAGATTGTAAGGGCGATGGGGCAATAAGCATCGGGCAGAACGTATCCGCCAGCGTATCGAGCAGGCAGGCGCATACCGGTCCTGCTGCTCATTGTGCAGCATATCTACAGCAACCTGTCGCAGCGCAAAGCGATGCGCAAAGTGAGCAAAGGGTTGCGCTATGTCTGGCCGGACCCGGAGTATGTGATGGCAGGGGCCAGTGCGTTGAGCTATCGGCGGTATCAACTGGGGGCGCGCCCGTTGGCAGCGTTGTTGCATGAGATCTGCCGCCTGCTGGCGCTGCAAAACCGATCGCACGGGCGACCCTCTAGGGCGACCGCAAGGGTCGCCCCTACAGGCGGGTGCCCCCGATGACACCCATGACCCACTCCTGCTGATGCAGCGGCCCAACAACCGTTTCCAGCCGACTGGTGTGCCGCCCGATCTCGTTGGGAACGTTCAGGACGCCAGCGGCTGAAACTTGCCGTTGGGCACCCTACGCACATGTTACGGGGGAAACCGAATCCAAAGGCCAATGTTAGCGGGTATCGAGGATTTGGCTTGCCGATCCGTTGATTAAAGCTACCACAGACCCGAATCGAATGATTTGTAGACAAAAGGTGTATAATCTGCCATAGAAATTGTACACACGAAAGGGAGGTTTCTGATGACAGCCTTGAATTTAGCCCCAACACCGCAGATCGCAGAAGTGCTGACTGTTGCAGCGCGCTTGACGCTGACTGAACGCTTGTTGGTAGCGCGCTTCTTGTTGGATAGTGTTTTGGCGAAAGAAAGCGACGAAGAAGCCGACTGGCAACAATTGAGTTTGAACGCCTTCGAGCGAGAATGGGACAACGAAGCGGACGCCATCTACGACAACTGGAGGGAGCTTTATGGCGTTCCAACGCGGTGATGCCGTCTTGCTTTCATTCCCTTTCACCGATTTGAGCGCCACGAAAACCAGACCAGCGGTCGTGGTTAGTAGCAGCGCCTATCACGCCGTTCATAGTGAACTGCTGTTGGTTTATGTTTCATGGGTGCATCTCTGAAAATCCATACTATTATGCGGCCTGAAGTTGTGCGATAGATGCGAATGCCCCGCCAGGTTGAGCGGAGCCCTTGCGCACGATGTAGTTGTTGACGTTTGCAGCGAAAGTGCCATCCTGGAATGGCCCGACGGGTCTGGTGGCAGCTGGAAGTGTGTGCGGCTGAATTTGACTCGGAGCGCTGGTTGTCACCGTTGGCTGGTTCAGCACCGTGACCGTTTTGCGGAAGTCGGCGCTGAGCAGGCAGCAGGCCAGCGGTTGCTTTGGATTAAACTGCGTAAGGTCAGGATCGCTTGACCGCCAGCGTTCGTCCAGGCCATACCGGAACGTTTCAGACGTTGCGTGACCAGGGTTTTGCAACTGGCCTCCATCACGCCACTGGCAATGGGCAGATTGCGGCGGATATAGTCTGGGTAGTGCATGCGTGCCTGTTGATTGCGAAAGTAGGTCAGTTCGGCCTCCAGCCGCTTACATTTCCTGCCACTGGCGAGGCTGCATTGAAAGCGCAAGGTACGGATGATCCGTTCTACGCCGTCAGTCCTTTCTTTGAGCCAGGTGCGCAGCCGCGCAAAGTAAACCATGCTTTGCTGGGTGCTTTCGCCCCATGCGGCATCGCAACCATTTTTCAAGTGCTCGCAGGCGTGGTAGTAGTCGACGATTTCGATGGGCGCTTGGGCTGGCGCCGGTAGTTGGTCTTCAATCTCGCGCATGAGCCGCCAGTTGTCTTTCGCACCATCGGCCAGATAAACCCGCTGTAATTCAGGCTTCAACACCAAAACCGTGGCCACTTCCGTTGTCAACTGCTGTTGCAAGGTCGCCTTTTTGTGCTCGGGCATCCGCGCATAGCGCACAGTTTGCAAGCGTTCGGCTGCCTGGCCGTACAAAGTAACCGTGCCACAGCCGACTTCCTTGTAACCGGTCGGCCCGCTGGCGTGTTTGCCGGGTAGCGTGGCTTGTTCGCGTTTGCCAGCACCCCGAATGGGTGCCATGACCCCATCCACCGAGAGCGCCAGTACTTGGGCCGCCGCAGGCACCGTCTCAGTTGCGCGCAACTGCGCTTCCCACGTCACACGCTGCTCCTCCCAGTGAGGCAACAGCACTTTGGGCAGCCGATCCAGGCTGCTGCGCGAAGGCTGCATGTTGCCGAGCTCGCGAAACAGGGCTTCGCTTTCGCCCGGGGTCAAATGTGCCATTGCATAGGCACCCTGCCGCGCCGCCCGCGGCGTGAAATAGCCAGCCACGATCCCGCTGCGCAATTCCAGCGGACTGATGCTTTTGCCTTTGGCGGCGACTGGCTCGTACAAATACCGTTCCACCGTCACACAACCCGCAGCCGTCAGATAGCTTTCTGGCAAACGGACACCGCGCCGATACGCCTTACCAGCCACTTCGATTTCCTGCACCGTGACATCGTACCGGCTCAATTCTTCGCCGACCAATTCGCTCTCTAGCGCCATCACCAGCGTATGCAGCTCTTGCTCAAAGCGCTCAAATGCAGGTACATCCGTCATTTCACCCTGTGCCGCCCATTGCTTGCGTTTCGCTTGGACAAATGTCGCCAATCGCTGGACGGCTGGATTTTGCAAAAAGCTCTCTGGGTGGCAATATTCCCTTGATAGCCTCCGTTTTGAGTGTGATTTTCGTAGACCATCTACTCTGACGCAAGGCTATCTTTTTGTCAAACACCGCTCCGTATTTTCAGAGATGCACCCATCGGGAAGGTGGCGTGTATGGTATAGTACAATTGCCTGCGCTTATAAAATTCCCTTCGTCTCGGTTGGTTTTTGGGAAAGAGCCTCCGTTGGCGAGGTGTTTCACACCATTCCAATGGAAGGGATGCCGTGTTGGTAACGACTTCGCTAAAGGTAAACTATCAGGCACCTTGCCCTCCATGTAAATATCTGTAGGCACGTATGGAAGATGAAGTGAAGTGGGGCCTCTATGCCGATCGATAAATATGGCCAATATAAATCCGAATCCTCAGGATCTGATGGCAGGTGGTTAATGAAGCTGGAACAGCATGGACTCGAGTGGGTGACGGTCCGTGCGGGCGAGTTTACGATGGGAAGCAATGACTATAGGGATGAAACGCCGATCCACCGGGTGTATCTGTCTGAGTATCAAATTGCCAGACACCCTGTGACAAATGCACAGTACGAACTTTTTGTGAAGGAAAACTTGTACGCGGTGCCGTTGCACTGGATGAACGGAAAGATTTCGGCGGGCAAAGAGAACCACCCTGTGGTGAATGTTTCGTGGAAGGACGCCCAGGCATTTTGTGCGTGGGCGGGGGTGCGTCTGCCAACCGAGGCAGAGTGGGAGAAGGCGGCGCGCGGCACGGATGGGCGGAAGTATCCGTGGGGCAACGAGCCGCCGACTATGGAACTGTGCAATTTCAATAGCAATGTGGGCGGCACGACGCCTGTAGGCAGCTATCCGAAGGGTGCCAGCCCGTACGGCGTGCTGGACATGGCTGGGAATGTGTGGGAGTGGGTGAACGACTGGTATGACGAGAGCTACTACAGCCAGTCGCCTAGTGAAAACCCGCAGGGGCCGGCGACGGGTGAGTACCCTGTGCTGCGGGGCGGGTCGTGGTACTACGATGACGACGACGTGCGCTCCGCCAACCGGTACAACGACGTCCCCGGCTACTGGTTCATCAACCTCGGGTTCCGGTGTGTCCGCTCGCAGTGATCCTGGCCTTCTGGTTTCTGGGCTTCTGGGTTTCTGGAAGGGGGGGAGCGCAGCGATGGGGGCGAAGCCCCCCTTTTCTGCACCGGCGAAGCCGGTCAAAATTTTTCTCAAAAGGCATTTTTGCCGGTCAGGCAGGAGTCTGGGCAGGCAGAGTGTACCCAGAGGCGCCGATCGAACGATCGGCGCCTCTTTGTGAGGTGTGGGTTGTGTCCAGAGCCGTTTATTGGAGTTCCAGGGCCACCACGGACATTTTGGGCAGCACCAATTCGACCCCTTCGGCTGTGCGTTGTGCGCTGGTGAACGGTTGGGGGGTGACCTGGTTGGGCTGTTCAAAGGTGTTGTGTGCGTGCATGGTGGGGGCCTGCAGGATGCGGCCGCGCAGCTGGGTGGCCGGGAAACCGCGCACGAAGAGGGTGGTGGCCAGATCCTGGTTGGGGTTGGCGTTGCTCAGCGTGATCTGCAGCCGGCCTGCTGCGTCGACCGAAGCCGAAGCCGAGATCGCCGGCACAGCGTAGCCGGCGTGCGCGTACCGTTCGCTGCGCACATCTACCGGCACCAGGGTAGCGTCCTGATGGGCGGCATACATCTCGAAGACATGGTAGGTGGGGGTGAGCAGCATCTTCTCTTGCCGGGTGAGGATCATCGCCTGCAGCACGTTGACGGTTTGGGCGATGTTGGCCATGCGCACGCGGTCAGCATGGTTGTTGAAGATATCGAGCGAGATCGCTGCTACGAGGGCGTCGCGCATCGTATTCTGCTGGTAGAGAAAGCGGGGGTGGGTGCCTGGTTCCACTGCGTACCAGGTGCCCCACTCGTCGACGATCATTGCCACCTTTTTGTCGGGGTCGTATTTGTCCATGATGGTGCCGTGTTTGCGCACCAGCTCTTCGATAAACCGTCCTTTGGCGATGATTTCGATCCAGCCGGCTTCGTCGAACTCGGTTGCCGAGCCTTCGCGGGAGCCATCGGGCAGTCGTTTGACCGACGTATAGTAGTGGAGGGCCAGCCCGTCCATCTGGCGGCCGCGCAGGGCGCGGCTGTCACCTGCCTTGGCCATCAGCACTTCGGTCCAGTGATAGTCGTCGCCGCTGGCGCCGCAGGCAATCCGATAGAGTTGGTTGTCGCCGTAGTCGCGGGCATAGAGGGCGTAGCGTCGATAGAGGTCGGCGTAGTATTCGGGGGTCATGCGTCCGCCGCATCCCCAGTTTTCGTTGCCCACACCGAAATACTTCATCGGCCACGGTTCGGCACGCCCGTTGGCCCGGCGCAGGTCTGCCATGGGGCTTTTGCCGTCGAAGGTGATGTACTCCACCCACTGTGACATCTCCTGCACTGTTCCGCTGCCGACGTTGCCGCAGATGTAGGGTTCGCAGCCCAGCTGGTCGCACAGCTCCATAAACTCGTGTGTGCCAAAGTGGTTGTTCTCGACAACTCCTCCCCAGTGGGTGTTGACCATTGTCGGCCGCTGTTCATGCGGGCCGATCCCATCCATCCAGTGGTATTCGTCGGCGAAACAGCCTCCTGGCCAGCGCAGCACGGGGGTTTTGATCTTGCGCAGCGCTGCCACGACATCGCTGCGGATGCCCCGCACATTGGGGATGGGGGACTCTGGGCCGACCCAGTAGCCTTCATAGATACAACGGCCCAGGTGTTCGGAGAAGTGGCCGTAGATATTGCGGTCGATTGGGGTCTTGGCAATCTTGGCGTCCAGCGTGATTTCGTTCATTGCATTCACAACTTTCCAGGTGGGGTAGGCGAGAACCTACCGTGCATCGTTTGTATAAAGATAGCACTTGACCGTCCGTCCTTCGACAACGACGTCGGGGGGGTCGGCCTGTTTGCATACATCCATCACGTGTGGGCAGCGTCCTGCATATTTGCAGCCGACACGGCTGTACTCTTTGACTTCGGTCGAGCCCAGTTCGATGGGGCGGGCCCACTGTGTGCGTTCGGAAACAGCAGGGCGTGGCACCGATTCCTGCAGCAGCTGGGTATATGGGTGCAGCGGTTTATCCAGCACCTGTTCGACCGGGCCGGACTCCACCACATAGCCGCGCAGCATGATGGCGATGCGGTCGCTGATGTAGTAGGCGGTGGCCAGGTCGTGCGTGATGTAGATCACGCTCACGTTTTGTTCGTCGCGCAGCTTTTTGAAAAGGTTGACGATGGCCATGCGCAGTGAAGCGTCGACCATCGAGACCGGTTCGTCGGCCAGGATCAGGCTGGGGTGAAAGACGGTCGCCAGGGCAATGGCCACGCGCTGGCGCATCCCGCCCGAGAGCTGGTGGGGGTAGAGGTCGAGCACGTCGGGGGGCAGCCCCAGACGCTGTACATGCTGGCGCGTCTGCTCGACAAAACTTTTTTTGTCGGGGATCCCCTGATGGGTGCGCACGATTTCCTCGAAGGTGCGCATGATTTTGCGCACGGGGTTGAGCACACTCATCGACCCTTGCATCACATACGAGATCTGTTTCCAGCGCACATTCTGGCGCAGTTCTTCCGGGTCGATCGACAACATGTCCACGGCAAAGCTGCCGAAGTTATAGTGCACTCGCCCCGATTCGACGCGCAGCGGCGGTTTGAGGGTGCCCGAGAGGACCTTGATCAGGGTGGTTTTGCCGCTGCTGGACTCGCCGGCAATGCCGTAGATTTCGTTTTCATACAACTCCAGAGAAACCCCATCCACTGCGCGCACCGAGCGGGAGATGCCGTATACCTCGGTTCGATAGCAGGCGTGCAGATCTTCCAGTTGCAGCAAGGCCATAGGCTACGCTCCGATCCGTCGAAGACGCGTCCGCGGGTCGATAAACTCGTTGACGCTGGAGAAAAGCAGATAGAGCCCCAGAAACAGGACCACTGCCACCAAGATGGGGGCTGCCAACCACCACCAGATGCCGGCGACCAAGGCCTGGTGCTGGTTGGCCCAGAAGATCGTCGTGCCGATCGTCGGCACGGTCACGTCGGCCAGCCCCAGCACGCTCAGCGTCACTTCCATCCCGATCGACCAGATTGCCTCCTGAACAACAAAAAAGGACTTTGACGTTGTTGCGCCGGCGAGGTTCGCCGGGAAAACACATGCCGGTCGTTTGCTCCCGCTGGAAAGGCCAGCCACTCGACGCACCCCTGCCCCCTCAACGGCTCAACCGGACAAAGCATGTCTAAACCGTACACGGCAACTGGTCTTTCTGTCGGAATTGCGGCACAATAGAGCGGATGCCTGATAGATTCAATGGAATAAAAAAAATTATAGTAAAATTTTTTGAATTTGTCAACCCCGTATTTTAATCAAATAGGATTAAAATTTTTTTAATTCGGCGGCGGGTGGCTGCCCAGTTTTTATGAATGGATTGACCCTTTGAGCAGACGGCCTTCTTTGCGGGATATTGCTGCGATCGCAGAGGTATCTCTTTCGACTGTATCGCTGGTTCTCAACGACCGTCCCGGGATTTCCGGGCAGACCCGCTCACGGGTGCGTGATGCGGCTGCCCAGTTGGGCTACGAAATGTCTCTTTCTACCGCAGCTCCCTCTTCGACCAACGCGATCGGGCTGCTGATCGAACAAGGGTCGATGCATGCGCTGCTCGACATCTTCTACGGCGATGTGATCCGGGGGTTCCAGACCGAGGCGCAGCGGCTGGGCTACCAGGTGCTGCTCCACATGTACGACCGAGAGACCGAAGGGTTGGATACGCTGCGCGCGGATCTGGCGGAGCAGGTGAGCGGGTTGATTGTTGCCAACGACGGGGACATCACGCCGCAGATGGTCGTCCAGCTGGAAGATGCGGCCATTCCGCTGGTGCTGATCGAAAATCATGTCGAGGGGCATCGGCTGCCGAGCATTTTGGGCGACAACTTTACTGCCGGCTACACCGTCACCCGCCATCTGCTTTCGCTTGGCCACAGCGAGATCGCAGTGTTGCGTGGTCCAGCCAAGTACAGCAGCTTGGTCGACCGGCTGCGCGGCTGTCTGGCTGCACTTGCCGAAGCGGGTTTGGCGCTGCCAGAGGGCTGGATGCCGGCGCCCACTGCCAAACACCCTCAAAAAGGGTACTGGCAGATGAAAACGATCCTCGATCAACCCCACAGACCGACGGCGGTCGTCGCCATCAGCGACCGCACCGCCTTTGGGGCGATCAGCGCCGTCCGCGAGGCGGGCCTGACGATCCCTCGGGATCTGGCGCTGGTCAGCATCGACAATGTGGCGGACAGCGTCTACACCTATCCTGCGCTCACCACCTACCACATTCCCAAACATGAAATGGGGGTGCTGGCCATGCAAAAGCTGCACCGAATCATCGAGGGCAAACCCGAGCTCGCCGTCAAGAGCGTCGTTTACGGCGAACTGATCGTGCGTGAATCGTGTGGCGCCTGCCGTGGACCCGGGAACCGTCCGGAGCTGCCATGACGCTGATCGCCGACCTGCACATTCACTCCTACCATTCGCGAGCGACCAGCAAAGATCTGACGCTGGAGCAGCTTTGGAAATGGGCGCAGCTCAAGGGGATCGGGGTGGTGGCTACCGGCGACATCGCCCACCCAGGCTGGCTGGCGGAGATCCAGCAGAAGCTGATCCCGGCCGAACCGGGTCTTTTTTGTTTGCGCGCCGAGTTTGCCGCTGCGGTCGCCGACCAGGTGCCGCCAGCCTGCCGGGGTGAGGTGCGCTTTCTGCTCGGCGGTGAGATCAGCAACATCTATAAACGACACGGCAAAACCCGCAAAGTCCACAACCTGCTTTTTGCCCCGGATCTTGACGCGGTAGGGCGCCTGCAGACCCGCCTCGAACGCATCGGCAATATCCGATCGGACGGCCGACCGATTCTGGGGCTCGACTCGCGCGACCTGCTCGAGATCACCCTGGAAGTCGACGAACGCTGCCACTTGATCCCGGCCCATATCTGGACGCCTTGGTTTGCGCTGCTCGGCTCGATGTCTGGGTTCGACTCGGTCGAAGCGTGTTTCGGCGATCTGACGCCTTACATCTTTGCGCTTGAGACCGGGCTCTCTTCTGACCCGCCGATGAACTGGCGTGTCTCCGGCCTCGACCGCTATACGTTGGTCTCCAGTTCTGACGCGCATTCGCCTCAGAAACTCGGCCGCGAGGCGACGTTGTTCAACTGTGCGCTGAGCTACGACGCGCTTTTCTCGGCTCTGCACGGCGGCGACCCGGCTGCCTTTCAGGGCACGGTGGAATTCTTCCCTGAAGAAGGCAAGTACCACATCGACGGCCATCGCAGCTGCGGGATCCGTTGGGAGCCGGCGGTCACCCGGGCCCATGCCGGGCGCTGCCCGGTCTGTGGCAAAGAGGTGACCGTCGGTGTTTTGCACCGTGTCGAGAGTCTGGCCGACCGCGGGGACGGCGAACGCCCCCCGCGTCCGCACCCATTTGCCCGCCTGGTCCCTCTGCCCGAACTGCTCGGCGAACTCTTCGAGACCGGCAGCGCCAGTCGGCGGGTTCAACGGGAGTACCACCATCTGCTGGCTGCGCTGGGTCCCGAGCTGGCGATCTTGCGCGAACTGCCCCTCGACACCCTTGCGGCAGTCGGCGGCCCCAGGCTTGCCCAGGGAATCGACCGCATGCGCCGCGGCCAGGTCGACGCCGAGGCCGGCTACGACGGCGAATACGGGGTTGTGCGCGTCTTCAGCCGTGCAGCCCTGGGGGCAGACGACCCCCAGCAGGGGCTCTTTGCCCCCCAGCCGGCACAGCAGCCGGCACAGCAGCCGGTGCAGCAGCCGGATTCTCCCCCTGTCCCCCTGCGGCCAGCCTCTCCCAGCGGGGAGGCCGGCCTGCTTGCCGAGCTCAACGCAGAGCAGCAGGCTGCTGTTTTGTGCACCGATGTGCCGCTGCTGATCGCCGCTGGGCCCGGCACCGGCAAGACGCGCACGCTGACCTTGCGCATCGCCCACCTGGTGCGTGCGCTCGGGGTTCCTCCCCAGCAGATTCTGGCGATCACCTTCACCAACAAAGCGGCTCAGGAGATGGTCGAGCGGCTTGACGGGCTGTTGGGGGCGGTCGGGGTGACTGTCCGCACCTTTCATGCCTTTGGGGCCAGCCTGCTGCGCCAATCTGCCGCCGAACTGGGGCTTGGGGCGGATTTTGTGATTGTCGACGAGGAGGTCCAGCGCCAGCTGCTTGCGCGGCTTCTGCCAGACGCCGATTTGCCAACCCTTGAAAAAGCCCTGCGCATGATCGCTGCGGCCAAACAGCAGTGGGGCCAGCCAGCAGGGGAGGATGTGCCCCTCTTCGACGCCTACAACGCTGCTCTGCGCCAGGCCAATGCTGTTGACTTCGACGACCTGGTCAGCCTGGCTGCGCAGCTGCTGGCAACGTCCCCGGCCGTCGCAGCCGCTCTGCATGCTCGCTACCGGTTCATCTCGGTAGACGAATACCAGGATGTCAACCTGGCCCAAGTAGCGCTGCTGCGCGGCCTGGCGGCAGGGGGGGCCAATGTGTGTGCGATCGGGGATCCGGACCAGGCGATCTACGGCTTTCGGGGGGCGGACCGCCGGTTTTTTCTGGAATTTTTGCAAGAGTACCCGACGGCTCGCTGCGTCCGTCTGGCCCAGAACTACCGTTCGCTCCAGGGGATTCTGGATGCAGCCATGCAGGTGATCCGTCACAACCCGGACCCTGGCCGTCTGCCTTTGCAGACACACCTGCCCGGCGCGGTCAAGCTTGAAATCCATGCGGCCCCGACCGACAAAGCTGAAGCGGAGACGATCGTCCACCAGATCGAGCGGCGGGTCGGGGGAACCAGCTATTTTTCGTTGGATTCGGGGCGTGCAGATGGGAGAGTTGCTGCTGCGCTCGGCTTTGGCGACTTTGCGGTGCTCTATCGCCTGAGCGCCCAGGCCTCTGCGCTGGTCGAGGCCTTCGACCGTTCGGGCATCCCCTATCAGGTAGTCGGCCAGGAGCCGCTCTGGTCTCGTGCCGGGGTGCGTGTGCTTCTGGATGCGCTCTGGCTGTTGGAGAGCCCGCGCAGCCTGCTTCATCTGGAGGCGCTGCTTGCTGCGGTGGTCCGTGTGGACACCGCAGCGGCGGACGCTCAGCTGCTGGCGCACAGTCTGCTGCCGACCTTGCCGGCGGCTTTGCAGCAGCTGGCGGGCAGATACCCGGCGTCCCAGCAGCGGCGTCTGCAGAAACTGGCTGGCTTCTGGACAGAACTGGAAGCAACCTGGGCGACCCAGAGCCTTGCGGCGTGCATCGAAGCGCTTGCAGCGTTCCTGGAGCTGAGCGAAACACTCAGCCAGCAGCTGGCCGAGCGGGCGCTTCCCTTTGGGAGGCGGTGCCGCGACTTTTTGGAAATGGCACTGCTGGAAAGTGCGGGGGATCGGTTTGACCTGCGTGCGGATCGTGTGACTTTGATGACCTTTCACGCCGCCAAAGGGCTGGAATTCCCGGTGGTCTTTCTGGCGGGTTGTGAAGAAGGGGTGGCTCCCTACCAGCGCCTTGATGACCCCTGTGACCTGGAAGAGGAGCGGCGCATCTTTTATGTGGCCATGACCCGGGCCCGCACCCAGCTGATCTTGAGCCATGCGCGGCGCCGTTTTCTGTATGGGCGAAGGCAGGAGAACTTGCCTTCGCGTTTTATCGGTGAAATCGAAGCGGCGCTGCTCGAGCTGCATCTGCGTGAGCGGGCGGAGGGCGCGGAGCCTCCCCCTGCGGGGATTCAGCTGGGGCTGTTTGGGGAGGAGAGCGGCGGCGCCAACGGACAGACCGCCAACGGACAGACTGCCAACGGACAGACAACCACACAGCGCAGCGGGAAGGAGCGCAAACATGCCAAATTTTGACCTGAGCCGTGCGATGATCGAGCAGCACAGCGTCGATCTCCGTCAGTTTATCGACTGGCGGCAGGCCACACTGACGAACGGCCTGCGTGTGGTCGACGGCTACAACGCCAGCGGGCTGACGTTGACGTTGCTGCCCGACCGAGGCCTGGACATTGGGTTGGCTGCGTACAACGGGCGTCCGCTCACCTGGATCAGCCAGGGATCGCCTCATGCCGCTGATTTTGGAGGGGGGTGGCTGCGTCTTTTCAACGGTGGGCTGCTGGTGACCTGCGGTCTGCGTCACGTGGGCCCGCCGGAGAAGGACACGCAGAGCGGCCAGTTTCGCGACCTGCATGGGGATTTCAGTCTGCTGCGTGCCTACAACCTGGCTGTGCGCAGTGGGTGGCAAGGCCAGCAGTACGTGAGCGAGGTCAGCGGGGAGGTGGCGGAAGGTGCCCTGTTTGACCAGCAGCTCCATCTGGCCCGCACCGTTCGAATGGTGCTTGGCGAGCCTGCGGTCGAGGTGATCGATGTTGTTGAAAACCGCTACGACACGCCAGCCCCTTTGATGGTGCTCTATCACTTCAATTTTGGCTACCCACTGCTCCAAGCTGGTGTCACTCTGCATGCGCCTGTGCGGGCAGTGGTGCCGCGTGACCCGGTAGCGGCTGCGGCCTCCGAAGAATGGTTTCGCTATCGCTGTGCGGTCCCACGGCACCAGGAAGAGGTATTTTTTCACCAGCTCTGTGCCAATGCACAAGGAGAGGCGCAGGTCGTGCTCTCCTCTGAGGAGTTCGGTGTTGCTCTCTCCTGGGATGCAGCGGCTGCCCCCTATTTCACACAGTGGAAGAACTACCGCAAGGGCACGTATGTCTGTGGGATCGAGCCGGGCAACTGTGTACCTGAAGGGCAAAATCGGGCCCGGCGTTCCGGCCGACTGCAGCAGCTGGCACCTGGAGAACGACGAACCTTTCGCAGCCGGCTGGTGGTTTTGGAAAATGCTGCGGCTGTCGCCGCCGCGCTCGGCGAGATCGACCGCCAACGCGGCCAAGGAGAGCCGGTCTCCATTGTGCTCGACGACTATCTGGCTGCCAGCGATTAGGCGACGACCGGGTTGCTTGCCAAGGCCTACATCTGGGGCGTCGACGGCAGCGCCCAGCCGCTGGAATCTCTGTCGTCTCGCACCACGCGAGACGCGGTCTGTTCGTCCGTCACAAGCACGTTGACCATCTGTGTGCGCAGCAGGCCGAGGATCGGAGCGGCTTTTTCAAGCCCGCTTGCCACAACGAGCAGTTGAGGGCACAGACGCAGCTGTTCCCAGCTGATGCCGATCGACGCACCCGGGTAGGCATCATCTACGGGATCGCCGTCCAAGGTATAAAAGTGGCCGCAGATATCTCCCACCGCCCCGGCTGCCGCCAGACGTTGAATTTCTGGCTCTTCCAACAAACCGGCCAGCACCAAGGGAGAATTGTGCAATGTGCCGATTCCCACCAAGGCCAGGTTGAGGAGGTTGTACAGCCGGCTCACCTGTTGGATGCCGGCAGAGTTCAGCAAAAGCTGGGCAAGTTGTCGGTCTGAGATCAGCGCAGGTGCATTCAAAAAAAAGCCGGCGCTCTGGTATCCTTCGCATAAAATACGCGTGATTTCGGTGCCGCGCGAGTGGGAAGGGTGGATGTCGATATCGCCCAGCAGTTGCACCAGGGTCATATTGCGCGGCGAAGCAAATCTGGAGAGCGCATAGGTCATCTCTGCCAGGGTTCGCCCTCGCCCAACCCCTACAACCGATTGAGGCTTGAGCAACGAATCAACAAACGGGGCCGCTACCCTGCCGACCAGATGTCGAATTTCGTCTGGCTGAGTCGGCGATGGTTGTGCCGAGACCACCACAGCGTCCTCCAGCTTGTAGCGCAGACAAAGCTGCTGTTCCAACCCGGCATGGCGGCTCTGGGGACGAATGATTTGGATGCGCACGATCCCTTCTTCGCGTGCACGGCTCAACAGCCGCGAGATCGTGCTGCGCGAAATATTGCACAACTCCGCAATCTGTGCCTGCGTCAACTGTTCCAGGTAGTATTTTTCGGCAACCTGCACCATCAGATCCAGATTGTCGATCGCATCCTGTTCTCCTAGCTCAGCAGGGCCCATGCCGTCTCTATGTCCACGTTTCGTCGGTCCAGAGGTTGATTTTTCGTGGGGCGGGGAGCAGGGGTGTCGTCACAAACACTCATTTGACAGCTCCCATCGTAAGACCGCGCACCAAGCTGCGCGAGACCAAAAGGGCAAAGAGCAGCACAGGCAGTACGATCAAAGTTCCGGTAGCCATCATTGGCCCCCAACGAATGCCGAAGCCCGTCATAAAATTGGCTGCTTCCACAGGTGCAGTCCGGGCTTCCGTGCTGGTCAACACCAGCGCAAACATCAGCTCGTTCCAGCTGGTGATAAAGGCGAGAATTGCGGCCACTGCAATGCCCGGCATCGCCAGAGGCAGGTTGATCCGAAAAAAGACCTGTCCGAGATTCGCGCCGTCCACCCTGGCCGCTTCATCCACCTCGCGCGGGATGGCCCGAAACTGGTCGACACAGAGCCATACCACGAGCGGCACCCCAAACGTCAGATAGACCAGGATCAGCGCAGGGTGTCTGTCCAGGAGCCGCAGGTCGCGTGCAATCAAAAAGAAAGGCAACGCCACCACGATCGGCGAAATAAAACGGTTCGAGATGATCCAAAACCACAGGTCTGCTTTGCCACGGAAATTGAACCTGGCCAACACATAGGCTGCCGGTGCACCGATCAGTACGGCCAGTGCAGTCGACGTAGTGGCGACGACCAGGCTGTTGACCAGACTTTTGAGCACAGGTCCTTCTGTGTAGACGGCCAGAAAATGCTCGAACGTCGGTTGAAAAATCAACACTGGTGGCACCGCAAAGGTGTCGGTCGTCGTCTTGAGCGCAGTTGTCACCATCCAGTAGACCGGCAGGAGAAAGATCCCTGCCAAACACAGTGCAAGCACAGCCTGCCACAAGTCGGTCCAGAGCCGTCGTCTTCGTCTCAGCACAGTCATGCTTCAACCTCTCGATAAAACAGGCGGATATATCCGCGTGAAAGCACAATACAAAGCAGCAGCAGCAAAATTGCCTGTGCCGACGCAACCCCGAGATCAAAGACACGAAACCCTACGCGCTGAACATAGACGCTGACCAACTCGGTCGACACACCCGGCCCACCGCGTGTCAACACAAAAACCATGTCAAACAGCTTGAGAATATCTGCCGTACGCAGGATCAGGACGGCAGTCAATCCCGGCAACAAGTAGGGCATCTGCACATGCCAGAAAAGATTCCAACCCTGCCCTGCCTCCAGCCGCCCAGATTCCAGCACGTCTGGTGACACAATTGCCAGCCCTGAAATCATCACAAGCGCCACAAAAGGAGTCCATTGCCAGATGTCGACCAGCGCAATGGTCAGCATGGCAGGCACCGGTTCGCCCAGCCAGGAGACCGGCGCTATCTGGAACAGACCCAACAGATAGTTCATCAGCCCGAAATCCCGGTTAAAAAGCAACCGCCCAATCAGCCCCACAACCGTCGGTGTCACTGCAATCGGAAGCACCAGCAGCACACGCAGCAAAAAAGAGAGAGGCCGCCAACGAATGCTGTCAATGAAAAGCGCAATTGAAATGCCAAAAACAATTTGCAGCGGCACTGTCAGCAGAAAAAACTGGCCTGTGCGCAGCAAGGATTCCCAAAACAATGGGTCGTTGAAGACGGTGATGTAATTTTGCAGGCCAACATAGCCGGTTCCCAAGTACTGTTTGGTGAGCTGATACTGGCGAAAGCTGATGTTGACCGCAAAAAGCAGCGGATAGATCCCAATGGCCAGCAACACAATGATGGCCGGGGCGATCAGGGAAAAAGCAGGCCAGTTGACTCTGAACTTGTGTCGCACATCGTCTCACTTTCCGGCTCGCAACGCAAGAGCCTACTGCCGCACAGGCAGGCAACAAGCCTGCCTGTGCGCTTGCAGATAAAAAATCTATTGCAGTTTGGGACGATCTCCGGAGTAATAGCCGGCTTCCTCCAGAATGGCGCGGATCTGGTCGTTCAACCGCTGCGCCCCCTCCTCTACCGAGATGCTGCCCAGCATCATTTCGGTGCCGGTTTGGGCAATCAACTCAGAGATTGCAGGCCACTCTGGAAAGCGTGGGCGGAAGACTGGATTGCCATACTCTTTCCAGGAGACCACCAATGGTTCAAAGTAGGGGTACTGCGCCTGGAGTTCGGGGTCTTCATACGCACTCATGCGGCCTGAAACCCCCCCTGCACGAATATAGTCCTTCGACTTGGCTTCGGAGGTCACCCATTGAATAAAGAGCCAGGTCGCAGCCTGTTTCTCTGGGGAGCTGTTGGCGCTGACACCCAATGAAAACCCGCCCAGAGCCGGACGCGAGCCGGCTGGGCCCGCAGGCTCGACCGCATAGTCGATACAATCGACAATTTTGGAGGTTTCTGGGTCGGTAAAGTAGGCGTTGAAAGCGCTCCATTCGGTGATCATGGCCACGTT
Organism: Chloroflexota bacterium; assembly: GCA_018969295.1. Taxonomy (GTDB): domain Bacteria; phylum Chloroflexota; class Anaerolineae; order Caldilineales; family Caldilineaceae; genus Caldilinea. The sequence goes on along the minus strand of JAGWYN010000010.1, from coordinate 70,034 downwards.
GCCCTGCGCCAGCCCTTGCACGGTTTCGTCATGATCCCATTCGACAATGTCTGGCGGCATGTACTTCATCAGCTCCTGGCGGAAGTTCAGCCCGGCCAACGACTCCTCAGCCATCAGATTGGGTTCGAAGTTTTCATCCAGCAGCGAACCGCCAAAAGGCCAGATCACGCGCATGAACGAATCGGCGGATTGTGTTTCGCCGCGGCGGGACTGCAACGCATAGGCGTACTTGCCATCCTGGGTCAACGCCGGCCCATACACCTCCATCAGCTCCTGATAGGTCGCCGGCGGACCATCAAACCCAGCCTCTTCCAACATGCATCGGTTGTAGAAGAGGACGCCTGAATAGTTGTCAAAAGGCAGGCCGTAAACAACCTGGTCCCAGGTGCCGAACGATTCAAGCAAAATCGGGAAAAAGCCGGCCAGATTGAGCGCCGGGTCGGCCAGCGCCGGGTCATTGTAAAACCGCTCCAGCGGCACCGCCCAGCCAGAAGCCGCAAATTCACCGATCCAGACGACATCGATCAGGATACAGTCGTAGTTGCCGGTCATCCCGGTGAAATCAAGCACCTGCTTTTCTCGACTGTTCTCGTAGGGCATGATTTCCCAGTTGACATCGATGCCTGTCGCCGCCTCAAACTCTGGGATCAGTTCGATGGCAGCTCGATAGCCCGGCCGATCCAAAAAAACACAGTTGATTGTGGTGCCGGCATAGGGTGCCGCAGCCTGCTCCAGAGACCACTCGCCCCCTGCCGCCGCCGGTGCCGCCGCCGGTGCCGCTGCCGGCGCCGCTGCCGGCGCACACGCCGAGAAGAGAAGAGCTGTCATCAGCAGTGTGCTCATCAAAATGCCGAAACGTCGCCAAGATGGTGTTTGCATGCAAGTTTCCTTTCGTAACGGATGTTGACAGAATAAGAGTGTTGGCACAAGTGACCAGCGACATCAAAAACAACGCGCCTTTCCCAATCCCCATCTTACAAGCACATCCTCCAACCAAAGAGACCGCCGAGCGCTTATTCTCAGAGGACTTTTCGTGCACATTTGTGCTTTTTGATGAGTATATGTGCATGGTACCATTGTCGTGGTGGATTGTCAAGCAGCTTTTGCATTCAGGAATTCCAAACATGAAAATTCTGGCATCAGGGAACGGTGTGACAGAGAGGAGTGGGGGGGCTGGCAGCGGGTTCCTGCCTTTCAACGTCGGTGAAGCTGCCGCAGCAGGTCAGCGACGATGGTTTCAGCCGGGGCTGGCAGCCGCTCCTCCTGGAAGCCGAGGATGCTGGCCAGCGGCATCTCCTGCAGGAACCCAGCCAAATCCATGCCGATTCCGGCTCCTTCTTCGCCGCCTCCGTTGAGGGCTGCGCCCATCTGCTGTGTGATCTGGTGGATGAGGGGGGCAGCGACGGCCTGGCCGCGTGGGTCTGCCAGCCACTCGCGCACGGTCGATTCGGCGTGGAGCAGGCTGGGCAGCTCCTGGGTGGTCTGCAGCAGCACAGTCACCGTGGCGCGGATGTCGGCGGCGGAGGCGCCGATCAGCAGCTCAAACTCCCCGGCTTCGGCCACCCAGCGTTGATGGCCGGGGTGGTAAAAAGCAAAGGCTCGGAAATCCAGCTCGATCGAGAGACGGCGGGTCTCGCCGGGCTGCAGGAAGACTTTGGTGAACCCTTTGAGTTCCTTGACTGGGCGGGTCAGGGAACAGTGCCGATCGTGGACATAGAGCTGCACGGTTTCGCTGCCGGCCAGCGAGCCAGTGTTGGTCACGTCGATCGAGACGGTGACGCCATCGATGTCACGGAAAGGGGTGGCCGAGACGCTGGGGTGGCTGTACGCAAAGGTCGTGTAGCTCAGCCCATGGCCGAAGGGGAAGAGAACTGGGGCTTGGCGGGCATCGTAGAAACGATAGCCGATGAAGAGCCCTTCTCCATAGCGGACCTGGCCGTTTTCTCCGGGGTAGTTGAGCGCGGCCGGGGTGTCGACCAGCCGCAGGGGGAAGCTTTCCGCCAGTTTGCCGGAAGGATTGACCACGCCGAAGAGGAGGTCTGCGATCGCGCCGCCGCCGGCCTGGCCGGCCATCCAGACCTCCAGCACAGCAGCCACACCGTCGATCCAGTCTGACATGACGACAGCGGCGCCGTTGTGGAGCAGGACGACGCAGCGAGGCTGGGCAGCGCTGACAGCCTGGATCAGGGCCACCTGCTGTGCGGTGAGATCGAGGTCGGGGCGGTCGTACCCTTCGGATTCTTTGTAGCTGGGGAGTGCGATGTAGAGCAGTGCGACCTCGGCCTGGCTGGCGGCCTGCACCGCCTCGTCGATCAGTGCTGGGTCCAGGCGGTCGTCTGCAGGGTATCCTGTGCAGTAGGTCAACGTTGCCTCTCCCGCCAGTTTTTGCAACTCGTCGAAGGGGCTGTCCACCTGGGTGGGGTGGATGTGGGAGCTGCCTCCGCCTTGGAAGTGAGGTTCTCGAGCGGCACGGCCGATGACTGCGATTCGATGGGGAGTGCGCAGGGGCAGGAGGCCGTCGTTTTTGAGCAGCACCATTCCGGCTGCAGCGACCTGGCGGGCCAGGGCGTGGTGGTCGGCGACAGGGAAGGCTCCTCCTTTGGGGGTGGCGGCAGCCTGTTGGGCGAGGGTGAGGATCCGCTGCACCGACGTATCGAGCACAGATTCGTCCAGCTGGCCGGTCTGGACGGCTTCGATCACGGCCTGGGTGCGTCGGGGTTTGGGGCCGGGCATTTCCAGGTCCAGTCCGGCCTGCAGAGATCGGACACGGTCGTGTACGGCTCCCCAGTCAGAGACGACGAGCCCGGCAAAGCCCCATTCTTGTCGGAGCAGTGCAGTGAGCAGGGCTGTGTTTTCGGCGCCGTAGCTGCCGTTGAGCCGGTTGTAGGCGCACATCACGGTCCAGGGCTGGGCTTGCTTGACCACTCGCTCGAAGGCGGGCAGATAGATTTCGTGCAGCGTCCGGGTGTCGACGACGGCGTCGATGCTGAACCGCTGGTATTCTTGGTTGTTGGCGGCAAAATGTTTGAGCGAGGTGCCGACACCTTTACTTTGGATGCCGGCCACCAACTGGGCTGCCAGTTCTCCGGCCAGCAGCGGGTCTTCCGAGAAATACTCGAAATTGCGGCCGCAGAGCGGGGTCCGTTTCATATTGACGCCAGGCCCCAACAAAACGTCGACCTCGAGCGCAACGGCTTCGGCGGCCAGCGCCTCTCCCACTCTGTAGAGCAGGGCACGGTCCCAGGTGGCGGCCAGCAGCGCTGCGGTCGGAAAGCAGGTGGCGGGCAGGCTCTGCAGCCCCAATGCATGGATGTCGGGGGACCGGCGCACCCCGTGCGGGCCATCGGTGAGCAGCAGTTCAGGGAGCTCCAACCGTTCGATCGGCGTGGTGGTCCAGGCACTGGCACCGGTGACCAGGGCTGCTTTTTCGGCGAGGGTCATTTGACGAAGGAGTGTTGGGATGTCTTGCATAACAGGTGGCTGGCTTTCTGTGAAAAGGACGTAAACGCTATGCCCGAGTCTGGACACGAACCTGGAGCCCTGGATGTGGGCTCAGGGTGATCAAAGGTTGTGGTTTCACACGCTGGTCGGGGAGGGGGGTCAAGACAAAGCGTTGCATCAAGGTGGTCAGCAGAAGATGCATTTCCATCAGCGCGAAAGAGTTTCCGATACAAATGCGTGGGCCTCCTCCAAAGGGCATATAGGCGTACCGGGGCAGGCTCTCTTCAAAGCCAGCCTTCCAGCGGGAGGGAAGAAAGCGTGTGGGATGGGGGAAATAATTTCCCAGCCGATGCACAACCCATGGGCTGATCAGCACCTGTGTTCGGGCCGGCACAGTGTACGCACCGACCGTTGTGGCCAGGCGGGGCTCGCGCGTGTTCAGCATCCAGGCAGGTGGGTACAGGCGCAGCGCCTCTTTGAGCACACCTGCCGAACAGGTCAGGTGGGGCAGGTCTTCCAGCGTAGGGGAGCGCCCCTTCAGCACGGTGTCGACTTCGTCGTGGACTGCGGCAGCGATCTCTGGGTGTTGGCCCAACAGGTAAAACGTCCAACTCAGCGCATTGCTGGTCGTTTCGTGTCCGGCCACAAAAATGGTCACCAACTCGTCACGCAGCTGTTGTGCGTCCATCGGCTCGCCCTCTTCGTCGCGTGCGTTGAGGAGCATGGACAACAGATCTCCAAAGTCGGGCAAAACTCCGTCGATCGCCTGGCTTTGTCGGAGGGCCAGCACCTTTGCGATCGTCGCGTTCAAGGTTTTCAACGCGTGCTGTCGGCGGCGGTTGTGCTGGGTAGGCAGCCAGGCGGGCCAGGAGAACCAGGCGCCGAAATCGATGTCGCTGATCTCTTGCACTGCGAGCATTGCGTCGCCAATTTCGTCGACAAACTCCGCCATCATCTCGCGGTCGGCGTTGAAGAGTGTCTTTGCCACGATATAGAGGGTGATCTGTCGCAGATCTTCGGCCAGGTTGCGCACCTCTCCTGTGCGCCAATTTTCAGAGTTTTTTTGCGCGTAGGAGACCATGGTTTCTGCGTATCCCTGGATGCGTCGCGCATGAAAAGCGGGTTGTGCCAGTTTGCGTTGACGGCGGTGGCTGGCCCCCTCGTTGGTGAGCAACCCGTTGCCCAGAAAACGGCCCAGAACGGTTGTTTCTTTGCGTGCCTTCGGAAACTCAGCAACTTTTTCCACCAGGATCTCATGGATATGGCTGGGGGAAGCCGCCAGGAGGAAGGTGTTTCCCCAAAATTGAAAACGAACCAACTCGCCATAGCGCTGCACCAGTTCTGGCAGGTTGTCCAACGGACTGCTAGAGAGCAGGGTAGTGTCTCCGATCCAGGGCAGGGCAGAGGGGCCGGGGATCGATTCAAAAGGCAGAGACATGTCTGGGGACTCCTTTGCAAGTATCACTGGGTTTTCGACACCATTTCAAAAATATCGACAAACAAAAAATATGTCGGTAAGCCAGCTGACATCGGGGGAAGGGGTTGTCTTGTCTGGGGGTGCGCGCTTTGCGCAAATGTCTGAATCAGTGGATCGGTCGGCGGCACCGTTCTCTGGCTCTCAGGTGTCGGCCACGACGGTGGCGATGGCGTTGCGGACAACTTCTTCGCCTGGGTCGTCGACGATGGCGGCATCGCCCAGCCGTTGGGGAACGACAAAGCGCAATTTTTTCCCGACCCGTTTTTTGTCCTGTGCCATGGCGGCATAGATGGCTGCGATCGAATAGCCGTTGACCTGGACGGGCAACCCCAGCCGTTCCAGCAGCATTCGGATGCGGGCTGCGAGCGCTGCTTCGCAACGCCCCAGCTGGACCGCCAGGTTTGCGGCTGCCACCATTCCTACGGCGACGGCCTCGCCATGTCGCATTTGATATTGGCTGACCTGCTCGAGTGCATGGCCAAAGGTATGGCCCAGGTTAAGGGTGGCCCGCTCGGCCTGTTCGAAGGGGTCTCGCTCCACGATCTGCACTTTGACCCGCACGGCGTCTGCGACCAGCTGGAGCAAGCTGACAGGCCCTTCCTGCTCCAGCTGGACAAACAGCTGCGGTGCTGCAAGAATCCCATGTTTGACCACCTCGGCCAGCCCAGCCCGAAATTCATCCCCCGGCAGCGTTGCCAGGACTGCCATGTCCATCAGGACGGCGGCCGGCTGTTTGAAGGCACCGACCAGGTTTTTGCCCTGCGCCAGATCGACGCCGGTTTTGCCACCGACCGAAGCGTCGACCATGGCGAGCAGTGAAGTTGGCACCTGGACGAACGCAACCCCGCGCAGATAGGTGGCGGCTGCAAAGCCGGCCAGGTCGCCGATCACCCCGCCGCCGACCGCAAACACGGTGCTTTGACGGTCCAACCCTGCTGCCACGAACTGGTCGTACAGCTGTGCCACAGTCGCCAGCGTCTTGTGTTGTTCTCCCTCGGGCACCGTGCAGATTGTGGGTGTGTAGCCGGCTGCGGCCAGGCTGTTGGCCAGTGTGTCGGCGTGGCTGCGCACCATCGTGTTGGTCACCAAAGCGGCTGGCCCTGGCCGCACCCCGCGGCGGGCCAGCAGGGCTCCTGCGTTCTCCAACAGCCCGTTGCCCAAAAGCAGGTCGTAGCTGCCGGCCGGGCCCGCCACCCCGATCCGGGTCAGACCGGGCAGCTCCTGGTCGGCGCGCACCGCCGACAGCACCTGTTCGGCGACATCCTCCGCGCTGAGCGCAGTGGTATCTACCTGGTAGGCGATCGCGCCGTAGGCCAGGCGCCGCTGGGCCAGCAGGCTGCGCACCCGCTGTCGGCGTTCTGCCTCTTCCCCTGCGACCAGCGGGCGGTCGGCGGTCGCGGCCAGCCGGCTGACCAGCACCTCTTCGGCTGCGTGCAGACAGACAACGGTGCTGCTGGCTTCGAAGGCCTGTCGGCTTTCTGCGTTCACCAAGGCGCCGCCTCCTGTGCTGACCACCAGCCCACGCTCGCCCGCCAGTTCCTGGCAGAGCCGGGCCTCTGCCAGGCGGAAGGCCTCCTCCCCCTCCTCGGCAAAAACGGCGGGGATGCTCTTGCCGAAGCGCTCCACCAGCAGAGCGTCCATGTCCACGAACCGGCGCCCCAGCCGTTTGCTCAGGAGGTGGCCGACCGTGCTTTTGCCGACCCCCATGAATCCTGTCAAGACGATATTGCGGTCGGTCAGATGGGTGTCCATGTCTAGGTTTTCTCCAGGATGCGGGCAAGCAACGCTTCCAACGACGCTGCGACGGGCTCTGCGGTGTCGACCTGCAGGTGGTGCTGGGCGGCAATCGGGTACTGCCAGCGGCCTGCATAGCTGTGCAGCATGGCTTCCATGGCGGACCAGCCGCGCACTTTGTGCGCAGATTCGTCGGGCTGGCGTGCTTCCAGTCGGCGCCGCCATTCTTGTTCGGCGAGCAGGGTTTCGACAACCCACAAATTGGCTGAATATTGGGTGGCCAACTCGCGGGCACGCGCGTAGTCGGCGGGGTCTGACAGCGGGGAAACGGCCACAACACTCTGCCCCAACGCCAGCTGGGTCGCCACCACCTGCCACATCACGGCGTAGGAGAGCCGATTGGCCTCGGGCAGCGTGTACAGAGCGTCTTTGATGTCGTCTTTGTCGATCAGGGGGAGCTGCAGCCGAACAGCCAGCGCGTGGGCGAGGACGCTTTTGCCGGTCGCCGGGTGGCCTTTGAGCGCAAAGAGGCTGAGCGGCAGCCGGGTCGAAGGCTGAACTGCACAGCTGTGCGGATCGGCCGCAGCGGGTCGTATGTCCATCGGCTGGGTCAGGCGGGCCGCTCTGGCTGGCCAAAAAGCGCAAAATGTGCCGGGTTGACCTGGCTGGCTGCGTGCATCAGCACAGCGTTCATCAGCTCGATAGCCAGCCGCGATTCCAGGGTCACGCCGGCACGCACGCCGACACAGGGGTCGTGGCGCCCCTTGGCCAGCTGGAAGTCGATCTCGGCCAGATCCTTGCGCACGCTCAGCTGTGGCTTGACGATGGTGGCGGTGGGTTTGAACCCCACCCGCACCTCGATCGGCATCCCGGTGCTGATCCCGCCTAGCAGCCCGCCGTGGCGGTTGCTTTGGTAGCCGTCGGTTCGAATCGGGTCGTTGTTCTCGCTGCCGCGGCGTTCGACCGCTGCAAAGCCTGCTCCGATCTCGACTCCCTGCACTGCGTGGAGTCCGCCCAGCGCACCCATCAGCCGCATTTTGAGGCTCTGATAGAGCGGGTCGCCGGCCAGCGCAGGGGGATTGACCGCCACCACCTCGACCGCAGCGCCGATCGAATCGCCCTCGATCCGCGTCTGTTTGATGAGCTCCCCAGCCGCGCGCGCGAATTCAGCGTCCAGCGTATGGATCTCTGCCGCCGCCAGGGTGCTTTCCAGATCGGCCAGCGCGGCCGCCTCGACCTTGCCACCGGCAGGGGCCAGGTCCGCCAGTCGGTCCGCCAGCCTCTGTCGGGCGCGCAACTCGCCGACCTGGCAGATCGACGAAAGAATCACTGTACCGAACAGCTGCGCCAGGTACAGACGGGCCACCGAGCCGCCGATCACATCGCTGATGGTCGAGCGGTAGCTGGAGCGTCCGCCCCCGCGCGGGTCGACAAAGCCCTGGCTTTTGTGGTATTTCACCAGATCGGTGTGGCCGGGGCGCACGGCGCCGGTCGAGCCCACAAACTGGGCGTAGTCGGCCGATTTTTTGGCGGTCGAAAGCACCAGTGCGGCGATCGGCTCCCCGGTGGTGTAGCCTTCAGCATAGCCCGCAGAGACCGAGCGCTCCTGCCCGGCCTCCACCGTGATTGAGGCACCGGCTGTGAGCGCTGCGTGGTCCTCCTGATAGAGCCCGGAAAGCAACACGACGGTGTCGTCTTCGTGCCGGGGGGTGCCATGCCGGTTGCTCCCTGGACGCCGGCGGTCCAGATAGTGTTGGATGTCGCTGGTGCGCAGGTATAGACCTGGCGGGCAACCCAGCACAAGGGTGGTCACTGCCGGTCCATGCGATTCCCCTGCCCCGGCAACTGCAAACAAGGGTCCTCCAAGTATTTCCATAGGGTTTCTATCATACTGCCCGTCTGCCCGGGCTGAAAAATTTACAAAGGGGCGGCGCACAAGCGCGCCGCCCCTCCCGTGCGCCTGGCTCTTCTGAGCCCAGGAGAGTTCAGTCAAAGGTGGCCCGTTGGATCAGGGGCAGGTAGGCCCGGGTTTGGATCAGATCGTCCAGGTCCAGCACGACCGTCGCGCCTTTGCCGCTGGACGGCTCAAACGGCTGCTTTTCGTTCAGATTGTTGGTCGCCAGCACATAAAAGTCGTAGATGCCGTTGGCAGTTCCCTGGGCGGCGTAGTCAAAATTGGCCGACTGGAGGGGTGGGTTGCCGGTGAGCACCTGCCAGACGCGCCAGTCCTGCACCTGGCCGGCAAAATTGGTGTAGCGGTAACGAATTTCGTACTGGGTGATGGTGGTCCCTGGCGCTGTCACCGCCCCCCACCGAACCGGGATCACAGAGGTCACCGGCGCCGTCGCTTTGATCAGCCCTGGGGCAAAGGGCTCCACCCCAGCCACCGGGTAGGTGAAGATGGTGGTGGTGGCCTGGGCGTAGGGGCTCCAGTTCTGTACGTTGCCTGCTCTGTCCACTGCCTGCACCCGGAACTCGTATTTGTCCCCCTGTTGGCCGCCGGTCACCTGGTAGGAAGTCGAACGGGTCTCTTCCAGCAGGGTCTGCCAGGTGCTGTCGTTTTTGTTGAACTGGACGTTGTAGTAGTCGACACCGGAGAGAGCGTCGGTGCCGCTCCAGCTCACGGTGAAGCTGGGGTAGGGCGTATAGGCGGGCAGCTGGCTGGCAGAAGCGACTGGGGCCTCTGCGTCGACCCGTGTCGAGACCGTGGCGCTCCACGCGCCCAGATTGCCGGCGCGGTCCGCTGCCTGGACCTGGAATTCCACCAGCGCGTTGTTGGGGGCAAAGCCCCGGAAATGGTTGCCGGTCGACGAACTCTGGTTTTTCCAGTTCACCCAGCCGCCGCCGTTGATCCGGTAGCGCACGTTGTACCAGGCGACCCCGCTGGCGCTGCAGCCGGGCTGGCTGGGGTCGAAGGCCGACCACGAGGCTCGAAACTCGCTGAGCACAAAGCTGGGCAGCACACCCATCGTCGCCACCGGCGCAGCGGTGTCGCAGTTGGCGGAATAGTCGACCACCAGATAAGGGGCTTGGGCTGGGATCGCACGCGAGCTGAGCTGACGCCAGCGTCCCCTCTCCGGCGTCTCGTCCCCGGTCAGGAGCACCCCGTAGTTGGGACGACCGCTGTCCCAGGCAGCAACCGACCCGGTCGCCGCCCCGCTGATCCAACCGACCGATGAGGAGAGGGTGCCGATCGGCAGCGAGTCGCCCCCCAGATAGTTGGCGTTGTTCCAGGTGACCGAGCTCTCGCTCCAGTCCTGCTGCATAAACTGTGCCCGAAAGTCCATGCCCTGTCCTTCGCCTGGGGGATTGATGTAGTTTTGATAGGCGTAGAAGGTTGCGTTGCGGATTTGGGCGTTGGCAGGCAGCGGGCTCAGGTCGAACTGGACCAGGATGCGCATTGCGTTGTAGCTGCTGGGCTGATCCCAGCCCAGGTTCATATTGGCCAGGCCGCTGAAGTTTTGCGTGGGACGCCCGGAGGAGATGAAGGTGGACTTGGTCGCCCGCAGCTGCACCGTCGCATGCACCGTGTCCCCTTCCACCCGATAGCCCAGGACGGCGTACTGCGTGCGGTCTGCCCAGGGTTCGTTCGTAGCGGCATCCACCGCCGGGGCCCCGGCAGGGGGGGCGACCGGCTGCAGCTGTGGGCTTGCTGCCAACAGGTCGATCAGGCTGGGCGGCAGCTCGGCCGCAGGCTCGTCGGATTGGGCACGCACACGGTCGAGCGGCACGGCGGCCAGCAAAAGCGCTGCCAGCAAGGTCAGGTACCCAAAGCGGCGCAACACGCCCCTGGCCCGTCTGTCAAGCCACATTAGATCCAGCATTTTTGGTCCCTTTGGTTGTTGTTTTTTGAGTGTCGTGTTTTGGTGGCTGCGGACGAACCCGGCTGCAGCGCATGGCAAAACTGTCGCAGACAGTATACATGCTGTGCGTCGATTCAGCCAGTGGGTGGGGAGATCCGCAGCAATTCCCAAAAGGTGGCGCTGAAGGATACACCTCCGGGAAGTGCGAGGGGGATCTGTGGTAAAATCAGCGTCATGAGTCGGATCCCAGAGCCTGTGCTGCAGAAATTGGAGAGCCTGCCAGCTTCGCCTGGCTGTTACCAGATGCTGGACGCGACCGGCAAAGTGTTGTATGTCGGCAAAGCGCTGGTGCTGCGCCAGCGGGTGCGCAGTTACTTTCACGCATCGGCCCACCACAGCCTGCGCACCCAGGCGCTGGTCGCTGAAATTGCCGATATCACCTGGTGGGTGACCAAGACCGAACTCGAGGCGCTTGTGCTTGAGAACGAGCTGATCAAGCGCTACCAGCCCCACTACAATGTCCGTCTGAAAGACGACAAAACGTTTCCCTACATCAAAGTCAACTGGCAAGAGGAATTCCCCAAAATCCAGGTGGTCCGCCGGATCCGCAAGGATGGCGCCCGTTATTTTGGCCCCTACACCAGCAGCCGTGCCTGCTACGAGACGCTCGATGCCCTGCGCCGGGTCTTTCCCTACCTGGACTGCGACCGCCCGATCACAGGCAGCGATGCCCGCCCCTGCCTCTACTACCACATCAAGCTCTGTGGGGGGCCGTGCATCGGTGCGCAGGACAAGGCCGAGTACCGCCAGACCCTCCAGCAGCTGATGTATTTTTTGGAGGGGGAGAGCGACCGGGTGCTGCGCCAGCTGCAGCAGCAGATGGAGCGTGCCGCCGAAAATTTGCAGTTCGAGCTGGCAGCGATCTATCGGGACCGTCTGCAGTCAGCCCAGCGGATCGCGCAACAGCAGCAGATTGTCACGGCGGCGCTGGAGGATCTCGACTACATTGCTGTGGCCCAGGACGAACGGACCGGCGACACGGCTGTGCAGGTGTTCATGGTTCGCCACGGCCGTCTGGTCGGGCGTGACAGCTTCCTCCTGGAGGGGGCTGAGCTGTTTCAGCCGCAGAGCTTGTCTGGCCAGGAGTCGCTGAACCCAGAAGCGGAGCTGGAGGAGGAGCAGGGTGACCCCCAGACCGCCCCCCGGACCGACAGCTCTGCGCTGGAAGCCAGCGACGTTGACCCGCTGGGGACGGTTGTCGGGGCTTTTGTCCAGCAATTCTACGACAACGCCACCTTCATCCCTGCCCTCATCCTCGTGCAGGCGCTCCCTCCCAGCCTGTCGCTGCTTTCGACCTGGCTTGCCGGGCAGCGGGGGGCAAAGGTCGCGTTGCGTGTCCCGCGCCGTGGGGACAAGGTCAAAATGATGGCGCTGGCCGTGGAAAATGCCGCTGAATTCCTGCGCGTGCAGCAGGCCACCCGTGCGGCGGACACCCACCGCCAGACTGAGGCGATCAGCGAATTGCAGTCTGTTCTGCAGCTGCCGACACCGCCGACCCGCATCGAATGCTACGACATCAGCACGCTGCAAGGCACCCATACCGTCGGCTCGATGGTCGTCTTTGTCAAAGGGGCGCCGGCCAAAGGGGCGTACAAGCGCTTCAAACTGCACGGAAAAGGCAGCCAGGGCAGCCCCGACGACTTTGCCAGCCTGCGCGAGATGTTGCGCCGTCGCTTTCGCCGGCTGGTCGAAGCCACCGATGTCCCGGGCCCGCCTCTGAAGAACGAGGAGGAAGGCTGGCGCCTGCCCCCGGACCTGGTCGTCATCGACGGCGGCAAAGGGCAGCTGGGGGTGGCTGCCGAAGTGCTGCAAGAGTTGGGGCTGCTCGAACGGATCCCCCTTGTGGGACTGGCCAAACGGGAAGAAGAGATCTATCGGCCCCAGGTGCCAGATCCGCTCTGGCTGCGACGGGGCAGCCAGGCGCTCCACCTGGTGCAGCGGATCCGAGACGAGGCCCACCGCTATGGGATCGCCTACCACCGCACCCTGCGCAGCCGGGAGCAGACCCGTTCGCGGCTCGACGACATCCCCGGGGTCGGGCCCAAGCGCCGCAAGGCGATCCTGGCCCATTTTGACGGTGATCTCGAACGGGTGCGCCAGGCAACGGTGGAGGAACTGATGGCAGTCCCTGGCCTCAACCGTCAAGTGGCCGAGCGGGTCAAGGAATCGCTGTGAACCACAAACCGTACCGGGGCGAAAGCTGTGTCCTTGTCGCCGACAGCGAACTGCGCCAGATCCAGCTCAATTTTCTGCAGGGCATCCGGCCAGACGAGTGGATGCCGGTGCTGGTCGGTGCGCTGCACTGGCACCAGCTCTTCCCTTTTCAGTGGCTCTACGTCCAGGATACGCCGGTCAAAGCCGTCTACATCGTGGTCGAGGGGCGGGTCGACCTCTACCGCAGCGAACCAGATCGCTCGCGCATCCTGGCCAGCACCGCAGAAGCGGCCAGCCTGCTGGGCCATCTGGAATTTTTGGTGGGCATCCGCTACGCCACCAATGCCCGCTGTGCGGAGCCTTGCAGACTGCTCTCGATCGAACTGCAGGCCTTCAGCCGGCTGATTTATCATTTTCCAGAAATTAAGGAAAAACTTTTTGCCACAAAAATTGCCAACAGGCTGGCTACCTTCTCGTTCATGCGTCAGCTGCCACTTGCCGAGGCGTTGCGCACCGTTGCCTGTGGCATGTTGGCGGAGGCGGTGAGCAAACTGGACAAGAAGCCAAACGAAGTGGTCTACCATGCAGGAGAGAGCAGCGATGTGCTCTTTTTGATTCACCAGGGGCAGGTCTCTCTCACTTCTCCAAGCGGCGCCGGGCGCCATCTGTTGGGGAATGGGGCACTGTTTGGGGCGGCGCAGCGGCTGGCGGACTTCACGGGGGTGGGGAGCGACGAACGGCAGATGGTGCACAACGCGGTTGCCACCACACAGACCGTCCTGTACAGGGTGCCCTACCATCGCTTCAGCGGCATCCTGGGGTTGAAAGCCGAGGAGACGATGGCGGGCGAGATTGCCCGTCGCGAGCAGTTGTTCGAGCAGATGCCGATCTTTGCCGATCTGGATCGAGTGCAGCGCCGCAAGCTGGCGGGTTTTGCCAGCCACATCTACTTTCCCAACACCCATCTGGTTGTGCAGCAGGGGGAGGCAGCGGACAGCTTGTGGGTGTTGGTGAGTGGGTGTGCTGCGCTGCGTTCGCTGGCCCCCGACGGTCAGCGCCAGGCCAGCACAGTGGCATACGGCCCGACCTATTTTGCCGAGCGGGCGTTGCTCGGCCAGATCTCGCAGCATTCGACGGTCGAGGCGCTGCCGGGCAGCGAGTGGTTGCGGCTGTACTGGCAGGATTGGGAGACCTTTGTGGGTGTCCAGCGCAGGTCGGACCTGCGGCGGCAGTTGGCGAAGCGGATGCCTCCGGTGCGTGCCGGCGCCCAGCCGGCGCCTGGGCAGAGACGTCGGCGCTGGCTGACGCTGCGGGCGCCACGCTACAGTTGGCTGGAACCAGGCGAGCAGGTTGTTTTGCGGGTGCGCCGCCACTGGATCGCGTTTGTCGTCAAGATGCTGCCGGGCGTGCTCGGCTTTGTCGTGCTGGCAGCTCTCTTTGTGCTGGCCGATTCCGATCGGCTGCAGTCTTTGCTGGTGAACTCCTTGCTGGTGACCCTCTTGCACAGCCTGCTCCTGCTGCTGCTGTTTGGTGGCATTCTGGCCATCGTCTGGGGGACCCTGGACTACTTCAACGACTGGCTGACGGTGACTGACCTGCGGGTGGTGCACCATGAGGAGCTGCTCTTTATCAACGAGTGGCGCAAACAGGCCCCTTTGGAGCAGATCCAGAATGTTGATTTCAGCACGACCTGGCTGGGCAAGCTCTTCAACTATGGCACGTTAAAAATTGCCACGGCAGCGGCCCAGGGGGAGATCTCCTTTGGCTATGCGGCCAATTTCAGCGAGCTGCGCGCCGAGATCCTCAAGCAGCGCGAGCAACGTCGTCGCCAGACTGAGGCGGCCAGCAAACAAAACATTCAGCGTCTGCTCGAAAAGCGGCTGGGAATTGCTGTCGATGTGCCCAGCCGGGTCTATCAGGGGAGCGCAGCGGAGACAGGCTCGCGGGCGTTGCATCGGCGTCTCGCCCGCTTTCTGCAGAGTCACATGCGCCGTGACCGGGGGGACAGCAGCATCTGGCGCAAGCACTGGATGGTCTTGCTTCCGCAGCTTGGGGGGCCCTTCCTGCTCTTGTTGGGGGGGATGGGGATCGCATTCTCCCCTCTGCTGTTTGGGGAGTTCAACTCCTTGCTGCGGTTGGCCGGGCTGTCGCAGGGGGGGGGGCTGGCGCAGTGGGCTGGGCCGCTGACGTTGTCGGGCGTGCTGCTGAGCCTGGCAGCGCTGACCTACGCTGCCTGGCTGGTTGCCGACTGGCGCAACGACACCTACGAGGTCAGCAACGACGAAATTGCCCATGTCGACCGCGTGCCGCTGGGCTTTTCGGAAGAGCGCAAAAGTGCCAACCTGGGGCGGGTTCAGAACGTCTCGATGTCGATCCCCTCTCCTTGGCACTGGTTTTTCAACTACGGGGATGTCACCTGTCAGACCGCTGCTGAGCTGGGGGATTTCATCTTTCAGGGGGTTCCTGATCCACGTTCCGTCGCGCGGGAAATTCTGACGCGCATGGAGCGGTATCGGCGCCGCACCGAACGCGAGGCGGCCACCAAACGGGCCCAGGAACTGCCCGACTGGTTTGAGATGTACAATCGAATCGAGCCGGATGTCTTGGAGAAGCGTGCGTCGCGGGGGGAGTGAAGGCCGGGCGGCGTTCTCACCAGCCAAAACTCAGGCGGTCGATCAGCCGTTTGGGCAGCCCGGCAGCCTGCATCTGGCTCTGGGTGAGTTCGACCGGGTACGAGACGCGCCGCTGCACCAGGGTCTTTGCGGTCAGATCCAGCAGAACATAGGCGGCCCGGGCGTCGTTGTCGCGCGGCTGGCCGACGCTGCCTGGGTTGACGATCAGCCGCTGCACTGCCGAGACCGTCAGTTGGATGGGGTGGTCGGGGCGAGGCTGCAGGTGGTCGACCGTGGCCATCCCGTGCGGATGGCCACGGTCGTTGTTCTCGGCGGAGGAGGGGTGAAACTGCCAGCGGTAGAGCGCCGGTTTGTGTGTGTGGCCCACCAGGCCGAGTGCGGCGTCAAACAGAGCAAAATTTTCCAACGCGATCGTCGGAGTGAGGATATATTCCCAGACCGGCTCGCGTGGGCTGGCGTGGGTGACCAGCACGGTGGGTGTGACGGGGGGCTGGACCGGCTGAGCGGGGAGCTGGTCCAGGTAGGCCCGATTTTCGGCGTGCAGCTGCGCGCGCGTCCAGAGCACAGCATGCCGTGCCTGCGGGTTGAAATCTTCGACGTCGATTCCTGGCTTGTCCAACACAGCCCAGTCGTGGTTGCCCATGACGCAGAGCGAGGCCTGTTCGCGCACCAGTTCGACACACTCGTTGGGCCGGGGTCCGTACCCTACGACATCCCCCAGGCACCAGACTGTGTCATACTGGTCTTGGGCGTCGCTGAAGACAGCCTCCAGGGCCGCCAGATTGGCATGGATGTCCGAGATCAGCAGGATGCGGCTCATACAATTCATGATACAGCAGTTTCGCTTCCGCAGCGACTTCGTGATATGGTTTTAGAGAATTGAACCGCTGGCCAGGTACGATACACCCAGGTACGATACACCCAGGCAAGATAAACGACGGATGGCTCACTCTGGTATGAAATCCTTTGCGCATGTGGGGATCTTGCATCACCCGAAAAAACCGGAATCGTTGGCTTTGGCCAGCGCGATAGGGGAGTACCTGAAACGTGCAGGGGTCGCTGAGATCTGGCACGAGTCGGCCTGGGACCTGGAGGTCACAGCTGCCCATCTTCCTCGAGTGGATCTGCTGATCACGCTGGGGGGAGATGGGACCCTGCTGCGGGCAGCGCGGATCGGTGCCCCGTACGCGGTGCCGATGCTGGGGGTCAAGATGGGGCGGCTGGGTTTTCTGGCCGAAGTGCAGCCTGCCGACTGGCAGACGCCTCTGGAGGCATTGATGGCGGGCCGTTACTGGGTCGAAGAGCGGTTGATGGTGCGCATGCATGTCGAGCGCTTTGACCCGTTTCTTGGTGCCTTCACCACCCTCTGTTCGTACGACGCGCTCAACGATGTGGTGCTCAGCCGCGGCAACCTTGCCCGCGTGGTGCGCATCAGCGCCGAACTGGATGAGGGGCATCTGACGACCTACACCTGCGACGGGCTGGTTGTCAGCACTGCGACCGGCAGCACCGGCTATGCCCTGGCTGCCGGCGGGCCGGTGATGCCGCCGGAACTGCGCAACATTTTGTTGATCCCAATTGCCCCGCACCTGAGCATGGATCGTGCGGTCATCCTTTCTGAAGGGACGACCATTCGGCTGCAGGCGAGCAGCGACTCCCCGCCGATGGTGACTGTAGACGGCCAGGTGGTGGTCGAGGTGCAGGAAGGCGACCAGATCGTGGTCGTGGGCAGCCCCCATCTGGCCCGTTTTGTGCGCATGCGGGAGCGCAGCTATTTTTACCAGACATTGATGGACAAGATGCGCTGGGCTGGCTGACCGTTTGTTTTGTTTGTACGCGGTGCCCGCAGGCGGGCACGTTTGAAAAGATTTGCAAAGAGAGGAGATCATGGCCACAGCAACGCCTTCCAACCTGCCGCCGTCCGCAGAGGGTCTTCCTCTCCACTGCGTCAACCATCCAGAGACGGAGACCTACCTGCGGTGCAACCGATGCAGCCAGCCGATCTGCCTCCGCTGTGCGGTGCGCACCGAAGTCGGCTACCGTTGCAAAGCCTGTGTCCGCTCCCAGCAGGCGATCTTCTACAACGCGCTGGCTGCTGACAACTGGATTGCCTTTGGTTTGGCGGCGCTGGTCACGTTGATTGCCTGGCCGCTGGTGGCCTGGCTGCTCCTCATCAGCGGTTTTTTGGGCTGGATCCTGGCTGCGCTGGTCGGATCCGGCGCTGGCGCCTCGCTGGCCCAGCTCATCCGCAATTCGGTCGGCAGGCGTCGCGGCCGTTTTCTTCGCCATTTCACGCTGGCCGGCATCCTGGTCGGGCTGCTCCTGAGTGGCCTGCTCACCGGGCTGTTCCTGAACAGTTTCTTGGCGTTTTTCAGCCTGGGCGGGCTGTTTTTTTTGATCCTGGTGATTGTCACCGCCTATCAGACGTTGCGCTGACAGAAGGGGGCGGGATCTGTTCCTTTTGGAGATTCGAGGAGGGAGCGCTGTGGCTGCACGCTTGAGTGGACTTGGTTGTTTGTTCTGTGTTGTCGTGCTGTTGGCGGGGTGTACCCGCGAGCGGCCTACACCGGCGCCAACGGCTGCTGAAACGGTCAGCACACCGGCAGCGACGTTGAGCATTGCTGAGCCGAAGGTCGAGACAGTTGGCGGTGCGGCGTCGACCCCAGAGCCTTCCCCGACTGCCCTGACCCCTTCCCCAGAACCTACGGCGACCCGGTCGCTCCTGCTCTATACGGTGGCGGCGGGGGACACGCTCAGCGGCATTGCCGGGGCGTTCAACCTGCCTGTCCAGCAGCTGCGCGACCTCAACAATCTGATCGACGATACCCTCTTCGCCGGCCAGATTTTGTATGTTCCCGAAGGAGAACCGACCCCCACCCCAGAACCCTTCCGGCACGTGGTCCAGGCAGGAGAATCGCTCTACGGGATCGCCCTGCAATATGGGGTCACCCCTTTGTTGCTCGTCGAGGTCAACAGCATCCAGGACCCCAACAGCCTGACGGTGGGCACTGCGCTGCTGATCCCGGGTGCCGCTGCGGCCGGGGAGAGCCCCGCTGGTTCGGCAGACGCCCCTTCTGCAGAGGCTGCCCCGGAACCGTCGCCGCAGGAGCAGGTCTTCCACCAGGTTCAGCCGAATGAGACCCTTTCTGGAATTGCGGCACTCTACGGGGTGGCAGCCGACGCGCTGCTTCGGGCCAACGGCCTGGCTGACCCTGATCTGCTCCAGGCGGGCCAGCAGCTGCTCATCCCAGGGATCACCCAGACCCGGCTGCGCGAAGCCCGGGCCATCCGGCATACGGTCGAGGTGGGGGAGAGCCTGTCGGCCATTGCCAGCCGCTACGGCGTTTCGGTCGACGAGATTCTGGCTGCCAACGACCTTTTGGACCCGGACACGCTGCTGGTGGGGCAGACACTGTTGATTCCCCAGTAGGGGGAGCGGCTGGGGGGCTGTTTTTTGCCCTGTAGACGGTGCAGCGGCTCGGGAGTATAATGGTAAGAGAAAGCCTCTTTGGGAAGAAAAGTGGGTAAACGCCGGTAGAGAAAAATCGTGAAGAAAAATCGCGAAGAAAAATCGTGAAGAAAAATCGTGAAGAAAAATCGGCGTTACTTCGCAAGGGGCATTCACGTCAACAAAAGTGAAGGGGCAGAGCACAGCCGAGCGAACCGGAACAACAGGAAAGGAGCAAGGTGAGATGAAACGCGCAATGACAACCTCCAGCGTGCGGGCTGGAACCATTGTGTTGGCGGGGATCCTGGTATTGGCGACGTTGCTGGTGCCGGCGCCGGTCTCGGCCGCGTATGGGGAAAGCACGGCGGAGGCAGTGGCAGCCAGCCAGGGATGCGTCGCCTACCATCATGTGCGGCGGGGGGAAAATCTGACACGGATTTCCTACCTCTATGGTGTGAGTGTCTGGCAGATTGCCCAGGCGAACGGTCTTTACAACCCAAGCCTGATTTTTGTCGGTCAGGTCCTTTGCATCCCCAGCAGCTATCAGCCTGTGCCGCCATATCCTCAGCCGCCATATCCTCAGCCGCCGCATCCTCAGCCGCCGGCCTGGTGCAGCCAGTACTACACGGTGCAGCGTGGGGAGACGTTGAGCGGGATTGCCCGCCGGTGCGGGACCACAGTCCACGCTCTGGTCGATCTGAACCATCTCTACAACCCGAATTTGATTCGGTACGGCCAGGTGCTGCGACTGTACTGAACGGAAGGGGATGAACAGTGAACAGAAGGGGGGCGCCGCACTGCACAGAGTGCGGCGCCATCGCTTCAGCTCTCTGTCCCATTCCCTTCCCCGCGCGCGTAGAGGATCATATCCAGGTCGCCGGGGGAATGGCCCAGCTGGGTGAGTGCGTGGGCGACCTCAGAGCGGTGTTGCGTGCCATGGTTGACGACATGGACGAGGATATGCCAGAGGGTGCTGGAAAATGGACGTCCTGTGGTGGTGACGTAGGCCAGCGGCTGGGCCAGATCTTCTTCCCGCAGGGTGGCCAGATAGCCGCGCATCGCCTCTTCTTCGGCGCCCCAGCAAGCTGCAAGGGCTTCGACGGTGGGGTACTCCAGTGGGTCCAACAGGGTACTGGGGGAGCGCCCTTCCTGGCAGCGAATTCGCCAGCCCCACTCGGCGCTCATCGTGTGGACCAGCACGTTGCGGATGCTGCCCCAGCTCAGGTCGTTGGGGCGGGTCAGCGCTTCCACAGAGAGTCCGCGCGCGGCGGCGAGAACCCGTTGGTTGGCCCAGTAATTGTAGTTGTACAAGGTCGAGAGGTCGGCGAGATTCATCGTTGACTCCTGGTTGTAGTTGGGATGCCCTTCTCTGTCCCGCATCCTGGACGGCCTGTCTATTTTTTTACAGAACTCAGTATACCAGAGCTGTCTGTCCTCTGCTCAGTAGACCAGCTCTTGCAGCCACCAGCGTCCGTCCTTCCAGAGGAAGCGCCAGCGATCGTGGCCCAGGGTGGCGTGGGCGTGCTGCCCCTCCAGCTGGAACGCCAATGTCGGCGTGGCCGCAAAGGGTGGCGGGGGGGCTGGGAAGACTGCCAGCTGGTAGCGGTCCAGAATTGCGGCACGGCCCACCCAGCGCAGATCGTCTGCGGGGTGGTCTGTGCCGCGGCGGTCGACGAGGGTGGCGTCGTCTGCCCACAGCTCGGCCAGCAGTGCCAGATCCCCGGCCTGCGCCGCGGCCCGTTCGGCCAGCACCAGCGCGGGCAGGGCTTCGTCGGCTGGCTGGTAGGCTGCTGCCAGGGTGGGGACCGCCAGGGGCGTTGGCAAAAGGCTGGCGGGTGCCTCCCGCGTGCAGGCGGTCAGCAAACACAGAGAGACCCAAAACACTTTGGAATTTCGAGCGATGCGCACTATACTTTGTGCAGTGTAGTGCCAGCATTGGTCAAGTAGAAAGCGGGCGTGTATGAATCCGGTCATTTTTCAGTGGGGTCCTTTCTCGTTGCACTGGTACGGCGTCTTTATTGTTGGCGGGGCTGTGCTGGCTGCGTGGCTGGCGGGCCGGACTGCTGCCAAGGCGGGCTACGATGCCGACCATGTCTGGAACATCCTGGCCTGGGCGTTGATTGTAGGGATTCTCGGCGCGCGCCTCTACCATGTGTTCAGCACACCTGCCAATGGGGTTGGCTTCAACTATTACATGCAAAATCCCCAGGAAATCTTCAACTTTTGGAACGGCGGCTTTCGTGGGCTGGGCATCTACGGGGGGCTGATCGGTGGGATTCTGGCAATTGGGGTCTACGCCTGGAGCAAGCGGCTGGATGTGTTGATGTGGATCGATTTTATCGCGCCCAATGTGCTGCTGGCCCAGGCGGTTGGCCGGCTCGGCAACTGGGTCAACCAGGAGCTGTATGGGCCTGCCACGGAGGTTGCCTGGGCGTTCCACATCAACCCGACCTTTCCCTGCCAGGATCCTTCGGGGCGGCCGCTGACGGTGCAGCCCTGTGGCACGGGCCATCTGCAGCCGTTCAACCAGGAGTCGTTGGACTGGTATGCCGGCAACGGGTTTCACCCGACGTTTTTTTATGAATCGCTCTGGAATCTGCTGATGTTTGCGTTGCTGACCCTGTTGTACCGCCGCTACGGGGAGCGGCTGCGCAAGGGGGACGCAATTTTGATCTATTTCATCGCCTATCCCTTGGGCCGTTTTTGGGTGGAACTCTTCCGCCCAGATGCCTGGGTGATGGGGTCGATGGCGACTGCTCAGTGGATTGCGCTGGGCAGTCTGGTGGTCAGCAGCGTGTTGCTGGTTGTGCGCCATTGGGGCTGGTCCTGGCGCAAAGATCGGGCCGGGTCGATGGCGTACATGCAGGGCCCGCTCTGAGCGCCGAAAAGCGACGCCATGCCGGCCAGCAGGGTCAGCAGCTGGCTGCAAGGGCTGTTTGCAGGCGGTGGATGCCCTCCTGCAGGGGTTCTGGTTCATAAAAAGCGAAACTCAGGCGAAGAAAATTGCCGAGCGCCCCGCGGCTCGAAAAGCGTGAGCCAGGCCGAAAACCGACTTTGCAGCGGGCTGCCTGGGCGAGCAGCTGTTCGCTGTCGAGGCTGTCGGGCAGTTGAACCCAGAAAAAGTAGCCTCCCTCCGGCACAGTATAGCGGACCTGTTCGCCCAGCTGTTGCTGAAGCGCTCTGTCCAGAGCCACAATGCGTCGGCGATAGACCTGCCGGAGCTCTTCGAGGTGTTGCTCCTGCTGGCCTTGTTCGAGGAGAAGGGCGACCAGCGCTGAGGTGAAGGGGTTGAGGCCGCCGCCGCTGGCGAGCAGACCGGCGCCGGCCAGCCGCTGCAGGTGGGTAGGGGAGGCCTGTACCC
Source organism: Chloroflexota bacterium (assembly GCA_018969295.1). Classification (GTDB taxonomy): domain Bacteria; phylum Chloroflexota; class Anaerolineae; order Caldilineales; family Caldilineaceae; genus Caldilinea. The sequence continues at coordinate 47,923 of JAGWYN010000010.1, read as the reverse complement.
ACCCCAACCGCAGGCCAGGAGCCAGGATCTTTGAAAAGGAGCCGAGTGCCAGGACCTGGCCGCTGGCTGCTGCGGTGGCCAGCGGCGGCGGCGGCGCTGCTGTGTAGCTCAGCAGATGGTAGACCTCGTCGGCCACGATCAGGAAGTTGTCGCGCTGGCTCAAGGCGACCAGCCGCTGCCGCCGTTCCTGCGGCAGCGTGGCCCCGCTGGGGTTCTGGTGGGTAGGCACCAGATAGAGCAGGGTTGGGCGCTGGCTGGCCAGCGCCTGCTCGAGCGCGTCGATATCCAGTCCGTGGCTGTCGGTGTCGATCGCACGCACGGTCAGGTGGTGGTTGGCGAAGATGTGCAGTGCTAGAAAATAGGTCGGTTCCTCTACGAAGACGACGTCGCCCGGCTGGGTGTAGAGGGTGCAGATCAGGTCGAGTGCCTGTGAGACGCCCGCGCTGACGAAGAGCTCGCTGCGGTCTACCGGAGTGCCGTACTGCCGGCTCAGAAAGCCGGCCAGCGTATGACGAAAATACTCGTCGCCCTGTTCCAGCCCATACTGGAGCAGGGTGACGTCGGGCTGGCTCAGCCGTTGTGCCGCCGCTGCCTGCAGGAGCGCACGTGGCAGCAGCGCAGCACTCGGATGGCCGACCCCAAAGTCGATGACATCGGAGGTGACACGGGATTGTGTGGTCTGGAACTGTGTGGTCTGGAACTGTGTGGTCATCATCTGTTTGTGGGTGCCAGGATGCTCTAAACCGGCGGATTCGTTGTATGTCGATACTGCATCATTTTCGCATGGCTGTTCAATCCACCCAAAACGCTGCCGCCGTCCGTCTGATTGTTTTGGACAAAGCGTCGGGCCCGGTGGCTGAGCTTGTTGTTTGTCAAAATCGTACAGATCAGTCAGAATAGGGAAATGGAAGCGTTAGATTCGTCGCACCTTGCTCTGCCTGGCACCTCTTTCGTTCCAGGTTGTATCTCTGATCGTGCCTTGCCGGCAGCCTGAGCAGTTTACCATTTTTTACCCAATTCGGAGGATTCGCATGAAAAAACAGATCGTGGTTGTTTTGTTCTGGGCAGTTGCTCTGCTGTTGAGCGCATGTACGGCCGTGCAGCCGACAGCAGCGGGGGGGGCGGCGGCAGAAAGCAGCAAACTGGCCCAGATCCAGGCTGCTGGCAAGTTGGTGGCGGGCACCTCAGCGGACTACCCACCCTACGAGTCGATCGACGAAAACGGCAACTTTGTCGGGTTCGACATGGATCTGATCCGCGCCGTCGGTGAAAAACTGGGGGTGGAGGTCGAGATCGTGGACATGCCGTTCGATTCTTTGATCGTTTCGGTGCAGGAAGGCAAGATCGACGTTGTGATCGCTGCGATGCAGGCAACAGCCGAACGGGACAAGCAGGTCGATTTCTCGATTCCCTATCGGATGACCAAGGACGCCTTTGCCGCCGTGGCCGGGACAGCGCTGACCATGCAAGCCCCGGAAGATGCTGCTGGCAAAAGTATTGGTGCCCAGACCGGCACTGTGCAGGAAGGTTGGATTCAAAAGAATCTGGTGGAGGCCGGGCTTACCCCTGCCGACCAGGTGTTCAGCTACGAGCGTGCTGACCAGGCTGCGCTCGACGTGGCCAATGGCCGCATCGAACTGCTGCTGATGGACGCCGAGCCGGCACTGGCGCTGGCGCAGGAGAGCGGTCTGGAGTTGATTCTGATCACAGAACTGACTGCCGAAGGGGGCAAAAGCATCGCCATGCCGGAAGGGGCCAGCGACCTCAAGGCTGAAATCGACCGGATCATCCAGGAATTGATCGACGACGGGACAGTTCAGAGCATCCAGGAAGCCAACGGGCTGCCCTGAGCGGATGGACGCTGCGCTGTGTGGAGCAGAGCAGTTCGCACAGCGCAGCGGTGTTTGGGGGAAGGGCGGGCACAACGCTGACTGGAACAGCCATGGAGTTTGTACAAAAGCTGGTGACAACCTTCAACTTCATCGTGCAGGGGCTGTGGGTGACCTTGGGTGTGACCGCAGTTGCGCTGGCGGTCGGCCTGCTGTTGGGGATCTCGATGGCGGTGCTGCGGGTCTACGGTAACCCCTTCTGGCGCAGTGTGGCGGCTCTGTACAGCGTGCTCGTCCGCGCCGTGCCTGTGATCGTGATTGTCTTTGTCCTCTTCTTTGTGATTGCCGGTTTTGTCAACCTGTCTCCCTTCCTGGCTGGATCGCTTGCCTTGGGGGTTGCTTCCGGCGCCTATCAAAGCGAGATTTTTCGAGGCGCTTTTCAGGCGGTTTTGCCAGGGCAGATGGTGGCTGCGCGTGCGATCGGGATGAGCCGTCGCCAGGCGATTCAAAGCATCCTCCTGCCCCAGGCGCTGCGGCTGGCGCTGCCGAGCTGGGGCAACGAAGCAACGCTTGTTCTCAAAGATTCGACCCTGGTGTTTGTGGTCGGCGTCCCCGAGATCTTGCGCCGGGCCCAGCAGGTCAGCGCCCGCACCCTGGAGCCCTTTGTCGCGTTTGGGATTGCCCTGCTGCTCTATCTGGCGCTGACGCTGTGGATGACGCAGCTGTTGCAGTGGGTCGAGCGGCGTTACCGACTACAGATCTAAACAGCCCTGCGCCTTGCAGGCGGGGCGCCGGAGGAGTTGATGAATCCCACACCCATCTTGCGCGTGGAAGAACTGTACAAATCCTTTGGGCAGACCGCTGTCCTCAAGGGCTTTTCGCTGTCGATCCAGCCACAGGAAGTGGCAGTGCTGGTTGGGCCCAGCGGGTCGGGCAAAAGTACGCTGCTGCGCTGCATCAACCTGTTGGACCCGCCGAATGCCGGGCGGATCTGGTTGGAACAGGAAGAGATCACCGCAGCTGGCGTCAACCCTGACCGGATTCGCCAGCGGATCGGCATGGTTTTTCAGGACTTCAACCTTTTCACCCATCTGACGGCGTTGGGCAACGTCATGGTCGGGCTGACCAAGGTGCGCAAAATGCACAAAAAGGAAGCCCACGAACTGGCCCTTTTCGAGCTGGAAAGGGTTGGATTGGTCGACCGGGCTGGCCATTACCCTGCACAGCTTTCTGGCGGGCAAAAGCAGCGGGTGGCCATTGCCCGTGCGTTGGGGATGGACCCTCATCTGATGTTGTTCGACGAGCCGACCTCTGCCCTGGATCCTGAGCTGACCGGCGAGGTGCTCGAAGTGATGCAGCAGCTGGCAAGCGAAGGAATGACCATGATCGTCGTCTCGCACGAAATGGGCTTTGCCCGCCAGGTGGCCAGCCGCGTGGTCTTTCTGGAGGGTGGGGTCGTGGTCGAGCAGGGGCCTCCTGCCCAGATGTTTGAACGACCTGCCCAAGAACGCACACGGGTTTTTTTGCGCAAAATTGCCGACCTGGACGAACGCAGCCGCTGAGCGACGGCAGGATGGACGAAAAAATGGAGAGAGTGGTGGAGTTGTTCGGCTCTGTCGCCCCGCTGTTGTGGCAAGGCACAGGGGTCACCCTGCAGATCGCTGCGTTTTCGCTGCTGCTGGGGATGGCGATCGGCCTGCCAGCGGGCATTGCCCGTGTCTATGGCCCACGTTGGCTGCAACGAGCGACCGGCACCTACGTCGTGCTGGTGCAGGGAACTCCGCTGCTGATTCAGCTCTTTCTGGTCTACTACGGCCTGCCCGATCTAGGGCTGACCCTGGGGCGGCTGGAAGCTGCCTTCCTGACCCTGGGGCTCAATAGCGGCGCCTACCAGGCAGAATACCTGCGAGGGGCTTTGCAGGCCGTCCCTGTCGGCCAGATGACCGCCGCTCGTGCCCTTGGCATGAGCCAGGGGCAGGCGGTCCGCTCCATCGTGCTGCCCCAGGCGTTGCGTCTGGTGCTGCCCGCCTGGTCCAACGAGGTCGTGGCAATGCTCAAATACACGGCGGTCGTCTTTTTGATCGCAGTGCCTGACCTGATGGGGCAGGCCAAAATTTTGGCCAGCCGCTACTTTGTACCGATCCCAATCTATCTGATCGTGGCAGTTTTTTACATTGTGCTGGTCGGGATCACCTACGGGCTGCTGCGCCAGCTGGAGCGCCGTCTGCGTGTGCCGGGTCTGACCGGCGAGGCAACATGATGGGTCCAGGAAGGAGAGGCCTGCGGCCTTCTCCCCCTTGACCCAACCCCGCTCAGGCAGTCTGGACCAGCTCCAGCTCGATGTCGATCTGCACCTCTTTGCCGACCAGCCAGCCGCCGGTCTCCAGCGCTGCGTTCCACGTCAGCCCCCACTCGTCGCGGTTGATCTTGGTGCTGCCATTGAAGCCGTAGCTGATCGTGCCCCAGGGGCTCTTGGCGTTGCCCTGATACTCGACATCCAACACGACCGGTCTGCTCACCCCCCGGATCGTCAGGTCGCCGTGCAGCTGTGCTCGGTTGTCGCCGGTGACCTCTGTCTGGGTGCTTTTGAAGGTGATGGTAGGGAACTGCTCGGATGCCAGAAGATCGGGGGAGCGCAGATGCCCGTCGCGCTGCGCATCCTTGGTGTTGATGCTGGCACTTTCGATGGAAATGTCGACGCTTGTGGCAGACGGGTTGGCCGGATCCAGGAGGATCGTGCCACTCCATTTCTCGAAGACCCCGCGCACCTTGGAGACCATCATGTGGCGCACGGAGAACTGAATTTCGGAATGTACGTTGTCGATTTGGAATGCCATCAGGACACCTTCTTTTTGTAAATGTATAGTTTAACAACCTAGACAGATTCATAATACTTTAATGTTAAATGATTTGTTGTAAAAAACTTTACAATCTTGCCAAACTCACAGGAGTGCTGGCGGGCCTGGACGAAAGGAGGAGAGATGGCGCGGGTTCTTTGGATTCTCGGTTTTTTGTGTGTGTGGGGGGGATCCTGGCTGGCCCCGGCTGGGAACCGGGCCCTTGGTGAAGGAATGGCGCAGCTCTCGGGCACGCTGCACACCTACGGTGCGCGCAGCGCCTGGTTGGCCTGGGGGTGGGCTGGGGATCGGCTTTGGCTGACCGCCGACGGTGGGGTCAGCTGGGAGGATCGCACGCCGGCGGGGCAGCCAGCGGCTGCGGCGGTGGACTGGCTGGATACGGTGCATGGCTGGGCTGTCTCGTTGGATCCTGCAGATCCTGGCAGGTTTCAGTTGTCCGCCACAGCCGACGGCGGTGTGAGCTGGCAGGTCAGCCAGCATCCGCTGCCTGTCCATGCTGCGAGGCTGGCGGGGGATCTGGCGCTCTTTTGGCTGGACCCGCAGCATGGCTGGCTGACGTTGCGCCTGCTGACAAGCAGCAACTTCGACCGCGGTCTGCTTTTGCGCACCCAGGATGGAGGCCGCTCGTGGCAGCAGGTGACGGCACCGGCCGGCAACCCGGTCGTCTTTGTGACCGCTCACACCGGTTGGATGGAGGGTGGGGCGGGGCGAGAGATCTTCTGGCGCAGCGACGACGGCGGGGTCAGCTGGCAGGAGAGGGAGGGGAAACCGCCAGAGGCAGGTCGCGCCTGGTGGCGGCTGGATCTGGCGACCCACACCTTGCAGCGGCGTCAGGAGAATGGGGGGTGGTCTGCGGTGTTGCGCGGGGAGGCACCCCGTTTGGCTGGCGTGCGGGGTGTGGGAGAGGTGAGCGCACTGGAGGCACGCAGATCTCGTTTGACCGGCCCTGGCTTTGACATGTGTGAGCTGGCGGGCGAAGAAAACTTGCGCCGTTGGGCTCTGGAGAGCCCGTATCGGGCTGTCAACCTCTACATTGGCGGTCTGCTGCGTGCCTGTCCCAACCGTTGGCTCGACGCCACACTGTTGGCGTCGCTGACCGTGCAGGGCTGGCGTTTTATCCCTACCTGGGTGGGGCCACAGGCCCCTTGCACGGAGTATCGCCAGCGTTTTGACAGCGACCCGGCGGCGGCCTACGCGCAGGGCCGGGCCGAAGCTGAACAGGCGCTGCGGGTGGCCAGCGAACTGGGTCTGGCCGCAGCGGACGGGTCGGGCACGGTTCTCTACTACAACCTGGAGGCCTACGACGGCCAGAATTCGGCCTGTGTCGCTGCGGCGCAGGCCTTTGTGGCGGGCTGGACCGAGCGTGTCCAGGCCAGCGCCAGTGCGGCTGGCCTGTATGCGTTGGCGTGTACTCCCCCGATTGCACGGTACGCTGACCGGAGCCCGATTTTGGATGCGGTCTGGTTTGCTGCCTGGAATCGCCCTGCGTTTGACCCGGAGGTGACGGTCTGGCAGATTCCCTCCTCCTGTCTGCCTCCCACCCTCTGGGCAGAGCAACAGCGGATCCGCCAGTATGCCGGCGACCACACCGAGACATGGGGGGGGGTCACCCTGCCGATCGACAGCAACGTGGTTGAAGGCATGGTGGCGGATCTGAGCGGTGTCGTAGTTGCTCCGTTGACGGTCGTTGTGGAGACGCCGTCGATCGAGCCGAAATTCGACCCGGCCAGCAGCTGTGAGGATGGCTGGCATCTTTTCACCACGGTGCGTGGCCAGCCAGCCTATCTGTCCTTCAGCCAGCAGGTCGGTGAGACGGTTCCACCGCTCAACCATGCGGTCTGGCGCCCACAGCTGCCGGTAGAGGGGCTCTATCGGGTGGAAGCGTTGATTCCCAGCCATGGGGCGATCGAGTGGCCTTGCCGTGGGCTGACGTTGAGCCCGGACACAGCGTTTGCTCGCTACACGGTCTACCATGCTGAGGGGGTGACGACGACGGTACAGAACCAGATGCCGGTTGACAACGGCTGGCTGCGTCTGGGCAGCTACCGTTTTGCTGCTGGCGAGCAGGGGGCTGTTGTTTTGGAGGCTGCGGTCGAGGACCATCCACGGCTGGTCTCGTTCAGCGCGTTGCGTTTTGTGCTGGAGGAGGTGCAGGAAGGGGAGCGGAAGCTTTATCTGCCGCTTTTGCACCGCAGCGGTGCTGTTGTGCGCTGAGCAGGCAGTGGCCTCTCTGCCTGCTCAGCGTGTCTTTTATGCCGGTGTATCGACGGGCAGATCGACGGCGATCGGGGCCAGCTCAGTGACCTGGAAGGACAGCTTGCTGTCGCTCTCGGCGGCAGGGTCGTAGTCGATGACGACATGGTCGCCTGTTTTGTACTCGCCTTTGAGCAGCCGTTTGCTCAGTTCATTTTCGACCTGGCGTTGCAGCAGTCGGCGCAGGGGGCGGGCACCGTAGCTGGGGTCGTAGCCTACGGTGGCCATGTGGCGGGCTGCGGCTTCGGTCATTTCGACGGTGAAACCGAGCTCATCCATCCGCGTTCCGATATCTTTCATCAACAGATGGACGATCTGGCAGATCTGCTCCTGGTTGAGCGACTCGAAGATGATAGTCTCGTCGATGCGGTTGAGAAATTCTGGGCGGAAGAGCCGTTTGAGCTGCTGGGCGTACTCGTGCTGGGTATACTTGCTCTCGTCGAAGGTCGGTGTGCTGAACCCGAGCGGCCCGCGTTTGACCGCTTCAGCGCCGACGTTGCTGGTCATAATCACGACAGTGTTGCGGAAGTCGACGTGGCGTCCCTGTCCATCGGTCAGCCGGCCGTCGTCCATGATCTGCAGGAGTGAATTCCAGATATCGGGGTGGGCTTTTTCCACCTCGTCGAAGAGGACCACCTGATAGGGGCGGCGGCGCACCTGTTCGGTCAGCTGGCCTCCCTGGTCGTACCCGACATAGCCGGGCGGCGCGCCGAAGAGTCGGCTGACCGTGTGGGGTTCTCGGTATTCGCTCATATCGATGCGCAGCAGGGCTTCGTCGTTGTCAAACAAAAAGGCGGCGAGCGCTTTGGCCAGTTCGGTCTTGCCGACGCCGGTGGGGCCCAGGAAGAGGAAGGTTCCGATCGGCCGTCGTGGGTCTTTGAGGCCGCTGCGGGCCCGCCGGATCGCGTCGCTGACGGCTTGGATCGCCTGTTCCTGGCCGATGATGCGGTTGCGCAGCTGCTCTTCCATGTGGAGCAGCTTGGCGGTTTCGGTCTGCAGCAGATTGCTGACGGGGATGCCGGTCCAGGCGCTGACGACAGCGGCGATGTCGCTTTCGTCGACAATATCGTCCAGGTTGGCTTCTACCCGCCAGCCGACGACAAGCTCGTTGTATGCTTCTTCGACCCGAACCCGTTCCGCCTTGTACTTGGCGGCATTTTCGTAGTCCCGCTCTTCCCAGGCTTTTTCTTCCTGGGCCTGGAGTTCGCCGAGCTCTGCCTTCATCTCACGCAGGCGGGGTGGCATCAGAAACATGGCCACGCGCAGCTTGGCAGCCGCTTCGTCCATCAGGTCGATCGCTTTGTCGGGCAGCCGGCGGTCAGGGACATAGCGGTGGCTGAGTTTCACTGCCTGGACCAGCGCTTCATCGCTGTAGTGGACCTGGTGGTGCTCCTCGTAGCGTGAGCGCAGGCCACGCAGGATTTCGATGCTGTCTTCGAGGTTGGGTTCGTCGACATAGACCGGGGCAAAGCGTCGTTCCAGCGCAGAATCGCGCTCGATATGCTCCCGATATTCGTCCAGGGTGGTGGCGCCGATGCACTGCAGCTCGCCTCGGGCCAGGGCAGGCTTGAGCATGTTGCTGGCATCCATCGCCCCGGTGGCGTTGCCGGCCCCGACCATGGTGTGCAGCTCGTCGATGAAGAGGATGATCTCCCCTTCGCTGCGCTGGATTTCTTCGATGCACGCCTTGAGGCGTTCCTCGAATTCTCCGCGGAACCGTGTGCCGGCGACCAGGGCCCCCAGGTCGAGCGAGAGCACCCGTTTGCCCAACAAATTTTCAGGGACTTCTTTGTGCAGAATTTTCTGTGCCAGCCCTTCTACGATGGCAGTTTTGCCGACACCTGCTTCGCCTATCAGCACAGGGTTGTTTTTGGTGCGCCGAGACAGCACCTGGAGGACGCGCAGCACCTCGCTCTCCCGCCCGACCACCGGGTCAAGCTTGCCTTCCTGGGCTAGATGGGTCAAGTCCCGGCTGTATTTTTCGAGGACCCGATATTTGCTCTCGGCATTGGGTTCGGTGACCCGTTGTCCTTTGCGGATCTGCTCGACCGCTTCCAGGATGCGTTCTTTGGTGACCGAGACCTCGCGCAAGATCGCTGCGCTCGGGGTGTTGCGTTCGCTGGCGATCGCGACCAGGATATGCTCGGTGCTGATGTACTCGTCTTTCATGCGCATTGCCTCTTCGTAGGCAATGTCCATGATGCGCTTGAGGCGCGGGGTGATGAAGACCTGGGCTGTTGCTGTGCTGCCGTAGGGATTGGTGCTGGCGCGCGGCATATGTTCCAGCACACTGACGAGCTTTTCGATCATCTCGGCGACTGGCGCGTTGAGCTGCTGGAGAATTTGTGGAACTGCACCGCCGTTTTGCTGCAACAAAGCCAGGAAGATGTGTTCAGTATCGACCTGGGTATGTTTGTACTGTTGCAGCAGTTCGTAGGAGCGCATGGCGGCTTCCTGTGCTTTTTCGGTAAATCGGTCAAATCGCATCATGGCAATCTATCTCTCCTCGATGAATGAAGTACCTTTCTCTTTTGTACGCGAGAAGCCCTGCCCGACAACGTAACCGAGCTTCCGAAAGGTCGAAGCTCTAACAGAACACAAACTGACATGGCGTCTGGCCGACAGCCAGACGCCATGTCAAGGCGCTTCACCAGCGGGTGAGTGCGCCGATCCCCCCTGCCTGGGCGAGACCGGGGTGCTGGTCGACCAAGGTGACGGCGAGTGACTGGGCCAGTGCACGGCGCAGGGCGCTCTCGACCGCGTCGGGCAGATCCTGGATGCGTCCGCTGGCCAGATCTCCCTCTTCGTCCAGGGTGAGGACCACCAGACCGCTGTCGACGAATCGATAGGCTTGTTCGCTGTAGTGGGTCAGGGCGACCAGATGTCGGGCGCGGCCGTGCTGGATGGCGGTCAACGTGTCGACCAGGCCCAGCACGGCGTTGCCTCCTTGCTGGGCGGTGGCGAGGAGTTCTTCGGCCAGCGCCGCAGCCTCACGCGTTTCGGCGGCAGCGGCCAGCTCCAGGGCCTTGTTGCGAATCTCGGTCGGCGTGGCGTTGGCGTCGGCATTGAAGTGGCCGAGCACCATCCGGCGCAGGTGATGGCTCAGCAGCTCGTTGAAGCGGGCGACGTTCTTCTCTGTGCCGGCCAGGAACAAGCGTCGGGTGCCGCTGTCGCGGTAGAAGGCCTCGGCAAGTTCGGCGCTCTCCTGAAGATTGCGGCGAGCCAGGGTGTTCTCGTGCCGTTGGAGACGTGGGTTGGCCCAGCCACCTGAGCGGTGCTGTTTGACCTCAGCGCCCAGATAGCCGTCTGCGGCTTCGAGCACGCCCATGTTGAAGAGGTAAAGACGGGCGCCCTCCTGGTCGACGTGCACCACGCCGCAGCGTTCGTAGGTGTCGAGCAGCCTGGCGAGCTGGCGCACATAGGGGCGGAAGCTGACGAAGACAAAGTCTTCGACCGGCACTGCGACACTCTGTGCCCACCAGAAATCCTTGGCTGCACAGCTGAACATCACGATCCCACGCCCACTGCGGTTGTAGCCTATCTCGATAAAGCTCTGGATGCGGCGTACATCTTCGGCAGAGGCCTCTTCGGCTTGTTCGAGCAGGCCACGCAGCGCCAGTCGATAGCTCTCTACCGTGCGATGGCAGGGGTCGACATTCAGATAGACGCTGAGCACAGGGGCATCGTGGCTTTCGAATTCCACCGCCTGGCGTACTTCGTAATCGGTTAGCATGAGATACCTCCGGTTCAAGTGGAGTGGCAAACAGAGAAACGAATCAGAGACCCCTCTCTTTCTACACTAACACGGTTCCTGGCTGCCGTCAATGGCCGCGGAGCTCTCAGGGCTCTGGTTGTGACGGGGAGGATTCTGTCGGTCTCTGGGGGGGAGGGGGTCCCACCAGAAAATTGAAGATCAGGCGATGGACGACCTCCTCGACCTGGGAGCGGTCGTCGGTGAAGATTGGGGTGTCGGAGGGGGGGCTGGCCGGGCGGGCCTGGGCCAGCGCGCTGCTGGCAAACGCTCGCCATTCGGCGGGTTGTGTGGCGGGCAGGGCTGCCGCCCGGGCCTGGGCGGGGGACAGCGAGGTCGGCAGCCGGGTGGCGACCACCAGCGAATTGGCCAAGGTCGCCGGCGGCCCGGGTTCGTCGACCACAAAGACGGTGGGAAAGACCTGTTGGAGGGTGGCGGCGATGGCGTCGACCAGGGTTGCGTCGGTGTCGGTGCGGCCGACGTTGACGACGACGACACCGTCGGGGGCCAGGTGCTCCCGGGCCAGGGTAAAAAATTCGACTGTGGTGAGGTGGAAGGGAATGTAGGGGGGGCGATAGGCGTCGACGGCGATCACATCGTAGCGGGTGGCGGCGGGCAGACTGGCCAGCCAGCGACGGCCGTCGCCGGCGATCGCCCGATAGTTGGGCCAGCTGGCCCCAAAAAATTGTCTGCCGACCGCAAGAATGGCTGGGTCCAGCTCGATGCCGGTGATCGGGACCGGCCCGTACAGCCGGGTGTAGAGGCCGGGCACCGTGCCTGCTGCTGCCCCGATCAAAAGCAGATCGGTGAGCGGCTGCTGGCGAAAGAAGGGGGCCAGCAAAAAGTAATCCCAGATGCCCTGGCTGAGCAGACTTTCTGGGTGGTAGACGCTGTGGATGCCGATCCCTTCATTGAGTTTGAGGTGGCGTTCGCTGCCCCACTGGTGGACTGCGACATAGTTGAGCGCACTTTCGTCTTCGTAGAGCAGTACCCCGCTGCGGCCGTCATCCCAGGCGGCGCGGATCCCGGCTGGCTGGGTAAAGAGGGCCAGGCAGAGCACCGCCAGCCCTGCTGTCGGCGCATACCAGCGGTAGGGGCCACGCCAGCCGCTCACGGCGGTGACGGCCAGCAGCAGCAGCGCCAGCAGATAAAAACTCCAGCGTGTGCCAAAGGCTGGGATCAGCCAGAGCACTGGCAGGAAAGCGCCGAGCAGGCTGCCTGCTGTGGCGGTGGCCGAGAGCCGCCCTGCGGTCTGGCCGAGGGAGTGCGGCTCGCTGGCCGCCAGCCGCAGGGCCCAGGGGGTTGCCGTGCCCAGCAGCACGGCGGGCAGGGCAAAGAGCGCACCGACCGCCAGAAGGGCGCTGAAGAGCAGCTCGACAGCAAAGCCAGCCAGGCCGACTGCCGCCAGCCGCAGCACCGGTGTGCTGAGCAGGGGAATGAGGGCGACGCCCACGGCCCCCAGGGTGAGTGTCAGTTCGAGCGCAGCCCGCTGTGGGCAGCGATCCGCCAGCCAGCCACCGAGCCAGGCACCGGCAGCCAGGCTGAGCAGGATCAGGCCGATGATGGCGGCCCAGACCAGCTGGCTGTTGCCGAACGCCGGTTCCAAGAGCCGGGCGGCGCTCAACTCCATGCCCAGCGTGGTCAGTCCAGCGGCAAAGACCAGAAAATAGAGCGGGCGCATCGGCTTTCTCAGCCGGAGGCAATTGCCGCAGCGACTGTGCGGCCCAGCTCGACTGCAAAGTTTGTGCCGCGATCCCAGGGGTAAACCTGGCTCATCGAGGCGAAGTAGAGGCCGGGCAGCGGTGTCTTCAGCGCTGGGATCATGGCCTGGTAGCCGGTCGGGGGGACGGGCTGGGCATAGCGGGCTTTGTGCAGCCAGGCCCCGGTGATCCAGCTGCGGTCGAACGCCGGGTTGAAACGAGCGAGATGGGGAGCAAACTCGTCGAGCAGTTGCTCTGCCGAGCAGGCAAAGTAAGGGTGGTCGGCTGGCAGATAGTCACCCAGATAGAGGAGGTGGTCGCCCCCATAGTGGGAGGGGTCGATCAGGTGGGTATGTTCTACCAGAGCCAGAAAGGGGATGCCTTCGCGTTTGGGCAGGCTGATCCAGTAGAGCCGGTCGGTCAGCGGGCGGTCTAGGGCGACCGTCAGGACGACGGCCCCCAGGCTTTTGAGCCGGGAGAGTTGTTCCAGATAGCTGGCTGGCAGGGCAGGGGCCAGCCGCTGCATCAGCTCCGGGCTGACTGTGCTGAGCACCTGGTCGAAGTGGGCCGGTTGGCCGTCCACCACCACGGTATATCCTCCCTCGCTGTGGGGGTGGATCTGTTCGACGGTGCGTCCTGGGTAGAGGTGTGCGCCCTGGGCGCGCGCGCGCCCGGCCAGATGGTCGATGAATGCTTGAAAGCCGCCGTCGAAATAAGCCAGCTGGGAGGTGCGGGCCACCACGCGTGCCCAGAACCAGGCCAGGTTGACCTCTCGGGCCAGCGAGCCGAATTTGCCCTCCAGCTGGAATTCCCAGGCCGCTTCGTAGGCTCGGCTGCCCATGGCTCGACGCAGCCAGCCATCTGCCTGGATCTGGTCGAACTTTCGCCAGGGCCGGGCGGGGTGATAGCGCAGATAGGCGAGCACCAGGCCCATGCGGATGCGGTCGGCCAGCGGGATCAGCGGAAAGCGGAGCACCCGTGTGACACTGTCGAGCGGGTAGTTGTGCCCTTGGGTGTGGATGGCGGTGTGGGGGCGGTAGATCTGGAGCGCGTGGCGAAAGCCGATGTCGTCGAGCAGGGCGAGCATGGCCCGGTCAGAGAGAAAGAGATGGTGATAAAAATGTTCCAGCGGCCACGCCCATTCTGGACGTCCTTTGAAGCCGGCGGCCAGCCCTCCCAGGGTGGGGGCCCGCTCGAAGAGGCTCACGTCAAAGCGTGCTGGGGCGGCGGAGCGGGTCAGATCGTAGGCGGCGGTCAGACCGGTCACACCGCCGCCGATGATGGCGATGCGTGGGGGAGCAGCGTGCGGGTGCAGCGGGGTCAACGTAGGGGACCTCTGTTCAGCCTGCTGCCATCCGCTCGCTGGGGCGGCTGTCTAGTCGGAGATGGCTGCTCAACTCCTGCTGGGCCCTGGCGTAAAGCCCCAGCAGCTCCTGGTCGCCCCCTTTGAACGACTGGATGGTCTGGGTGGCGCACAGATAGCAGCCGCGCAGAAATTTGTAGTTGTTGCTGTTGCATTTGAGGCAGCTGTCCAGTTCGATCATCATCAACACAAAGGCCAGGCTGTCCGGGTGGGTTTCGGGCAGGGCGGCCACCCGATCGACCAACATCTTCCACTCCTCCCCGCGCAGCTCGCGCAGGCTTGGAATCAGGTGCGCCGGAAAAAGCAGCTCTGCTTTGGTATGGACGCCAAATTCGCTGATATCCGACATAAACTTCGTACCTTTCTTGTGTACAGAACTGTTCACAAAGACTTGTTGGCGCCAGCACGGCTCTGCCGGCTGCTGTGGGGCCCTCCGGCAAAAATGCTCAGAGTTCCAGCTTGATATTGGGAGGGGGGAGGGATGGGCTGGCCCGATCCAGTTCGGCCAGCCTTTGGCGGGTGGTGCGCAGGGCTTCTTCGGCTTTGAAGAGCGCACGGTGGTAGCGGTCGAGCCGTTCGCGGACAACATCCAGCTCGCGGTTCAGCTTCCATGTGTATCCAATCGCCGCCAGCGCGCCCCCCAGGGCAAGCAGGCTGAGCAGAACAGAAAGAGACATCGGCGCAGCTTCTGGTCAGAGGGCCGTCGACTCGCCGGGTGCCAGGAGGGTGCAGTCAATCTCGGCCTCCTTCTGGAGACGGCGGGCAAAGGCAGCGGCGTCGACCTGGATCCTCGGGAAGGTGTTGTAGTGACAGGGGATGACCTGTTTGGCTTTCACCCACTGGGCTGCCACGGCGGCCTCTTCGGGGCCCATGGTGTAGTAGTCGCCGATCGGCAGGATGGCCAGGTCGACGCCGCCGCCATCGCCGATCTGTTTCATGTCGTAGGTCAGGGCTGTATCTCCAGCGATATAGAGGTCGTGGCCGTCGCTGCAGTTGATCAAAAAGCCGACAGGGCTTCCGCCGTAGCTGCCGTCGGGCAACTCGCTGCTGTGGTGGGCGATCGTCAGTCGGAGACGGCCGAAAGCGAAGGTATGTCCTCCGCCCAGGTTCATCCCATAGGTCTGGTGGATCCCTTGTTGTTTGAACCAGCGGGCGATTTCGACGTTGCTGATCACGGCGGCTCCAGTCTGTCGGGCCAGGGCGACCCCGTCGGCGATGTGGTCGGTGTGGCCGTGTGTCACCAGAATAAAGTCTGCTGCCAGCTCTTCGGCTGTGACGGTCGCTGCCGGGTTGTGGGGGTGCAGAAAGGGGTCGACCACCAGCCGGATCCCTTCCACATCGAGGCTGAAGGTAGCATGTCCGTGCCAGGTAATTTTCACTGTCATGGTGCGTTGTCTCCTGAAGAAAACGAAGCCACGCTGTGCGGGGCGGCGGACAGGAGCCGTCGCCCCGCAGACGGACGGTGCAGAGCGGTCAGGATCCGCTCTCTTTTTTGCGTTGGGCGGCTTTTTCAGCTGCTTTGCGTTTCATTTCTTCGAGGCGGGCTCGTTTGGCTTCTGCTTCGGCGGCGTCGCCGGCGGCTGTTTCTCCGTTTTCCTCGGTTTTGCGTGCAGCTGGGCTTGCCGTCTCTTCTTGGCTGCGTTTGGCCGCCTGGCTTTCGGAGGCTGCTTTGGCTTTGGCTTTGGCTTCTGCCGCCAGCTTCTTTTCTTCCTCGCGCCGCTGTTCTTCTTCTTTTTCCTGGGCCCGGCGCGTTTGCTCCTCGGCAAACTGGGAGGGCCAGAGCGCTGCATAGTATTCGAGGGGGACGGTCAGCTCGGCCTTGTCGTAGACCAACTGGGGGTAGCGGTCGTAGACAGCCAGCTCGTAGTCGTGGTTCATTTTGATGGCGTCGAAGGGGCAGAACTCGGTGCAGAAGCTGCAGCTCATACAGACAGCGACGTCGATATAAAATTCCGCAGGTCGCGTGACGGGTTTGCCGTTGTCGTCCATGTCACGCACGATCCAGATACATTGGGGGGGGCAGACTTTGGCACAGATGCCGCAGGCAGTACAGCGATCCTCGCCGACCTCGGTATCCCAGATCAGCATGGGGATATAGCGGAAGCGTTCTGGCAGAAGGCGGCGCTCCTCCGGGTATTGGATGGTGAGCAGCCCTTCCTGGGTGATCGGCTGGTCGATCACGCGGCGTCGATCGTCGATCTGGATGCTGCCCTCGTAGCGGGCCGGTTCTTTGCGTCGATCGTCTACAAAGGTATCTGTAAAGTGTTTGAGGGTGATGCCAAGGCCTTTGAGCAGTCCGGTTCCAAACATACTGGTTTCTCCCGATAGAAATTAGCGGTCGACCTCGCCGAGCACGATGTCGATGGCGCCCAGGATCACGACGGCGTCGGCGATCTTGTAGCCGACAGACATCGGCCCCAGCGCGTTGAGGTTGATGAAACTGGGGCTGCGCACATGGTAGCGATAGGGGTTGGCTTTGTTGTCGCTGACCACAAAATAGCCGAGTTCACCTTTGGGGGCTTCGACACGGGCGTAGGCCTCTCCTTCGACCGGGCGGAAGGTATAACCGCCTTTGCCCGCCAGGACTTCGCCGGTTTTGGGGATGTCGCGCAGTGCCTGTTTCAGGATCCGGAGGCTCTCGCGCGCTTCGAGCAGGCGGATGTAGTAACGTGCGTAGATGTCGCTTTCTGGCAACGTCGGCACTGCAAAGTCGAAGCGGTCGTAGATCGCGTAAGGGGCTGCTTTGCGGATATCGTAGGGAACCCCGGCTGCGCGCAGCATGGGGCCTGTGACGCTCAACGCAATCAGATCCTGGGCAGAAAGGTAGCCGACGCCTCGCCCGCGCGCTTTGACAATCTCGTTGCCGCTGAGCAGTTCGTCCAGCTGGTCGAGCGCGCGGGGCAGGCGGTCGTTCACCAGATATTTGGCACGGTCTTCCCAGCCGGGGGTCAGGTCGCGCACGACACCGCCGAAGCGGAGATAGTTGCACATTAGCCGTGCCCCGCTGACCTCCTCGAAGAGATCCAGGATCATTTCCCGCTCTTCGATGGCGTAGAGGGCTGGGGTCTGCAGTGCGCCCAGGTCGTTGAGGATAAAGCCGATCGACCAGGTATGGTTGATGATGCGTGTCAGCTCGGCCATGATGACCCGAATGTACTGGGCCCGTTCGGGCACCTCGACCCCCAGCAGCTTTTCGACTGCCAGCGCGTAGCCCAGGTTGTTGCTCATCGAGTTGATGTAGTCGAGCCGGTCGGTGAACGGCATGTTCATCAGCCAGGTATTGCGTTCGCCGATCTTTTCGTGGTTGCGATGCAGGTACCCCATCTCTGGTTCGAGCGCCAGGATTGTCTCCCCTTCCAGCCGGGTCAACATGCGGAAGACACCGTGGGTGCTGGGGTGGTGGGGCCCCAGGTTGATCACGATCGACTCGGTATCCAGATCGCCGTATCCGTGGTGGGGGGCCTGGCTGACCGGCACATACGAGACAGGCTCTTTCCAGGAGTCCGGGTCCCAGCCAGCAGGGTAGGTGGTGTTGTCTCCCCAGGGCAGCTTTTCTTCGTGCCACTGGTAGCCGCCCGTGGGGTGGCGGCTTTTGAAGGGTTTGGCTTCCTCTTCGTAGTAGGCTTCTTTCCAGTCCTTGCGCAGGGGGTGGCCGTTGAACCCTTCCCAGGTCAGGACGCGGCGCAGGTTGGGATGGCCGGCAAATCGGATCCCGAAGAGATCATAGACCTCTCGCTCCTGCAGATTGGCTCCAGGGTAGACGCTGGTGGCTGAAGGCACGGTGTCGTCTGCCGGCACGCGGACATGCAGGCGCAGCGCGTCGCCGCCCTTGCGGGTGCTGTAGAGATGGTAGACGACGTCGAAGCGTTCGTCGATCCCGGCGCGGCTTTTGCCTTTGTACGCCGAGTAATCGACGCAGGTGACGCTCGACAAGAGATCGTACTGCTGTGCGTCGCGCAGGTAGGTGAGCAAGGCCAGCAGGCGATCGGGCGCAACGAAGAGCGCTTTGTCGGTGCTGTCCGCCCATGTTCCGATGACCGCTCCTGCCACAGCGTCGTGGAAGGGCAGGGCTGGGTCTGCGACCGGGGCCGCAGCAACCATCGTAGCTTCACTCATGTCAGACCCCCCAGAGGTTGTACTCCATGCTTGTGTTCAGCCTGTGCAGCCTTGGTCAGGCTGGCTGTTTTTGTGTTCGATATTGGGCCTGTGCGGCGCGGATGCGCGCTTTGACCTCCTCGGCCATCGGCTGGGGCTGCAGCCGGGCTTTGCTGGCGACAGCGCTTTTGACAGCCGCTGCACTGCCCAGGGTATGTTCTTTGATGACCTGAACCTTGCGCGGGTCGAAAAGATCGGGCCCGAGGATGGGGACTGGGACAGCCTCGCTGGAGCCTTTGCGGTACCAGGGGACGCTGGTGATGCTTTGGCGTTCCACCTTTTCGTGCAGCTTGAGCAGCCCATAGATCAGTGCTTCAGGGGTTGGGGGGCAACCCGGGACATAGACGTCGACCGGGATATACTTGTCGACGCCGCTGACCACCGAATAGCCTTCTTTGAAGGGGCCCCCGCCGGTCGCGCAGGCACCCATGCTCAGCACATAGCGTGGCTCGGCCATCTGGTTGTAAATCCGAACGATCGCCGGCACCATCTTTTTGGTGACTGTGCCGGACACAATCATGAGGTCGCTCTGTCGCGGGCTGGGGCGCATGACCTCCATCCCGAAGCGGGCCAGGTCGTACCGGCTGGCGGCGGTTGCGATCATCTCGATCGCACAGCAGGCCAGCCCGAAGAGCAAGGGCCACATGCTGGACTTGCGGCTCCAGTTGTAGACTTTGTCCAGGGTGGTGACCATCACATTGGACTGCAGATCCTCGGGGACCTGAATGCGGTCGTGCAGAAATTCGTTGATCTGTTCTTGTTTCAGGTCGCTAAATCGTGCTACTGGGGTCGTCATAGAACTTATCCCTTTTTGTAGCGTGCGGCGGGCCCAGAGGGCTGCCGCGCCCGGCTGATTTTGAACGGAGAGGAGAGCGTCGCTTTCCCCCAGCCAACTGTATCACAGTTGGCATTGTTTGGATGGTGAAAAATTGTACAGGATCGCATCGTTTCTGGCAACTTCAGCGCTTTGCCGGGTCTCTTTCGAGAACGGGCGCCGGGGCAACCTCTCCCCGACGGGGGGAGGCTGCCGTCGACAGATTGGCGGCAGAGCGCAGTTGGGTCTTCAGAGACCGAGCAGTTCTTCGACAGCCGTTTTTTCTTCGAGCAGCTCGGCGCCGGTCGTTTGGATCAGCTGCCGGTCGAAATCGCTCAGCGCCAGCCCTTCGACAACGCGATAGGTGCCGTCGCTGACGACGACTGGGTAGCTGAAGATCACGCCGGCGGGGGAGTCGTAGGCGCCGGTGCTGGGCACTGCCATGCTGACCCAGTCGCCGGCGGGTGTGCCGTGGTACCAGCTTTGCACGTGTTGAATGGCGGCATTGGCGGCGCTGGCGGCGCTGCTCTGGCCGCGCGTTTCGATCACAGCTGCGCCCCGTTTTTGCACGGTTGGGATGAACGTTTCGCGGATCCAGCGGTCGTCGTCGATCACGCTGGGGGCTGGCTGCCCATTGATCTCGGCGTGGAACGCGTCTGGGTATTGGGTGGCGCTGTGGTTGCCCCAGATGGTGACCTTTTGGACAGCGCTGACCGGCTGCCCGCTTTTGGCGGCCAGCTGGTGGATGGCCCGGTTGTGGTCCAGGCGGGTCATGGCAGTGAAGCGCTCTGCAGGCACGTCGGGGGCGCTGCGCATCGCGATCAGCGCGTTGGTGTTGGCCGGGTTGCCGACAACCAGGACCCGAATATCCGACGCCGCATGGTCGTTGAGGGCCTTGCCCTGCACCGTAAAGATGGCTCCGTTGGCACTGAGCAGATCTTTGCGTTCCATGCCCTTGGCGCGCGGGCGGGCGCCGACGAGCAGCGCCCAGTTGGCTCCTGCAAAGGCTTTGTTCGGGTCGTCGCTCAGAACCAGGCCGGCCAGCAGAGGAAAGGCACAGTCATCCAGCTCCATGGCGACGCCCTCCAGGGCCTTGAGCGCCGCGCTGATCTCCAGCAGCTGCAGCACCACAGGCTGGTCTGGGCCAAACAAGTCGCCGTTGGCGATCCGGAAGAGCAGCGCGTAGCCGATGTTGCCGGCAGCGCCGGTGACGCTCACTCGAATCGGGCTTTTCATCGATCTTTCTCCCTCTCACTGATACAGGAACAGAATTCTTGGTTCGCTCGTTGGTTGCATGTACAATAAATATGGTTAGCATAGCGCCAATCAAGGTTCTTGGCAATCTGGCTGAGAGGGAAAGGGGTGCTGTCGGCATTTTCTGGCTCAGACCAGAAGGTGTGCGGGGGCGCCAGCAGGGCTTGTAAACCAGGGGGAGAGAGCAAGGATATGAAACACGCAGTGTGGCAGCAGCGGGCTCGGGGGGGGATTTTGCTGGCGGTCTGGCTGTCGTTGCTGCCTGGCGCAGCCGTGCAGAGCGCTCTGGCCGAAGGGCGGATGGTCCCGCAGGCACCCAGCGCAGATGCCAGCGAAGAGATCGTCTATGTGGACAACAGCGGTGTGATTCGGGTACAGGATCTGGTCTACAACACCAAACAGGTGCAGTGGTACAGCCCGACAGCCGGGTGGCGCAGCATCGCTTTGGGTGATTTTGACGCCGACGGCGACTTTGAGATCGCAGCGGTGCGCGGCGCGTTGAACAGTGCGGTCGCCCCGGAGCTGGCGGTCTTTGACCCGGTGGTGGCCACCGGCGCTCCGTCGCAGGGCCAGGAGATCAACGGCGTTCCCTGGAAACAACTTTTCACGCTGCCGCTGCCGGGCAACCCTGCGCTGGTCTTTGCCGGCAACTTCGACACCAATGTGCCGGGCGACGAGATCGCCGTCTCGCGTGCACTGGTGCCAGCTGACGGCGGGGGCACGCGCAAGACGCGGGTGACTGTCTACAAACAGACGAGCACCACACCGACCGGGACGGCCTGGGTCGAACATGTCTCACGCAATTTTGACCAGGAATGGAACCGCGGGGCGGTGGGCAACCTCGACCTGGCGGGGGCGGATGAACTGGTGCTGGTCGACGAAGACAAGGGGGAGTTCAACGTCTATCGCCCCGACGATGCGCTCCGAAAAATCGACGGGCCGGGTGGCAGCGACAGCAACCCAATGCGTGATGTGGCCGTCAGCCAGTTTATTCGGGGGGGCTACCCGGAGCTGTTGGTGGCACGCAAAGAAGACAGCACCGCGCAGCGGACCTTCGAGATCTATCAGTACAACGGCTCCATCATGGTGGCGGTCACCGGCGACCGCCTGGCCCCGGGCCCGCGGGTGATTGTGGCGGGCGATATCAGCGGCAGCAACGAAGATGCCGAGGCGATCATGGTCCGCCGCTGTGAAGGGAACTGTGCACGGCTGATCGTGCGCAACGACGGCGCCGACGGCATTGTGCAGGGGTTTCTCGATGGCTTGCGGCTGGACGACGACGACGGCTTTCGGGCTGTGGCCGCAGGCGATATCGACGGGGACGGGCGCGACGAGATTGTCGCCATGCGCGACAACCAGATTCGCTACTTCCCAGACGCGCACAATTCGACCAGCCACCAGACGATCAACGTCCTGACCGACCGCCGCAACCTGCTGATCGGAGACCTGGACCGCAACGGCTTTATTTCGGGGCCTGTGTTGGGGGCGACACCTGGCCGGATCGACGAGACCGTCTACATGGGCTTTGTGCGCGAGGGGAGCATCCGTCTGCAGAACACAACCACCGAAGACCTGATCGCCTATCAGGCCGTCCCTGGCTACAGCTGGCTGACCGTCTCCCCCTCGACCGGGTTCATCCCGGGAAAGTCCGGATCGCCGCTCGAAATGACCTACCGGATCGACGGTTCCACGCTGGCGGCGGGCAGCGTGTATGCGAACACCAAAATCATTCTTTACTCCAGTACGCCGAATGTGGTCAACGTGCCGTTCAGCATTCCGATGACCGTCACGGTCGCCATGCCCCCGTTTGGGGCGATCCCGGATGAAGCCACTGCCTTTTACTACCCGTGCACAGAACCGCTGGCAGAGCAGCAGCTGACCATGACGGTAGCGGGCACGCCGGGCACCTCCTTTACGGCGATGGTTCTGCCCCCTCAGCTGGCGGCCCAGGCGGCGCAGCTGAGCGATCGGCTGCTGGTCGGCGAGCTGACGGAAGAGGGCGTGCTTCTCCGGGATCGCGAGGGGAAGGCGTTGGTGTTGCCCACCGAGCTGGTCACCGCGTCGCCTGCAGAGACGTCTGCGGGGACGCCTGCGGGGGCGGACAGCTTTGACTGGCCTTCACAGACGCCCTGGGTGACAGCGGCGACCTCTGCGTTCGACAAAGTGCCCACCTCCCTCACGCTGACGATCAGCCCGACGTTGCGTACCCAAGATATCGAGCAGACATCGCTGTTTTTGCGGGGGACTGACCCGCTCAACCCGTCCGATTTTGTCTTCAGCAACCAGACCATTCGCCTGGTCTGCGCCAGCCAGGGAGTATGGCTGCCCGTCATCGACCGCTAGGTGGGGGGAGGGGAGCTGCTGGAAGAAAAGGCAGCTCCCCTCTGCATGCATCTTCTGTTTGACGCAGCGTTGACGGCAGGGTAACATCACTCTCCGATTCTATTCGTCGCCGATTGGTCCATAAGCAGGAAATATGCTCTCAAAATACGGACGTAGCTGGATTGCCGCCCCTCTGGATCGGATTGCGCAGGGTTTGGAGGCCACCGGCATCAGTCCGAACGCGCTGACCGTGATTGGGTTTGTGCTGACGGTGGGGGTTTCTGGCACGTTGGCGTTGGGGTATTTGCCGGCAGGGGGGCTTCTCTTGATCCTGGCGGCCTTGTTTGACACGCTCGACGGCGCGCTGGCTCGGCACAGTGGGCAGGTCACTGTTTTTGGAGCTTTTTTGGACAGCACGCTCGACCGCTATTCGGAGGCGGTGACCCTGATCGGGTTGGTGATCTATTATGCGGGCCAGCCAGCCAGCACCCTGCCGGTTGTGTTGTTGGCCTGCACGCTGGCCGGGTCGTTGATGGTGAGCTACACACGGGCCCGTGCTGAGGCGGCCGGGGTCGAATGCAAAGAGGGATTTTTTCAGCGCACGGAGCGAATTGTTGTGCTGATTGCGGGGTTGCTGACCGGTTGGCTGCTGCCTGTCCTCTGGGTATTGGCTATTTTTACCAATGTGACAGCGGTGCAGCGTATCTTGGATGTCTACCGGCGGACCCAGGAGGGGCTGCCGCGAAATTGACCGTCATTTTTTGGAACGATTGTCGTCATCATGTTCAGAGGGCGTTCGCAGCCAACCTACACCAACGCAACTGCGCCTGTTGCTGAAGCCAGCGAGGAGGCGCTGCTGGCCGCTGCCATGGAGTACGACGATGCTGCGCTCAGTGAGCTGTACGATCGATACGAAGTTAAAATTTTCACCTACATCTACCGGCGAACTGGAGACGAGTCCCTGGCCGAGGATCTCACCTCTCAGGTCTTTCTCAAAATGCTGGAATCGATCCGCGATCAAAAAGCCTGGCGGAGTTCGTTCTCAGGGTGGCTGTACAAAATTGCGCACAATTTGGTGATCGACCACTATCGACGAAGAGGAAGGCAGAGCGCGGTGGAACTAGACGACACAACCCCCCTGGCAGCAGAACGGCAGTCGCTGGAATCGCAGGTCGAACAGTCGTTGGATGCGGAGCGGTTGCGGGCTGCGATTCGACGGCTGACCGAAGAACAGGCGGAGGTGGTCAGTTTGCGTTTTTTGGAAGGATACAGCATCAACGAAGTGGCTGCGATGATGAGCCGCAGCGAGGGAGCGATCAAGGCGCTCCAGTATCGAGCGGTTGCGACTTTGCGGACGCTGATGTACGGCTAGTGTGCGGGGGCTGGCAGGGGTTGCCTCTGAGAGAGCGTCTGTTTGCA
This sequence comes from Chloroflexota bacterium, assembly GCA_018969295.1. Lineage (GTDB taxonomy): Bacteria > Chloroflexota > Anaerolineae > Caldilineales > Caldilineaceae > Caldilinea. The sequence goes on along the minus strand of JAGWYN010000010.1, from coordinate 24,205 downwards.
AAATAAATCTCCTTTTAAGATTTAGGGGCACATAATTTTGCGAATCCAGAACAGATAGGGACTATGCAACGGGACGAAATTTTTGCTGAAGCGGTAGAGAGATTGCTGGCGGGTGAGCCGATCGACCAGATTGCGGCGCGTTACCCGGTTGCTCTGCGCGTTGAATTGCGGGGGATGCTTTCGGTGGTTGAGCTTGCCGAGCATGTGGCGGCGGCAACGCCCCCGCGGAGTCTGCCTGCCAACCGTCTGGGGGCGCGGTTGGCGTTTGCACAGCGTGCTGCGGAGCTGCGTGCAGAACGTGGAGGGGGACGGTTGTCAGCGGCTGCCCGGCAGCCGGCCGCTTTTGGGGGGCATTGGGAGTGGCTGCGCGCCTTTGGGGCGCAGCCGGCGTGGAGGCCGCTCTTGCGTCTGGCTCCGTTGACGTTGTTGTTGGCCATGCTCTATCTGTTGACCTTTGTGGTCGTAGCGACTGCCCAGGAGTCGCTGCCGGACGACCTGGTCTATCCGATGAAGATGTGGATCCTGGAGCAGCGGGTGGCGACGGCTCCTGCCGAGGAGCGGGCTGCGGTGCGCTGGCAGGCCGATGCTTCTCAGGCAGAGGATGTCGCTCGTCTGGCAGAAGAGCTGCAGGTTGCGCAGAGCTCAGCGAAGGTGACTGCTGTCTCGTACCAGCAGTTTCGTGGGTTTGACGGCGAACAGCTTTTGATCGGTGACTTGAAAGTGATTCCGTGGTACCAGACCGAGGCGGGGGAGGGCGAGGAATGGCTGCCGCTGGTGGTTGAGGGGGAACTGCTGCCGGGGGCGGATGTGATGTTGCGCTACCAGGTTGTGCCCGGCGCGTCTGATGTTGTGCAGGGGATGGTGCTGCGTCTGGTTCGGGCGCCGCAGCTGCCGACGCCGCTGCCTTCGCCGACGCCGGTTCGTTCGTCGGGTTGCCAGCGTCTCCGACCTGCTGGCTGGGTCGAATATATTGTCCGCAGCGGCGAGACTTTGAGTGAAATTGCTGTGCGCAGCCGGGGCACGGGCGAAGAACTTCGGTCTGTCAACTGTCTGACGAACGGTGGGTTGCAGGCGGGCATGAAAATTTTGGTGCCGGTGGGGATTTTGGGGCAGGTGCCCTCTGTACCGCCGCCGGCTCTGGCAACGGCCATTCCGACCCAGGTGTGGGTACCCACGGCGACCCCTGCGCCGATCGAACCGACAGATACACCCCCGACCAGCCTGCCGACAGCGACTGCCGGGCCAGAAGAGCCCCCTCCTGCAACGGCGACGGCTGAACCGACGGAGAGCGCGACTGCTACACCTGCAGCCACACCAACGGCCCCCCCGCCCACGGCAGAACCCACGGCAGTGCAGCCCCCCACGGCAGAACCCACGGCAGTGCAGCCCCCCACGGCAGAGCCTACGGCAGAGCCCACGGCAGTGCAGCCCCCCACGGCAGAGCCCACGGCAGAGCCCACGGCAGAGCCCACGGCAGAGCCTACAGCAGAGCCTACGGCAGAGCAGCCCCCCACGGCAGAGCCTACAGCAGAGCAGCCCCCCACGGCAGTGCCTACAGCAGAGCCCACGGCAGTGCCGCCCCCCACGGCAGAGCCCACGCCAGACAATTCGGCTGGCAGTGGGGGGTGAACGGGGCAGGGGCCCTGTTCGTCTCTTTTCCCAACACCGGGTCTTCAAGTTTGACCGGTACCCAGCGGGGCGGTATAATAGACTGTATTTTGCATCTGCCGTCTGTGTGATGCGGTTGCAGGCTGGGTGGTGTTCCCCAAAGCTGGTGCAGCAGCGGATAAAAAAGATGGGTCGAAACGAGTCATTGTGTTTGAAAGCTTAACGGACAAACTACAAAGCGTCTTTGACAAGCTCGCGACCAAAGGCAAGCTCACCGAAGCAGATGTCAATGCTGCCATGCGGGAGGTTCGCCTTGCGCTTTTGGAAGCCGATGTAAATTATAAAGTTGTCAAAGAGTTCATCGACCGTGCCAAGGCCCGTTCGATCGGGGTTGAGGTAATGGAGAGCTTGACTCCTGCGCAGCAGGTTGTCAAGATTGTCCACGAAGAGCTGATCGAACTGTTGGGGAAGCCGGCGCCCCTCAACACATCGGGGCAGCCCCCCCACGTGGTGATGCTGGTCGGGTTGCAGGGTGCTGGAAAGACGACGATGGCGGCCAAACTGGCGTTGCGGTTAAAAAAGAATGGGCAACGCCCGCTGTTGGCTGCGGCCGACATCTATCGCCCTGCTGCCATCAAACAGCTGGAACTGCTTGGGGCGCAGATCGATGTGCCGGTCTACAGTGCTGGCACCCAGACCCCTGCCCCGACAATTGCCAAAGATGCACTCAAGCTGGCCCGCGAAAAAGCCTACACGGTGCTCATTGTCGACACCGCAGGCCGTCTTCAGATCGACAGCGGGTTGATGCAAGAATTGGAACAGGTGCGCATGGTGGTGCGCCCCTCCGAGATTTTGCTGGTTGTGGATGCGATGACGGGGCAGGAAGCGGTCAATGTGGCGGAGGGGTTCAATACCCGGGTTCCCTTGACTGGGCTGATCATGACCAAGATCGACGGAGATGCTCGCGGGGGAGCGGCGCTGAGCGTGCGTCAGGTCACTGGGGTGCCGATCAAGTTCCTGGGCACCGGCGAAAAATTGCCCGATCTGGAAGCGTTTGAGCCGGAGCGTCTGGCTGGGCGAATTCTGGGGATGGGGGATGTGCTGACCCTGATCGAACGAGCACAGGAGCAGATCAGCGAAGTCGACGCGGCTGCGATGGAAAAGCGGCTGGGGGAGGGACAGTTTGACTTCGAAGATTTTTTGGAGCAGCTCAAGCAGGTCAAGCGGCTGGGGCCGATTACGGATCTGCTCGGCATGATTCCGGGCATGAATCGGATCGCCAAAGATCTTGACCCTGCGGAGGCGCAGAGCAGCCTCAAAAAGACTGAAGCCATCATCAACAGCATGACGTTGCAGGAACGGCGTCAGCCAGACCTGCTCAACGCCAGCCGTCGAAGACGGATCGCTGCCGGGAGCGGAACGACCGTGCAGGATGTCAACCAACTGGTCAAGCAGTTCCGCGAGATGCAAAAAATGATGAAACAGCTGGGGATCATGGGCAAAGGCAAAAAAAACAAACGCAAAAAAGGCCAGCCCAGCTCTGGCCAACGTGGAAATTTTTTGCCGTCTGCGCTCAGCGACCTCTTGGGAGGGCGTTGAGCGAATTTAGGTTGTCCGCTACAAGTGTAGTTTGATTGACACGCAAGGAGATTTTTTACCAATGGTTCGTATTCGTTTGCGCCGCATGGGCTCCAAAAAAGCGCCTTTTTACCGTATTGTTGTGGCTGACAAGCGCTCGCCGCGCGATGGCCGTTTTATTGAGAACATCGGCACCTACAACCCGCACACCCAGCCTGAGACCGTTGAGCTGAAGATGGAGCGGGCGACCTACTGGTTGGGGACCGGTGCCCAGCCCAGCGACGGTGTGGTTCGCATTTTGCAGCGTCTGAATTTGGTAGATGCCCAAGGCAGACCTGTAGCGGGCTCTTTGGCCAGCAGCGCAGCGGCTGCCTGAACCGGTCACAACGATGGAAGATCTAGTCCGTTTTCTCGCCGAATCACTGGTTGAAGAAGCTGAACAGGTGCGCGTCTCCATTAAAGAAACCCGACGGGAGACAATCGTCAAACTACGGGTTGCCCAGCCTGATGTAGGGCGTGTGGTGGGGCGCAACGGGCGTGTTGCCAACGCAATGCGTTCATTGCTGGAGGTTGCAGCGCGCCACCATCGAAAGCCCGTGTTGCTTGAAATCGACTGACAGAAGTGCCCACCTGGCAACCCCAGGTGGGTTGGTGTGTTGTCGGCCTGTCCGATGGGAGCTTGTCTAAAGACCCGATGCCCAATCCGCTTCATCCGGACCCAGCGGCAGGCCGAAAGCCTGGCCAGCTCTATCGTATCCGCAACCAGGCGGTGCGAGTGCCAGACGGCTACATGGCGGTCGGTCAGATCGTGGGGGTGCACGCGCTGCGCGGCGAAATCAAGCTGGAGCCCTACACGGATTTTCCAGAACGGTTCGTGCCTGGTGAACTGTTTTGGATGGGTGAGGAGCTGGTCAAGATGGAGCTGGCCAGCGTGCGCAGCCACAAAAACGTTCTTTTGCTGCGTTTTGTGGGCATCGAAGATCGTTCGGCTGCGGAACGGCTGCGCGGGCAGTGGCTTTTCATCGAGGAAGCAGATGCCACTGTGTTGGAAGAGGGCTCCTACTGGATCCATGATCTGCTGGGGATGCAGGTGACAGACATGTCTGGAAGCCTGCTGGGCCGGGTGGTGGAGGTGTTGGCTACGGGGGCGAACGATGTCTATGTCGTGCGCCCAGCAGACAGCCAGCGTCCGGAACTGCTGCTGCCAGCCATCCCTGAAGTAATTCTTGCCGTCGATCTGGCGACCCGTACGATGCGGGTCCAGCTGCTGGACGGGTTGGCTGCGCCCGAGCCTGTGGAGTGAAGGTCTGGGCGCTGGCTACACCGAGCTGCAAGCTGCTGTTCTAGCGAATGGCTCAGGCCCGTGGACAACAGAGGCTATTGGATTGCGTTCAATCGAGTCCCCGGCGTCGGTCCGATCCGACTGGCTGCGCTGATCGAGGTATGTGGGGACATACGGTCGGCCTGGCGGGCTTCGATTCAGCAGCTGCAGGCTGCGCGTTTTGACCGTCGAACCTGCGAGCTTTTTCTGGAGGCACGCCGCACCCTGGACCCAGAGCGAGAATTGCAGCGGGTCTTGCAGGTGGGCGCTGCCGTTTTGACCTGGGAAGACCCCGCCTATCCTGAGTTGTTGAAGCAAGTGGAGAGTGCCCCTCCGGTTCTGTATGTGCGGGGCCAGATTCTGGGCCAGGACGAATGGAGTGTTGCGGTGGTGGGCACGCGCCATGCGAGCAGCTATGGCCGTGAGGTAGCCCGCGTCCTGGGCAGTGAACTGGCAAAAGCAGGGGCAACGGTGGTAAGTGGGCTGGCTCTGGGGGTCGATACGGTGGCGCATCGCGCCGCCCTGGAGGCCAGCGGGCGGACGATTGCTGTTTTGGGCAGCGGTGTCGACCAGATTTATCCTCCGCAGAATCGAGGATTGGCCCAGGCGGTTGCCGAACAGGGAGCTGTGGTCAGCGAGTATGGAATCGGCACCCGCCCCGACGCCAACAATTTTCCACCGCGCAACCGCATCATCAGTGGTTTGAGCCGGTGTGTGATTGTGGTGGAGGCTGGGGAGCGCAGCGGTGCCCTGATCACGGCCCGGTTTGCTGCCGAGCAGGGCCGTGAAGTCTTTGCTGTGCCCGGCAACATTCTCTCCCCTGGCAGCGTTGGCTGCAACGGGCTGATCCAGCAGGGGGCTACCCCGTTGTTGTCGGTGACCGATGTGCTGGAGCAGCTCAAGCTGAGCCGTCTGGCTGAACAGCAGAGCCTGCGACAAGAGGTCGCTGTGGACCCGTCTGAAGCAGCGCTGTTGACACAGATGACGCAGGAACCGATCCACATCGACGAACTGGTGCGGGCCACTGCGCTGCCTGCGGGCCAGCTGAGCGGCCTGCTGACCCTGCTGGAGTTGAAGGGGCTGGTGCGCCAGTGTGCGCCGATGTCCTACGTCAAACGATAAAGCGAACCAAAAGGGAAGTGTTGCCGATGTACGGAGTGATTCTGGCAGGAGGGGTGGGGACGCGGCTCTGGCCGCGCAGTCGCGCCAGCCACCCGAAGCAGTTTACCGACATTACGGGCAGCGGGTGGACGATGATTCAGGCCACTGCCCGCCGTCTGGAGGGGCTGATGGGTGGAGATCAGCTCTTTGTCGTGACGGGGCCCAGCTATGCTGACCTGGTCACGCAGCAGCTTCCCCAGATGCCGGCCAGCCATCTGCTTGTAGAGCCCAGCGGGCGCAACACTGCGCCGGCGGTTGGCCTGGCTTGTCTGCATGTGCGGCGTCTGCAGCCCGACGCCACGGTGGCCATCCTGCCAGCGGACCATGTGATCTTGCAGCCGGACCAATTTCAGGCTGCGCTCCGTCGTGCTGTAGAAGTCGCCCAAGAAAACTGGATTGTCACCTTGGGCATCGAGCCGACCTTTGCCCACAGCGGCTATGGCTACATCAAACGGCGTGAAGCGCTGGCTTCAGTGGCAGAAATACCCGCCTATCGAGTCGAGCGTTTTTTGGAGAAGCCCAATCGGGCGGTGGCGGAGCAATTTTTGTCCGAGGGCGGCTATTATTGGAACGGGGGCATCTTTGTCAGCCGAGCCGATCGGCTCTTGGAGGAGCTGGCCCGGCAGGCCCCGGCGCTCTATGGCTGTCTTGAACGGATCGACGCTGCCCTCGACAGTGCGCAGGCCAGCCAGGTACTGGCCGAGGTCTGGCAAGAGATGCCCAGCATCAGCATCGACTATGCGGTCATGGAGGGGGCACGCCAGGTGGCGGTTGTGCCCTTGCAGGCTGGTTGGAACGACGTTGGCAGCTGGGATGCGTTGGAGACTGTGTTGGAGCAGGATGGGGCTGGCAATCGCATCGCTCGGGGCGAAGTTTTGCTCCTGGACAGCACCAACAATATCGTATACAGTGACAAACGGTTGGTGGCCCTGATCCACATTGACAACCTTGTGGTCGTTGACACGGGGGACACCCTTTTGATCGGCGATAAGAACAACATGCAGCGTGTCAAAGAGGTGGTTGAGATGTTGCGCGACCAGGGGCGCACCGAACTGCTGTAAGGAAGTCGGCAGGGGCAAGCAAGAGCCGCAGGAGGGAATATCGTCATGTCATCGCAGTCACCGCTTCAGCGTTTCCAAGAGCTCCAGGTCACCGGCAAGGAATTGGTCTGGGTCGGGGTCGGAGTTGTTGCCGGCCTTGTGCTTGGGCTTTTGGTCGGGTGGGTCTTCTGGCCGGTAAACTGGCAGGGTGGAGATATCCGTTCTTTGGGGCGGGACGCTCAGATCGAATATCTCGGCGATCTGGCAGATGTTTCTGCGGGGAGCCCGCCCGCCACACTGGGGCGGTTCGGCGACGAACTGCCGTTGCTTTTTGAGGAGGCGATCCAACAGGCAGAGAATGGGCCCGACGGCCCTGCTCGCAGCGAACGGCTGCGGGCCTTGGGGAGTGGCTGGGGGGTGACCGGGCTGGCTGGGGCCGAAGTGGCTGGGGCCGAAGTGGCCACAGAGGCCTCTGTGGGGGATTCCGAGCCTTCTAACACAGGCGGCACTTCTTGGGTGGTAGTGGCAGTGCTGTTGTTGTTGGGGTTGCTGGCTGTAGGCACCGGCGCCACTCTTCTCTGGCGAGTTTTCAAGGACAAATTGCCCTCTGGCCCCGTGGTGGGCCCGTTGCTTCATCCGTCAGCCAGCCCGGTTTCTTTCTCCGGAGAGGAACCGGATCTGTCGTGGCAGTCCAGCGCTGCCCAGGCGGCGGCAACCCGGGTCTCGCCGGTGCGACCGCCAGCGACCGGCGAGGTGCTGCCCTTTGAACCTGAACAGCCAGCTGAAGCTGCTCGCCGGCCGGCCCGGCCGGTGTTGGGGCCCTCTGTGGCGGTAGAAGCTGCCCGAGCTCCTCTCTGGTCAGACGAGTCTGCGTTCTCCAAGAGCCCAGCGGTGCGTGAGACGGGTGGCCCGGGGCTGAAGCCTGTAGGGGCTGAGGGGCGCAGCAGTGCACCGGGCTGGCAGCCTGCCGGGAGATGCATCGACCAGTTCGACGCCGAATTTATCATGGGGAGGCAAGATTTTGACTGGACCCGCAACATTCCGGGCGAGCAGGAAGACGACTATCTCGGCGAGTATGGGATCGGCATCAGCGACCGCTATGGCTTCCTCAACAACGACCCCGACCAGGTTGTGGCCATCGAGCTCTACATCTTCGACAAATCTGACGACAAAACGTTGTTCAACGTCAGCCGTGTGTTGTTGAGCGAGTACGCGGACGAACATCTGCGCAAGCACTTCGAACGAGAGAAGGATCGTCTGGGCCCGGTGGTGGCGCAGCGGGGTCTGGCCCTGCAACTAGAATCCCGCCAATATATCCTGGACTGCACCATCACCGACGTGCTTTACACCGACAGTGGAATTTTTCAGCGGCTGACCGTGCACATGGAACTCAAACAGAAAAGATAGGGGGGGGTGCGGGTCAGGCTTTTTCTGCCATTTCGTACAGGCGGCGGTGTTCTTGGATCGCATAGCGATCGGTCATTCCGGCCAGGTAGTCGCAGATGGCGCGCGGCAGTCCGAGGGTGGGGGTCTGTGCCCGTCGCTGTGTCTCAGGGGGGAGCTGGCGAGGCTCGCTGAGATAGGCCTCGTAGAGGTGGGTCAAGGTGCGGGCTGCCTTGACTGTCATGCGCATGACGCGATAATGGCGATAGAAATTTTGCAACAGAAACTGTTTCAACGCCTGGTTCTCCACAGCGACCTCTGCGCTGTAGCCAGCCACGTTCACAGGGTGTTGTCGAAGGCTGGCAAGCGAGTGAATGTCTGCCTGTTCGAGCTGTTGGGCGGTCGCCTGCACCACATCGTTGACCTCGATCCCGACCAGCCGACGGATGAAGCGGTAGCGCTGCAGGTCATCGCTCAGGTCGACTGTGCTCTTTTCCCCCAGGGAGGCCAGGGTACGCTGGGTGATCGCCAGCTTTTGGACCTGGGCTGGGGCCAGAATTCCGCTGCGCAGCCCATCGTCCAGGTCGCTGGTGTTGTAGGCGATTTCGTCGGCCAGATTGCTCAGCTGACATTCGAGGGTTCCCCGTTCTTCCGGGTGGTAGCTGCGGGCATCGACAAAGTCGTAGTCGGTGTCATGTTTGACGACCCCTTCGCGCACTTCATAGGTCAGATTGAGGCCTGGGTGTTCCGGGTAGCGCTCTTCCAGCTCGGTCAAGATGCGGTAGGTCTGGCGTTGGTGGTCGAAGCCGCCATGTGGGTGCAGGAGTTGGTTGAGGGTCTCTTCGCCGGCATGGCCGAAGGGGGGGTGGCCGAGGTCGTGGGCCAGGCAGATGGCTTCGGTCAGATCTTCGTTGCAGCCTAAGGCTCGCGCCAACGTGCGTCCGATCTGGGCGACCTCGATGCTGTGGGTGAGTCGGTTGCGGTAGTGGTCGCCTTCAGAGTATACAAAAACCTGTGTCTTGTACTCCAGGCGCCGGAAGGCGGTGGTGTGCACAATCCGGTCGCGGTCCCGCTGGTAGGCCAGCCGGTATGGGTGGGAGGGTTCGGGGTAGAGACGGCCACGGCTGGCGCGACTGGGCATGGCATAGGGGGCCAGGCTCTCACGCGCTTCGAGCAACTGTGTGGTGTAAAGCATGACAAACTCCTTGTCTAGGGGGAAAGAAGAGGGTGTGTGTTCGACGTTGGTTCAGCAGACGCCTGTCATGTGAGCTGTTCTCCGCCGTCGACCACCAGCACCGAGCCGGTGACAAATTCTGCTTCGATCAGGTAGCGCACGGCGTTGGTGGCATCGTCAGGAGCTCCCCAGCGTTTCAACAGCGTTTGGTTGGCCACCCGTTGTTGTTCTTCGGCCGAGCTTTGGTCGGGGGGAAGTACGGGCCCAGCTGCCAGCGCGTTGACGCGGATCGTCGGGGCCAGTTCCAGTGCCAGCTGGCGAGTCAGCGCCAGCATGGCTGCTTTGCCGACCGCATGGGCGGTATAGCGCGGCCAGGGTTGCCAGGCAGACAGATCGAGGAGATTGACGATGGCACCGCCGCCGCGCGCCTGCATCGAGGGGATCAGGGCGTTCGACACATAAAAGGTCCCATCGATCGAGATGCGGGTGACCCGCTGCCACATCGTCAGGTCGGCGGTAGGAACGGCGATCTGGCCAAAATAGCTGGCGTTGTTCACCACGATATCGACGCCGCCAAAGCGTTCTATGGCAGCGTCGGCCATGGCCTGGACTGCGGTGGGGTCAGAGACATCGCAGGGCCAGGCCATGGCTGCGACGCCGTACCCGGTGGCCTCTTGCACGGTCGTGTGGGCGGAGGCTGCGGAAGCGTGGTAGTTGACCACGACATTGGCACCTGCCTGGGCCAGCATCAGGGTGATGGCCTTGCCGATCCGGGTGGCGCCGCCGGTAATCAGTGCCGTTTTTCCGTTGATCTGCATCTGTGTCTCCTCTTTGCGAGAGCGGGATCTGTCGAGCAGGTGAGACGGTTTGAATACAAAGAGGGTGACAGCGCTGACTGTCACCCCTTCCACTGCCATTTTTCCTGCCAGGGATCAGGTCACTTTCCCGATGAAAGCTGGCCTTCCCCCCCGGATCTTGTCGAACAAGACGGGGCTATTTGCGGTTGGTCTGGCCACCCAATGTTCGTTCGATGATGTCGTCCTGTGCCGCGCGTTTGTGTGCAGCCTGATTCCGTCTTTGTTTTTTGTTTTTGCCCATGGGAATGTTCACGCCGCTCCGTTCTTGCGCCTTGCGGAACGCCATTTGCATGGTTGTCAGGGCTTCGATCTCGTCAAAGTGCTCTTCGGCTGTTTCTTCTGGCTCGCGGGTGTCAAAAACTTCCTCGTGGACAACAGGTTCTGGCAGCTGTACTTCTGGTTCGGGGCGCAGCCCCTTCATGCTCAGATCGATCCGGTTGCGTCGGCGTGCGACTTCCAGGATGCGCACTTCGACGCTGTCGCCGATGTTGACCACATCTTCCGGTTTGGCGACGAAGCTGTTTGACATTTCACGGACATGCAGCAGGGCATCGCGGCCGACGCCGATGTCGATGAAGGCGCCGTAGGGCAAAAGGCGGGTCACAGTGCCCTGCACGATTTCGCCAACCTGCAGGTCTCGGATGGTGCGTTTGCCTGGCTCGATCATGGTCAGGCTGATGCGGTTGCGGTCGCGGTCGAGCTTTTTGATCCAAAGTGTGATCGGCTGGCCCTCTTGGAGCACATCGGTCACTTTGGCCACCCGGGTTGTCGAGAGTTCAGAAATGTGAATCAGCCCATCACGCCCGACGCCGATGTCGACAAAAGCGCCAAACTCGGTGATGCGTTTGACGGTTCCATGCAGCTCCTGGCCCACGCTCAACAGTTTGACGACGGGGCCCCCTTCGTCGGCGGCAGGATGTGTTTGGGGCGCTGCAGGCTGTTGTGCGATGGCGTTTTCTTCCGAAAGGACAGCCTGCTCGGCCATCGGTTGTTCTTCCAAGGGCGATGCATTCACCTCGTGGGCCGAAACCAATTGTTGTTCACTCATCTCGATTTTCTCCCGAACACTACCGGCGCAACACGAGAGGCGCCTCGATTCCACATTTTTTTGGGTTGCTTGAATCAAATTGATTTTGATTATGCTCTTCAGTATATCCAGGTTGCCAGGATTTGCCAAAGCAAGGGCCTTCAGATTGTGCATAACCGTCTGCTTCGAACCGGCGCCGCTGGAGCGGAGCAGGCGTGTGTGTCGACAGGTTGCCGGCCCGACACGTATTCCGGCGCGGGGTGCGTTATAATCGAAGCTATCAACACCAAGCGGTGCAGCAAGGGCTGGCATGGACAAATGCAGGGAACCCCTGCAGGGAGCAGAAATGAAGAGCCAAGATCGAGCAAAGTGGGACGAGTTGATGGCGCGCTGGCAGGAGATCTATGACCTGGATGGCGTCTCTGCCCTGTTGAGCTGGGATCAGTCCACCTATATGCCGTCGGGAGGGGGGGCTGTACGGGCGCGTCAGAGCGCCCTGATCGAGCGGTTGGCGCACGAACGGCGCACGGACCCTGCGATCGGGCGTCTGCTTGACGACCTGGACGCTGCGGGTGTCGGCCGGGAAGCGGAGAGTGTGGAAGCGGCGATGTTGCGTCAGCTGCGGCGCCGCTACGAACATTCTACCCGGATTCCTGCTGCCTTTGCGGCAGAGTTTGTCGAACATCTTTCCAATTCGTACAGTGTGTGGGCAGAGGCGCGGCCGCGCAACGATTTTGCAGCTGTGCGCCCGTATCTGCACAAAACACTGGCCATGAGCCGCCAGATGGCGGAATTTTTCCCTGGCCATGCCCACCTGGCTGACCCGTTGATCGACCAGGCAGACCAGGGCATGACGGTGGCGAAGATCCAGCCGCTGTTTGAAGCGTTGCGCCGGGCCTTGGCGATCTGGGTGGCTGCTCTTGCCCAGAAGCCTGCGGTCGACAGCCGTTTTTTGCAGCGCCACTATCCCAAGGCCCAGCAACAAGCTTTTGGCGAGCAGATAGCGGCTGCGTTCGGTTACGACTTCACGCGTGGGCGCCAGGACGAGACACATCACCCTTTCATGACCAAATTTGGCCCTGGGGATGCCCGGATCACCACCCGTTTTTATGAAAACGACCTGGGCAACGCATTATTCAGCACGATGCATGAGACCGGCCATGCGCTCTACGAGATGGGGATCGACGAAGCGTATGCCTCGTCTGTGCTCGACACGGGCACGTCGGCGGGGGTGCACGAGAGCCAGTCCCGGTTGTGGGAAAACCTGGTCGGCCGCAGCCGCCTGTTCTGGGAGCATTCCTATCCTGCGCTGCAAGCTGTTTTTCCTGAGCAGCTGGCTGATGTCGACTTGGACAGTTTCTATCGTGCCATCAACCGGGTTCAACCTTCCTTGATTCGTGTAGATGCCGACGAAGTGACCTACAACCTGCATGTGATCGTTCGCTTTGGGCTGGAGCTGGATCTGTTGGAGGGCAAGCTGTCGGTCGAGGAATTGCCCGAGGCCTGGCACGCCCGCTACCAGGAAAATTTGGGGGTGCGTGCGTCGGACGATCGGGACGGGGTCATGCAGGATGTGCACTGGTTTTCGGGGCCGATCGGCGGCAGTTTTCAAGGCTACACGCTGGGCAACATCATGGCGTCGCAGTTTTATGCTGCAGCCGTGGCGGCCCAGCCGCAGATCGAAGCCGAGATTGCACAGGGTTCTTTTGGGACACTGCACGGCTGGCTGCGTGAGAATCTCTACCGGCATGGTGCCCGCTACACGCCCGACGAACTGCTGCGGCGAGTGACAGGGAACGAACTGACAATTCAGCCCTACCTCGCCTATCTGCATCGTAAATACAGCCAGTTGTATGGTCCCCTGCCGGCTGTGCGATGAAAGATCTTCTCGGTCGATTTTCGATGCGCAGACAGATCCAGGGAGTGCCAGCTTCTGTAGAAAATGAAACCGCTGCGCACCGGCGTGCTGTGTTATTTTTGTTGGTCTGTGTGGTCTTGTGGAGCACTTCGGGGGTGTTGATCAAGCAGGCGACGATTCCGGCGCTGGCGCTCGTAGGCGGACGCAGCGCGGTGGCGGCGCTGGTGCTCTGGCTGTACCTGCGCCGGCCTGTCTGGAGCTGGTCTACAGCACAGATCGGCGGTGCGGTCTCATACTGCCTGATGGTGATCTTTTTTGTGCAGGCCACCCAGCTCACCTCGGCGGCCAACGCGATTCTTCTGCAGTACACTGCGCCGATCTGGGTTGCGCTCTTCAGCCACTGGTTTTTGGGGGAACGGCCAGGCAGGCTGGATTACGTTGCGTCCGGCGCGATTCTGGCTGGGATGGCGCTATTTTTTGGGGAGGCTTTGACGCCAGCGGGGATGCTTGGCAATCTCCTGTCTGTGCTGGGGGGAGTTGCCCTGGCCTGGATGACGCTTTTCATGCGTGCGCAGAAAGACCAATCCAGCTTAGAGACTGTGCTGTTGGGCAACCTGCTGGCGGCTGGGGTCGGGGTACCTTTTTTGCTCACCGCCGAAGCAGTGCCCAGCGACTGGGCGATCGTCGGTTTTCTGGGCATTTTTCAACTTGGCATCCCATTTCTGTTTTACACTGTGGCCATTCGTTCGTTGTCGGCGATCGAGACGATTCTGATCTCCTGTTTGGAGCCGATTTTGAACCCACTTCTGGTCTTTTGGGTGGTGGGTGAAGTGCCAGGTCCGCTGGCCAGGGTGGGGGGGATCGTGGTGCTGGGGGCCGTGCTGCTGCGGGGGCTTTTTTCTGTGCAGCGTCCTGTTCGCCCGCGTTCACTGTAGAAGCCAACTGCGCGCAGGCGCTACCGAGGAGATACTTTGTCATGAACGAGGCCAAAATCGTGGTTGTGGAAGATGAGCCGTCGTTGGTCGAGACGCTGGCCTATTCGCTGCGCAAACAAGGCTACACGCTCTTCACTGCAGGAGATGGGCGCAGAGCACTCGAAGTGGCTCGCCAGCAGCAGCCCGATCTGGTGGTGCTGGACGTCATGCTGCCGGGCCTCGACGGCTTCGAGGTCTGCCGGATTTTGCGCAGAGAAATGAACGTGCCGATCCTCATGTTGACCGCCCGCAGCGAAGAGATCGACAAAATTGTCGGCCTGGAAGTCGGGGCGGACGACTACCTGACCAAGCCGTTCAGCATGCGTGAGCTGGTTGCGCGCGTCAAAGCGCTCCTGCGGCGGGTACGGATCGATCGCGAAGAGTTCGCAGCGGCGACGGCATCCAACCTGGGGGGGGAGCGGATGGTCTTTGGCGCGCTGGTCATCGATCTGAGCCGTCGCGAGGTCTCGTTCCAAGGGGTTGTCCACCATCTCAAACCCAAAGAGTTCGACCTGCTGGTCTTTCTGGCGCGCAACCGAGGGATCGTGTTGAGCCGCGATCTGATTCTGGAGCGTGTTTGGGGCTGGGAATTTGACGGCGGCAGCCGAACCGTCGATGTCCATGTGCGTTGGCTGCGTGAAAAGATCGAAGCCGATCCATCGGACCCCCAGCGGATCGTCACGGTGCGTGGGGTCGGCTATCGTTTTGAGGGAGGGGTGTAGCCGGTCTGCAGAGACGATGTGACTGTCAGAGTGACTGTCAGAGTGACTGTCAGAGTGACTGTCAGAGTGACTGTCAGATGGAATGTTTACATAGGGTTGAACTGCTGTTAATCTTGTCGTGCTATCCTCTGTGTACAGTAAATGTAGGCAATTCATGCGAATCTCCTTGTGGACGATGGAGCGATGCAGCAAACAACCGTTGAGTATTCCTCTCATCTGGAAAAAGTTTCCCCTTCCAAGCCCCCCTCTGCTGACGCATCGATACGGACGCACAGCCAGCCCAATGGGTTGTCGACAGCGATGAGGCCGCTCTGTTGGCGAAGTCTTCGGTCTACGGTGCGCGACCGTTGGCATTCCGTGCTCGTGGTTTTTTTGAGCATGTGGCTGGTGGCCGGTGCTCTCTTCTGGTACCTTGACGAGGGCGGGGGCGGCTTGGCGACCTGGCTGCTGGGAAGCCTGGGAGTGGCAGGCAGCGCTGCCTTGCTGTGGATCGGTGTATTCGACCTCAGTTCCTGGCGTATGCGCCAGCTGACCTCTGCTGTCGAGCAGATTGCCGCAGGCGATCTGAATGCCCGGGTACCTGCGCACAAACATGGGGAGATCGGCGCGCTCAGCGACGCGCTCAATCGGATGGCAGAACGGCTGCAACGCCAGAGCCGCAAACGCAGCCGCGAGCGTGATCGGCTTGATACTGTTTTGCAGGTCATGAACGACGGCGTAATCATGCTCAACAAGCACGGGTACGTCAGTATTCTCAACCCTGCCGCCGCACAAATTTTGAATGTCAAAGCGGACGACGCGCTCGATAAATCGTTTGTGCAGGTGGTCAAGGACTATCGGGTCGCCGATGTGTGGTTGGCCTGTGTCGAGCACAACCTGGAGCACTCGGCCACGCTCGAATTGACCAGCGACGTCTATATTCGGGTCATCGTCACTCCCTTTTTGCGCGGCGACGCCAATGGATTTTTGGTGTTGCTTCAAGACCTCAGCCATCTGCACCGCCTGGAGACGATCCGGCGTGATTTTGTCAGCAATCTTTCGCACGAGCTGCGCACGCCTCTGGCCTCGCTCAAGGCACTGGTCGACACCTTGCGCGATGGCGCCCTCGAAGATCCTCCCGCCGCCACCCATTTTTTGGAGCGGATGGAAATCGAAGTCGACGAGATGACACAGATGGTGCAGGAATTGCTGGAACTCTCCCGTATCGAATCCGGGCAGGTGCCCCTGCGTCTCTTCCCGACGACGATTGCTGCTTTGGTCGAACCCGTCGTGGAGCGGTTGCAGCCACAGGCCGAACGGGCCCAGCTGACCCTTCACCTCTTTCTGGAAAGCAAACTGCCCGAGGTCCTTGTGGATACCGACCGTATACGTACGGTCCTGCTCAACCTGCTCCACAACGCCATCAAATTTACGCCGGCGGGGGGAACCATCATTGTGCGGGCTCGCCTGTCAGCAGAGAGCCTGCCCGGCGTCGCCCCCGACGTTGTTGTGATTTCGGTGACCGACAGTGGAATCGGCATTCCTGCTGAAGAGGTTCCACGAATTTTTGAGCGTTTCTACAAGGCGGATCGTGCTCGCAGCGGTGGCGGCACCGGTCTTGGCCTGGCCATCGCCAAACATACCGTGCACGCCCACAACGGGCAGATCTGGGTGGAAAGCACTGAGCAGATCGGAAGTACTTTTTTCTTTACACTGCCACTTGTTCATATCCCTTTGATCAGTCGTTGATGTTTTGTTAAAGAAACGCTTCGTCTGTTGTTAAACAAAATGGGCTACTCTAAAAAAGAAAGACTTCCTCGTAGAGGGTCAATCAGAAAAAACAGCACTGTCTTTCTGGTTGCTACAGGTAAGTGGTGTGGTGCAGTAAGTTGAATCGTAGGCATTGGTACCGGTACTGGCAACAAATAAGGGAAAAAATTTATGCGGAACTGGATGTTGATTTGTTTTTTGATGATGGCTCTGTGGATGGGTGCCTGTGCAAGCCCGCAGAATGAGCCTACTGCTGCGGAGCCTGCCGTTGTGGAGGAGCCTGCCGTTGTGGAGGAGCCTGCCGCTGTGGAGGAGCCTGCCGCTGAGGCTGCTGGCCAGGCTGCCGCCGGCGGGCTTCCTGAGGTGAATCCTTTGGCGGTGAGCGGCGACATCATCGTGGCTGGGAGCTCGACGGTCTATCCGCTGACCGAGCGGATGGCGGAGCGTTTCATCGAAGAGGGGTATGCCGGGAACATCACGATCGACAGCATCGGCACGGGCGCTGGGTTTGAGCGCTTCTGTGTGGCTGGCGAGACAGACATCTCGAACGCATCGCGTGCGATCAAGGAGAGCGAGATCGAGAGCTGCGCTGCGATTGGGCGGACGCCGATCGAGTTTCGTGTGGGGACAGATGCGTTGGCGGTGGTGGTGAACCCTGAGAACGACTGGATCGGGGCCGAAGGGGTGACGTTGGAGGAGCTGGCGGCGCTTTTTTCGGCGGATGTGACGAACTGGTCGGATGTGAACCCGGCGTGGCCTGCGGAGCCGGTCAAGCGTTTCAGCCCTGGCACGGACAGCGGCACCTTCGACTACTTCATCGAGGCGGTGATGGATAAGGCGTACGAAGGGGGCGAAGAGAAGCTGCTGAGCGCTGCGAACCTGCAGCTGTCTGAGGACGACAACGTGCTGGTGCAGGGGGTCGAGGGAGATCGCTATGCGATCGGCTACTTTGGCTTTGCCTACTACGAAGAGAATGCGGCGCTGCTGCGTGATCTGTCGATCGGTGGGGTGGAACCTTCGGCGGAGACGGTGAACTCGGGCGACTATGCGTTGGCTCGGCCGCTCTTCATCTACTCCGATGCAGGGGTGATGGCGAGCAAGCCGCAGGTGGCAGAGTACATCAACTTTTATCTGAGCTATGTCAACGAAGAAGTGCGTGGGGTTGGCTACTTCTCGGCTGCCGAGGAAGCCCTCAACACGGCACGCAACAACTGGCTTGACGCTATGGGGCAGTAAGATCTTAAAGTACAATTGCAGACAGAGACAAGAGATGGGAAGGATGTCCTCCTCCCCATCTCTTGCGTAGTAGAACTTCAGTGCACGGGCGCAACAGGGGAGGTTCGTTGTGGGACAAACAAGCACCCGCCAACAGAGTGAAATGGGCAGGGAAGGGGGGGGCATGCCGGGCCAGCCGTCTGGCGCACGCAGGCCGCTGGATCTGCGCAAACGCACTCGGGCTGGCGAAAGCATCATTCAGCTGCTGCTGAAGGGTGCGGGGGCGGTTTCGGTTCTGACGACGGTGGGGATCGTGGTGGTTTTGGTCTACGATGCGTTTGTGTTTTTTCGCCGTCCGGAGCCGACATTCCTGGAATTTTTTACGGGTACGACCTGGCAGCCGCAGATTTTACGCTTTGGAATTTTTCCCCTTCTCAACGCCACCCTGTTGACCAGTGTGATCGGGATGACGGTGGCGCTGCCGATCGGGCTGATGATAGCGATTTTTCTCAGCGAATATGCGTCCCCGCGTCTGCGCGGCATTTTGAAGCCGGTGCTGGAGGTTCTGGCCGGGATTCCGACGGTGGTCTACGGTTTTTTTGCATTGGGATTCATGACGCCGCTGTTGAAGAATCTTTTTGGCAAAGATACGGTGGAGATTTTCAACGTTGCCTCGGCAGGGATTGTGATCGGCATTTTGATCATCCCGCTGATCAGTTCGATGAGTGAAGATGCACTCAGTGCGGTCCCGCGTGCGCTGCGTGAAGCGGCGTATGGGATGGGGGCCACACGGTTGGAGACTGCGGTGCGAGTCGTGTTGCCGGCTGCCATTTCGGGGATTGCGGCTGCGGTGATCGTAGCGATGTCGCGGGCGGTTGGAGAGACAATGGTGGTGGCGATTGCGGCGGGTGCCGGGCCGCGCAATTTTGGGGATTGGGGGCAGGCTACCGGTGGGTTGAATTTTCTCAACCCATTCAAAGCGGCGGAGACCATGACTGGCCACATTGTGCGGATCAGTGGCGGCGACCTCAGCTACGACACGATCGACTATGACAGCATTTTTGCGATTGCATTTTTGCTTTTTATCATCACGTTGATTTTGAACATTATCAGCCAGTGGATTGTGCGGCGTTTTCGGGAGGAATATTGAAGATGGCAGTGGAAACGCAACGGCCCAAGGTTGGTTATCCGGAGGGGCGGGCCTTCGAGCGATTTTTGCGCTGGCGCAAGCGGCTGGGGGCATTGTGGGGAACCCTTTTTTTCCTTTCTACGCTGATCGGGATCGTGGTGTTGGTTGTGCTGGTTGCGGACATTGTCGACGGGGCTTTTGGTTATGTGGCGCTCGAATACCGGGTCGACCCAGAAAATCTGGTGTTGGACTACCACAAAAACCGGATGGTTTCGATGCCCAGAACGCTGCCCAGCGAGGACGACCTGGTGTTGGTGAACGGGATCGCACAGCGTCCGGCTGCGATTGGGTTTATGGGCTATGCCTATTACCAGCAGAAGGCGGACACAGTGCGGGCGCTTTCGGTAGACGGCGTGCTTCCTGATGCGGTGACGGTGACGGAGGGGAGCTACCCGCTGGCCCGTCCGCTTTTTCTGTACGCAGATGCAAAGACGCTGGCCAGCAAACCCGAGGCAGCTGTGTTTGTCGGGGACTATCTGCGGCGGGTCGACGAAGTGGTTGGGTCGGTTGGGTATTTCCCGGCTGGGGAGGCTGTGCGGACAGAGAACCTGGCGGCCTGGGCGCTCGCCAGCGGGCTGTCGGAGGAGCTGCAGCCGGCTGCACAGGGGGAATTGTTGGTGACAGGCAGCTCGACGGTTGCACCGATCACTCAGCGGATCGCTGACAGACTGGTGGCCGACAACCGTTTTTCAGGCCAGGTTCAAATCGAGAGCATTGGCACCGACGCAGGATTTCGACGATTTTGTGCTGATTTGGGGGTTGATCTGGTCGATGCCAGCCGCCCGATGCAGTCGGTGGAGCGGGCGGCCTGTCTGCAGGCAGGCCGGGCCCCAATCGAGTTCCAGATTGCCAACGACGGGTTGCCTGTGGTTGTCAGCAGCCAGAACGAGTTCGTGCGTGAGCTCACACGGGCCCAGCTCCAACAGATTTTTACGAGCGCCGTCCGCTGGAACGAGATCGACCCAAGCTGGCCCGACCAAGATATTTTTCGTTTTATTCCAGGGCTAGACAGCGGCACACTCGATTTTTTTGTGACAGCCCTGTTTGGCAGGAGCCTGGCAGAGCAGTCGACAGCAGTTTTGCTTGACATTCTGACGGCCAACATTTCTGCGGGCCGTCTGCGTGCGTTGGAAGCCGAGCGTCCTCTGGCCGAGCTGTCGAAGACGGATCTGGTTGGGCTGATCGAGGCTGAAGTGCTGCGCCCCCGGGTGGCGGCCAGCTGGTCGTTGACCGATTCGCTTTTGCGGCGGACGGAGATCGAAGCTGCTGCAGCGGCGATGCCGGGCACAGAGCTGATCTTCAAGAGCTGGGTGACCTGGGAGTTTCTCACGTCACCCCAGTCTTCTGACCCGCTGCATGCCGGGGTGCGCACGGCGATCTTTGGTTCGCTGCTGGTGACGCTGGTTGCGTTTTTGTTGGCGGTGCCCCTGGGCATCGCTGCGGCGATCTATCTGGAGGAGTACAACAGCGGCAGAAGTTGGTTCGACCGGATGGTGGAGACCAACATCAACAACCTGGCGGGGGTGCCCTCGATCATCTACGGCATGCTGGGGCTGGCGGTTTTTGTTCGCTTTCTGGGGCCCCTGACAAGTGGGCTGGCGTTTGGGGTCGGCGATCCTTCGACCGCCAACGGGCGTACGATCGTTTCAGCCGGGTTGACGTTGGGCCTTCTGGTCCTGCCGCTGGTCATCATCAACGGACGTGAGGCCATCCGTGCCGTGCCGCGCGGAATTCGCGAGGGAAGTTTTGGCTTGGGGGCGACGCAGTGGCAGACGGTCTGGAGCCATGTTCTGCCCAATGCCATTCCTGGGATTCTGACGGGGGTCATCCTGGCGGTCTCGCGTGCCTTTGGGGAGACTGCACCGCTGATCGTCGTCGGTGCATCGACCTTTGTGGTCGTCGACCCCAGCGGGCTGTTTGCCAAATTTACCTCACTGCCGGTCCAAATCTACCAGTGGACTTCCCGTCCGCAGCCTGAGTTTGGGCATCTGGCAGCTGCGGCGATCGTGGTGTTGTTGCTGCTTTTGGTCAGCTTGAACGCTCTGGCGATCTGGCTGCGCAACCGCTATTCTCGGAGAGTGATCTGATGTCGATTTCTTTGTCTGTTTCATCCTCGGCGTCGGTCCAGAGTCAGCAGGCGCGGATCGCCGTTGAATCCAGGAACCTGCGTGTCTGGTACGGAAAATTCATGGCCGTGCGCGACATCCACCTGCAGGTGGAGGAGTGCAAGATCACAGCGCTGATCGGCCCCTCTGGCTGCGGCAAGAGCACGGTGTTGCGGGCATTCAACCGCATGAACGACCTGGTCCCGGTCGCCCGCACGGAGGGGGAGATTTTGTTTCAGGGCAAGAACATCTACGACCCGGACGTCGACGCCGTCGAAGTGCGTCGACGAGTTGGGATGGTTTTTCAGAAGCCCAACCCTTTTCCCAAGTCGATCTACGAAAATATCGCCTGGGGCGCGCGCATCAACGGTTTTAAGGGAAACATGGACCAGCTGGTGGAGGAGTCGCTGCGGGGAGCGGCGCTGTGGGACGAGGTCAAGGACAAGCTCAAGCAGAGTGGCTACTCGCTTTCGGGGGGACAGCAGCAGCGTCTGTGTATCGCGCGCACGATTGCGGTCAAACCGGATATCATCTTGATGGATGAGCCTTGTTCTGCGCTTGACCCGATCGCGACGCTGCGCATCGAGGAACTGATGCGCGAACTGGTCAACCAGTACACGATCATCATTGTCACCCACAACATGCAGCAGGCTGCTCGGGTTGCCGACTACACCGCCTTTTTCATGGTAGACGACACGCGGACCGGCTATCTGGTTGAATATGGCAAATCGGACCAGATTTTTATGCGTCCCAAAGACAAGCGCACCGAGGATTACATCACAGGGCGTTTTGGGTGAACGCCCTGGGGAAGCTTTCCCCAGGGCGGGGATACGGGCAGGAAATCAACTGGCTACGGCGTCGAAAGTTGGTTTGAGCGCTGGGTAGAGGGCACGGTAGTGGGTGTAGGCACGGGCGTAGCGCTCTGCTGTCTGTGCATTGGGGAGGGTGCTGCCTGTCACCTGGATTGTCTGCTGGCAGGCGCTGTCGACATCTGGCCAGGCACCTGCTCCGACACCGGCCAACAGAGCAGCCCCGAAGGCTGCGCCTTCGGTGGTGTTGACGGTCACCAGCTCGGCGGCGAAGATGTCTGCCAGGATCTGGCGCCAGAGGGGGCTTTTGGCGCCGCCGCCGGAGACTCGCACCTGCTCGACCACCACCTTGCCAGCGTTTTTGATCAGCTCAAAACTGTCGCGCAGCCCAAACGCAACCCCTTCCAGCACTGCGCGGCTCAGGTGGGGCAGGGTGTGGCGCACGGTCAGCCCGACGAAAGCCCCGCGGGCGAGCGGGTCAGGGTAGGGCGTGCGTTCGCCGGTCAGATAGGGCAGGTAGAGCAGCCCTTCGCTGCCGGCAGGGATGGCGGCGGCAGGGGCCAGCAGTTCGTCGTAGCTGCTGGCCGGGGCAAAGGTGTTGCGATGCCAGCGCAGGCTGCCGGCGGCGGAGAGCATCACCCCCATCAGGTGCCATCGGCCTGGCACAGAATGGCAGAAGGCATGCAGGCGTCCTTCTGGTTCGACAAAGGGGCCATCTGTGGTCGCAAAAACCACCCCTGAAGTGCCCAACGCCAGCGAGACAATGCCGCTGCGCACTGCGCCGACCCCGATGGCCCCGGCGGCCTGGTCGCCTCCCCCTGCCATGACAGGGAGCCCAGCGGGCAGACCGGTCGCCTGGGCGGCAGCGGCTGACAGCTGGCCGGTCACCGCAGGCCCTTCGTAGGTTTCTGGGAGCAGAGACTCTGGGATCTCCAGCGCCGCCAGCAACTCGGCGGACCAGGTGCGTGCCTTGAGGTCGAACAACAGCATTCCGGCACCGTCGGCGACATCACAGGCGTGTCCCCCGGTCAACTTGAAGCGCACATAATCTTTGGGCAACAAAAGATGGCGGGTTCGTTGCCAGATCTCTGGCTCATGTTTTTGAACCCAGAGAATTTTAGGGGCGGTGAAACCGGTCAAGGCGTCGTTGCCGGAGATCGCCACCAGCCGTTCTTTGCCCAGCCGCCGTCGGATTTCGTCGCACTCGGCGCCGGTGCGCTGGTCGTTCCAGAGAATGGCCGGGCGCAGCACGTTGCCGCCAGCGTCGAGCAGCACCAGACCATGCATCTGTCCGGTCAACCCGATCCCCGCCACGGCTTGGGGGTCGATCGCAGACTGAGCCAGCACTTGTCGGATACTGTGGACAGTGCCGTGCCACCAAAGATCTGGCTCCTGCTCACTCCACAAAGGCTGTGGGGTAGAAAAATCATATTCGGTTGCTGCCACTGCCACGACCGTGCCCTGCTCGTCGATCAGGAGCGCTTTGGTGGCAGTCGTCGAAGAATCGATCCCGATAAAATAGCGCATGCTTGTCTCCTGTGGCATCCAGCCCTGTGGGTGCAGGGGTCACGCAGAATTTGATGGAGTATTCTTGGCTACACAGTGTACCGCAGCCAAGGGTGCCTTGCAACCTGCAGAGGGGTAAAATCCAAGGGGAATGTCTTGAACACGGCTCATGGGGGGAAACGGGCTGTTTTCAGGAATTCAGGGCTTCTCAAAAATCACGAGGGCGGCATGAGTAGGTCCAGGGCGTTGGCGGGCACCGCAGCAAACGCACGAATTTGTCTGGCCGTAGTCTTGACGCCGAGCAGATCGAGGAGCGCCAGCACGAGGTTGTTCAGGGCGGCAAGCGCCTGCGGGGCTTGGCTGCAGATCACTCCTGTACAGGCATCTTCACCGAGCGTGACATCCCGGCGCCAGTGGGCGCGGTTTTCTTAGGGCCTAATGCTAGTTGATCGGGTAGTGGAAAAGAGTCCTTTGAAGGCATACAATTGCGGCTGACAACCAAGCAAGGTATGCAACAAAGGACTCAACGCCATGATACACGAAAATGATGAATTCGACTTTGCCGACTTTTTGTTTGTACACGTACGTCATCGTCGACGATACGCTGAAGCGGCTAACGAAAACCGGCAGGGCACATGCGACGGGTCCTGCCCCAGAGTGTAGCGATAGTGAACTATGCACCCTGCTGTTGATCGGTGAGAGCAAGGGCTGGGATGTCGAGATGGAGCTATTGAGCAACATGCAAGCGTACCGGGATATGTTTCCGCATTTGCCGACGCAAAGCCGTCTGATTCTCGATTTTGAGCTCACCTCGGCCAACGTGTGCGACCTGCAAGCCGGCCGCGAATTGCTCAGTGGGCATCGCAACCTTGACGTCGTCGGGGACAAGGCTTACATCAGTCAAGCCCACGCCTGTGAACTCGCCGCAA
>JAGWYN010000089.1 GCA_018969295.1 Chloroflexota bacterium | reverse complement strand
TGACCGACGGCTGGTGGCGCTACGCCGATGAGCGCCAGGGACACCCGCTGCTGAGCGCAGAGGGCTGGCGGCAGCAGCTGTCTGCCCACGGCTTTGTCGACGTTGCCGTGTTGGAGCAGGCTGGCCAGGCGGTCATCGTGGCACAGGCGGCGCCTCATGCTCCGCTTGGACAAACATGTCGTTGGCTGATTCTGGCGGACAGGCAGGGAGTCGGGGCGGCCCTGGCCAGCCAGCTGCGCCAACAGGGGGACACTGTGCAGGTTGCCTACCGGGCCGGTATAGAGAAGGAGATGGAGCTGCCCACCGCAGAGCAGGTCATCTCTCTCCAGCCCGACGCTGCGCAGGAGTACCTGCAGCTGCTGCAGCCTGCCCCTGACCGCATCGTGCACCTGTGGAGCTTGGACACCCCAGCGCTCCCAGTGCCCGCCGGCTCTCCCCTGCTGGGAAGGGACGGAAAGCAGATGGATGTGGTGGCGGCAGCAGAGACGGGGTACGCCTCGGCGCTGCTGCTGGTTCAGGCACTGTTCGAGGCAGAAGTCAAGCCCGCCAGCTTGTGGCTGGTGACCCGGGACGCCCAGCCTGCTGGAGGCAGGAACCCCGTGCAGGGCGCCATCCAGTCTGGGCTGTGGGGCATAGGCAAGGTCATCGAGCTGGAGCACCCCGAGCTGAATGCGGTCTGCATCGACCTGCCCCAGGACGGAGATGTCGAGCTGCAGGCCAGCTGGCTGCGTGCGGTGCTGGCTGCTCCATCAGCGCTGCGTGAGCAGCAGATTGCGCTGCGCGCAGAGGGACAGTATCTGGCCCGCCTGCAGCGCTGCCAACAGCCACCTGCCCAGCCTCGGCCCCTCTATGGCGACGGCACCTACCTGATTGCGGGGGGGCTGGGCGGGGTGGGGCTCGCTGTGGCCCGCTGGCTGGCAGAACAGGGAGCTCGCCATCTGCTCCTGCTGGGGCGCAGCCGGCCCCGGGCTGAGGCACAAGCTCAGGTGGAGCAGATAGCAGCGCTGGGCGCAAGCGTGACCGTTGCACAAGGGGATGTCGCCGATTGGGAAGGGATGCGGGCGCTGCTGGCCCAGATCGACCCTGCCCATCCGCTGCGGGGCGTGATCCACAGTGTCGGGGTGCTGGACGACGGTGCGCTGCAGCAGCAGAGCTGGCCGCGCTTCACCGCAGTGTTGACGCCTAAGCTGCAGGGGGCCTGGAACCTGCACACTCTGACCCAGGGCATGGATTTGGACTTTTTTGTGCTCTTCTCCTCGGCCGCTTCGCTGCTGGGCAACCCAGGGCAGGCCAACCATGCGGCGGCCAACGCGTTCCTGGATGCCTTTGCCCACCACCGCCGCCAGCAGGGGCTGCCCGCACTCAGCATCAACTGGGGGGCCTGGTCCGAGATCGGGGCTGCGGCTGAGATCGCCCGCAAAATACAGGCAGGCCGGGGCAGAGCTGGCGTGGAGGTCATTGCCCCCGCCGCCGGCATCGCTGCGTTTGCTGCCCTGCTCACCCAGCCACAGGCACAGGTCGGGGTGGTGCCGATCCACTGGCCGCAGTTTTTGGCGGGCATAGAGGCCGAGCAGACGTACTTTGCAGAGTTCCGCCGCACACTGCCGATGCTGTCCACTACCAGCGTGCAGAGCATCTATCAGCAGCTGATGGATGCCCTGCCAAAAAAGCGGGCATCCCTGATGCGCACGTATGTGCAGGAGGTGGTCGCACAGACGCTGCAGGCGACCCAGCCCCTGGCTGTCGATGTGGGGTTCAGCGACCTGGGGGTGGATTCGCTGATGGCGATTGAGCTGCGGCGGCGCCTGGAGAAGGGGCTGCAGATGGCGATTCCTTCCACGATAGCTTTCGAGTACCCGACGATCGACGCGCTGACCGGCTTTCTACTCCAAAAGCTCGACGAGCAGCGAGCAGAACTGCTGGCCCTGCAGACAGATTCGCCTCTCCAGCCGGCACCGGACACAGTCGTGGACGTGATTGCAGTCCCGGTTGAGCCCATAAAAGAGCGTACAGACGAGGAATCGGTTGAGGCACAACTGCGCTGGCTGGAGACAATCCTGAAAGGACGAGAAGATGGTGGAACGTACAGCACCTGAGCTGATTGACCGGATGAGGCGCGCGCTGAATGAAGCCGGCACGCAGTTGGAACAGTACAAACGCAAGGCAACCGAGCCTATTGCCGTAATCGGTATGGCGTGCCGCTTTCCCGGCGCAGAAACCCCGGAGGAATTCTGGACGCTGCTGGCAAACGGCGAGGATCGGGTCCGTCCGGTGCCACCTGCACGGTGGAGTGTAGAGCAGAGCTACGATCCCGTGCCAGGCACACCGGGTAAGAGCTACCAGCGAGATGCTGCGCTGTTGGCGGAGGTCGACCGCTTTGACCCAGCCTTTTTCGGCATCTCCCCGCGTGAAGCGCAGCGCATGGACCCGCAGCACCGGCTGCTGCTGGAGGTGAGCTGGGAAGCGCTGGAACGGGCCGGACAGGCGCCTGCAATGCTCCAAGGCAGCCGGACGGGAGTCTTTACCGGCATTTCAGCCAGCGATTATCTGAGGCTGATGGGTGAGCTGGAACGCAGCGAGGCCCATGTGACCTTTGGCAACAGCGTCATCTTCGGTGTCGGACGGCTCTCCTATGTGCTAGGGCTGCAGGGGCCGAGCCTGGTGATCGACACGGCCTGCTCCGCCTCGCTGATCGGCGTGCATCTGGCCTGCGAGAGCCTGCGCGCCCGCAGCAGCGATCTGGCGCTGGCTGGAGGGGTGCACCTGCTGCTGTCAGAGCAGGGCGGGATTACCCTGTCGCAGATGCTGGCGCTCTCCCCCGACGGGCGCAGCAAGCCGTTCGACGCTTCCGCCAATGGCTTTGGCCGCGGGGAGGGCTGTGGGATGGTTGTGCTGAAACGGCTTTCCGACGCCCAGGCCGACGGGGACCCGATCCTGGCGTTGATCCGCGGGAGTGCGACCAACCACGACGGGCCCAGCAGCGGGCTGACTGTACCCAGTGCGACTGCACAGGCAGCGTTGATCCGGCAGGCATTGACCGCCGGCAAAGTGACAGCCCACGAAGTCGCCTATGTGGAGGCGCACGGCACAGGCACTGTGCTGGGCGACCCGATCGAGGTGCGGGCGCTGGACAGTGTCTTCGAGCGCCGCGAAGGCCCGCTGTGGGTCGGGTCGGTCAAATCGAACATCGGACATCTGGAAGAGGCAGCTGGGATTGCCGGGCTGATCAAGGTGATCCTGTCGATGCAGCACGGGGAGCTCCCCAGCAGCCTGCATTTCCGCCAACCCAACCCCTACATCGACTGGGAGAAGAGCGCTGTGCGTGTGGTGGCCGAGAAACGGGTGTGGCCGGTGGGACGCAAGATCGCCGGGATCAGTTCGTTTGGGCTGGGCGGCTCCAACGCGCATGTTGTGGTCGAGGAGGCGCCTGCTGCGCTGCATGGCCAGCCTGAACCAGACCAGCCAGCTGAACGCCCCCTCCAACTCCTCACCCTTTCTGCGCGCGACGATGCTGCGCTGGCAGCGTACATACGCAGCTACAGCGACTTTCTGGCGACACACTCCGATCTCGATCTGGGGGATCTGACCTACACGAGCCATGTGGGGCGCAGCCACTTCAGCCACCGAGTGAGCGTGGTGGCAGGGTCGGTCGCTGAACTGGGTGAAAAACTGGTCGCAGCCGGCACGGGTGAAAAGGGGATACAGCGAGGTGTTGTGGCGGCGCAGCAAGAGACCCCGCAGATTGCCTTCCTCTTCACCGGGCAGGGTGCACAGTACAGTGGCATGGGGCGGGAGCTCTACGAGACCCAGCCCGTGTTCCGCGCCATCCTCGACCGCTGCGACCAGGCCTTCCAGGCATGTTACGGCCGTTCCCTGGTGGATCTGCTCTATCCGACGCCAGACACCGAGACAGCCTCCAGCCAGACCCACGACCTGATGAATTCCCACCCTTGCGGACAGGCAGCCAACTACGCGCTGGAATGTGCGCTGGCGGAGCTCTGGCGGGGATGGGGGATTACACCTGATGCCGTGCTCGGACACAGCCTGGGCGACTTTGCCGCAGCCTACGTGGCAGGCGTTCTCGGTCTGGAGGATGGTCTGCGCCTGGTGACCCGGCGCGGACAGTTGATGGAACGGACAGAGGGCGAGATGGTGGCCGTGATGGCTTCGGCCCGAGCTGTGGCGCCCTTTGTCGAACCTTACCCGGACGCCACAATCGGTGTCGTCAACGGCCCGCTCAGCGTGGTGGTCTCGGGGGCACGTGTCTCGGTGGCTGCCATCACGCAGGCTCTGCAGGGCGCTGGCTTCAAAACCCGGCGGCTTGCGATTCCTGTGGCAGCACACTCCCCCATGCTCGACCCAGTGCTGGATGAATTCGAGGAAGCGGTGCGCGCGACCCCGCTGGCTGCGCCGAGGCTGCCTGTCGTCTCCAGCATGACAGGGATGTGGGTTACCGAGGAGCTGACCCAGCCCAGCTACTGGCGTGCGCACCTGCGCAACACGGTGCAGTTTGCGCAAGGAGTTGCGACGCTGCATGCAGCCGGCACGGACATTTTTCTGGAAGTAGGACCCCAGGCGACGCTGCTGGGCATGGCAGGGGGGGACAGTGGCCAGTGGTCAGTGGCCAGTGGTCAGGAGGCAGTGGGGAACAGTGATCAGGGGACAGGGGGAACGGCTTTTTTGCCCTCGCTTCGCCCTGGCCAAAGTGACTGGCAGCAGCTGCTGAGCAGCCTGGGTGAGCTTTATGTGCGGGGAAGCACCATCGACTGGGAAGGCTTCGACCGCGGGTACAGCCGGCGCAAGGTGGCGCTGCCTACCTATCCCTTCCAACGCCAGCGCTACTGGGTGCAGAGCCGCCCATCCAGACGGGCTGCTGCGTCGCTGCGCCCGCTCATCGACCAGATGACCCCTCTGCCTGCCTTGCAGACCGTGCTTTTCGAGACCGAGTTCAGCGTAGAGACCCTGCCCTTCCTGGCCGACCACAGGGTCTATGGGGAGGTCGTTTCTCCGGGAGCCGGCCAGATTGCACTGGCACTGCACGCGGCCCAGCTCTGTCTGGGGGAGGGGACGGCGCTGAAGCTGGAAGATGTCATCCTGCCCCAGCCGCTGGTGCTGTCGGAGGGCCAGTCGCGCAGCGTGCAGGCGCTTTTCAAGGCTGAGCAGGCAGCACATACCTTCCAGCTGGTCAGCCTGCTGCCGGCCAGTTCAGAGACAGCCGCGCTGCCCGAAAAGACCGCCACCCATGCGAGTGGGCGGGCAGTGCCCTGGACGCCCCCAACAGAGCCGTCAGCCAGCCTGGCCGCACTACAGCGGCGCTGCAGCCGGCCGATGGACCTGCCCTCTTTCTATACGGGCCTGGAAGCCGCACAGATTGCGCACGGTCCCAGCTTCCGTTGGCTGGGGGCAGCGTGGCGGAGTGCGTCTACGGCGCCGGAATTGCTGGTTCGGCTGGTACAGCCGCCTGCTGTGGAGAGTCTGCAGGGCTACCTGC
The DNA here is from genome assembly GCA_018969295.1 of Chloroflexota bacterium. Taxonomy (GTDB): domain Bacteria; phylum Chloroflexota; class Anaerolineae; order Caldilineales; family Caldilineaceae; genus Caldilinea. The sequence continues at coordinate 2,147 of JAGWYN010000089.1, read as the reverse complement.
TCCACCCCGGTCTGCTGGATGGCTGCTTCCAGGCGGCAGTGCTGCTCAGCGCGTCCGGCGGGACCCTGCTTCCCTTTGCACTGGAATCTGTGGCCGTGCAGCGTGCAGCTACGGCGGGGGAGTGGTGGTGCCATGTCGTCCAGCGTGCGCCCGACCGCTACGACCTCGTGCTGCTGGATGCAGCGGGCAGCACGGTGGCCCAGATCACAGGGTTCCAGATGCGTGTCGCGTCTGCTGCCGCCATCCGTGGCCGTGCCGCGTGGCAGGAATGGCTCTACACGGTCGACTGGCAGCAGCGTCCCTACTTCGGCCTGACCCCCGAGTTTTTGCCGCTCCCCGACCAACAGGCTGCGGCGTGGCGGTCCCATGCACTGGCACAGGTGTCCGACGCAGAACGCAGCCGAGATGCTGCGCTGCATGCTGCGCTGGAGGAGGTGAGCCTGGTTTCCGTGCTGGCTGCCTTGTGCAAAGCCGGTGTGCAGCTGGTGCCAGGCGCGCTCTGGCGCAGCGAGCACGTTGCCAGCAAGCTCAGTCTGCTGCCAACCTACCGCCGGCTGCTGGAACGGCTCCTGGAGATGCTTGTCGAAGCTGCCATTCTGCAGCCTGTGCCAGCTGGCTGGCAGGTTCTGCGCACGCCCGAAACCACAGAGCCGGCCGAACTCCTGGCTGCTCTCCAGATGGAGCATGGCGAGAGACCGGAACTGCGCCTGCTGGGACGCTGTGCTGCTCACCTGCACGATGTGCTGCGCGGCGCTCAGGAGCCGCTCGAACTCATTTTCCCAGGGGGCGATGCCACAGAGGCCGCTCAGCTCTACAGCGACACGCCTACAGCACGCATGTTGAATGGGCTGGTGCAGGCGGTAGTGAGCAGTGCCTGCGCACATCTGCCGGCCGGACGTGGGCTGCGCATCCTCGAGATCGGAGCGGGCACCGGCGGCACCACAGCTGGACTGCTGCCCCTGCTGCCCGCCGATCGGGTCGAGTACATCTTCACCGATATCGGTCCCACCTTCCTGAACAAGGCCCAGGAACGCTTCAGCGCCTTTCCCTTCGTCCACTACCAGCCGCTGAACATCGAACAAGAACCTGTATCTCAGGGCTTCCAGCCATACCAGGCAGATCTGGTGGTTGCTGCCAACGTGCTGCACGCCACGCGCGACCTGGGACAGACACTGGCACATGTGCGCCAGCTGCTGCAGCCGGGCGGACAGCTGGTGCTGCTGGAAGCGACCGAGCGCCGCCGCTGGCTGGATCTGACCTTTGGGCTGACCGACGGCTGGTGGCGCTACGCCGACGAGCGCCAGGGACACCCGCTGCTGAGCGCAGAGGGCTGGCGGCAGCAGTTGTCTGCCCACGGCTTTGTCGACGTTGCCGTGTTGGAGCAGGCTGGCCAGGCCGTCATCGTGGCACAGGCGGATTCCCTGCCTTCCAGACTCCCAGAGCAGAGCTGGCTGATTCTGGCAGACAGGCAGGGGGTCGGGGCGGCCCTGGCCAGCCAGCTGCGCCAGCAGGGTGACCTTGTGCAGCTGGTCTATGCCGCACACTCTGCTCCACCGCCGGAGGGTGCGCTCTCTCTGGAGCCGTCCGCACCTGCCCAGGAGTGGCAGCAGCTGCTCGCCAGCAGCTGGCAGCCTGCAGGTCGCACCGGCACAGCGCGGCTCCCCCGTCTGCACGGCGTCGTGCATCTGTGGAGTCTGGACACCCCAGCGCTCCCTGCGGCGCTGCGCCAGAGAGCAGATCTGGACGAAAAAACTCCCCTCGATCTCGTCGCAGCTGCGGAGCCGGCAGTTGCCTCGGCGCTGCAGCTGGCGCAGGCGCTGCTGCAGGCCCAGGTCGAGCCGACAGGCTTCTGGCTGGTCACGCGCGACAGCCAGCCGGTCGGACCTGCCGAACCCCTCTCCGGGGTGCTTCAGTCTGCTCTGTGGGGGCTGGGCAAGGTGATAGTGCTGGAACATCCAGAGCTCCAGCCGCGCTGCATCGACCTGAGCCAGGACGAGGACGTACAGACACAGGCGACCCGGCTGCGGGCAGAGCTGCTCCACCCGGGCGAGGAGCGCCAGATCGCCCTGCGCCCTGATGCCCGCTATGTGGCGCGACTGCAGCGTTATGGCGAGCAGGGTTCTGCCCAGGAACTGGCCCTACCCGCA
>JAGWYN010000088.1 GCA_018969295.1 Chloroflexota bacterium | reverse complement strand
GTGCACAAAGCGCTGGAACAGTCAGAACCGCAGCCGTATCAACTGAGCCAGGCGAAAGATGCGCCGGTGTTGGGTGCGTACAAGGAGCAGATCGAGGCGATGCTGGTGGAGAATGAGCGTCTGCTGCGCAAGCAGCGTTATACAAGCAGGAAGATCTATCGTGCTCTGCGTGAGACAGGCTATCAAGGGGCGGAATCGACGGTGCGCGCCTATGTGAGCAGGCGGCGTAAGGCGGTGCGGCGGTCGGCGCTCTATCTGCCGCTGGTCTTTGACCCTGGGATCGATTGCCAGCGCATCCATTTGCATGCTGTGTGAGCCGGGAAGTCACCCTGAACGGGTACGGCCAGGTCACCTTCGAGACGAACCGCTATTCCGTGCCCGCCGACAAAGCTCGCAAACATCTCACGCTGCGCACCTCTCCATTCATCATCGAAGTGCTGGCCGACAACCAGCTGATTGCCACGCACCCGCGCAGCTATGCGCGCCAGCAGGACATTCTGGATCCGCTCCATTATCTGGCGCTGCGGCTTGAGCGACCGGGTGCGTTTGAGCATGCGCTGCCGCTGCGTGAGTGGCGGGCGAAGTGGCCGCCTGCCTATGAGACTTTGCTGTCTATACTGCGTCAGCAGCAGCCAGGTGACGCGTCATCATGATCTATTGACGCGCTTTCTCATGGTCTCTTTTAATCTTTCATCCATCCAACTGACGCGCTTTTTGATGATCAAGTGACGCGCTTTCTGATCGACAAAACAAGGGCCGACCGCAAAGGGCGCCCCTACAGGCGGGTGCCCAGGAATCCCTGCAGGCCCGTTAATGCAACGTTAATAAAAAATGTGTAGACTCTCCAGGGGAAATTTGTCGATTCAAAGTGCTTCACCCCCTAAAAGCAAGGCGGAGGTGTTGTTTGAACAGACGTTGGCTTGGCCCTCTTTTGAGCGCGCTCCTCATCCTGGGCGTCGGCGCGGCGCTGGTGATCTCCATCCGCAATAGCCCGATCTTCAACCCGAAGATCCTGGTCAGCGGGCTGATCGGCTCCGAAAAAGAAGAATTCTTCCGCGACGAACGGGTGCAGCGGGCACTGGATCGGCTCGGCATCCAGGTCCGCTATGAAAAGGTGGGCTCGCGCGAGATTTCGGAAAAGCTGCGCAACGAACCCTATGACTTCGGTTTTCCGGCAGGCGTGCCCGCAGCAGAAAAAATCCGCCAGGACTGGAAGCTCAGCACTCAGGGCGAAGATGTCTTCTTTACACCGATGACGGTGGCGACGTGGCAACCGATCGCCGATCTCCTGGCCACCAATGGCGTTGCCCGTCTGGTGGAAGGGCACTACCACCTGGAAATGGCACGCTTTCTGGAACTTGTGAAGGAGGGCAAACGCTGGAACCAGCTCGAAAACAACCAGGTGTTCGACGCCAACCGCAGCATCCTGATCAACTCGACCGATATCCGACGCTCGAATTCGGCGGCAATGTACCTGGCGCTTGCCAGCTATGTCGCAAATGGCGCAGCCGTTGTCCAAAACCGCACCCAGGCCGATGCCTTGTTGCCACTCGTCACCGAACTCTTTGTCAAACAAGGGCTGACCGGCTACTCCTCCGAAGAGCCATTTGAGGACTATCTGGTGATGGGAATGGGCAAGGCACCCCTTGTGATGATCTACGAGTCGCAGTTTCTGGCCGAGGCTGCGCGCACCGACGGCAGCATTCGCCCCGAAATGGTGCTGATGTACCCTGACCCCGCCATTTATACCAAGCATGTGCTCGTTCCGCTGACGGAAAATGGCAAACGGTTGGGCGAGGCGCTGGCCACCGACGAAGAACTGCGCCGCCTGGCAGTGGAGTACGGTTTTCGCAATACAGAAAGCGCCTATTTTCAGGAATTTTTCAAAAGCCAGGAGGTGCCAGCCGATCTCCTCAACGTCGCCGATACGCCGACGTTCGAAATGCTGGAATATATGATTCAGTCGATTCAGAGCAGCATGCAGTGAGCAGTACGCATAACCACCCCAAAAGGAGTTGATTGATGTCGTTCAATTTGACGCCGCCAGAATCGCTGCAACCCGCGCCGCTGACGCCGCCCGACCCCGTTCCCGCCGTGACGCCGGTGCAGGCGGAAGGGATGACCCGGCTCAACCCCTCCACCGTGACAGCGCTTGACCAGAAGGTGGCCGAGTTCGTAGAGGTCGTCGTGCAGAGCGAGGTGAACAGCCCCCCCTTTGTGCAGAAGGTGCAGACAATCCACAACCTCGGCAACGACCAGATCCGCGCATCCGCCAACGTTTCCAATCGCATGTTGGATCGACCGATGCAGTCGATGGCGTCAGGTTTTTTCGATGACAAGTCGCCGGTGACACGCGCCATGGTCGACCTGCGCAAAACCGTTGAAGATCTCGACCCGGCACGACAAGGTGACCTGCTGGCCCCCAAAAAACTCTTTGGCCTCATTCCAGCTGGCGACAAGGTGCGCGACTACTTTCTGCGCTATCAGTCGGCACAAAGCCACATCAACGCCATCCTCAACGCCCTCTACCACGGCCAGGATGAGTTGATGAAGGACAACGCCGCAATCGAAGAAGAAAAGGTCAACCTCTGGAATACGATGGGCTATCTTCAGCAGTATGTCTATGTCGGGCGCAAGATCGATACGGCCATCAGCCAGCGCATCGCCGCACTCGAACAAAACGACCCGGAAAAGGCGCGGGTGGTCAAAGAAGAAATGCTCTTCGCTGTGCGCCAAAAGGTGCAGGATCTGCTCACCCAACTCGCCATCAGCATCCAGGGGTACCTGGCCCTTGACCTTGTGCGCAAAAACAATCTGGAATTGATCAAAGGCGTCGATCGCGCCACGACAAGCACCGTCTCGGCGCTGCGCACAGCCGTGATCGTGGCACAGGCCCTGGCCAATCAGAAACTGGTCCTCGACCAGATCAACGCCCTCAACACAACAACCGGCTCTATGATCGCCTCGACCTCTGAAATGCTGCGCACACAGTCGGCACAAGTCTACGAACAGGCAGCAGGCGCAACGGTCAGCCTCGAAAAGCTCCAACTGGCCTTCAAAAATATCTACGAGACAATTGACATGATCTCCGCCTACAAACAGCAGGCGCTGGGCGTCATGCAGCAAAGTGTGACCACGCTCTCCGCTGAAGTGCGCAAATCACAAAGCTACCTGGACCGGGTGCGCGCAGAAACGGCGGCCGCAGCAGTCGCCGATGTCCAGGTTGCGGGCGACGACGCTCGGGTTGTGAACATATGATCGCCGTACAGAAGACACAGCCGGCTGCAGGACAGACCCGCATGCAGCCCTGGCGCTGGCTCGCTCTCTGCCTCTTCGCCTCTGCCCTCGCGCTGAGCGGCTGTTTTGGCGGCGAAGAAAAGCTGACCGTGCTCGCAGGCTCCGAAGTGCGCGACCTGGAACCGCTCCTCGACCGCATCGCAAGCGATACAGGCATCCGGCTGGAGTTCGAATATGTGGGCACGCTGGAAGGCGCCGACCGGCTGATGAGCGGCCAGATCGTCGACCTGGCCTGGTTCTCCCATGCCAAGTACCTCACCCTGCTCACAGCAGTCAACAACCGGATCCGCGCCCAGGAGAAGATCATGCTCTCCCCGGTGGTGATGGGCGTCAAAGAGAGCAAGGCCCGCGCCTGGGGCTGGATCGATGCCCCCGACGTGACCTGGCGCGACATTGCCGACAAAGCCGCAGCGGGCGAACTGCGCTTTGCCATGACCAACCCGGCCTCCTCCAATTCTGGCTTTTCAGCGTTGGTCGGCGTGGCGTCGGCGCTGGCTCAAACAGGAGACGCGCTGCGCGTGGAAGAGATCAACACCGAGGCCCTGCGCAGGTTCTTCGCCGGCCAGGTGCTGACCGCCGGCAGTTCGGGCTGGCTGGCCGACGCCTACGTGGCCAACCAAGACCGCATCGATGGGCTGATCAACTACGAGTCGGTGCTCCTGCAACTCAACCAGGACAACCAACTCGCCGAAAAGCTCTACCTGATCTACCCCAAAGAAGGCATCATCACGGCAGATTATCCGCTGCTGCTGATCAACCCCGACAAACGGGAACAGTATCAAAAACTGGTCGACTATCTGCGCAAGCCAGAGATGCAGCGCGCAATCATGGAGCGCACGCTGCGCCGCCCGGTAAATCTACAGGTGGAGACGGGCGACCGCTTTCCCAAGCAAGTGCTGGTCGAACTGCCCTTTCCAAACGATGTCCAGGTGCTCGATCGGCTGATCGACGGCTATCTGGATCAGCAGCGCCGCCCAGCCCATACAGTATACGTGCTCGACGTCAGCGGCTCGATGGACGGCAACCGCCTCCGCGACCTGCGCACAGCCCTGCTTGGGTTGACCGGCCTCGACACCAGCCTGACCGGACAGTTTGCCCGCTTTCGCAGCCGCGAGATCATCACCATGGTGCCCTTCAGCGCCGACGTCGAGGAGGTGACCAACTTCACCGTCGACGACCCGACCGGCCAGGGCAGCGACATGGGCGCCATCCGCCAAGCCATCGAGGACCTGACCGCGGGCGGCGGGACAGCGATCTATACGGCGCTGCGCAAGGCGTACGAAACCGTCGACGCCGCCTACCCGACCGACCCCCAACGGTATTATTCGATTGTCTTGATGAGCGACGGAGAAAACAACGAGGGCCCATCGTACCAAGAGTTCGCCCAATGGCACCGCTCGCTGCCGCCCGAATTGCAGAATGTGCCCGTCTTCACAATTTTGTTTGGGGACGCCAATCAGGGCGAGATGTCGGGCATTGCCGAGTTGACCGGGGGACGGCTTTTCGACGCACAAAAAGAGCCGCTGAGCACAATCTTCAAGGAAATCCGGGGCTATCAGTAACCGCCGGGCAGGCGATTTCCCCGATCGCCTGCCCTTGAGGGAAAAATTCGATGCGTAGACGCGACAGTCTCTTGCTCTTTCTCTACAGCACGCCCAATATCGTCGGCTCACTGCTTGGGCTGGTGGGGCTGTTGCTCTTTTGGGGGGGCCTTGTCCTGGATTTCTGGCTGTTCATCGTCGTGGGGCTCTATCTGATCGGCGTTCTGGTAACCCCCAAGCAGACGAAATACGACCTGTCGATTCAGACACAGGTCTCCGCAGAAGAGATTCGGGCACAGCTCGACGCGCTGGTGCGCAAGATTCGCAAACACACGCCCGCCGAGTTGCTTGTCAAAGTCGAGAGCATCCAGGCGTCGATCGTCTCGATCCTGCCAATCCTCGCGGTGAGCAACCTCGGCGACCGCAACGTTTTCACGATCCGCCAGACGGTCTTCGAGTATCTGCCGACGGCGCTCGAGAACTATCTCTCGCTCCCCTCTGCCTTTGCCAATCTGCACCCTGTGCGCAACGGCAAGACGGCACGCCAGCTGCTCAACGAGCAGCTCGATATTCTGGATCGGGAGATGAAAGAGGTTGTGGTTGACCTCAGCGCCAACGATACGCAAAAACTGCTGGCACACGGGCGCTTCCTGGAACAAAAGTTCAACCGGGCGAATTTTTTGGAGGATCTGCTGGGGCAGAAAACGGCCCCGACGACAGGCCCTTGATTCAAAAAATTCCCGCGACCCGACTTCAAGCCCCTTGAATGGCTCGGGGATATGCATCTGCAACGCGGAAAGTTGTGTGGCGGATCTTTATGGCTGGACGCGCGAGATAGCCAGCCGACGCATCATGCTGCGTCGTTTGGATTGATGCGCCTCCATGCGTTCGAGCACGCCGGCCAGAAAACGAACCGCTTCATCGACATAGGGCCCCTTGTTGAGCATAACGCACTCGGCGCGACCGCTCATGGCCGCGTCGGAGACCTCGGCACGCGACGGTCTCCCGCTCTTCGCCATGTTCTCCAGCACCTGCGTCGCCCAAATCACAGGAATATGCGCTGCTTCGCACAGCCAGAGAATCTCTTCCTGCACCTCGGCCAGCCGCTCAAATCCGACCTCCACGGCCAAATCGCCGCGCGCCACCATGACGCCAATCGGCGGCTTTTCAAGCCCAGCCAACAGAATTGTGGGCAGGTTCTCAAATGCGTGTCGATTCTCTATCTTCAACACAATCCCCAGGTGCGAAGCACCCAGTCTCTCCAATTCTGCTTGCAGCAAACGCACATCCTCCGCACGATGGACAAAAGAAAGCCCAACCATGTCGACATGTGGTGCCAGCAGGGCGAGGTTGGCAAGGTCCTGCTCGGTCAACGCAGGAGTATTCAACTGGGTGTCCGGCAAGTTGATCCCTTTCTCTGCGCGCAGACGCCCTCCCTTCAGGGCGGTCTGTGTGATCGAAATCACAAGCTGGTTCTGTTGAACCTCCACGATCCGGCCGCCGATCTTGCCGTCGTCGAACCAAATTTTGTCGTCCGGTTTTGCCATTGCGAAGACGCCAGGCAACGTACAGCCAATCCGCGCCCTTTCGACGACGCCACCGTGGCGATCGAGCAGTGCATTTCGACCAGGTATCGAGTCCGGCGTGAGCAACAACCAATCTCCCTGCCTGACAAGAATTGGAGGCGACACTTCAGGCAACAGGCCGATCGCCCCAGAAGCAATTTCCTGCTCATCGCGCAAAAGACGAACGGTTGCCCCTGTTTCTAAGTAACAGGTTCGGTCGGTCTCGGCAAAACAACCGGCAGCGTCTTTTTGAAGAAGCGTCAGGCTTCGGCTGCGGCCGCGCGCATCCTCGAAAGCCAGCCGATCGCCAGCCTGCGCTTTTTGCAAAAGAGAGGGCGAAAGCGGCACGGTCGGCGGTGTTGTGGTGGCGGTCACACCCTCCCCCTGATCTTCGACGAAGCGCAGCTGTGCCTTTTGAAGCACCTCTCCGCGCAGATTGTGTGTCGGGCAGATCTTGAGGATGCGGCCGATGGCTTCGATCGGGCCTGTGCGCAGCTTTGGCCCGGCCAGATCGGCGTAGATTTTGCAAGGACGTCCCAACTTGCGTTCGGCGCGATGCAGATGCTCGATCATGGCCAGCCACGCCTGGGGGTCATCGTGGGCGCAGTTGATTCGCATCACATCCATGCCAGAGCCGAGCAATTCTCGCACCAGACGATAACTGGTGGCGGCCTCGCTGGGCATGGTGACCATGATGCGCACCGACCGTTTGCCAGAGGGCATGCCAAGCAACGCCTGCGTTCGTTCTCGCAAAATCAGCGGTCCCGTCACGTAGTCGACAGGCGGTTCGGGCAAGAACTTCGGCGCACTCTCACCGGCGAGGCTGTGCAAGGCGATGTCCACTGCGTTCAAGGTCGCCAACGCATGCGACTCCAGGCCGCCAAGCGAACTGAGACCGAGTGAACTCAGGTCGCTTTGCAGCTTGCGAATATCTTGCTGGCGTATCGCCAGGTAATGCAAGAGGTTGCGTGCGCTGTGATTTTCCATCGCCTCCATTTTGTAGAAAACGTCGGTGTGGGTTTCGACAAGGGCCAGCGCGTCGGCTCGGAGCTTTTCAAGCGAAGGAATCAATCGGCTGATCTGCGAATGGCGTCGGGCACCGTTCATTTCTTCCCCCCCCCTCTTCACACAGACGGGGGGGCGAAACTTCGCCCCCCCGCCGTAGTTCTTTCCTGTGCTGCTGTTTACTTGGCTTCTGCCATCATCGTCTCTTCTTGCTCGTTGGCAAAGGCAGTCAGCGTGTCCAAAGTGCTCTGAATGTCGGCGCCCTGCATGATCTCGTTGAAGGCTGTGGTGG
>JAGWYN010000040.1 GCA_018969295.1 Chloroflexota bacterium | reverse complement strand
CCCTGTAGGGGCACCCCTTGCGGGTGCCCAGAATGACACCGCGGGTGCCCCCGATGAGACCGCGGTACTGGGGTTTACAACAGCCGCTGTTTAGCGAGCAACTGATGGCAGATGCAGCTTGTACGGCCCTACAGGCGTCAGTTCTGGCGTCGGTGTACCGGCTGGAGCAACGCCGGCCAGCAATGCCACGGTACCCACCGATGCCTTGACAAAATTGGTGTAGTAGGTCAAGTTGAAGGCACTGACTGTGTCGTCGGCAGAGTGATAGTAGGGATTGAAGTCGTCCGAAACCGGCCCGTCGTCTTCGATGGCCAGCACACCTGGAAAACCTGCCTCCCAGAACGAAAAGGTGTCACTCATCTCACTGCCATCGGCCAAAATTTGAGGAGAGAGCTTTCCTTGCATCCCGTAGTCGTCCACGACAGCGATGAAGGTGTTGGCGATCGCAGCGTCGGCTGCGTAGCCGGCATGGTGGGTCGGGCGTGTGTGCAACAGCAGAATCGGGTCCTGATCCGAGTCGTAGGCGATCATGTCCATATTGTAGACGGCAACGATGTCGACCCGGTCGTTCTGAGCCTGCTCAGCAAAATATTCGCTTCCACAAAGTCCCTGTTCTTCGCCCGTAAAAAGAACAAACTGCAACGTACGCTGGAATGAATACGGGGCCAGGATCTCCGCCATGGCCATGACAGCCGCTGAGCCGCTGCCGTTGTCGTCGGCGCCTGGTGCAGCGTCCTCCTCGCTGATGCTGTCGAGATGGGCCGTGACGAGCACGTTTTCTTCCGGGATGCTGGCCCCTGTTTTGACTGCGACCACATTCCGCCCCACCAGGCCGCATGCGTTCCACGCCTGATAGCGCACATCCAGCCCAGTCTTTTGCAGCGACTCAAAACCAAACTGGGTCGCCTTGCGGACAGGCTCACCGGAGGTGCTCTCGCGGGTCACAAAGGTATAGGGCTGCCCCCCAATCAAGGCCGGCGTGTCGCCGCTCAACTGTCTGACAATGTCCAGCAACGTGGCTGTCTCGACCTGGGCGATCATCTCTGCGACCGTCGGGTTGACAGCAACAGGGAACCACGCCTGAACAGGCAAGATCAGGGTCGATGCAAAAGCCACGACCAGCACAACGACACGTACAGCCCAGCTTTGTTGTCGTGAACCTTCTTTTCTGGACATCTTCTCTCCTTTTTGGGTGGATGTTTCTGGCCAGTACCGCCTCACTGCATCCGCCTTACTGCCGCACTCGCCGTGCCCTGTCCCGTGCCGTCTGCAAATCTAGCAGTTCTGCCACTTCATAGCGTCTTGGCAGACTCTCTGCCACCGCACGCGTGCGCACCACAGACGGGAAATACCCCATACGTCCATGCAGATTTGCCAGCAGTGCAGCGGCAATAAAATTCAGCGACGGCAACACGACCAGGATCGACGCCGTCTGCCACTGCTCGGCTGTCAAACCAACCTGATTGACCAGCGCGTCGATCTGGGGGACAAAGGGCTGCTGTTCGTCAAACTGTGTTGGCACGCTGCGCAGGTCGGCGATCGACTGACCTGCCAGCCTCTCGATCTGGCCGCACTGCGCGTCGGTCAGAGGATGAGAAAAGTTGAGAACAACCATCGTTCAGTTATCCTCCGATTGCATGGCAGAAAAGTCACCCAGGTCAATCCATTTGCCGACCGCAGTGCTCAACAAGACCCTGCCCGTACTGTCAGGCAGATCCACAGCAAAGGCGATCCGTACAAAATTGCCAGGATTGACATCTGTGTACAAACTGCTCAAACCGCCGTATTGCCAGCGAGCGTACCCGCTGGCGGTGCCGCGGGCGCTGTACTCGCTGCCCGCCATATCAGTCACCCATGGGGCGATGTTGCGGTCGAAGTAATCTGTGCCACTTTGCAGATTGGTTGCATCGATCACAACGATCAGGTAGCGCCCCATGGCAATATAGGACTCATCGTAGAAATAGACAGCCTTGCGTTTGTGCACTGCAGAAACCTTGAAACGCCAGCCTCCTCCCTCGATTTCTGTCCCGATCGGCACAATGCTGGCAGACGCATCTGTTGTAGATTCCACTGCACTGTCTGCCACCGGAGCCGCTGTTGGTGCCGGCACCAGTGGTATTTCTGCTGCAACTGTCAGATCGGTCGCAGAGGGGGCGTTGTCGACCAAAAATGCTGCGATCCAGGCATTGTTTGTCAGCTGCAGCCAGTCACCAGCCTGATTGCGGGCCTGGACCACCAGCGTTTCTCCTTCTTTCACTTTGCCGACGACCGGATAGCTGGTGCCCGGCCCGCCACGCAGGTTGGCATTGCCGTTGGCAGACGCCGCTTCTGGCGTGCGTGCGGAGGGCTCCTCCAGCAGATTCTCGATCGCTGGGCTGCTGCGCTCTGCCTTGGTCACTTTCCCCAGCGAAACAGATGGGTCACTCACACGCACGCTGACATTCGTCTCGCCCACCGAGATCGTCAGTGTGAAGGTCTTGCCGCCTACGATGATCGGCACCAGATAGTCGTCGTTGGCAGAAGCTGCCATGTTTGTGGAAGCCATCAACACAAAAACGATGACGGATGCAAAGAGAGTACGCATCATGGTGGGGTTCCTGTCTGTAATTTAACAAAGAGCGCTTGTTTCCTCGGCGACCTATATTTGTTCAGCGTCTGGTGGACTGACCTGCGTGCACTGTCGCTCATCTCGGGGCCAGCCGTCTACGCACAGCCTCCACCAACTGCTGTCGATCGCCCGATGCCAATGAGGCGGCCTCTCGCCAGTATCTGTCCAATGTTACCACACCGATCTGTTTTTCCTTTGCCAGCCGCTCAATGCGAACTGGCAAGGGGGTATCCGTGATCAGAAAACGCGCAGTGTATGTCCCCAGATACTCGCGGCTGGTTGCTGTCGACAGTTGGTCGATGCCCTGTTTAGGACGCTCCATACGGCCACACTTGATCTCTGCGACACCCACCTGGTTGCCGATACGGATCACCAGGTCCATCTCGATCTGATCGGCAATGCCCTCGGGGCGCACCCCAGCCAATATCTCGTCTACCTCGGGCAGCAGCGCATCATAGACGGCTTTCTCAAATTGTCCCCCCTTGGTCGGGCTGAAACCTTGGCTGTGAAAGCCTGGCAGGTGAGCGTGGAGATACTCCTCCAATGTGATCAGCGCAGGCAACCGCACCTTTTCCTTGAGCCGCAACTTGCCACTGGCCGATGTGTAGCGATAGAGCGCCGCAGGCGAACGTTCACTCTCCAGATAGACGAAATCCCAATCACGCTGCATCGCCAACGCAAAGGCACCCAACATCATCATTTTGGTGCCGCCGGTCAGATTGACAAGCATCGGCTGGTCGGCTGGCGCCACCTCTGCCAGCTGAGCCAGGATCGTCGGCAGTTCGTATGGGTCCATCTCTTCACAAACGGCATTCGGCAGCAACCGCAGCAACCGAGCTGCCACAGAACGTGAACGTTCCGTGCAGACCAGCAATGTCCGCTCTGGCTGCAAAAAGCGAGAGGGCAGCAGGATCGGCATCGGCTGTTCGCCGACAAGAGAAAGAAGGGTGCTCATAAGCTCTCCTCATAACTCAGCTGAAGTCGCCCTTTCTTGCTCACATCACCCGCAAAAACTCGGATGATTTTTCCGACAGGAAACCGCTCCTCCAGATCGGCCATGTCATGGCTCGGCAGTTTAATACGATCTTTGGTCAGCGAGGCATCCTGGCCACAGATCTCGACCACCACACGGTTGGACTCAACACGCACCACCCTGCCCTCCAGATACATTCCTGGCTGGATCTCCTCGATCGACGCTGGATGGCAGAGTTCCGGTTCTTGCCTGGCGGCAGGTTTTTCCACTGATGGGTTCTGCGCAGAGGTGGATTTCCTCTCCGCCCCAGGCTGTGACGCCCCCACACTCGGTCCACGCTGTGCAGAGGGGACCGAAGACGATTGGCGAGTCGTGTGCTCGGTCATTCGCTCCAAATCGATGTGCAGCGGATCGGGGAGCACAGGCCGCCCCTTGTATTCGTTTTTCTTGTTGCGCTCGCCTGGCACAGGCTGCTCGATCTGCATGTATTCGGTCAGCCTCTTGTCCGGCCCAGGCCATTCCAACATACGCAACAACATCTGGATGCGTTCAATGTCGCTCAGTCTGGCCTGCTTTGCAGCACCGATCTGACTCCGAATCAGTTTGTCAAAGACCGCAATAAACTCGTCGATCCGGGCGCTGGCTTCGACACTGCCCTCGCACCACTGTTCCCCGTCGAAAAGCGCTCGATAGCGACGTTGCCGATCACCCAACGTCAAGCCAGCGTCGATTTGAACGGCCCCCATTCCGAACGGTTTCCCCATGCCGAGGCTGTGACGGTATTGTTTGTCCAAGGCTCCAGGCAACCTCAACGCCCACAACAACGCACCCAGTTCTGCATCCGAGAGGTTCTCAAACTCCAGACGCCAGCGAAAGCGGACCCCAGCACGGACTGGCCGAATTTGGGTGTGTTGCGTGTCCTGCTCTTTCTCTCGGCCACGTTCATCCTTCAATCGTTCCGACGCCTCCTGAATGTCCGCCCCTACAATCTTGCCGCGATGCCAGTAGCGCTTGTGCCCCCGAATGACGCTCTTCCGCGGATCGGTGTAGTCCGACAGATCTCTGCGATTCTTCGCACCCGGATCAGGTGTCTGCTGCGTCAAGTAGTGCTGAAAGGTGGTCGGTTTGGGGCTGCCCAGAATCTTGGGCACGATCGGCGTCTGGCTCAGCCAGATGTCGGATTGCCCCGGTTCCAAAAGACCGTCGCCGACCAAGACGCGGCTGGCGTAGGCGCGCGCTTTTCCTTCGCCGGTCGATTTGGTATAGCCAAAAATGGCTTCGGCCAAATCGAGATCGCTTTCACGACGCAGCTGTTCCGGGACAAAGTCGATCGGCGTGTAGGGATAGGGCAGCCGCATCATCATCGTATGTCCAAAGAAGACAAGCTGCCCATGTTCGACAAGATAAAAAATGGGCTGTCCGTCGCGCAACACCCCCTCTTTGCCCAACAGTTTTTCCTGCTCCTGGCTGACCTGATCCTTGTAAACAGCCACCAGATCATCTTGGATCGGCAGCAGCTGAGCATTTAGGTCGGGTGGGTAGACCACCGCTTCGGTGCGTTTTGAATTCATCGCCCCGCTGCGTGCCAGTGCGCCTTGAATCAACCCGGGCGCCTGGTGCGCTGCGAGGCCGAGCACACGGGCGCGTTTGATGCGCAAAAACCCGCCGCGCACATCTTGGTATTCATAGGGGCCAGGTCGAAACCAGATCTCCTGGGCATTCTGGCACCCCTGAATCGGTTTGAGGGAAACAGGAATATCGCCGATACGGATACGGGCAAAGGTTGTGCCCTGGATCTCCTGTGCCGGGCGAATATAATACTTGCCGCGCTCGTCTTTGATATACCCCGCCTTGACCAGCGGCGTGTAGAATTTGGTCGTTTTCCCAGACTGCTGCCCCCCTGATCCGTCTGAACGCATCACACGGTCTCGGTATCGGTCACCCTGCGTCGTCGTCTCTCCGACTGAACGATACACCAGCGAATCTCCAGAAACCCACTGCACTTTGCTGTAGCTGACCATTTCCACCAGCTGGCGCAGCATGCCGCGCAGGCTGCTGCCGGGAATGCGGGGCGTCTTGTCGGGGTCGGTGGCAAAGAAATCTGCTTTGTTGCGCACCTGTTGGCGCCAGGGCGCCTTTGCATCTTGTGCCGTCTCCTGGCGGTCGAACTCTTCCGGCGTCAGCGGTGCCCGCACATAGACTGGGGACTCGGTCGTGATCGTGCACTCGATCGAACCGGTGTGACGCTCCGGATAGAAGCGCCCCTGGTCGGGCAGCATCTGCGGGTCGAAAGTCACCACCTTCTCTGGCAACGGCACAAAGTTATACGGTGCCTTGGCTGGCTCTTTGGACGGATTTTTGTGAACTGGCAGGCTCATGGTCTCCCTCCTTCCTGGTTTCCCAACAACAGCTGAACGAGACGGCTCAAGGCGATCAGGGCCTCGCCATCTTCGTTTTCGGTCAGATAGTGGCGTACGCGCAGCCGCAGGGGATGCTTTTTCAGCTGTTCTGGGGTCACCCCAATCGGCACTGCATGGCACATTCCTTGGGCACCTTCGCGCATCAGGGTAAAGCCATGGGGCGCAGGTTGGGCTGTGTCCCCCCACAAAATCTGGTCTTCGTCGATGACCGCCTCGGCCGCTTCCTGGCCATCGGTGGCCAGCCGCGCACACCAGCCGTCGTCGCTCCGCCAGACCAACAATTCGCCTGCCGTATCAAACAGTCGGGCCTGCTGGAGGGTAGAGGAACGCAGCACCGGCGAAGACGGTGCAATCCCGGAAGAGGTGTGCAGTCCATCGTCGTCGATACGGCCCCAAATGACTCCATCGTCCGCATGGGCGAGCAAAAAGCGCAGCCCCTGTTGTCTGGCCTGGGCCACCAGCCATTTTGCTGGCTCTGCCACGAAACTGTTGTCTACCGGCACCTGTTGGAGCACATAAGATGGTTGCTTCATGATCGGGTCACCTCCGCACACAAGGCTGCGACATACCGTTCCAGGGCCGCGCGGTCGCTGATGGCCAGCCGGTTGGCAGCCTGGTCGACCGCAATCGAGAGCGGGGGATCTTGGGGTGTTTTGATCTCTGCGCGGACCCCTTTTAACCGCCCTCGTCCGACACTCACGCCCCCTCCCAGCGGCAAGTCGCCCGTCCACAGATCTTTGAGCAGCAAAAGCAGCAGCCCGATCTCAGAATCTCTGGGCGCGCGCAAGAGCAGCTCCACCCTGACCTGGGTGTCCTCTTTGCCAAAGACCGGCTGTTCGTTGAACAGGCCTGTGCCGTGAACGCTGCCGGTCAGACGGTCGATGCGAATCCGATTCTGCACCCGATCGACCGGGTTTGTGATCACCGTTTCTTTGACCACCAGACGGCTGGCTTTGGCCTTCTGCCGATCACCGGTGATTTGGGCCGGGCCAAAGAGATCGTCGAGCATTTCGGAAGCAGGGGCCCCGTTGCCCAGCGTGCCAAGAATACGCTCAGCCCGATGACGCAACGCACCTGCCAGGCTGGTTCCGGAGAGCACAGGCACCCGTCTTCCTCCCGCTCGGGCACTGTGCAGATGCACCGCATCGGGCCCACGATCCTGCTCGCCGAAGCCAGAGCGAATCAACAGAGAGCCGTCCAGAATGCATTCGGCGTGGATGGAGCAGAGGCTGCGCTTGTCTTCCACCCCTTCCAGAGAGACGTTCAACAAAGGAGCGATCTCTGTCCCCTCCACCATCGGTTGCATTGCTGCCGTGGACTCGCCAGGGTGCTCTGCCGTGAGCCAGGCAATCAGATCTGCCGGTTGTCGGAGGTCGTACCGCTGGACTCGCCACCGCGTCACCCGGCATTCCCCAAAGCCACGGCGCTTGCGCAACCCCAGGGCAATCTCCCCACAAGCCAGACCGTGGAGCGCCAGAGCCAGCAGCTGTGTGATAGGCCCGGCGTCGGAGCCCAGCAGCAGTTCAAAACGAAGTGGAAACGTCAGCCCGGCTTCGAGCAGTTCCAGATCATATTTGTAGCCGCGCGCTGTGCCGTTTTCAAAATCCATCTTGGCCGTGCGCGTCGCCGGATCGATGCGGACACCATCGCGCAGCTCGACAGTTGGCTTTTCGCCGAGAGCATCTTCGACGATCAACGCGCTCTGGCTGCCGGCGTCGTTGCCCTTTTCTGCCCCGAAAAGCGACTCGATCAGAGCGTCTGTCAGACGGCTGCCAAACCCATGACGGTGCTCCCGCAGATAGCTGCGAAGTGCCCCAGCCAGCGAGGTGCCCGGCAGCAGCGCCCTGCCAGTCACCTCGTCGAGCAGCAGCGGCATGTCCACGACCCCATCGCTGTCGCCGTTGCCCAGATGCGTAGGCGTTTCCAACACCAGGTCCCCCTCGACGATCCAGCGCTCATAGATTTTCCGAGACCTCGTGAGCGGGTGTGTCCTCATCGGTTTCCTCCATCTTCCTTGCGTCGCTCTTTGGCCAGTCTTGCCAACACCCCGTCGACCAGACGAAGCGTATACTCGCGCGCCAGCGCTTCGTTGCCCTGCGCAGCGACCGCGAGATTGGCGCCGATTCGCTTGGAGGCGTTCTGTGCGCCGATCTTGTTCCACACGGTCTCAGGATCTTCCAGAAGATCTTCCAGCCAGTGCAGCAGCCGTTTTTGACCCAACCCGGTGTCAAAATGGGTGCGTTCAAATTGATCTCGAACCACTCGTCGCGTTTTGATGTTGTCGTGCAGATAGCGCTGCAACCGTTCGAGGTCCCCCTCCGGCAGTGCTGCACGGACGATCACACGCAGCCGCGACAGCTGGGCGTTGGAAATGGTCGGCTTGCCCTCGATTTTCATGTCGTAGACCGTCTTGCGCAGTTTGTGAGCCAGTTCTTGGCGCAGCATCCGCACAGCCATCTGCGTTGCCAGCGTTTTGGCAGCCCCCTCAGAGAACTGAACCTCCGCTGTTCTACGTTTTGAGCCCACTGACCGGCTGGGAACCTCCATCAGTGTTGGCGCCTGTTGCCAGCCAAAAGCCAGACGCCCAAACCCCTCTGCTCGCCGCTCGCCGATCCCTCGCCATTCCGCAGCAGCAAGTGCCTGCCTGCTCAACAGCTCCTGAGTTCGAAACACAAAGACACTGCCGGCGGCAATGGCCTGCGCCTGGGGGAGCGGCAGCCCCCAGGTCCGGTTGAAACCGCCGACCTCTTCCATTCGCCAGACGCTGCGCTGCGCTGCGTCCCCTGTCTCCTGAACAGACTCGAGCGCCGCTCCCAGCACTTTCTGCAACGCCGGCCGTATGTCCCAGGTGTAGTTCCCGGTCTCAGGGGCACGGATCAACAGATCGCTGAGCAGGGTCACCACCAAGGTGTCGCCGGGGTAGAGAACGCCGTAGGGGACGGCAGTTTCGCTCCAGGAGTTCTGGCTGCTGTCGATGGCAGCCCCCACAGCGACCGAGACACGGCCATAGCCGCTGTTGCTGGACCCCCCGATGTGACGGATCGTCTGCAACAGCGCGGTCAACGGCTCGGTGTCTGCATCGGTATCGACCAGAACCCAACCGGCAAACGTCTGTCCTTCTTCCAGCGCGTCGTATTGAAAAACAGCACCGGCGTCGGTCACCGCGCGCCCTTTCATCCGATCGCGCTGGGTGTGTACATTGACACGGCGCTGCGGGGAGACAAAATTGATCGAGCCCCCCTCGATCCGGCAAAAGAGCTGTGATTCTTTCGCAGCAGCGACAAACTGGACAGTCTCTTCGTTCACCTTGTGCACCGTCTCCAGGGCAAAGTCATACAGGCACGACTTCTGGCCCTTGGCGTGGAACAGGGATCGCGGCGTTGGCAGGGCTCTGACCCCTTCAACATCCACCGCATAGGCGTTCAGGTAGCGGGTATGTCCGTCGAAAAAGAGACGCTGGATCTCTGCGTCGCCGGCGTCGAGTGTACGGAGCGCATGGGCCTGCCGATAGGCGGAGACCACTGCCCCGCGCACGACACTCCCTGGCACATACGGATACGAGACCCCGCTGTTGGGATCCCCGGCAATCCGTTTGGCCAGCAGCGGCTCTTGCAAGGTGATTCGATACGGAATGGCTCTCATGCTGCGACCTCCTTGGCAAATACGCGAAAACAGCGTTGAATCACCTCTGTGCCGTTGCTCTCCAACAAATTTGCCTGCAGCCGTCCACGCCCTCGATTGCGGCCAGTCCCCGCACGCCGCCAGGCCAGCACGCAGGCGGCCAGCAACCCGAGCGTTCGCTCATCGGGGGGCTCCCCAAACTCCAAGGCCGCCTCAAACACCGTTCCCGGCAGGATGACACGGGTCGATCGAAGACTTCCCTTTTCAGGTGCGCCCTCCTCGTTCATAGAGGTTTGACGGCGGATGGCAGTCAGCGACTCCAACACTTCTTCGGCTCGCAGATCTTTTTGGGCCACCGCAGCTTTGACAGCCGTCAACAACGGTTCTGGGAGCCGGCCATCGCCTACGCGCAGCAGGCCGATCTCGGCGTCCGTGCTTCCTGGGGAACCAAACAGCCGCTGGGCGACGGTATCCCAGCCAGCACTGCGCCCCTGCACCTCCAGAGCAAACAGAATGTTTGCGCACTCTTCCGCCAGCAACCCTTTCAACGCGCGCCCACGCAGAAAGGGCAGCCCGCTGGCATCGTACTCGACCTCCTGGTCGACAAGGCCGGCGACCCCGTCGCCGCGCCCGAAGGTGGCAGCGCTGTAGAGCTGAAATTGAAGTTTATAGAGCGGCATGTTCAGCCTCCACATCCCCGATGGCTGCAATCTGCGGCAGATCGACGAACAAGTCTATCATCTCGATGGCATCAAAGTAGACGCAGCAGTTGCCAACCCAGCCAATTTTCTCGTAGCCCATCTCGTTTGCAGAGTCGGCTTTGGGCAAGGCCTCCAATTGAAACGTATGGAGAAAATCCACAACAGCGTCCTTGCCGCCGCGCAGCGCTTCGCGCAGGGCTTTCACTTTGTTGCGCCGGCCAGACCATGCTCCCTGCTCATCCACGAATGCATCCAAAATCGCCTTAAAAACAGGCCATGTGCGCCAGGACACAGAAGCAGCGCTGCGCAACAGAACAGGCCGCATGTGAAGACAGCCTGACTGTACGGTATACTCGCGCGCTCGAATTTCACCCAACGAGCCGGTGATGCCGCTCATGGCAACATGCCAGTCCAGCGCCGAGCCCTCTATATTCTGTTGAGCAAGCATCTCCTTGGCAGAATGACACAGCTGTTCGCTCAAGCGATAGGCGCGTGCGAAGGGATAGTGCGCTTTGACGACGGCGACACCGGCACACGCATGTGCGGGCTTGTGGTCGAAGGCAGGGTCTGTTTGTGTCGCCTCCTCGAAGGCCTCCAGATAACAGACGGCCAGCGACAGCCCGTAGCGGCCGTGGCAGACAAAGGTCACATCATCTCCGCCGAAAACAATCGGGCGCAGCGGAAAATTGCGGCGATGCCGATCCGCCAGATCGGCGTCTGCACGCAAGGCGTCCGCCATCAAATCCACGACTTTCCGCAGCGCTGTCGTGGCTGCGGCGCCCAGGCGGCGGGAAAAATTGCGTATCGCGTCGATGTAGTCTCGATTCTGGGCCGGTGTGCGGTGGCGTGCGGCAATCGCCTCGACCCGTTTTCCCATCCCGTTGCCGTCGGCGTGCACAACGGCAATATCCCCCTCGTCCCCTTTGAAGCGGCCCAGATCGTCGAAATCGGGCGGAATCCGCCACTTTCCTTGTTTGACCCGGCTCGTGATCGCCTCCAGGCGGGCTTGCCCCTGCAGCCGTCCATCCACCTTGGCATAGATCTCCTGCGACACAGGACGGCCTTCGACGATCTGGGAGGCCACCATCCGAGTTGAGCTGCAGGGCCTGGTCACACCCAGGCCCAACAAAGGCATCGAAGCGTTGCGGTTTTGCTTTTTGCGAGCCAGATCCCCCCCCAATGTCTGACCGACCACCTCTGCCAGGGCATCTCTCTCCCAGTCAAAACAGCGATGGGCGACCACCAGTTCCAGACCGGGGGCCTCTTTCAGCACACGCCGCGTGAGCCTGCCTGTAAATTCACGTGCCAGTTCCAAAGTGCTGAAAAGAATCACAGTATTGCCGCCACCGGCGTAGAGGACTTCGGCCTCCAGGCTGTGAATGGTGAGGCGGTCGTTCAACTCGCCGGTCGCTGCATCGGCCACGTTGTTTTGGGGGGGCAAGGCTGCATACACCCACTGATGGGTCGCCAGTTCCACCAGCTCAGAACCGCCGATGTTTTCTTTCAATCGGTTGCTGCCAAACACATAGCTCTGAATTTGGGCTGTGTCGATGGCTGTCAAAACATATTCCGACATCCTTGCCTCCTGCTAATACGAATCTGTGCCGATAAACCAGTCCGCCAGATGTTCGGAAAACTTTGGCAGATGCTGACGCCCCCAGACACGCACCTTGCCTTCGGCGTCCCACGAACGAACCATCTCCTGCTCGAGCTTCTTCGGATCGTTGGCCATACACACCAGCCCCACACGCGCCTCGTCGCCGGCCAGGTTGCGCGCCCGGACATAGGCCTCGAACAGCTTGAGCTTGCACATCCCGGGGTTGTCATCGGTTGTGCAGGAGATGACGTACAGACGATACCCCTGCATAGCCCCGATGTCCACGTCGTGCTCTGAACCCTGCTGCGGATTTTTCGGGCAAATGTTCATGCCGAGGTCGTGCAGCCGGCTCTCCGGCTGCTGCGCTTGGATTTGGCAGAGATGCGAGTACACATAATGCTCCAGCCATTTGCCGTCCAGCCACCCGCACAGCTGCTTCTCGTTCTTCAGCGATCCGTTCCTGCGTGCGTCGGCCAGGCTCAGCGAGTCGCCCTGGCAGCCAAACACCTCGCGCATTTGAGCGACGACCCTGTGCAAGGAGCTGTCCACAGGGAATGGCACTGTAATTTTGGCAAGATCGCTGTCACTGCGCCACCTATCTTTTTCTTTTCGCACGGCCTGGCGCAGTTTCTCATCGCACCATGTACGCCAGCCATCTCTGCCTTCCTTAGACTGGTGTGCTTCGGCCAGGGTGATCGACAGATCAGGCAATATCGGTTCGGTGGCGATCTTTGTGTGCAGCGTAAAATCGTGCAGGTCGACGATTGTCTGAATTGAAGGCTGCACGCTGTAGAGCACCGGGTCCGAGCAAAACGGCGGATCGCTGCCGCGCGCAATGTACATCTTGTTCGAGCGGGCGTCCAGGTAGCTCAAGAGCGCAGGGCGGCGGCTGTTGCGTTGGTGTTCCCATACAGCCTGATACGCGTGCACCGACATACTCTTCGTGCCGCCGGTATAATTCAGGCCCACCGTTCCGGAGGGGAGCTGCTGCAACGTGCCATCCAGCTGGCGGCGGACATCGGCCTCGTCTGCCTCTGCGACACAGAGAAATCTTGGCTGTGCCCCCTTTTCGACATCGACCCAGTAGCGGGCCAGATTTCCGGCGATCCGTTCTGTGCCGGTCGAATGCACCAGGTAGAGCTGGCCGCCGGCCCTGAGGAGCAGTTTGGCTGCCACAAAATTCGGCAGCGGATTGGTGCCGATCAACAAAAACAGATGATCGGACCGGTACTGTTCTGGAAGAATCGATGTTTCAGAATTCATTGAGACAGTTCTCCATCTACAAATCTTTTGAGCTTCCACCTGCCCGGCTCCTCCCAGATCCCTGGCGGCCTCCTGGACGATGGGATCTCTTGACAGCGACTCCTCGGCGAAGAGATGTCGGAGGACCCATCTCTTCGCCGGGCCATTCCACTCTAGCAGACCGTTTGTCCCTTCCGCATCCTCACAGGTGTTGATCTTTTTCAGCACAACTTCTGATTTTTTGGGCGGTGCGACGCCGCGACAACAACCTGCGGGCAAGAGAAGGCCGCACGAGACCGCACGAGACCGCACGAGACCGCACGATCCATGCATATCGGGGATGCGCTTGTGTTGCGAAACAGCAGTTCAGGTTCTTTGCAAAGGCGTTCTTTTCTGTCCGGAGTCTGCACAAAGTATAGCACAAATCGTGGGATTTGGCAAGGGTTTCAGATGATCAATCTACAGGGCTTCTCACGATTTTTGAGAAGTCCTGCGATCAATTTTAGAGCACTTGCTCAGGGCTGAGCAGCCGTTCGACCATCCAATTGCATTTGTCCACCACGGGCAAATCTGCTAAGATTTTTTCTGTAGAAAAATTATACCTGTCTGGATGTGATCAAATATTGGTAGTGCGCCAGGCGAGACACCCTCCACGTAACGGACCATGCGACAAGTTCCGCTCGCCTGGCACATTCAGCGGATTTAAGCCATGATTCGGGCAGAGGTCAGGGTGTCTATGGCTGTCTCTTTCTGCGGATGACCGATACAAGGTCCCTTCCCGCCCAACGAAAAAGAGTTGTGATGAATCGGGTACCGTTGTGGAGGCTATGGCAGCGTGAATTCAGCGGCTATAGCGCAGGAAAATTCCGCCAGGATCTGCTGGCCGGGTTGACAGTCGGCGCAGTTGCGCTGCCATTGGCGTTGGCTTTCGGGGTAGCGTCGGGGGCGACGGCAGCCGCGGGTCTGGTGACCGCCATTCTGTCCGGCCTGATCATTGGTGCCCTTTCTGGTGCTCCCTACCAGATCTCAGGCCCTACCGGTGCAATGAGCGCGGTGTTGATCCTCATTGCACAGCGCGTGGGAGTAGAAGGCGTCTGGATGACCGGCCTGATGGCCGGCGCCATCATTCTGACCATCGGACTGCTGCGGCTGGGGCGGTTCGTTGCCTTTATTCCCTCCTCAGTCATCACTGGCTTTACCGCAGGGATCGCTCTGATTATTTTTGTCGGGCAGATCGACAATCTGCTCGGGGTCCAAACCCCCGCCCATCCGTCCGCAGCCCTCAAATTGCTGGCCTACTTCCAAGGTGGGTTTACCCCAGAATGGACAACCGTCTGGATTGGCCTGCTCGTGGTCGCTGTCATGCTTTTCTGGCCACCCGCGCTCGCCCGCTATCTCCCCAGTTCTCTGGCCGGGATCGTGGCTGCCACCCTGGTGGCGGTCTGGAGCGGCTGGCCTGTGGCCCAGATCGGCGATATCCCGCGTACCATTCTGCTCGACCAGCGGCTGACCTGGGAGACAATCCCGTGGGCACGCGCCCCCGAACTTCTGGTGCCCGCCATCTCGGTCGCTGCGCTCGGCGCGGTCGAATCGCTGCTGTGCGGCGCAGTCGGTTCCAAGATGACCGGCGTCCGGCTGCAGGCCAACCAGGAACTGGTCGCACAAGGGATCGGCAATCTGGTGATCCCTTTTTTTGGGGGAGTCCCCGCCACAGCCGCTATCGCCCGCTCGTCGGTGGGAATCAAATCCGGCGGCCAAACACGGTTGACCAGCATGCTCCACGCCCTGACCTTGCTGGCAGCAGCGCTGTTGCTCGCCCCCGTGATCGCTCAGGTGCCGCTGGCAGCGCTCGCTGGCGTGTTGATGGTCACCGCTGTACGGATGAACGAGTGGAGCGCCATTCGTTTTATGTTCGACCACCGCTTCAAGACGGGTATTCTCACCTTTGTGGCCACTTTCGTCGCCACCACCACGCTCGACCTGACCCAGGCGATCTTGATCGGCGGCATTCTCTCCGCTGGCATCTTCATCAATCAGGTCGCCAACCTGGAGGTGAGCATACGCACGGTGGACGTCGAACGGATGCGGGAACGCGGGATGGCGCTGCAGACCGACTGCCGCTTCATCCGGGTTGCCTTTCTTACCGGCCCACTCTTTTTTGCCGCCACCAACACCTTCAACGAAGCCTTTGCCCACGAAGAGGACATCGACACACTGATCCTGTCGATGCGTGCAGTCCCGCTCATCGATCTCTCCGGGATCGAAGCCCTGCATATGCTGCACGACACCCTGGCAGCCAACAGCAAGGTGCTGATGCTGGCCGCTGTCCATCCCAATGTGATGCGCATGTTGGAACGAGCCGGGTTGGACCGACTGATCGGGCCAGAAAATTTTTTCTGGAGTGCAGACCGAGCCATTCTGGCCGCTGAAACACGCCACCTGACACCGACCGCCCCCCCCCAACTGACCTGACCAGCCAAGACAACAACCAAGCGGATTGAGCAGGGAAATCGCCGCCCAAACGTAGCGTACGGACCTTGGATCCCGGTTTACGATCAAAAGAGACGATGTTCTTTCGCCCGTTTCAACCGTGCCAGGTGGGCAGCACGTGTGTCCCAGATTCTTCGCCGGGGAGAGCCTGCCTGGCAGTTCCGAAAGGAACGCTGCGATGAAATTGCCTGTCGACCGCTGCATTCTGGTAGAAGGTCTGCGCTACTGGTTGGAAGGGGACAATGGCTGGCTTATGAAACAGGAAGGCTGGGATTGCCGGTAGACCTGGCAGAGGAAAGCACAGACCATGCCCACACCGCAACCCTTTGACAGCCCAAACCAGGATCCTTGGCCGATCGATGTGCGTTTTCTCGTGCTGCACTACACGGCGGTCGACCGGGCACGCACGTTGGAAATTTTTGGAGATCCGGCCCGAAAAGCAGCAGCCCACCTTGTCATCGACAGAGAGGGCACCCTCATCGAGTGCGTTCCCTGCTGGCAGGGAACGGCGCTGCGCGGCTGGCATGCAGGGGTCAGCCGCTGGGATGACGGCGTCACCCAGTGGACGGCGCTCAACGACTCTGCGCTGGGCATCGAACTGGTCAACTGGAACGGCAACCTCTTCGCCTACAGCGATGCCCAGTACGCAGCCCTGTCGGCTGCGGTGGCCCATCTTCGACAGCACTATCCTGCACTGCAGCGCGCCGAGGCCATTCTGGGCCACGAGCAGATCGCAGGGTTTCGAGGCAAGGCAGACCCCGGGTGGTGTTTTGACTGGCCCCGTTTCTTCGCAGAAAACTATCCTGACCAGCCAGCTCCGCAGCGCGTGCCGGTCTGCCCGCCAGCGCTGCGGGCTGCGCTGGCGCGTCTGGGGGAAGTGGCCCCCCCTGCAGCCAACGCCTTCTGGGAGCGCGTCAGCCTGGTCATGGAAGCTGCGCTGGCCCGCCCCTGACCGATTGTTGGCGATATCTGCTCTTCTCGTCTGTTCAAGTGGCGGCCCCGGACACCCGATCCGACCGCCTGCCAGGCGGCTGCAGGTTGAAGTAGACGGTGTACACCTCGTCGCGCACCTCGTACAGTGGAATCAGACGGACAGCTTGCTCCTGGCCACGAGTTCGATAGTCCCCCCGCCAGTAGCTCCACTCCCGTTCGTTGTCTGGGACCAGAAACGTGCCGGGGCTGCTCGCTTCTCCGTACAGGGTCAGCCCACTGATGCGGTGGTTCGGGCGGGCCGTGTGGCTGCTGTTGTTTTTGCCGCGCACCTGGATCCGTTCCTCGCCCGGGTTGAGGCCAGCCAGCACCACTGGCCCATCCATGAACCCCACCAGGTTGGGTTCGTCCGGCAGCGGCACTGCCACCAATGTTTTGGGGAAAAGCAGATGGATCCGATCGTTGTGCCAGATCCGGCGCAGCTCGACATAGCCAGATGGCTCGCTCGCCACCGCGCAGCGTTCGCCGTTGCAAAGAATCTCTACCTCGCTGCTGAGCCACCAGGGCAGGCGCAGGCGCAGCACAAACTCGACCGGCTGGCTGGATTGAACCTCCAGGTTGTAGGCCAGGCTGTTCGGGCGATGGGCAGAGGCCAGCTGCGCGTCGGCTGTAAGACGCAGACAAACCGGCTGCCCAGCCTGCTGCCAGGCCAGTTCGCTGGGAATATACTGGCTCAACACCAGCCCCCCCTGCACTTCATACCAGATGTGGTCGGCGTAGATTGTCTGTGCCTGCACCAGAGAGCCATGACAACACCAGAAATCTTCGGTCGGAGAGCCCCACACCTTTTCGGCACCCGCATGCAACGGCAAAAAATAGGCGATCATCCCCGTCTCTGGGTGCTGCTGCGCCAGGATGCCGTTCCACAGGTTGCGTTCCCAGTAATCCGCGTAGACAGACTCCCCGCTCCAGCGCAGCAGGGAGTCGGCCAAACGCATCATGTTGTAGACTGTGCAATGCTCCTGGGTGCGCTGTCCCAGACGTGCCGACAGCGCACCGGGCGGCGACCAGACTTCCCCGTTGGTCTGCCCGCCGGTCACATACGTGCCGCGTGCCACCACCCCGTGGCGCCAGTAGGCGTCCACAATCTGCCGCCAACGCGGGTCACCCGTCACTTCCCAGGCCCGCGCTGCACCCTGCACCTCAGGAATCGTCGTGTTCATATGCAGGTTGGTGAGCACTTCCTGCCCTGCCACCAACGGATCAAAAAACCGGCGCCGGTCGTACCGCTGGAGCAGCTCCCGGTGCTCTGCATCGCCGGTCAAGCCATACAGATTGGCCCACACCTCGAGCATCCCCCCCGTCTCCACCTCCAGAATGGCCTCCATCTGCGCCTGGGTGAACTGGCCGCTCCAGCGGGAGAACCAGCGCGCCCACCGCACCAGTATCTCCAGTGCCTGCGCGTTGCCGCCGACAGCATACATGTCCCACAACCCCATCAGCGTCTTGTGCAGGGTGTAATGGGGGGCCCAGACCGGCTTGCCGCGGGCCACCCAATCCAGATACTTCTCCGGGATAGAGCCTGCCCACTCGCCGCCATTTTCCTGTTGGCAGCGTGCCAGTTCGCTGACGATGTAGTCGGCTTTGCCCTTCACCTCCTGGTCACCCGTCGCAGCCCCGATCGAGGCCGCAGCAGAGAGCCAGTGGCCCAAAAAGTGGCCGCGCAGCTGGCAGCTGGGTGCCTCCCACCCCCAGTGGATGTCCTCCAGACGGTGGGCAGGGCTCCACAGCCCTGCCTCCAAATAGTGGTTCTGCAGCAAATTCTCGGTTTTGAGCGAGAGCATGTAGCTGCGATTGAGCTGATAACGCTGCAGAAAGAGGCCAGGCAACAGCCTGACCGTCCCTCTGCGGACAGGATGCAGCAAGTTTGTCATGGTCGGTTGCCTGTTCTCAGTCTCTGTTCTCAGTCTCTGTTCTCAGTCTCTGTTCTCAGTCTCTGTGCTCAGTCTCTGTGCTCAAGCTGTACGGAACCAGACCCGCATTTCGCCCGGCGTGCGGTTGTCCCATGTCGCATAGGGCACCGCCACGAGCTCGACCGGCTGTGTGCCGGACGGGCGGTTGCGCCGGTAGAGGGTCTGGCTGTCCCAGCCCTCCTCGCTCACCAGCCGGCCAGCTCCGCGCAGCACAGCCACCCCGCCCAACAGCGCAGGCTGATAGTCCACGGCAAACGCAGCGAGCTGCGCCGGGTCCAGGAGCACACGGTCCAGATTGGAGATCGGGTTGTCAGCCCCCTCCAGACAGTAGACGATCGGGCCACGCTGCAGCGCGACCCGCCCCTGCATCTGCCGCACGTTCGGGTTGGCATACACAGCCTGGACCGGCATCTCCAGCTCCAACGCCACCACGTCGCCAGAGTGCCAGGTCCGCCGCAGTGCCACATAGCCGCTGCCGGCGGCCACTGTCTGCGCCGCAGCCCCGTTGACCTTGACTGTCCAGCTGTCGCACCAGCCTGGAATGCGCAGGCAAACGGCAAATTCCTGGGGGGCTTCCACCTCCAACGTCAGCCGGATCGAGCCGTCCCACGGGTAGTTGGAGGCCAGCCGCACCTGCACGTTCTGGCCTGCCACCACCATCCGGGCGCTGTTTTGGGCGTAGAAATGAACCCACAGCCCGTCGGCGCTGGTGGAGTAGAGGTAGTTGCCCAGGCTGGCCAGGATCCGTCCTACATTGGGCGGGCAACAGGGACATTCAAACCACGGTGTGCGGTGGTGGGTGCCATCGCTGGCCAGCGGATTCACATAAAAGAAACTGTCGCCGGCCAGCCCGACACCGCTCACAAAACCATTGTACAGCGTCTGCTCGACGATGTCGGCGTACTGGCTGTTGCCGGAAAACTGCAGCAGCCGGTGGTTCCACAGAACCAGCGCAATCGAGGCGCAGGTCTCCGCATAGGCGGTTTCATCGGGCAGGTCGTAGTCGGTCGTGAACCCTTCGTTGTGGCGAGAAGGCCCGATCCCACCGGTCAGATACATGCGCTGGTGGACCAGATTTTCCCACAGCTGTTCGCAGACTGCCAGCAGCGATGGGTCGTCGTACTCGTGGGCAAGGTCCGCCACCCCTGCCATCAGATACATGGCGCGCACGGCATGGCCGACGACCTTGGTATGTTCGCGGATGGGCGCGTGTGCCTGGCAGTATTCGTAGGTCTTCGCCCAGTAGGCAAGCGGGTCATCTCCTCGTGCGACCGCCTCCACATCGTAGTAGTGCGGATTGGACTGCCCACGCTCTTCGACCAGGTATTTGGAAAGTTCCAGATAGCGGGCTTCCCCCGTGGCATGGAAAAGCCGCACCAACGCCAGCTCGATCTCAGGGTGGCCGCCGTAGCCGCGCCGCTGGCCGGGAGCAGGGCCAAATTCACGGCCAATGTGGTCCGCGTAGCGCGCCAGGGACTCCAGCAGCTTGCGCTGGCCAGTCGCCTCGAAGTGGGCGACCGCCGCCTCCATCAGGTGGCCGGCACAGTACATCTCGTGCCAGTCGCGCAGATTCTTCCAACGCATCTCCGGCTGGACTGCCGTAAAATGGGTGTTGAGATAGCCATCTGGCTGCTGCGCCGAGATAATCTTGTCCGCCACAGCATCGACCAGAGCGGCCAACGCAGGGTCAGGGTGTGTCACCAGCGAATAGCTGGCCGCCTCCAACCATTTGGCCGGGTCAGAATCGCCAAAGATCAGCACGATGGGAGAGGGAACCTTGCGGGTAAAGTTGAGGTCAAACGCACTCAGCCGCCCGGTGTCGACCAGCATCTGATACATGTGTGGAATCGAAACCCGACGGTTGATCTCCTGGCGCGGCGCCCAGAACGGGTCGTCCAGTGTGACCTGGGCAAAAGGAACAGCTGTCAGTTGTCGTTGTGCAGATTGGGTTGTCATCGTCAAATCGCCTCTACTAGCCCTTCAACCCGCTGAGGACAAGTCCGTCCACAAAGTAGCGTTGGGCAAAAAAGAACAGCAGGATCACAGGAAGGATCATCGCCGAGGAGGCCGCCATCAGCAAGTTCCACTGCGTGCTCATCACGCTGCGAAACGTCGCCAATCCGATCGCCACGGTGAAGTTGTAGTCAGAACGCAGATAAAGAAGCGGCCCGATGTAGTCGTTCCAGGCAGCCAGAAAGGTAAAGATGGCCACCGTCGCCAACGCCGGTTTGGAGAGCGGCAGCATGATGCGCCAATAAATCCCGTATTCGGTGCAGCCGTCGATACGCCCGGCGTCGGCCAGTTCCTCGGGCAGCGAACGAAAAAACTGGCGAAATAGAAAGATGTTGAAGGCCCCACCGCCAAAAAAGAAGGGAATGGTCAACGGATGGAAGGTGTCGATCCAGCCAAAACGCGTGAACATGATGAACTGGGGAACCATCAACACAAAATAGGGGATCATCAACGTCGCCAGCACCAGCGCAAACCAAAAATCTCGGCCCGGAAAACGGATGCGGGCAAAACCGTAGCCACAAAAAGAGGCGGAGAGCAAGATCGCCGCCAGGTTCAAGACCACGATCCGCAGCGTGTTCCACAAGTACAAGCCAAACGGCTTGTAGACCAGAGCCTCGACATAGTTTTCAGGACGAAAGGGGTCCGGGATCCATTCCGGCGGAAAGATAAAGATCTTCTCCAGCGGTTTGAAGGAGCTGACCAGCAGCCAGACAAAGGGAAGTGCCATCACCACAGCCCCGATCGACAAAATTGCGACGATCAGGAAGCGCCACAGCCGTCTTTCCCAGACAACCCTGTGCAAGGGGGGCCGGAAACCACCCCCCGAAGAAGCCACACGCTGTTTTTGTGCCATATCAATGCGCATCCTCGTAGTGCACGCGACTGCCCACATATTTGAAAACAAACAAGGTCAGCCCAACGACGACCAAGAACAACACCCAGGCCAACGCCGCCGCATAGCCCATCTTCAGATTTTGAAAGGCGTTCTGATACATATACAGAACGTAGACCAACGTCGCATTCTGAGGCCCGCCGTTGGTCACCAGACGTGCTATCGTGAAGACCTGGAACGAGCCAATGATCCCGATGATCAGGTTGAAAAAGATAACCGGAGAGACCAGGGGGATCGTGATGTGGCGCAGCCTGGCCAGCCGGCCCGCCCCGTCAATCTCCGCCGCTTCGTAGAAAACGTCCGGAATCCCCTGCAGGCCAGCCAGATAGATCACCATGCCGCTGCCAAACCCCCAGAGGGCGACCAGAATCAGCGCAGGCAACGCCCATTCTGGCTGCTGCAGCCAGGCGATCTTGGGCAGCCCCAACGCCCGCAGGGCAACGTTGGCCAGCCCATACTCGGTGTTGAAGATCCAGGCCCACAGCACAGCGTTGGCCACAGCCGGGACGATGCTGGGCAGATAGTAGATCGTCCGGAAGAGGCTGATGCCCCGAATTTTGGTGTTCAACAGCAGGGCGAGGCCAAACCCCAAAACCAACCCGACCGGCACCGACACCAGCGTGTAGGTGGTCGTCACCGACAGCGAGGTCCAGAACCGGTCGTCCTCCCACATGCTGACCAGGTGCTTTGCCCCCACATATTTGGGCGGTGCAATCAGATTCCAGTCGTGGACGGTCAACCAGAGGGCTACACCCGCCGGCACCAGAAACCAAAGCAGAAAGCCCAGGATAAACGGCGAGATAAAGATATAGCCCGTCAGGGTGCGCCGCCCAGCCAGTGTACGCGGCAAAAATCGTTCGAACCAGTGTGTACCCATCATGCATCGGTTGTCTTTGTAGATCAGAGACGCAGTTGATCAGAGACTCCCAAGACCCGGCATCTGCGCAGACGTCGGATCCTGGGCAACTTTCAGGGCGGGGGTGTCTGGACACCCCCGCCTCCTAGTCTACCCCAGCGCTCAGCCCTGCACAGCATCCTGCAGGATCTTGTTGGCGTTCGGCACGGCCTCGGCCATGGCCTGCTCCGCCGTGGCGTCGCCGACCCAGATCTTGTCCAGGGCTGGCGTCAGAATCTGATTGGCCTCGGCCCAGCCGGGAGGCTGGTAGAGAACACGGCCGTACCCAGTCAGGAACTTGGTCGGGATGTCCACATAGCCGTCTGGGTGGACTCCTTCGGTGATCCAGTTGGTCAGCCCCTGTTCTGTCATCAGGTCGGTCTGGCTCGGCAGCCACAACCCGATCTTGCAGAATTGGGTCTGGTAGAAGGGTGTCGACAAGAAGCGCACCCACTGCCAGGCCTCTTCCGGGTGTTTGGTCGAAGCAAAGCCAGAGTGCAGATGGGCCTGCATGTCGGTGCCGGTCTTGGCCGCCATCCCTGGCAGCGCGGCAGTGCCCAAGGTCGGGTTGATCTTGTGCATCCAGGAGAGCGCCCACGAACCGTCGACGGCCATCGCCAGCTTGCCCGTCTCCAGCATCTGGGTGTTGCTCATCCCCAGCGCCTGCATGGCGGTCCCTGCCGGGTTGACCCGGTGTTTGAGCACCAGATCCGCCACGTTCTGCAGCGCCTCGACCGCAGCAGACTGGTCCAGGGCCAGCAGCCCGGTGCTGGCGTCGATCCAGTAGCCGTTGTTGCCGACGATGGCAGAGTGCAGTGGAATGGTCCAGTGCGGCCAGTCGACGCCGTAGCGGTCAATGTTGTCCGGGTCAAAACCGCTGTCGGTCGGGTGGTTGCCGTTGACATCGCGGGTCAATGCAATGGCTACCTCGACAAAGCGATCCCAGCTCCAGGCCTGTTCGGGGTCGTTGCTCGGCGGTTCGATCCCTTCTTCCGCAAAGATGTCGGCGTTGTAATAGATGTGGGGAGCCACCCAGCAGGATCCGATCCCATACCACTTCCCATCCTGCGAGCAGCGCTCCCGCTCCTGGGGCTCGATAAAATAGTTCTCAGCGCCCAGCAGCGGGTCAGCGGTCAGTGGGTCGGTGATGTCCAACAGCAACCCATCTCGGATGAAGGTGCGGTAGATGTCGGAGCCGACAAAAGCGGTGTCGGGCGGTGTGCCGGCGGCAATATCGGTGAGCAGTTTCTCCAGATAATTCTCCGGCGTGTGCAGCCAGGTGACTTTGACAGTCTCCTGCTCTGACTCGAACTGGGCGATCGCGGATTTCACGCCCTCGTCTTCCTCGGTTGCGCCCCACCCCATGAAGGTGATCTCTGTGCGCCCCGTGCTCGGTGCAGCAGCCTGCCCACCAGCAGGGGCAGCGCCCGGTGCACAGGCGGCCAGCAAAGCAAGCCCGGTCAAGCTGGCGCTCGCCTGCAGGAAGTGACGACGCGATAAGGTGTTTTTGGTTTGCATACAGCTTTCTTCTCCCCTGATTCCTCTGAACAAAAATGCACGCTGCTGAGACAGAAACAAACTCGCCCGGCAGCAGAACGTCAGCGCCCTGCCGCCAAACGCCCCACACACAGCCCACCTCCACCAGATTTTGTCACTTTGGAGTCCGTGATACACTGTACGCCAAAGTCCTGTCTTCGGCAAGCAGTTTTGTGCCATTTTTGTGCCAGAGATTGCCATGATGAACGAAAAAGAGCTGACCGACAACAGCCCTGACCACCAGACAGAGGCTTTTCAGAACGATGTGCGCACAGCCCTGACCCACCTGTACGACAATGCGTTTCTGCAAAGCCACCCTTTGACCTTGCTGCTGGCCAGCAGCGCTCCGGGCGATCGCCTGACACAGGCCCAGGCACTGCGGCGTCTTCTGCTGGACTGCATCGAGCGGCTGCGCCCGCAGCCGACGGCCCCCAGCGATGCTGCTCGCGCCTACGCAGTGCTGACCTACCGCTGCGTCGACGGGCTGACGATCGAAGAGATCGAACGGAAGCTGGGGCTGAGCCGGCGCCAGACCTATCGGGAGTGGACCAAAGGAATCGATGCCGTCGCCAGCCAGCTCCAGGATCTTCTGCAGCCAGCCCCTCCCCGCTCGGCCCCAGCGGCGCCTCTGCCGTCGACACGCCAGGAGCTGGCAGAAGCTGAACTGGCCCGGCTCAGCCAGGAAGCACGCTGCGAGGCGCTCGACCTCAACGAAGTCCTGCAGGGGGTCTGCCATCTGCTGGGCTCACGGCTGCAAAGCCGCAGTATCGACATGACGGTGAACGAGTTGTCCACCGCACCCCCTCTTCTGGCTGACCGCACGCTGCTCAGACAGGCGCTGCTGAATCTCTTGAGCCACGCGCTCGATGTGCTGCCAGCCGGCACCCGTCTGACGATCGAGAGCACAGAACAGGCTGGCTCGCTCCAGATTCTGCTGCGCCAGACCTCCCGCCCACAGCCGATGGAAACGCCCTCTGTCTCCCCCATCCCCCCGCGCGAAGGGGTCGCCCTGACCGTTGCACAGTCGCTGATCGGCGCCCAAAATGGCCGTCTGACTCTCCACGGGATACCCGACCTCTGGTCTGCGGAGATCGTGCTCCCTACCGCGCAGGCACCGACAGTTCTGATCGTCGACGACAACCAGACACTGGTCGACCTCTTTCAACGCTATCTTGCGGGCCACCGCATCGTCGTCGCCGGGGTCTACCGAGGCGATGCCGTGCTCGAAGCCGTACGCCAGCTGCACCCTCAGCTGATTTTGCTGGATGTCATGATGCCCCACCAGGATGGGTGGGAAGTCTTGCAGGGCCTGCGCCAGGCAGGGGTGGCCGTTCCCATTCTCGTCTGCTCGGTGCTGCGCGAGCATGAACTGGCGCTGGCACTCGGGGCCAACGACACCCTGGTCAAACCGGTCAGCCAGCCAGTGCTGCTAGACGCGCTGCGGCGTTGGCT
Source organism: Chloroflexota bacterium (assembly GCA_018969295.1). Lineage (GTDB taxonomy): Bacteria > Chloroflexota > Anaerolineae > Caldilineales > Caldilineaceae > Caldilinea. The sequence goes on along the minus strand of JAGWYN010000040.1, from coordinate 14,098 downwards.
GGGGACATTGTCCCCACTTGATGGATCGCATTCAACGCCATTTCGATCAGCTTGAGCAGTTCTCCCAGGGTGAACCCAGAAGCACTGCAGAGGCGAAGCTCCCCTTCGATCGGGGCAATCTCCTGTTCGGGGCTGCGCACCGAGACCACGACCACCGGGATCGCGGCCAACGCAGGCGATCTGCGCAGCGCCTCGATAAATTGTTGCCCCCCCATCCCAGGCATATGCAGATCGACAAAGACGATGTCGGGCGGCTGCCGGGCAGCGATCGCCAGCGCTTCGCCCCCCTCGAAGGCCTCCAGGACATGGACATCCGGCACCAGCGACCGCAGCATTCGCCCGATCAGCCGGACAATGTGGGGATCGTCGTCTACCACCAGAACAGCCTGGGGCCGACAGCCGAGCCGGGCCAGCACATACGCCACATCCTCTCGGGTCACCGGCTTGGGCAGGTAATCGCTGGCACCCAGCGACAGACCGTACTGGTGTACGCTGGGCAGTGGCGTCACCAACAACAGCAAGGCGTCAACGACCTCGCTCTCGGCAGCCAGCTGCTTCCATTCTGCGATCCGACTGCTCTCTACGATCGCCAGGTCTGGGATCGACTGGCGCAGCAGCTGCTGGGCAGCCCCGACATTCTCGGCCAGCACAAAGTCACAGCTGTCGATCTGCCTGCGCAGCAGCGTCAGGGCGCGGACGTCGTCGTGCAGCACAAGGGCCAACGGACGGGCCTTTGCATCGTGCAGCGCCTGCGGAATTCGCACCTTCGAAAGTGGCAGCCGTTCCTGGGTGCTCGGGCGCGGCAGCGCAAACCCCACGGTCGTCCCTTTGTCCACCACGCTGTCGATCCAGATCCGCCCCTGATGGAGCTCGACAAATTTCTTGCTGACCGCCAACCCCAACCCGCTGCCGTGCGTCAGCTCCTCTTCGTCCAGACGGTCAAATGCCTCAAAGGCCCGGTTGAGCTTTTCAGGCGCAATCCCACGTCCGCTGTCCTGCACCAAAATCGTCACTTCTGTCTCGGAGAGCACGGTGGCGATCCGCACCCACCCCTGTTCGGTGTAACGCATCGCATTGGTGAGCAGGTTGAGCAAAACCTGACGAATCCGCACCCGATCCAGGTCGACCGGGCACGCCGAAGAGGCTCTCTCCAGCTGCAGATCAAGGTGGCGCGCCTCTGCAAGCCCGCGCACGATCTCGGCGGTTTCCTGCAGCAAGGCATCGAGGTCAACACGTTCCTTTTGCAACACAAAACGCCCCGACTCGATCTGTGAAAGGTCCAGCACATCGTTGATCAAGTCCAGCAGATGACACGAACTGCGGTAGATCGCCAGCATATCCCCGCGGTACTCCCGCGGCAGCGGGCTGCCGCCATAACTCTCCGGGGCGGTCGTCATCATTTCGCTGAAGCCTACGATCAGGTTGAGCGGGGTACGCAGTTCGTGGCTCACATTGGCGACAAATTCCGATTTGAAACGATAGGCCTTTTCGGCAGCCTCCTGGGCAAAGGCCAGCGCACGGTTGCTCCGTTCGAGCCGAGAGAGCGCCAGATCCAGGCTGTGCAACACGCGCTGCAGCTCAGAGCGGTGGTCGCGCGCCTCCTCGGCGCTGCGCTGGGCATGTTCAGTCATGTTCAATGCCCATTCCAATGCAGTGAACAGCCTGCGGGTGCTCAGCCAGGCGGTGACAGCGGTCAGCACCGTCAACAGCACAGGTGGGACCCGTTCTTGCAGGGGGACCCCCTCTCCCATCGCCAGAATGGCCGCCAGCACAGCCACCGTCGTCACTCCCAGCCCCACCGGCCGCGTGAGCGGTGCCGCAACCAACACGACCAGCAGATAGAGCATCAACAGACTGCTGTCGCCGTAGGTCGACACAACGATGCCAATCGCAGCCAACAAACCGGCAAGATAGACCGCAACCGCCACCTGCTGATAGGTTCTGGCCAGTGTGTAGGCTGTAAAACTGAAAAGAGCCGTGATCCCCAGCAGCAGATAGCCTTGCGCCACACGGCTGCTGTCAAAGAGCCCCAAAAAACTGGTCCACCCCCACGCCAGCACCAGAGTTGTCACCAACAGAATCTGAAGTGCTTCGCCGACAAACTCGGCAAAGACCCTGTTTCTCTCCGCGCCCTGCCGCTCCGCCTGTTGCTCCATGGCACCTTGCCCTCCCAGCATAGCCGCTAGTCGGCCAGCAGCTGCCGAGCCAGCCACGCACAGCCCAGCAGAGCGCCGTCGGTGTCCAGCTGATTTTGCAGAATGCGCACCCGGGAACCTACCGAGCGAAACGAATGGTGGGGGACAGTTCGGCGTGCGGGTGCCAGCAACAACTCCCCGCAGCGCGCCACAGCCCCCCCCACCACATAGCAGTCGATGTCCAGGAGCATGGCCAAAGAAGCCACCGCAATCCCCAGCGCTTCACCGGCATCTTCGAGGATGCGCACCGCCAACGGGTCCCCCTGCTGGGCCAGCGCAGCGATCTGCTGGCCATCCACCACAGGGTTCATCTCCAACGCAGGGCTCTCCCCACTTTGCGCGGCCGCATAGCGGCGTGCCAGCCATGGACCGCTCAAAAACGTTTCCACGCAGCCGCGCGACCCACACGAACACCGCTCCCCCCAACGGTCCAGGGTCGTATGGCCGAATTCCCCCGCAGCGTTGTGCTGGCCCCGGTAGATCTGTCCATCAGCCAAAATCGCCAGGCCGACACCGGTGCCCACGATGATGTAGACCATGCTCTGCTCGCCGCGCCCTGCCCCATAGTGAAACTCTCCCAGCCCGGTCGCCTTGGCATCGTGGTCGACACAGACAGGGACCCCCAGCCGCTCCTGCAGCCGAGCAGCCAGCGGCAGATGGTGCAGCCCTGGAATATTGGGAGGATCGAGCAGCTGCCCTTGAAGGTGATCGACCGGTCCAGGCGTGCAGACCCCCACAGCAGTGACCCGGCCCGGCTGCTGCTGCTGCAGATTCTCGATCGAGGCGGCGATTCGCTCGACAATCGAAACCGGGCCCAACCGATCCTCGGTCGGAAATCTCTGGCGAACCCGGATCTGGTTGTCTGGCCCGATCAGCCCGACCTCAGTTTTGGTTCCCCCCAGATCGACCCCAACAACCCAATCGACCATCGTCTACGCTCCGATCAGCTGCGCGCCCAGCGCAGCCAACAGCATATCCTCTTCTTCAGGCAGCCCGCTGACTCCGACACCGCCCACCACCGTGCCGGCATAGACCAAGGGGAGCCCCCCTCCCCACGCTGTGTAGCGAAGATCGCCGAAATTGCTCATCGGCCACCCTTTTTGCTGCGACGAATCGCCGACCGCACGGCTGGCGTTGCGCTCACGCGCCGCAGTGAACGCCTTGTTGATCGCAATTTGAATCGACGGCAGCTTGCAACCGTCTGTCCGCACAAAAGCCAACAGTTCGCCGTGTGCGTCTACCACCGCGATCGCAGCGCCTTTGCCTTGCTTTTCGACCTCGGCCCGAATCCCCTCGACCACACGCAGGGCATCCTGGCAAGAAAGTTGATACTGTGAATACATGGTCTCTGCTCCTTTATGAAATGTCTTCAAGATAGCCGGTTTCGATCGGTTCAGGCCACCATACCACGTGGGTTGTCGTTTGCAGGTACAACGTCGCTGGAAAGCACTCCTCGATCTTTTTGACAACAACGCTCCAAAGCCGCGCTGCCCAACCCGAACAGCAGCACCCAGCTCCACATCAGATCTGGCAGCGCGTAGCTGGCGTCGATCAGCCCATGGGCCAGCCCCGCAGCCGCTGCAGCCAGACAGCCCACTGCCAGCGCGGGCTCGCCGGTCGAGCGCTCGGACGCTGTTGCGCGCAGCCAGCGCCCGAGCTGGCCCATCCCTGCCGCCAGCCAGACCCCTCCCAGCCCCAGCCCGACCAGCCCCAGCCGGGTCCACCAGTCCAGCAGCAGATTGTGCGGATGGTTGAGATTGGGTTCCTGCCAGGCTGACGGCAACAAATAGACGCTGCGGTACGTGTAGAGAAAGTGATCCGGCCCAACCCCCAGCCACCAGTGGTCCAGAGCCATCTGCCAGCTACTGCGCCAGAGCTGGATCCGTAAAAAACCGGTGCCCTGCTCGAAATCGAAGAGACGCTGAAAACGTTCGGTGGCTGCAAACGGCACAAGCAGCAGCAGGCCCACGATGGCCAGCCCCCCCAGGAGCACCAAGGGTCCTCTGCGCCCCCGCCCCAGCAGCCAGAGCCCAGCGCCCCCCAACACAGCCAGCTGAGCCGGGGCAGCCAACAGCAGGGCCCCCTTGCTGAAGGTGAAGAGCCAGGCCAAAGCCTGCGGCACTGCCAGGACGCCCCAGACCCAACGCGCCCGCCCACTCCCCCCCCACACCAGCAGCGCCAGCGTCACTGCCAACGTGCGGTCCAAATAAAGCGCCAGGTTGTTGGCAGAGTCGTAAAGCGACTGCACCCGGCGCACACCTTCTGCCGCCGAAATTAAGCCCGGCAGGTCACTGAACAGGCCAGCCACCCCAATCGACGCAAAAACAGCGGCGCCCGCCAGCCAGCTGCCCACAATCCACCGCCGATCAGCGTCTGGCCGTTCAGCGGCGCTCAACACCCATTGGAGCAACATTGCAAAAAGCAGCGCGTTGAGAAAGAGAGTGCGCCACTCGCGCAGCGCAAGCTCGGGGTAGCGGGTGTCGACACTGGCCACCAGCGCCCAACTCGCCAGCCCTGCCAACAGCACAATCGGCCGGGAACTGCCGCCGGCCCACAACTCCCGGCCAGTTCCCCCGCGCAGCAGCGTATGTCCCGCCCAGACAGCCACCCCCCCCACCACCCCGACATCCAAGATGTCCAAGGAGCGTCCGGGAAAAACCGGGAGTTTGACCGCATAGGCAAAAGGCAAGGCGAACACCAGCGCCGCCACCCAGGATGCAGGCCGCAGCAGCCCTGCGCAGCCCAACAAAACCAACCCGCCGGCCACCACCAGCCAGTGTCCGGTGAGCACGCCTCCGACCAACAACAAGGTGGCGCACGCCATCAGCGCCCATACAGAGGCCTTGCTGCCTGCTGGAAGAATTTTCCCCCAACCTGCAGGTCGCCTGAGCCGGCGCACCAGCCATCTCCATCCTGCCGGGCCAAGGAGCCAGCCCCCCGCGAACAACAGCAGCGCCCCCGGCCAGCGCGGGGCCCACAGCGCCGGACGAAAAAGATTACCTGGATACAGTTGGCTGGAAGGCACATCTACAGCCACTGCCCGCAGCGGCTGCTGCCCCCACCCCCGCCACAGCTCCAGACGCACCACATGGACGCCAGCCTGCGCAGCACGATGAATCTCAACCCACACCGTCCGTTGCACCTCATCCCACCCCACCGTTTCCGGCGCCAGCAATGTGCGATAGCCGGCAGGTACGCCCTGGCTGTCAACATTGCCTGCAATCTGGGCCAGACGGTTGGCAGGGAGACCATCCACGGTCACGTACAGATAGGCCCAGTAATCCCCCGGTGCCAGCTGCAGCCAGAGAGATTGGCCAGTATATTCGAACCTGAGCACGCCAGCCGGTGTGGCCCAAGGAGCAGCAGGTTCTGGCGGGCTGGCGCCTTCCCTACTCACCTGCCAGCCCGGCGAGTATGCGAACGGCGCACTGTCCAACGTTGCCACCACACCCGAACGCAGCGCAGTCGCGCTGGCTGGATGAACACCGCAGGAGGTGCAGGGCCACATCGGCCAGACCAGCAGCAGCCAGAACAGGCCCCCTGCCACCGCCAGCCAGCCCACCAGCCGACACCGGTTACCGTGCAAAAATCCAGAAACACCCACAGGATGTACTCTCAAAACAGCCTGTCCTTTCTGGACCACACCGCCCTGCACACGCCCGCAGCCAGAGCAAGAATCAGGCCAGCCCGGCCCGGCGTACCAGTGCCTGAGCAGCACGGTTGTGCCGTTCTGCCAGCGACGGCACATCCAAGGACGGCATCCCTGCCGAAACCAGCAGCCGGCCGGCCACCATCGCCCAGTCGACCGGCTGCGGCTGGCAAAAAACCAGCGCAGCCACCGGGTCGTGGACTGCCCCGCCAGCATGCCAGAGCGTATCGAGACGAAACGCCACCAGATCGGCTGCCATCCCCGGCACCAACGCGCCGATATCGTCCCGGCCCAGCACGGCTGCCCCCCCCAGCGTGGCGATCTCCAACGCTTCTCGCGCGGTCATCGCGCGAGGGTTGCCCAGCACACGCTGCAGCAGCAGGCACTGACGAACCTCGTTGAGCAGATGGCTGCCATCATTGGAAGCGCTGCCGTCGACCCCCAGCCCGACCGGCACACCTGCATCGCGCAGAGCGCGCACAGGGGCGATGCCCGAAGCCAGCCGCATGTTGCTGGTTGGGCAGTGAGCGACGCCAGTTTTGCTTTGGGCAAACCGTGTGATCTCATCCTGATTCAAATGCACACAGTGCGCGTGCCACACATCCTCTCCTGTCCAGCCCAGCAGTTCAGCATACTCTCCGGGCCGGTAGCCAAACCGTTCCAGACAGAAGCGCTCCTCGTCCTGGGTTTCGGCCAGGTGGGTGTGCAAATGCACGTTCATCGTGTCGCCAAAACTGCGTGCCAACAGCGCACTTTCACGCATCAGCTCGGGCGTCACACTGAACGGGCTGCAAGGAGCCAGCACCACGCGCCGCATGGCAAAGCGGCTGGGATCATGAAAACGCTCGACGACTCGTTGGCAGTCACGCAGAATCGCACTTTCCTGCTCGGTGCAGCGGTCGGGCGGCAGCCCCCCCTGGCTCTCTCCCAGGCTCATGCTGCCGCGCGCGCCGTGGAAGCGAACCCCTACGGTCTCAGCTGCGGCGAACTGGTCGTCCAGCCGGGTGCCATTGGGCCAAAGATAATGATGGTCGCTCGACGTCGTACACCCAGACCACAACAGTTCTGTCAGCGCCAGCTGGGTGCTGACAAAAACATCCTCCGGCGTCAACTCTGCCCAGATCGGATAGAGCGTCTTGAGCCAGTCAAACAACACAGCATCTTGCGCCGCCGGAATCACACGCGTCAGCGTCTGATAAAAATGGTGGTGGGTGTTGACAAACCCCGGCAGCACAATCCGCCCGCGTGCGTTGAGGCGCTGCACCTCAGCGGCCTGAAACGCAAGGGGCAGCTCTGATGTCGCCCCAACCCAGGCGATGGCTCCCTCTGCAACCACCACAGCACCGTCCGCAATCTCGCGGCGTTCTTTGTCCATCGTCACCAGCAAATCAGCATGCTCAACACACAACAACTTCATAGCATCCTCTGGGAAGCAAGAAAGGCTGGCACCGTACGCTTGACAGCGCACCCAGCCAGTTGCCAGGTACGATACCAGATACAACAAAAGATGGGTAACTTTATGGATTGCTGAGGCTACCAACAATAGTTTGCCACATTGACACCATTTTGCACAGTCCAGCAGATTTCAGAATATCTCCAACAGCGCAGCGAAAGTATACCTTTTTCGCGCGACGATCAGGGTTTGGGATTCTTCCCAATCGCCATAGTATACTGGGCCCATGCAGCGGTCAGAACCCCTCGAAATGTTTCGCCCCAATCCGTTGGTTCGCTCGGCCAATGTACAGACACTCCTGTCGTTGATTCGTCCCCGCGGGATCGACATCACTGACGACGAACAGCCACTGCTGGTCGATGCTGGCGAAGACCTGACCGGCGCCGCTCCAGAGAGACCCGTACGGCTGTTGGGGTATTACAACAGCAGCCGACTGCCAGGCGTCTGGCGGGGGCTTGTCCTGTTGCTGCACGGCTGGGAAGGGTGCAGCCACTCCAATTACAACCTGGTTCTGGCCCAACGTCTGGTCGAACAAGGCTTTTCCACATTTCGACTCAACCTGCGGGACCATGGACCCAACCTGCACATCGACCCGTACAGCCTGAATCCAGGTAACTTTCGTGGCACGTTGATCGAAGAGGTCGCCGCTGCGACAGCCCAGATCGCCCAGCTGGCTGGCCCGCACCCCTTCTACATTGCCGGAGCCTCGTTGGGCGGCAATTTTGCTCTGCGTCTGGCCCGGTGGCACAGCGAGCGAACACCCTTTCACCATCTGCGCAAAGTTGTGGCCCTTTGCCCGGCCATTCACCCCGGCCATGCTACGGATGCGCTGGACCGCAATCCCCTGACCCGAAGCTACTTTCGCCGACGCTGGCTGCGTTCGCTGCACGCCAAACAGGCGCTCTACCCGGTTCTGCCCGACCTCCGTGCGATCGAACAGTTTCCCTCGATCCGCGAGATGACCGAATGGTTCGTCCAAAAGCTTGCCAGGCGCGGTGAAATTCCATTTCGCAACGCCGACGAATACTTTGCCGCGTATACGGTGCTTGGGGATGCGCTGGCCACACTGCGCGTCCCGACGACCATCATCACCGCCCAGAATGACCCCGTGATCCCCGTCGCTGACTTTGCGGCACTGGCTCCCCACCCCTTGCTCGAATTTCAGATCCACCCCAGCGGAGGCCACTGCGGCTTTGTCGATGCTCCCCCTGTCCGCCACCGGGTGGCTGATTGGATCCTGCCTGCCTTGCTGCGCTCCTGACCCGCACGTCTGTCTGGCCGCCTTTCCCACATTGTCCGAATCCTTCCTTCAAAAAACGTCTGCATGCGTTTTCCGTCCGCCGTTCTCGAACACATTGTTCACAGCGTAACATGGCCCCTGGGCGGACTGAACAAAGGTTTACACGATTCTGCCCTGTTTTGCGCTTGTGACAAATGTTGTAGATTTTCAATTTTATCCGAGATTCAAACCGTGTGCAGCGCCAGACGGGCGGGCTGTGCCGCGGAGAAGTTGTGCAGGCTTCGGGCGGGACCTGCTACAACACCTACCAATCCTACAACAGCCCTGCTGCTACCTCTGGAGACAGCCCACTTTTCAGTTGTAAAAACGGTTGTAGCCGTATGTAGGGTGCGGCCTTGTGACCTCGTCTGAAACATGGCGTTGTGCCTGCACAAAAGCCCCTGGCAAAGGGGAAGGCAAGGTTGTTTCCTGTTGCAGCGCGTCGCGTCGGCCGGCAGGCGCGTCGCATCGGCCGGCAGGCGCGTCGCATCGGCCGGCGCGTCGCGTTGGCAGGCCGACGCGTTGGCAGGCAGGCGCGTCGCGTTGGCAGGCGCGTCGCGTTGGCAGGCAGGTGCGTCGCGTTGGCCGGCGCGTCGCGTTGGCCGGCAGGCGCGTCGCGTTGGCAGGCGCGTCGCGTTGGCAGGCAGGTGCGTCGCGTTGGCCGGCGCGTCGCGTTGGCCGGCAGGCGCGTCGCATCGGCCGGCGCGTCGCGTTGGCCGGTGAACACGGCCCGCCTTGAAAACGTCCAGGCAAGCTGGCGCAGGCCAGACACGCGATCTGGCTTGTGTGCGCAGCCCCCCCTTCCCTTCTACCACTACAACGGCTCTTCTCTCTTCTCTCTCTTCTCTCTTCTCTCTCTCTCTCTCTCTCTCTCTCTCTCTCTAACTGATGGTTGTAGGATTGTAGGGCTGGACAGGGGGGGGCGGTCCAAGCGTCTTGTGAGCGGCCTGGAAACGCGCAAATGGCTGAAGGAATGGATGGCAGGGAGTGCGGGACCCCTGTGGGAAGCGTGTCGAGGCGGCAAGATCAGGTTCTTAACTACCACAGCTACAACGCCTCCTACAACAAAAATGAAGGGTACGACCTCGAGTGGGAAGGGCTCTGGTTGTAGGGTTGTAGGTGTGGTAGGCAGAGTATGAAAGATGGGGCAAGCGTGCGGTGCAGCTGGGATGAGGTGTCGGCAACGTTACTTGCAGTCAGTCTGCCCCTTTGCTAGGCTAGGGGTTGTGCGCCTGTGTTCAACAAGGAGTGCTGCGTATGATGGGATTGAATCTAGAGGGTGTTCGAGAAGGTCAGCAAGGGATAGAGACGCTCTCTCCGCACGTCGAGTCTGTGGCCTGGGAGAAAAGATCGGACGAGCCGCTGACCTGGTTCAACCGCTTTGAGCGGTACCGGTTGCTAGGCCCTCAGCGTTCGCTTGAGGCAGCCAGCCAACGCTGTGCTGAGATCGAAGGGCAGCGCTGTCCTAAATCCAGCCGCACCTGGTGTGATGCCAGCCGACGCTGGCAGTGGCAGGAACGAGCCCGGGCATGGGACGCCACCCAGCCTTCCCCTTTGCCAGGCGAAAAGGAAGCCCGCCGCTCAGATGCCCGCCAGGAACGCCTGGGGATGATCTCCAAGATTCTCAAAGACCTTTACGTGACCCTCAATCTCGCCGATCTGCCCAATCTGGAACCAGACGAGGCCAGGCAGTTTCTGCCCACGCTGCGCCTGTTTTTTCGCGACATGCTGGCCGCCCATCGGACCGAAATGGAAGAGAATGAAAACGATGGTCATAGCGGTCAAATACCCACCTACACCGCCGACGACCTGGTCGAAGCTGCCAAACGGCTACGTGCCTGGCGTGCCACAATCGGGCGTGCAGCGAGCGACGACACTCCCTCTGCGGCGGCACCCGCCCAGCTCCCCCACGCAACCCTGCTGGTCGTCATCGGTGCCGATGCCAGCCTGCGCATCGACCTGGCTGCACTGCGCAAGGTCAAGCGCCAGACTGGACTTGGTTTTCATCGGCTTACCGACGCCAGTACCGAGGATCTCGATGCCTATCTCCGTCGCGAACGCAGCTGCGGACGGCCCGTATCGCTGCTGCATCTGGCTGTTCACGCTGGGCATGAAGGGGTGCAGCTGGCCGATGGGGAGGTGGATGGGGAATGGCTGAGTGAGCGGCTGTTGGGCGTACAGGTGCTGCTGCTCGCCGGATGTCAGGGCGATCGCATCGGCGACTGGCTGGGTGTGGTTCCCTTCGTCATCACCATCGATGCTGCCATCGGTCACGACGATGCTGCGGTGCTCTGTGAGCACTTCTGGATGGGGATCGGCCAGGGCCTGACGCCGAACGCTGCGCTAGATGCCGCATTGGCGGCCTGTGCTCCGGTTGTCGCTGAATACGTGGTCCGTCACTGGTGACCGAGGACTCGTTGAGTGGACGCGCGAGTGGTTTTTCTTGCAGGGGCAAAGCTGACGGCAGCGTGCCGACAGCAGTCAGTTGAACCGACATGGAGGTTACAAATGTGGAGTGCACTGCGTGAATTGTTTGCATCGGTACCATCAGAGCATCGGTTATGGCTTGCACTGGCAGTTGGGGCTCTGTTGGTAATGACCCTGGGTCTGCTGACGATGCTGGGGCTCGACCTTGCCCCCTTCTGGGCGTTGTTGAGCAGCGGGTGATCAGGTGAAGATGGTCGAGACAGGTGCCTGCAGCAAGCAGGCACCTACAGAAGTCAATATTCTCTTCGCTGACCCGGTGGCTGATTTTCTCTGTTGCTGCGACGACCCTGCTTTTTTTACCGCCCGCTACGTGCAAATCTACGATGCCACCAATCGGGTTTGGCTGCCTTTCAAGTTGTGGCCTGCGCAATACGACGTTCTGGACGCACTTGAAACAGGCCGTAAGCTAGTTGTGCTCAAAGCGCGTCAGCTGGGCATTTCGTGGTTGAGCCTGGCCTACGCGCTTTGGCTTTTGCAGTGCCGGGCACCAGCAACGGTTCTGCTTTTTTCGTTGCGCGAGGCCGAAGCCAAAGATCTACTTTGGCGGCTTAAAGGCATGTACGAACGGTTACCCGACTGGTTGCGGGCGCGTGCTGTAACCAAGGACAATGAGAACCGTTGGGAGCTCTCCAACGGTAGCCGGGCGTTGGCCTTCTCGACCAAAGGCGGGCGTTCTTACACTGGGACCTTTGCTTTGGTCGATGAAGCTGATTTTGTGCCGGATCTGGCTCAATTTCTCAATGCAGTCAAACCGACCATCGACGCCGGCGGTCAACTCTGCATGGTCTCGACAAGCGACAAACGACATCCAGTCAGTACCTTCAAAAATCTTTTCCGTGCCAGTTTACAAGGAACAGGCGACTATCGTCATGTCTTCCTGCCCTGGCATGCACGTCCTGATCGAGATGAACACTGGCATACCATCACCAAAGCGGAGATGTATGCCCAGCGCGGCACCGACGATGATTTTTTTGCCGAGTATCCGGCCACCCCTGAAGAGGCGTTGGCTCCGGAGGAACTGGACCGCCGTCTGCCGTTTTCCTGGCTGGAAGGCTGTCTGGACACGCAGGCAAGCTGGGAAGGCAGCAGCACGAACCTTGATGTCAACTATCCAGCATCTCCTTCTTTGCCCGGGTTGACGGTATGGAAAGCGCCATTGCCGGGTCGTCGCTATGTAATCGGCGTAGACCCGGCTGAGGGCAACCCCAACTCAGATGAATCGGCTGCAGTGGTGCTCGATGCCGAACATTGGGGCCAGGTTGCGCTCTTGGCTGGACGAGTGGAGCCGGGTCGTTTTGCGGGTTACGTCGCCGAATTAGGGGTTTGGTACCAGGCAGCGGATGTGCTGGTTGAGCGCAACAACCACGGCCATTTGGTGCTACGAACGCTGCAGGAAGATGGCCGGTTGCGGGTGCTGAACGGTTGTGATGACCGGCCGGGCTGGCTGTCCAACGTCAAGGGCAAGCCGCTGCTCTATGCGTTGCTGGCCGATGCGGTGCGTGACGGAGTTTGCGTGGTACGCGACCTGGAGACGGCGACCCAGCTCGCCTCGATCGAAGCATCTTCACTGCGTGCCCCCGAGGGCATGCACGACGACCGTGCCGATGCCTTTGCCCTGGCCGTGGCAGCCCTGGCCTGGCGAGGCACTGCTGTCGTCTCGACTGTAGTAGAAGCCGTCGACCCGCTCGAATGGGCAGCAGGATGGTAGCCTCAATCCGAAGCGCTGAGTCGTTTTTGGCGTGTAGCGCCCGCTTTATCCCAGGATCGCCGACGTAAAGGCTATCCTATTCTGCAAACAGTTCCTCAAAATCAGCTCAGGCTGTTTTGACAGCCCACAGGGGTCGCATTCGGGGTCTGTTTGGAAATTTGCCGCAATCCGTTGTATGCTGCTTAACAGCAGTATGCAGCATGTGCCCTGGCTGAATGTACTCTTGCTGCATCTCCCGAAAAGATCCCTGAGCGATGTTCCCCAAAGGAGAAGCGTCCTATGCGCCGTGTATGGCTTTCGACCCTTGTGCTGGCAATAGGTGCGTTGGCAGCCAGCTTTGTGCTTACAGAATCGTCGCGTGTGGCAGCTGGCAGCAAAACGGTGAGAGCAGAAAACAGCGCTGTCACGATTCAAGCGTCTGAGGAGATGACAGGCATGGTTTACCTGCCGGTAGTATCCATACCTTCCAGCTTCAACCCTGCCGAAGAGATCCTGATCCCTGCCGGTAGTTTCCAGATGGGGTGCGACAGCAGCAACCCGGCGGAGACGTGCTTTGGCGACGAGCAGCCTCTGCATACGGTCACGCTGGACGCTTACTACATCGACAAATACGAGGTGACCAATGCCCGGTACAAGGTGTGTGTGGATGCCGGTGGGTGCACGGTGCCAGTAAGCGTGGATTCCTACACGCGCAGCCCCTACTATGGCACAAGCACCTACGCGGACTATCCGGTGTTCTACGTTACCTGGTGGCAGGCAAGTGCCTTCTGTGAGTGGGCGGGCAAGCGGTTGCCGACGGAGGCGGAGTGGGAGAAGGCGGCGCGCGGGAGCAGCGACACACGTGTGTACCCGTGGGGGGACAGTGCCCCTTATTGTACAAAAACAAACTACAACTTTTGTGTTGGCGAGACCAGCCGTGTGGGATTTTATCCAAGCGGAGCCAGCCCGTACGGTGTGATGGACATGGCCGGCAACGTGTGGGAGTGGGTGAACGACTGGTATGACGGCAGCTACTACAGTGTGTCACCCGGCAGCAACCCGCAAGGACCAACGACGGGGTCGAAACGTGTGCTTCGGGGCGGGTCGTGGCAATACGGTTACTTTGGCGTGCGCTCTGCCCACCGGAACGGCTCCGTCTACGTCCTCGACTACTGGGACCACTACTTCGTCGGATTCCGGTGTGTCCGCTCGCCCTGATCCTGTTCCTCTGGTTTCTGGTGGGTCTACTTCACGATGGGGGCAGGTTTTTGGCAGCGTCCCACATCTGGTCAAAGCGTCCACTAAGGACGGCGGCACGAACTGGCAGCAGGTTTTCGGCGCCTTGCCG
>JAGWYN010000039.1 GCA_018969295.1 Chloroflexota bacterium | reverse complement strand
GCTGGGCTGGCGGCGTGCACGCCGCCAGCCCAGCCGCCAGCGATAAAATTCCGAGAGAGCGAACGAGTGTAGCCAGCCAGGCTGCTGATATTTGGAGATCAATTTTCATGGTAGCCAGTCCACCGTTGTCTTCCAAAGGGAAACGCTGCACGAGCGGGTATCGCTGGCGGCGATCAAGAGTTGGCTGCCTGCTGTCCAGGTTGCCAGGCCGGTGGGCAACTGCAGCTGGTCTGGGTAGGCAAATTGCTGCAGGGGCTGGCCGGCTGCGGAGAAGAGGGTGAAGGTTCGGCGCAGCGGGTCGCTGGCCAGCAGCCCGCCGCTGGGCAGGGCGGCCAGGTGGGGGCCGTCGAAGGTCTGGGTGGGCTGGATGGCGGTGAGGCTGCCATCGCTGCTCAGGTTCCACAGCCGACCGTCTTCGGCGCTGATGGCCCAAAGGCCGGTGGGGGTGAAAAGGGTATCGACCGGCTGGCCGCGTGCCAGCAAAGTATCCGGGCCGCCCAGCACAGCTTGTTCGTTGCCGGTCGGGGAGAGGAGGACGACGCGTCCGCCGCCGGTATCAGCGACGGCGATCGTGCCGTCGCTCCCGCTGGCGAAGCCACGTGGGCGGTAGAGGGTACTTTGAAGATCCATCAAGCTGGCAGTGCCGTCGGCTGCGAGGCGGTAGATGGGTCCGGCGACTGCGTCGAGCACGAGCGGTGAGCCGTCGGGGACAAAGGCGATGTCGACCGGCTCGGCAAATGCTGGGTCTGAGAAGGTTGGGCCAAAGCTGCCGGAGCTTTCGAGAACTTGAACGCGGCGATTGCCGGTGTCGGCCACGTAGAGCTCTCCGGTCAGCGGGTGGAAGGCCAGCCCGTGCGGCGCGTTGAGCTGGTTCGGGCCGGCACCGCAGCCAGCGCCGGCGCTCCAGAGGGTTTCCAGGGGGAGCGGCGGCAGGGTGTCGGCGGGGATACGGCGAGTGGGCTGCCAGGTCTTGTCGGCACGTGTCAGCGCAAAGTCATCGGTGCCGAGCTGTGGGTGGAGCAGCGGGGGGGGAGAGGGGAGCGGCTGGTCGGCGACGCCGAGCTCGCCGCGTGCAGGGCGCAGGTAGCTGCTCTCCAGTTCGCCAGGGGAGCTGCCAGGGGGCTGCCAGAGCAGGCGAAATTCAGGAGCGTCGCTTTGTGTCTGATAACGAATGGTCAGGTCGTGCCAGCCACGGGTCAGATAGAGCAGCCCTTCCTGGTAAAAGGTCGTCAGCGGCTCGTTGCTTTCTGGCTGGCCAGAGACGACAAGCTGACCGGCGACCTCGATCTGGCTCGGGCCGTCGGCCAGGGCGGCGAACCGGTATTCGCCGGCGCGTGCAATCCCCAGCTTGCCCTGCCAAACAACGTTGTAAGGTGGCTCGATCCCAGCGTCAAAGCCGAGCAGGCGGTCCTGGCGCTGGGTCAGCAGGGGACCTTGGGGATCGTTGCCGGCTCGATAGTCGCCAGAGAGGCCAGCAGGGGGCAGCTGCGGGCTGTAGAGGGTGGTGACGGGCAGCGGCACCCGCTCTCCGGCTGGGGGTTGCCAGTAAAGCCGCAGGGAAGCTGGAACATCTCCGCTGCGGTAATCGATGGAGAGTGTGTGGAGCCCCTGGGCAAGCTCTGCGCCCTGCTGGCTGACCCCAAGCTGGGTATCGAGCACGAGCTGGTCGTCGATGCGCAGGGTCAGGCCAGCGTTGCCGGCTTCGGCAGAAAAGAGGTAGATGCCAGCGGCTGGGATTGCCAGGGATGCCTGCAGCTGGCCGCTGAATGGTGGCGGGAGCGGTGGATGTTGTTGCCAGTCAAAGTGGGTCTCTCGCACCCTCAGATCCAGTGTCGGGCTGTCGCTGCCCCCTTGGTACAGCCGCAACTGCAGGCCCTGGCTGGCCACGATCGCGGTCTGGGGGACGGTGACGGTACTGAACAGAGGAGCCTCTGCGTCGATCGACCAGGCGTTGTCGAGCGGGCCGTCGGTCACCTGGGCTGCCGGGTAGATCTGTTGCAGCTGGCTGAGCAGTTGGTGTTGGTGGCTGGGCACCAGATAGATCACGTCGCCGGGCGGTTGTGCCGCGTAGGGGAGGGTGGTGCCAAAATCCAGGGCACGCACGCGGCCTGCTGCCAGGGCATCGCCGGCCAGCAGGCGCAGGCTTGGATGGGCGAGGATTTGAGCAGGGATCACAAAGGTCTGCCGGCGATCAGCGTGGGCCAGCTGTTGGACAAGGGCGTTGGACAGGACGTTTTGCACGCCGCCCGCCTCCTGTGTGTTCTGGAGGGCTGCGATGAAACGGAGGGCTGGAATTGCGAGCAGGAGCAGCAGCCCCAGGCTGGCGGTGACGACCAGCCGAACTGGGGAGAGGGTGCGGCGCCAGGCTGCCACCAGCGCGGCGAGCAGCCGATCCAGCGCCACCGTGCTTGCTGCCAGCACAAAAGGCAGCAGGGGCAACAGGAGCGAGCGTGGGGAGGCCGTCTCCAGATCGGCGCTGGCCACTGCTGTCCCGGTGAGCACCAGACCGGCCAGCCACAACAGCGTGGGGGGGCGCAGCAGGGAGCGCAGCAGGGTGCCGGCGCCTGTCACAGCCAGCGCAGCTGTGAACAGGGTGAGCAGGCTGCCGCCGGCAACGGCGCTGTCGGGGATCATCTCTGGGCGCAACAGAGCAGCTGCCAGCCAGGGGGTCTGTGTCCAGGCTCGGGCCAGGTCAGGGAGGTCGATGGCCAGCCCCAAGACGGGGGCAGCGACAGCGCAGGCAGCGGCCAGGGCAGCGGCGGCGTTGACCAGCGCGGCCCGCCAGCGAGCTCTGGCATTCCAGACCAAGAGTGCCAGCAGGAGCAGAAGCCAGAGCGCAGTGGCTGGGCGCAGCAGAGGAACTTCGACAAAAAGCAGGCCTGTTGCCAGACCTGTTGTGCTCCACCAGCGGCGGTCCACGGCGGACAGGCTGCGCAGCGCCAGCCAGAGCACCAAAGAAATCAGCAGCGGCGCCACGATCCAGGGGTCTGAGCTGCGCGAGGCTCCGAGGTGCCAGGGAGCGAGGGCCAGCAGCAGCAGTGCAGAGGGGGCATAGGCTGGGGCGACCAGTTGGCGTGCGACCCCGGCGAAGGCGAGCACACCCAGGCTGCCGAGCAGAGCGGCGGCCAGCCGCAGACTGAGCAGGCTGTTGGCTGTCCAGTCAAACAAGGTCTGGGCCAGCCAGGGCTGGATTGCAAACGAGCCGGTGCTGGAGAGCGGTTGGCCCTGGGCCAGACGCAGCCCCTCCACACACTCTCCGCCGATACAGCCAGCCGGCAGGCTGCCGATGTTCCAGAAGCGCAAGACCAAGGCCAGGAACAGAACCAGCAGCATGCCCAACGTGGCGGCCCGCTGTGACCTGGGGGGGGAGGGGGGGAGCGGCTCTCCAGTCTGGGTGGCCACCTGCACAAAGCGCCCCTTTGGGGTTTGGAGCCAGCGAACGGTGGGGGGGAGGTAGGTGTAGGTGGCTCCGGGCCACCAGCTGCCGATCAGCAGCAGCGCGCCTCCCAGCAGCCAGACCAGCAGGAGGAGGAGCGGCTTTTCAGCGTCGCCGGGTGCAAGCAGGCCCAGCCCGACCCCGCCGGCCAGCAAACTGACCAGCCCTGTCAACCAGAGCAGCCGGCCGACAGCGCTGAAACGGGCGACAGAACGCAGGGAAGGTGTCGGCTGCCAGTCGGCGCTCTGGGCGGCGAACAGCATCGCAGCAACCGATGCCAATGCCAGCGCGTCGCGCAACAAAAAGGGCGCGTAGCTCTCGCCATCGGCGACAAGATTGAGAGCTCCTACGGCCAGGAGCAGGGCAGCCAATAGCAACGAAAATCGGCGCATTGGGTTCAGTATACCATACCTTGAATCCTGGAAGGGGGCTCTTGGGTGGCGGCCATCGGCTCGATTACAATAGGCAGCACGCTGCAACGTAGCGCCAGTTTTTCGGCACTGATTTCACAGGGACAAATTTCACAGGGACAAACGAATCATGTACACAACTGTATATCGATTTAGGGATTCTGTGTGGTGTGTGCTGTTTGTGCTTGCCTTGATTCTGCTGGCACAGAGCAGTGTGCGGGCCGCCCCCAAAAGCTGGGATGATTGGGGGGAAGTGGGTGGAGCGGGTCTCCCGGACAGTGCGCTGCCTGTGGGGGCTGTGCCTGCCCGGGTGACTGCCATTGTCGACGGTGACACGATCCGTGTGCAGATCAACGGCGTTGAACGTTCGGTGCGTTACATCCTGATCAACACGCCAGAGACCGACGAACCATTGGGGGCAGAGGCCACCCTGGCCAACCGGCGTCTGGTGGCTGGCAAGACCGTCTATCTGCTCAAAGATGTGAATGAAACTGACCGCTACAACCGCCTGTTGCGCTATGTCTTTCTGGCGGACGGCACCCATGTGAACGCTGAACTGGTGCGTCAGGGCTATGCGCAGCTTTCCACCTATCCGCCAGATATCAGCCGCCAGGCAGAAATTCGGGCGGCGCAGCAGGAAGCGGTGGCAGCTAGCCGTGGGCTGTGGGCTTCATCGTCTCTGGCAGTTGGGTCTGGGACCCTTTCGATTGCTGCGGTCGACAAACGTGAAGAATATGTCGACGTGCGCAATGGTGGCCAGGAGCCGGTTCGGCTGGAGGGGTGGGTGCTGCGTTCGGAGAGAGGCAGGCAGGAGTGTGCGCTCTCTGGGGAGCTTGGGGCGGGGGCCACGTTGCGGGTGTGGGCGATGAAGGGGCCTGGCGGGTTTCAGTGTGGTTTTGCCAGCCCCATCTGGAACAACAACCTCTCTGACCCAGCGGTGTTGTTGGCGCCGGGTGGCAGCGAGGCCGCTCGCTGGGAGTAGCCGACTACTGCTCTGCCAGCCAGCGAGCGTAGACGCCGCTGGGCAGCAGCCGGCGGCGGGGCGCGCCGCTCTCTGCGACCGTCATCTCGCCGCTTTCCACAGTGCCGCTGCGTCCGCCAACGACAATTTCAAGCTGGTTGTGCAGGGCAATCGGGGTAAAGCCTGGGGTGTGGCAGCTGTAGAGGACAAACAGCGCGTCCTCTGCCAGCAGCGACCGGCACGCTAGCAGGAGAGGGACCAGGTCATCTTCGATTTTGAAGACCTCACCTTTGGGGCCACGCCCAAAGGTGGGAGGATCCAAAATGATTGCCTGATAGGTGTGGCCGCGGCGCTGCTCGCGCTGGACGAACTTGAGTGCGTCGTCGACCAGCCAGCGGATGGGGCGGTCTGTCAGCCCGCTCAGATCGGCATTTTTGCGGGCCCAGTCGACCACCCCGCGGGCGGCATCCAGGTGGATACAGTGTGCGCCGGCCTGGCTGCATGCCAGCGTGCTGCCCCCGGTATAGCCGAAGAGATTGAGCACGAAGAGATTGCGGTCGTGGGTGCGCCGCATGCGTGCTCGAATGGCTGCCCGCATCCAATCCCAGTTTTCGCGCTGCTCGGCGAACAACCCCATGTGTCCGAAATTGGTCAATTTGAGATGAAAATGCAAATCGCCGTAGAGCACGTCAAACTCACGGTTGACCTTGCGATGAAAGATCCAGTGGCCGCCGTCGTCCTGCGCTGAGCGTTCGTAGATGCCGTCGGCGCGCTGCCAGTCGCTGTCGGGCAGCTGTGGCTGCCAGATGGCCTGCAGCGACGGCCGGTCGAGCAGATACGGGCCGATACGTTCCAGTTTGCGCATATGGCCCGAATCGAGCAACTGGTAGTCGGCGTTGGCTGGCTGTGCTGTCATTTGAACCGTCCTTTGTCTGGCACAGCAGTGGGCCGTGCAGGGCAATCTGCCCGCTGTCACTCGATTTGGACAGCAGCTACAGAGTGTAGCATGTGTCAGCGGCGAACCCCAAGGCAGACCCTGTCCTGGTATGTTTTTTGACAAACGGCCTGTCCGTTGTTATGGTTATAGCGTCGTCGTGTTTGCACAAGGCTGCACGCTTTGGGCGGTCCAGAATCTGTTCAGCTGCGCCGGGTGTATCGACAGAAACATTCGAGAATTGTGGTCGTGGGAGTGCGAACGCCCGCGACTTTTCTTTTGGGTCTGTTCAGAGTGGATGGGTGATGAACGGAAAATTGCATGTCTACCGCCAGTTGTTTGCCTATCTTGCCCCCTACCGAGTGCAGGTAGGGGGCACCTATGTTGCGATGAGCGGCGCCACTTTGCTCAATCTGCTGGTGCCGCCGATCATCCAGGATGCCATCGACCGTGGGCTGGAAGCGCGTGACGGTTGGGTACTGTTTGCAGCAGCTGGGCTGATTCTGGCCATCGCACTGGTGCGTGGGGGGTCGGGGTTTCTACAGCGGTATTGGGGAGAATGGCTGACCCATCGCGTGGCCTATGACCTGCGCAACGACTACTACATCGCCCTGCAGCGGTTGCCCTTCAGCTTTTATGATCGCTCGCACACCGGCGACTTGATGAGCCGGGCGACCGGCGATATTGCCGAGACCGAGCGTTTTGCTGGGATCGGGCTGCTTGATCTGATCAGCGTGGTGTTGCTGATCGGCGGTGTGGTGGTCGCGATGTTTCTGGTCAGCTGGCAGCTGTCGTTGTTGACGTTGGGGCCGGTGTTGGCGTTGGTCGGGCTTGGGCTGCGTTTTGGGATGGTGGTACGCCCGATGTTTCAGCGGATTCAGGAACAGCTTGGCACGCTCTCCACGGTGATGCAGGAGAGCATGACTGGGATTGGGGTGGTCAAGGCGTTTGCGCGTGAGCCCTACGAATTTGAGAAATTCGACTCGATCAGCGATGAGTGGTTTCGGCGGCGCAGCGGCGTGATCCGCACCTGGGGCGACTACTGGCCGCTCTTCACATTTGTGTTGTCGGTCGGCGTCTTTTTGCTCCTCTGGTTTGGCGGTTCGGCTGTGGTCGAGGGGACGCTCAGTGTCGGCACCCTGTTTGCGTTGATCTCCTATTTGTTGATGCTGCATGCGCCAGCCCAGCAGGTGGGCAACTTGGTCAACCTGGCTGCGACCGCCGGGGCTGCGGCCCAGCGTATTTTCGAGATCATCGATACGCCGGTCGAGATCGAAGAGGCTCCGGATGCGGTTGCATTGGGGCCGATCGAGGGGCGTGTCCGCTACGAAAAGGTCTCCTTTGCCTATGAGGGGGCCAGCCGTGTGCTTTACGACATTGACTTCACGGTGGAACCCGGTCAGACGGTGGCCTTGGTCGGGCCGACCGGGGCAGGCAAATCGACTCTGATCGCATTGCTTTCGCGTTTTTATGATCCATCCAGCGGGCGTGTGTTGGTGGATGGGGTGGATGTGCGTCAGGTGACGTTGCGCAGCCTGCGCCGCCATGTCGGCATGGTCCAGCAGGAATCCTTTCTCTTCAGCACGACGATTCGCGACAACATCGCCTATGGGGTGGTCGATGCCACCGACGAAGAGGTGGTGGCTGCAGCCAAGGCAGCCAACGCGCACGAATTTATTGTGCGTTTCCCGAAGGGGTATGGGACCCAAGTGGGCGAGCGTGGAGTGACGTTGAGTGGCGGCCAGCGCCAGCGCATTGCCATTGCCCGGGCCTTGCTGTACAACCCAAAAATTTTGATTCTGGACGATTCCACCAGCAGTGTCGATACCCAGACCGAGCATCTGATTCAGGAGGCGTTGGCCAGGCTGATGCAAAACCGTACGACTTTTCTCATCGCCCAGCGTCTGGTCACCCTTAAAAACGCCAGCTGCATCTATGTGCTCGACGGGGGGCGGATCGTGCAGACAGGCAGCCACCAGCAGCTGCTGGAGCAGCCAGGTCTCTATCGCACGATCTACGATCTGCAGCTCAAAGCGCAGGAAGAGTATCTGCAGGCAGCGGTGCAGTGAGAACGGTGCAGTGAGAACGGTGCAGTGAGAACGGTGCAGGTCAATTCAGCCAAGGAGAGGACTCAGATGGCAAATTCTGCTGCCGAGATCTGGAAACGCTCGCAAGACACGCCGGAGGCGCGCGCTCGTCGCGAGGCCAAGGTCGAATCGCTGCTTTACGGCGGCGACGACGACGTGCTGGGCAAGGCGTACGACGGTCGGCTGCTGCTGCGGCTTTTCAGGTATGTTGGCCCCTACCGACGGCAGCTGATCCTGGCGGTGATCTGGATGGCGGTCTCGACTGTGCTGTCGGTGAGCGGGCCGTGGGTGGTTGGGCAGGCGATCGACTCGATTGCGGCCGGGGAGGTGGGGCAGCTGCAGCGTTGGGGGGGGGTGTTGGCTGGGGTTGTGCTCTTCGAGTGGGCGACCAACCGGCAGCGCATTCATATCATGGCGTTTGTCGGCACGCGTGTGGTCACGGATCTGCGTGCCGAGCTGTTCCGACATCTGCACCGTCTGTCGTTGAATTTTCACAACAACATGAGTGTGGGGCGTCTGATGAGCCGTCTGATCGGCGATGTCGGTGTGCTGCAGGAGTTTCTCACCTGGTCGATCACGGGGCAGGCACGCTCCACGCTCAACCTGGTGGGGATCTCGGCGGCGATGCTGGCGCTGGAGTGGCGGCTGGCGCTGGTCGTGTTTGCGATGATCCCGCCGATGGTGCTGTTGACCAACTATTGGCGCCACCATGTGCGGGAGGCCTATCGTGCCAGCCGCCAGCGGCTCTCGATCATCAACGGCTACCTCAACGAGTCGATCGCTGGCGTGCGTGTGACGCGCAGTTTCAACCGTGAGCAGCGCAGTTTCTGGCACTTTGACGATCTCAACCGTTCCTTTTTCGACGCCAACGTCCGTGCCACCAAGCTGTCGGCCATTTTTTTTCCGGGGGTTGACTTCATCGGGTCCCTTTCCATGGCGCTGGTGTTGGGGGTCGGCGGCTGGCTGGTAATGGGCGACACCTTGAGCGCAGGGGTGCTGGTGGCCTTTGTGCTCTACATCGAGCGTTTTTTTGAACCGATCCGCGAGCTGGCTCAGCGCTACAACACCTTCCAGGCCACTATGACTTCCTGTGAGCGGATTTTTGCGTTGCTGGACACCGAGCCTGACCTGGCGGATTGGCCTGGTGCGTTGCCGATCGGGCCGCTCCGGGGAGAGGTCGATTTCGAGCATGTCATCTTTCGCTACAAAGACGACGAACCTGTGCTGGAAGATGTCTCGATCCATGCTGCGCCGGGGGATCGCATTGCTCTGGTCGGTGAGACAGGGGCGGGCAAGAGCACGGTGATCCGTCTGCTTGCCCGTTTTTTCGACGTCAGTGCAGGCAGCGTGCGCGTAGATGGCCAGGATGTCCGCGACATCACCCTGGCCAGCCTCCATGCGCAGATGGGCATTGTGCTGCAGGATCCTTTCTTGTTCAGCGGCACGCTGGCTGACAACATCCGCTATGGACGTTTGGAGGCCTCTGCGGTGGAGGTGGAGGCCGCAGCCAGGGCGGTAGGGGTTCACGATTTCATTGTGGCGCTGCCTGAGGGCTACGCGACCCGGGTCGAAGAAAACGGCAGCAACTTCAGCGCTGGCCAGCGTCAGCTGATCTCATTTGCCCGTGCTCTGCTGGCCAACCCGCGCATCCTGATCCTGGATGAAGCGACGAGCAGCGTCGACACGGCGACCGAGCAGATCATTCAACGTGCGATGGATACCTTGATGGCGGGCCGCACCACCTTTGTGATTGCCCATCGCCTCAGCACCATTGTCAACGCCGACCAGATCATTGTCATGGACCGTGGCCGGGTGATCGAACGGGGCAGCCACCAGCAGCTGCTGGCAGAGCGAGGTGATTACTACCGGCTCTACACCATGCAGTGGCATCGTCCGGCCGGCGCGCAGTAGCGCACAGAAGCGCAACGAGTTGTTCAGGAGCTTGTGAAGGAAAACAGCTATGCAGAAGTTTCAGGCAATTATTTTTGACATGGATGGGGTAATCATTGATTCAGAGGCACTCCACCATGAATCGATGCGAGCGATGGCGGCTGCGCAGGGGGTGCAGCTGACCGATACACTGCTGGATGAATTCATCGGGATTCCGGATCTCCAGCTGGTCGAGTATATCAACCGCCACTATCTGGGGGGGCGCCAATCTGTCTCTGCATTGCTGGACGCCAAACAGCGGGCATTCTTGCAGCTGGCCGACCGCGTTCGGGACATCCCGGGCGCGGTCGACTTTATTCAGCGCAGCCGTCCCCATTTTGCGGCATTTGGGTTGGCGACCTCTGCCTTGCGTGCCAACCAGCAGCTGGCCTTTGACCGTTTTGACTTGCACCGCTACTTCGATGCAGTCGTCACCGCTGAAGATGTGAGCCGTACCAAACCGGACCCTGAGCCCTATCTGCGTGCAGCTGAGCAGTTGGGGGTGTCGACCCAGTTTTGTGTTGCGATCGAAGACTCGCGCAACGGTGTGCGTTCTGCCAAAGCTGCTGGCTGTCATGTGATCGGGCTGACCACCACCTATTCTGCCGATGCGCTGGTGGCTGCCGGCGCCGACGTGGTCTGGAGCTCGTACCGTGAGATTGCTGCCTACCTGCCAGAGTAACGGCTGCAGGCCGAGGGCAGACGGTTGCCTCTGCTCCAGCCCCAAGAAATGGTGGAGGGGTGCGTTGCTGGCGCACCCCTCGCATTCACCGAGTTCTGCTCTGTGCTGGCCATGCTCTGCACTCAGCACGGAGGCCCCTCTGGCCAGATCTCTCAATACGAGACACTGCTGCCAGAGACAAGAAGCTGATAGTACGCTGGCTCACAGCGGCAGTCTGTGTGCTGGACCCGCACGTAGTAGACGCCAGTGGTGGGGAAGGTTCCGCTCCAGCTGTAGTCCTCGTGCCTGAACTCGTCGGTGCTGCCTGTGCCGACGCAGTGGCCCTTGGTGAGATCTGCGGCTGTGATATCTTCCCCTTCAGCCACCAGACGGTCGATCTCCTCCTGCGTCCAGATATCGAACCGGGCGTTGTCGACCGGGTCCTCAACATACATCGACACTGTGATCAGAGGCAGATCGCCGTCATGCTCCGGCCCCGTATCTGCCAGGTAGTAGAACTGGTACCAATGTTCCTTGCCTTCCGGCAGTTCCATCCAGCTGCCCGTCGGCGCCATTGCCGTTCCAGGGCTCTCCCCGGCCATTGCAGCCGCAGGTGCCGCTGCCGGCTGAGGTGCTGCCGCCGGCTGAGGTGCCGCCGCCGGCTGAGGTGCTGCCGCCGGCTGAGGTGCCGCCGCAAACGGGAACGACACTTCCTTGCCGCTGACGGTCAGTTTGTAGTAGCTGACCGGCCCGGCCTCGTGTTTCACGACGACAAAGTAGTCGCCGGAAGAAGCGAAGGTGCTCAGCCAGTTCATCTTGCCGACTTCATCGTCCGGCTCGCAGTCGTGCGAGAAGGTGCCCGCACCGATCGCCGTGAAGTCCAGCTCCTCGGCCCACATCCGAACCTCTTCCTTCGACCAAATCTCAAACGTTGTACCGTAATGTGGGACAACCTCCATCGTCACGCGGACTTCTTCGCCGTCCCCTTCCTCGTGAAAGCCATAAAACCGCATGGCCCCCACCGGCAACTCCACCCACTCCCCATTCGGGCTCAGCGGGTTGTCAGGCCCTGCCCCCAATGGTGTCTCCGCCAGCACCGGAACCACCATCAGCAGCATGGCCAGGACAGCGATCCACAGAACACCAGACAGTTTCAACCAATTGCGCGACATATGTCCTCCTTTCGCGCAACGCGGGTCTCCTCTACCTACCCGTTCTGCATCTTTATCGACCTCCGGATCACTCCTTCACTATCAGCATAGAAAGAAAAAAGGGGGCTGTCATCCACCCTGGGGTAGAAAAAAGGTGGAGCCAGGGAGGATGTCGCTCAGTGCGGCTGCCGGGCGCGGGCGATGGCCTGGGCCCGGCGGGTCACCTGCAGTTTGCGAAAGATGGAGTGAATGTGGGTTTTGACTGTGCAAGGTGCTACAGTCAGCTGGCGGGCGATGTCGCCATTCGACAGCCCAGCCTCGACCAGCTGCAACACCTGCAGCTCCCGCCTGCTCAGTGCTTCGGGGAGTGGTTCCAGGATGGGAGCGAGCATGGTGCTGTCGGGCGGGGGGGGGCGCCGCCCGGCGTAGGCGGGTACAGGGGGCGGCGAGCTGCCAGCCAGCAGGTCGTCGGGCAACCGTGCGACCCACCGGCAGAGCGCGTCGGCCGCCCCCTGACCAACCAGCGTTTCTGCCAGGGCTCTGACCAGGTCGACGGCTCTGGCCTGGTTGTTCGCCAGCAAGGCCTGTTCGATCGCCTCCTTCCAGAGCCCGGCCCCGTGGTACCACTGGCTGGCGCGTTGGTGCAGGAGGGGAACGGTCTGCGGTTCGGCAGCTGCAAGCCGCTGGAGCAGCAGCCCCCGCAGCAGCGTGTGGCAGCGGTACCAGCGCCGTTCCGGGTCGAGGGCAGCGACGAAAAGATTTTGTGTGGCCAGCTGTTCGAGGAGCAGCGCTGCTTTGCTCTGTGCTGTGCTGCCCTCCAGCAGTGCAGCGCAGAGGGGCGCGCACAGGTGTTCGGCGACGGCGGTCCGGGTCAGAAACTGTTGTATGTCGGCCGGCTGGCGCTCCAGTACCTCTGTGGCCAGGTATTCCTGGAGTTTGTGTTGGCTGTTGAGGACGGTTTGCGGCCAGGTGGCAGGGTCGTTGTGGTTGGCCAGCGCGAACGCTGTCATGCGCAGTCCGGCCACCCACCCTTCGAGGCCGGCGTTGATCTGTGCCGACAGGGTCGGGGGGAGTTCAGGCACCTGGGCGGTCAGCAGCGCTGTGGCGGTCGCGTCGTCGCAGGCCAGGTCGTGCGGCCCCAGCTCCCAGAGCTGGTTGCGGCCGCGCAGCTGAGCCAGCGGCAGGGGGAGGGGAGAGCGGGTTGCAATGACAAGATGCAGGTTGGGTGGTGCATACTGGAGCAGAGAGGTGACGGCCGCATGGATGGGTTCGGCCTCGATCGTCTGGTAGTTGTCCAGGACGAGCGCGATCGGTTCCCTGGCGGCAGCGATCTCGTTGGCGAGCAACGCCAGCAGATCGCTGCTGGCCGTCGGGGTGGAGAGCAACATCCTCCCTGCCCCTGTGCAGGGCAGGGAAACCCCTTGTCGCAGCGCAGCCAGCAGATAGGCCCAAAAATGCTGGGGGGCGTTGTCGCTGCTGTCGACGGTCAGCCAGGCCATGCCCATCCTTTGCGCTGCTCCCCACTGCTGCAGCAGCGTCGTTTTTCCATACCCGGCGGGTGCGGAGAGCAGGAGAAGCCGTGCCCCTGCCAGGATCGCCCTGTCCAGCCACCCCAACAGCGACGGCCGGGCTACTATCTCCCCAGGCAACGGTGGTATCTGATATTTCGTGGCAACCAGCTGCATACTCTCCTCCCTCTTTTCAGTATACGTCCATTTGTGGGCAGCTGGATCATGCAATTTTTGGGTGCTGGGAGGGGGGCTGTACGGGCCGTTCGAACCATGCTATACTGGAGCTGGAGTCTCCATGCAATTGACTGTGTATGGCACGTTTGACGGACAGAAAGGCAACGGGGGTCTATGGAAAACAACGAACAGGCCAAGACGAATCCGCAGGGGGCTGAACCGCGAGGAGGGGACAGTCCAGTCGGACAGGCGGCACAGGAGCTGATGGACGAGCTGGGGGGGCTGGCCAACCGGCTGAGCACTCTGGGGCAGCAGTGGTGGCAGAGCGACCAGCGCCGTCAGTTGGAGAACGATCTGCGCACAGGCGCCGAACAGATCGCTGCGACGCTGGAGAACAGCTTTCACCAGGTAGCGGCTTCGCGAGAAGCCAAGGAGCTCAAGGAGAAGACAGAAGAGATCGCCGAGGAGATCGGCGAAAAGATGGCTTCCAGCAAGCTGGTCAACGAGCTGGCGGAGACGTTGAAAGGTGGGCTGCAGGCCTTCAGCGCCCAGCTTGACCGGATCGCCCATGATCTGGAGGCCAGGGCCCAGCGGTCGGCGCCAGAGGAGCCGCCAGTCCCCGGTGCAGAACCGGATTCGGAGCAAATTCCGATCGACAGAAAATGAGTCAGCGCTGGCAGTTGCCGGGGGGTCAGAAGAACCACTTGGCGACGGCCAGCGCCCCTTGTTTCCAAGGGACCCGGTGTGACACCCCGGACTGGCCTGCAAAGTCTTGCAGGTGGTCGATGTACCACTGGTAGTTGCGGATCAGGGCTTCTTGGTTGGAGTAGCGCGGGCGAAAACCGAGGAGGCGTTCTGCCTTTTCGATCGAGACAAACGAGTCTTCCGTCACGGTCTCGTAGACCCAACGGTAGAGCGGCGAGAGGTGGATTTTTTCGAGCGCCCGCAGGGTCCAGATGGCAGGGGCTGCCGGGAGGGGGATGATGCGGCGGCCGTGGCCGGCGTAGTCCAGCACTGCCTGATAATCCTCTCGGAGGGTTGTGAATATTTTGGCTCCGATGTTGAAGACATCGTTGGTCTGGCTGCAGGGCAAGGTGGCAGCCAGGTAGATGGCCGCGCAGAGATCCTCGACATCGAGCAGCTGATAGCGGTTGTGGCCGGATCCGAGCACAGGAAAGTTTTTGCCGTCCTTGGCCCAGTCGTAAAAAAGTGCGAAGACGCCGAGCCGTTCTGGCCCGACAAACGATTTGGGGCGGAGGATCGGGATGCACAGCCCCTGCGCGCGATAGGCGTGGCAGAGCTCTTCGACCTGAACTTTGGCTTCTCCGTAGGGGCCGACCCCTTGCATCCGGTCGGTCTCGGTGAGCGGGTGGTGGTCTGGGATCCCATAGACCGCGGTGGAAGAGATGTGGATGCAGCGTTCGACCCGGTGCGCCAGCGCCGCCTGCAGAACGTTGCGGCTGCCGTCGATGTCGGTGGTGTAGATGTCTTTCGGGGAGTAGAGGGGCAGGGCAGCAGCGGTATGGACGACGAGGTCGACCCCTGTCATGGCCTGGTCGACCTGGGCGGGGTCGCGGATGTCGCCGCGGATCGCAGTGATCTGGGGGCGTTCTGGGTAGGGAAAGTCAGCGATGTCAAGGGAGACGATGTGGTGGCCGCGTGCCAGCAAGAAGCGTATCAAGTTGATGCCGAGAAAGCCGGCCCCGCCAGTGATCAGGAAGGTTTTGGGGCTCTCTGCTGCAGAGGGGTGGTTGGTTTCAGATTGCATGGCGATTTCTCTTCTCAGTGGGGCGTTGCGGCCTGTCTCCGGGCCAGCAGAGAGCTCTTTTGCTGGTCGCACCAGCGTGTCAGCAGCCGCTGGGTCGATGCAAAGGCCAAGGTGGATGGCAAGGTTTCGGCGTGGAACCACTCGGCCGCGTCGGCGTCGTCGGCAGCGACAGGCACCGATGACGGTTCGATGGGCCAGCCATGAAATGCCAGGACAATCCCCAAGCTGGCGCCCCCGTGGTTGACCATCGGAAAAATGTCGAGCAGCTCACCCACTGCCACAGCCATCCCTGCTTCTTCAGCCACCTCGCGCTGCAGTGCCGCAGCCGGCAGTTCGTCGGCATCCATGTAGCCGCCTGGCAGCGCCCACAGGCCACAGCCTGGTTCGACTGCCCGCCGAACCAGCAGGATTTGGCGCTCTGCTTCGATCAGGCCGACCACTGCAACTTTGGGGTCTGGAAAATGGAGAAACCCACAGGATGGGCAGCTGCGGCGCGATTTCCCTGCCAGGAGACGATCTTCGAGCAGGTGTGCGCAGCGCGGGCAAAATTGATAGAGATGCTGGCTCATACTTTCGTTCTTTGGGGCCTGGGCAGAGGCTGTTTTTGGAACAGACTCCCCAAGGCTGAAGCTGGGGGAATCTCGTCTTCCCCCCCGATCTTGTTGAGAACTCTCTGCCATCTTCTTCGTGCCGATGGGGCAGCCGATGGGGCAGAGGGGGCGCAGCAGAACGCTGGCCTTGTCTACAAGTATAGGCCCTTCCCGAGAGAGTTGCCAAAGCCAGAAGGCGGCGATTGTTCCTCTGTCGTTGCATTGGAAGCTGCTTCTCCAAGCTGCGGGCACCGCTCTGCTATACTGTCGAGCAATCTCTGCCAGATCCCTTCTGGCAAGAAATCGGACAAAAAGATGGGGAAAAGCCATGCACGATGCACCTGAGATGGCGCCTTACGCACGCCATCTGTTTCTTTGTACCGGCGCCTACTGTGACCCGTCGGGCCAGGCAGAGCACCTTTATCGTCTGTTGGGCAGGCTGTTGGGCGATCTGGGCGCCTACGACAACCCTCTGCGGGTCAAGCGGGGCAAAACCCCTTGTCTAGGGGTCTGCTACAACGGGCCTTTGTTGGTCGTCTACCCGGACGGAATCTGGTATCACAGCGTCGACGAGCCGTTGCTGCGCCGGATCCTGGATGAGCATCTGCGTGAGGGGCAGCCGGTCAGCGAGGCGGTCTTTCACAGGTTGGGGGAACCGTCTGCCCCCACGTCCCTCTGTTCAGCTGGCGGGTCGACGGCGCAGTGACTCTGCTGCGGCCAAGGCCGCAGCGATGGCGGGTTCGCGCGCGAAGGGGCTGGTCGGGGCTGTGCGCGTCAGCCAGAGCAGAAACTCGACGTTGCCGGCCGGCCCAAGGGCTGGGGAGGTGATTAGACCGGCGACATGCAGGCCTAGCGCTTCGGCGGCGGTGCAACTTTCGTGCAGGACCCGCCGGTGGACCGCTGTCTCGCGCACGACCCCGCCTTTGCCGACATCTGCCGCACCAGCCTCGAACTGTGGCTTGACCAATGCGACGATCTGGCCTTCTGGGGAGAGCAGCCGCAGCGCTGCCGGCAGCACCAACGCCAGACCGATGAAGCTGGCGTCGATGACTGCCAGGCTGGCGCAGACCCCCCCCGGCAGTGCTTCCAGATAGCGCACGTTGGTGCGGTCCAGCACGACGACCCTTGGGTCGGTGCGCAGTTTCCAGGCCAGCTGGCCGTAGCCGACATCGACCGCATAGATGCAGGCTGCCCCCCGCTGCAGCAGGCAGTCGGTGAAGCCACCGGTGCTGGCCCCGATATCGACGGCGACCAGGTTGTGGACAGCGAGTGCAAACGCGTCGAGTGCTGCGGCCAGCTTGACTCCTCCACGGCTGACGTACGGGAGGGGCTGCCGCACTGCGATGGCGGCAGCGGCGTCGACCAGATGTCCGGGTTTGTCCGAGCGGACACCGTTGACTTCGATTTCACCCGCCATGATCAGCCGCTGTGCCTGCTCTCGGCTGGGAGCCAGCCCGCGCGCATGCACCAGTCGATCCAGTCGTTCTTTCTTCATCGCTGATTGCAGAAATGGCTGCTGTTCCGGTAACATGGAAAGCCGCTCCTGCGGGCCAGGCGGTTCAACTGCCTGGCTGCCGTTTGGAATCGTCCATAGAAGGAATTATTCATGCCACCCTCATCTCTGTCGACAGGTTTTTCCAGCGAACGCAATCAGCTCAGTGGGCTGCTGCGCACCATGCGTCCTCGCCAGTGGGCCAAGAGTCTCATCGTCTACGCGGCGATTGTCTTTGACGGCAAGCTTTTCAGGTTGGATCTCTTTGTGCAGACGACGTTGATCTTTCTGGCTTTCTGTTTGATTTCGAGCAGTGTTTACATTGTCAATGACCTGGCAGACAGAGAAAAGGATCGCCGACATCCCCGGAAACGCAATCGCCCGCTGGCGAGCGGCCAGCTGGACCCTCGGGTGGCATGGGTGGCCACGGGGCTGCTGGCCCTGGCTGCGCTGGCGATTGCGTTTTGGCTCCATTTCTGGGCTGGCTGGATTTTGCTCGTCTATCTGGTTCAGAATGTGGCCTACAGCTTCTGGCTCAAAAATGTGGTGATTGTTGACGTAATGGTGCTGGCGCTCGGTTTTTTGCTGCGGGTCGTCGCCGGTGTGGTCGTGGTCCAGGTGGAAAATTTCAGTCCCTGGCTCTATGTCTGTGTGACGCTGCTGGCGCTTTTTCTGGGCTTTGGTAAGCGACGCCAGGAGATTGTGCTGCTGGAAGGGGGGGCTGCCAGCCACCGCGCCATCCTGTCTGAGTACAACCTGCCGCTTTTGGACCAGATCATCGGGATGGTGGTGACGGCCACCCTGGTCTCCTATACTTTTTACAGCTTCGACGCCACGACTGCGTTGGCCCATTCCAAGATGTTGTTGACCGTGCCATTTGTCTTTTATATGCTGGCGCGCTATCTATATCTGGTCCATGTCAAACAGCTGGGGGGAGCCCCAGACGAGCTGCTGCTCGAAGATCGTCCGCTGTTGGTCAACAGTGCGTTCTGGGCGCTGGCTGTCGTGGGGCTCATCTATCTTTGGTGAGCTTGCGGGTTGCGTCAGCTCCTGTTTGGGTACGACGTCTCTACTCGTCCTGCAGGAATTGAGCCCAGACACCGTCCATGCCGTCATCGGTCACCCCATAGAAGATGCGAATCTGTCCTTTTTCCCGCAGAGCCAGGTCGTAGCGCATCTTGCCTGCCCGGCGTTCCATTCGGACAAAGCCAGTGTCCTGGCGCCATTCAATTTTGGCCGGGTCGACGGGGCGATCTTCAGCCTGTTGGATGGCGTAGCTCCACAATTTGCGGGCCCCCTTGCGGGTCACATTTTTGATCACATGGCCGTTGCGCAGGTCGCGGATTGTATAGAAGCGGTGGCCGTTGCGCTCTTCGCTGTCGACAATCTCCACGCCGACCTGCGGCAGGTAAAAGGTGGTGTCGTCGGTCGGTGAGGTCGGAGAGCTCCCTTCGACGACAGGCTGCGGCAGGGGTCTGGCGGCGGGCTGTTTGAGGACAGGCTGTTTGAGGACAGGCTGTTTGAGGACAGGCTGTGCGGCTGTGGGCTGTGCGGCTGTGGGCTGTGCGGCTGTGGGCTGTGCAGCTGTGGGCTGTGCAGCTGTGGGCTGTGCAGCTGCTTTGCGGGGAGGGCGTCTGGCCGGTTTGGCTGTTTCTTGGGGGGACTCGGGGAGGGGGGGGGGCTCCTCGCTGTCGGGTTCGAACCCCAGCGCCTCGCGGACCAGGGCGACGATCTCGTCGCGCACGGCGAGTGTCGTCTCCGCCTCGTCGCGCACGTAGAAGCGGTTGGCATCCAGGGCATAGGGAAGGTCGAGCCCTTTGGCCACCTGGACGCGCAGCACTTTGGCGCTGCCACTTTGCACTGTGTCGATTTTGACTTCGAAGCGGGGGGTCATCCGTTCGTCGAGTGCGCGGCGGATCTCCTGCTCGACCTGGGTGGGGGTGTTCAGGCCGCGCAGCTTGTCTTTGCCCGGCCCGGCACCGATGTAGGCGACGCCGCCAGCTGTGTTGGCAAAGGCGCAGAGATCGGCCAGGATGGCGTCGAATTTGCCTCCGCGCTGGGCTGCCGACTCATGGAAGCTCTGCACCAGCGTCGGCCCTTCATCGCGCACGACGTCCAACGGGTCAAACGGTTTGTCGGCTGGGCGGGCAGGGCGCACGCGGTCAAACTGTTTGGAGCGCAAGAGCGTGGCCAGCGCGTCAAAAGTCGGTTCGTCCAGCAGAAGTTCGCTGGCCCGATCGCCGATTCCCAGTCGTTTGGGGGTGCGGGGGTCTGCTGTCAGCCGATGGGCGTCGCTGCCCTGCAGGCAGTGCATGCGCCGCGGGTATTCAGACTTGCTCCCGTTGAAAAAGCGAGCGGTCGAGCGCCCGGGCCGATCCAGGTCGGTCACCTCCAGTGCATCCAGGTGCGGGTCCTGGGTGTAGGCGATCTTGGTCTGTCCGCCAAAGGGGAAATTGCGCATCGCCACGCCATGGGTGCTGTTTGCGTGTGCTGCAATCACCAGCCCTCCTGCCTCGTGGATGATTCGGTAGGCTGTCAGCACGTCGGTCGTCGCTCCGGTCTCGGTGCTGCCGGCGTCGAGCTTGTTGGCAGGGACCTTCATCGACAACAAAATATGTTCCAGCTGGCGTATGGAGGTTTCGGCTGGAAAAATTGCCAAAATATGGAACCCAAATGTAGCGGTAAACTCAAAGCCAGGAAGGACGACTACCTGATTGGCGGCCTCACGCCAGCCCTGCAGCCGAGCGCGTTCCGGGTCGGTCAGCCGTCCCTGCGCCTCCAGCTGGGTCAGCCAGTCCAGCTCTTTGCGAATGGCGCTGATCCCGGCGACCGTGTTGTGGTCCGTGATCGCCACCATCTCCAGCCCTTGCTGTGCAGCTTTGCGCAGCCAGTCCAGGTAGCTGGTGCCGGGTTCTTCGTAGTCGTGCGAAGCTGGGGTATGCAGATGCAGATCGACTTTG
The DNA here is from genome assembly GCA_018969295.1 of Chloroflexota bacterium. Classification (GTDB taxonomy): domain Bacteria; phylum Chloroflexota; class Anaerolineae; order Caldilineales; family Caldilineaceae; genus Caldilinea. The sequence goes on along the minus strand of JAGWYN010000039.1, from coordinate 19,638 downwards.
TACCAGCGCCGTTGGTTTTTGGGGGGTGGGGTCGGCTGTGTGCCCCCACTATTCGATTTTTTTTTGCGACTCACAGATTTGTCTGGTCTCCTCTCGACCAAAGTAAGACACGCTGGCCCACGATCTCTGGCCGGGCGATTCGTCGCTCGACCAGAGAGGACCTACCTTTTTATGATAACATAAAATGAAGTTTGGCGTCAATTGTGGGATGAACTGTTCGCTGTCCTGGCGGCTGCTAGGGGGAAATGGGGGCGCGCCGGCGTGGGGTTCGTGCTGTTTTGGGGGATTTTTGTCCCTTGTCTGTGCTCCTGTCTGTGCTCCTGTCTGTGCCCTTGTCTGTGCTCCTGTCTGTGCCCTGCACGTCCTCTGGGGAGAGCAGGGCAGCTTCCAGCACCTGGTCGACGGTATCGACCAGAATAAATTTCATGGTGCTGCGCACAGGTTCGGGCAGCTCCTCCAGATCTGAGTCGTTGCGCCGGGGCAGGATGACGGTGTCCAGGCCGTAGCGTGCAGCGGCCAGCACCTTTTCTTTCACACCGCCGATCGGCAGCACCTTGCCGCGCAGCGTGATTTCGCCGGTCATTCCCAACTTGGGGCGTACGGGGCGGTTGGTCAGCAGGCTGGCCAGCGACGTAGCCATGGTGATCCCGGCGCTGGGACCGTCCTTGGGAATGGCGCCTTCGGGGATATGGAGATGGAGGTCGCTGTGTGCGAAGAAATCTGTGTCGATCCCGAGCGATTCGGCCCGGGCGCGGACATAGCTGAGCGCTGCTTGGGCGCTTTCTTTCATCACGTCGCCCAACTGGCCGGTGAGGGTGTAGCCTTTGGCGCCTGGCAGCCGTGTCGCCTCAAAAAAGGTGATATCTCCTCCTGCTTCGGTCCAGACCAGCCCGATGGCCACGCCTGGGTTTTGCAGGCGTTCTTCGATCTCCTCGTCAAAAAACCGTCGTCTACCCAGATAGATTGTCACGTCTTTGTTGCGCACCATCCGCCCGCGTTTGATATCCCCGGCAGCGACGCCGGCGGCGATTTTGCGGCACACCTTGCTGATCTGGCGTTCCAGGTTGCGAACCCCGGCCTCGCGCGTGTAGCCTTGAACGATTTCGTGCAGGGCGTCGTCGGTAAAACGCACCTCGGTCGGGCGCAACCCGTTCTCTTTGATCTGTCTGGGCACCAGATAGCCCTTGGCGATGTTGACTTTTTCGTCTTCGGTGTAGCTGCTCAGCTGGATGATCTCCATGCGGTCGCGCAAGGCTGGTGGGATTGTGTCCAGCACGTTGGCGGTGGTGACAAAGAGCACCTGGCTCAAATCGAAGGGAACATCCAGGTAGTGGTCGCGAAATTCTCGATTTTGTTCGGGGTCGAGCACTTCGAGCAGTGCGCTGCTGGGGTCTCCCCGAAAATCCCGGCCCAGCTTGTCGACTTCGTCGAGCATGAAGACTGGGTTGCGGCTTTCCACGCGCCGCAGGTTTTGGATGATGCGGCCGGGCATTGCCCCAATATAGGTGCGCCGGAAGCCGCGGATATCGGCCTCGTCGCGCACCCCGCCCAGGGCAAGCCGGATAAATTTGCGGTTCATGGCCCGGGCAATGCTCAGCCCCAGGCTGGTTTTGCCGACCCCAGGTGGGCCGACAAAGCAGAGCACCAACCCCTCGCGTTCGCGGCGAATCTTGTCGCCGACGGTTTCTCCGCGGCTGCGTTGTCGGAGCCGTCGTTCAGCGCGCAGCTTGCGGACCGCCAAAAATTCCAGAATTCGTTCCTTGATCTCGGAGAGCCCATAGTGGTCTTCGTCGAGCACCGAGCGTGCGTGTTTGATGTCCAGATTGTCGACTGTGCTGTTGCGCCAGGGCAAGCTGACCATCAAGTCCAGGTAGGTCTTGATCACGCTGTACTCGGCGGCCTGGATCGGCATGCGCCGCATCCGTGCCAGCTCGCGCAACGCCTCGCGTTCGGCCTCTTCGCTCATTCCGGCGGCTGCGATTCGTTCTTCCAGTTCTCGAATGTCTGCGGCATGCTCGTCCTCTTCGCCCAGCTCTTTTTGGATCGCACGCATCTGCTCGCGCAAAAAGAACTCACGCTGCATCCGTTCCATTTCGCCCTGTGCCTCCGACTGGATTTTGCGCCCCAGTTCGAGCACTTCAACTTCTTTTTTGAGCAGTTGGATCAGGCGCAACAGTTTGTCGCGCACCCGATCCATCTCGAGCATCGCCTGGGCATCTTCCAGTTTGAGGCGCATGCTGCTGGCCACCAGGTAGGCCAGCTGGCGGCCATCCTCGACGTTGATCGACATGATGGCCAATTCGTCGGGCATCTGGGGTTCGAGGTCGATCAGTCGGCGGAAGAGATCCTGGACGGCCCGCATCAGCGCCTCCATCTCCAGCCCTTCTTCCTGGGTCTCGGGCAAAATTTCGATGCGCGCCCGCAGGAAGGGGCGTTCCTGCGTGAACTCCAGGAGCCGGATGCGTTCGAGCCCCTGCACGAGCAACCGCATGGTGCCGTCGGGGGTTTTGAGGACTCTGTGCACCTGGGCTGCGGTGCCGATCGGGTGGACTTCGTGGGGGGCGGGTTCGTCCAGATTTTCATTTTTGCTGGCGACGAGGGCGATGATGCGGTTGTTGGGCAGGGTTTTTTCGACCAGCCGGATGCTGCGCTCCTGTCCGATCGGCAGAGGCAGCCACATCATCGGGTAGACGACGACCCCGCGCAGCGGCAGCACGGGCAGGTCGTCGGAGATGATGGGTTCCGGCTGTCGTTCCAAGACGGAACTCTGCTCACGAAATTCTTCTGATTCGTAGATCACCTCGTCTTCGCTGTCTTCCCAATCGTCCATATCTGAATCCATCGGATCGTAGTTCATCCTGGTTGGCCTGTCACTGAAAGGAGGCGGGTGTTTTGGGTTGTGTCAAGGTTCGATTGTGTCAAGATCGGTGAGACGGTGCACCCATTTTATCTTCTTATTGTATCATAGGGCAGAGGGGACAACAGTCTTGCCGGTTCCATAGCGCAAAGGAAATTCAGGTGAACACAGCCCAATTGACCACAGCTGCTTTTTTGGATGCCCTGGCAGCGGGCGAGCCGACGCCGGGAGGCGGGGGGGCTGCTGCCCTCACTGGCAGCCAGGCCGCCGCTTTGCTCAGCATGGTGATCCGTTTTACGATCGGCAAAAAGAAGTATGCCGCTGTCGAAGCTGCCATGCAGGGGTATCTGGTGCGTTCGGAGGCGTTGCGTGCCGAACTGCTGGCCGCCGTCGACGCCGATGCTGCGGCGTTTGCCGCTGTTGCAGCGACCTATACGCTGCCCAAAGAGAGTGCGGCAGAGAAAGCGGCGCGCACGGCAGCGTTCCAGGCTGCGCTGAAAGAGGCCACCCAGGTGCCGTTTGAGGTTGCCGAAAAGTGTCTGGCGCTTCTCCAACTGGCGGCGCCGGTTGGCGCCGACGGCAACAGCAACGTCGTCAGCGATGCAGCGACCGCCTTTTATCTGGCCAACGCGGCCTTTGAGAGCGCGCTCCTCAACGTCAAGCTCAACCTGAAGCTGCTCAAAGACCCAGCCTTTGTCGAAGTGTGGCATGCCAAAGTGACGGCGCTGCTGGCAGAGCGGGCGTCTCTTTGCGCGGTCGCTCAGGCAGCGATCGAGGCGACATTGGAGGTGGCTCTGTGAGTGCCCAGCTGCTGGACGGGCGTGCGCTGGCGAAACAGCTGCGCGAGGGTTTGAAGAAGGATTTTGCTGCCCTGCGTGGCTATGCCGGCCTCCTTCCGACGCTGGCTGTGCTGCGGGTGGGCGACGACGATGCCAGCGCCGGCTACGCCCGTGCCATCCAGAAAAGCTGTGACAGCGTCGGCGTCGAATTTCATGCTGTGGAGCTGCCTTATGCTGTCCAGCAGGAAGAAGTCGAAGAGACGCTGGCCGACCTCAACAGTTCGCCCAGCATACACGGCATCATGATTTTGGAGCCGATTCCTGCGCACATCGCCCTGGCGGCGCTGATCGACCGGATCAACCCGGCCAAGGATGTCGACGGTGTGCATCCGATCAATGCGGGCCGTCTGGCGGCCGACCGTCAGCCCTATTTTGTGCCGGCCACCCCAGCAGGGGGGATTCGTCTGTTGGAAGCTGCTGGCGTGGACTTCAAGGGCAGAGAGGCGGTGGTCGTCGGGCGCAGCGATATCGTCGGCAAACCGATGGCGTTGCTGCTTCTGCATCGTCACTGCACCGTCACGTTGGCGCACAGCCGGACTGTGGACCTGCCTGCGGTCTGCAGGCGGGCCGACATTCTCTGTCTGGCGGTCGGCCGCCCCGAGCTGGTGCGGGCGGACTGGGTCAAGCCTGGCGCTGTGGTCGTCGACTTTGGGACGACCTACACCGAGGCTGGGCTCAAAGGCGACTGTGACCAGGCCGGGGTTGCCGAGCAGGCCAGCCTGTTGACGCCGGTGCCGGGTGGCACTGGGCCGATGACCAATGTCATGCTGATGGAAAATTTGTTGCGGGCGGCCGAGCGGGCAGCCAGCAGTTGACCATGTTGCCTTCTGCTCCTCCCAGGGGTGTGCTGGCCAGCACGCCCCTGGCCCGGATCTGGGTCAGCCATCTCTGGGTCAGCCATCTGGCAGCGCTTGCCCTCTATCTGTTGCTGACGGTTTTGTTCACCTGGCCGCTGGCGCTGCACCTGGCCAGCGCCATTCCTGGCGATGGGTTTGACGGCTGGCAGAACTACTGGAATCTTTGGTGGATCAAACAGGCGCTGGTGGACCGGCTGAGCAGCCCGTTGTATGTCGACCTGCTCTACGCGCCAACCGGGGTCACCCTCTATTTCCACACCCTCAACCCGTTCAACGGGCTGAGCACCCTGCCGGTTCAACTGGCCTGGGGGCTGATTCCGGCCTACAACGCGGTGGTGCTCTTCAGCTGGGTGTTGGGGGGGTATGGCATGTTTCTGCTCTCCCGCTGGGTGCTGCTCACCCAGGGGGGAGGGGGGCAAGCAGGCTGGTGGGGCCCGTTCCTGGCTGGGCTGGTCTACACCTTCTCTCCTTTTCATATGGCCCACCTGCTCGGCCACATGCAGGTTATGAGCTTGCAGTGGATGCCGTTTTACAGCCTGGCTTTGTTGCGCAGCCTGGAGCGCGCCCGGCTCGGCCGACCCTGGCACCGGTCAGCCGGGCTGGCTGGGCTCTATCTGGTCTTCACAGGGCTGTGCGACTGGTATTTCGTGCTCTATCTGTTTCTGTTCACCGGACTGGCGCTGCTCTGGTTCTGGCTGGCGACACCAGGGCGGCCGAGGCTGGCTGGGCTGATGCGTCTGGTGTGGCCTCCTTTGCTCTCCGGCCTGTTGTTTGCTCTCCTGCTGAGCTTCTGGCTGATCCCGATGGTGGGGGAGGCGCTGCGTTTTCGTTTTATGGTGCGCCCGTCGGCTGACTTGTACATCCTGAGCGCCAGTGTGAGCGACTTTTTGATCCCGAGCCGTCTGCACACCCTCTGGCGCCCCGAAAGTTTTACCTGGATTGGCAATCAGATTGCGCCGGTCAGCGAGCGGACGGTGGCGATCGGCTATGTGGCGCTGGGGTTGGCGGCTGCTGCGTGGTTCTGGGCCCGTCGCAGCGCTGGCTTCTGGCTGCTGGTCGCGTTCAGCTTTGCACTGCTGTCGCTGGGCCCACAGATGCACTGGGGCAATATCGGCTGGGAAGAGATTCCGCCCGCAGTCCAGCGTGGGGAAGAGGTGGCCAGTGGCTCCCCCTATGGGCTGCTCAACCAGCTGATTCCCTTCATGCGGATCAGCCGCAGCGTCAGCCGGTTTGCAGTCATGGTGCAGTTGAGTCTGGCGGTCCTGGCTGGCCTGGGGGGAGCGTTGTTGCTGCGCCGCCTGCGGGGGGGCTGGGCAGCCGGGGTGGCTGCTCTCCTCTTGGCCTTGTTGATCTTCGAGTACTGGGTCGCCCCGTATCCGCTCAGCCCACCCGACACCCCGGCATATTACAGTGAACTGGCTGCCGACCCGGACCCGCGTGCGCTGCTCAATTTGCCGATGAACTACGACCGGCCTGGCTATTTGCTCTATCAGACAGTGCACGGCAAACCGCTGACGACCGCCTATATCAGCCGGGAGGACCCGCGCACGCTGGTGGAGCGACTCCCGCTTCTCCAGCATTTTCGCCATCTGGGCCCGGACATTCTGGCCGACGACCCGGTGGAAGTGGCGCCGTCCCTCCTGGTCGACCTGGGGGTGGGGACTGTGGTCCTTGACCGTTACAAGATGCCGGGGGGGGTGGAGCGCAGCTATACCGAAGCCCTGGCCTCTGCCATTTTTGCTGGCCAGTCGCCGGTCTACGTCGACGAACGGATCACTGTGTACAAGGTGGCCGAACCGGTGGCTGTGCGTCCCTACCTGGGGTTGGGCGCGCTGCACTGGGGGCCGCTGCAGACAGAGGGCGGGCGCCGGTCGCGCACGCTGCTGGGCAGCCCGGCAGAGCTGCAGATTTACCACCCGCCAGCCCAGGGAGAGGTGACGTTGCACTATCGCAGCACAGCGGGCGTGACGCCTGTGCTGCGGGTGGCCGGCGCCGCTGAGCCGCTGGCGACAGCGGGCAGCGACGGCACGTTGCAGGTGGATCTGGCTGCGGCCTTGGCGGTTGCCAGCGCACGCCAGCTGCCGTTGAACCCACTGACCCTCCAGATCGAGATTGCCGGCGACGGGGACGTTGCCGTCGAGCAGATTCGCCTGAGCTGGCGGTGAAGTTGTCAGCCACCTGTGCGCACCAGCTGCCAGTCACCGAACTGATCCAACAGCAGCACAACGCGGTCGCGGCGGGTTTGCACACGGGCATCGAGCACGGGCACCTCGCCGATCAACTCGTCGATGACCTGGTCGGAAGGGCAGTCGATCACGAGCCGGGCAGTGGCAGGCGCGGCGCGACTTTCTTGCAGTCGGCTCAACAGGGAACGCAGTGCCTTCTCAAGCAGATCGTAGATCGCCTGGGTCTGGGTGGGGTTTCCAGAGAAGCGCACCTGGACGACCTGGGGGGCATAGCCGGGCCAGCGCACGACGTACTCGGCGAGGGGGGCTTCTTGGTGGGGAGAGACCCCACGCAGCTGAAGCACGATCGCTTCCTCTGGGGCCTGGCCGGGCAGCGGCGCCATCTGGTGGGGAGAAAAATCTGTCTGGCGGCTCTCTGGGGGGCCAAGCACGACGTGGCCCCGGATCGTGGATGGATCCTCTGGGGGGCGGGGCGGGGCCGCTCGCCCCTGCGGGGGGGCAGCCGACGCGCTGCCGGGGTTGACCAACGCCGGGGCAACGGCCAGCCGGCGCTGGTCAGTGGCCAGATCGGTTGCCGACCACAGGCCGCTGACCGCCAGCCGTCGCACCAACGCACGGCGTTGCGCAGGAGAGAGGCGCCGGACGAGCTCGACAATCGTTTCAATGGCGTCGACAGGGTCAGCCATAAAGGGTCTGCAGGTCAGTGGAGGGCATCAGGAAGGGCGACCGGCCCTGTTCAATGCTTCTGGCGCTGTTCTGCGCGCAGCTTTTCCCAGAGAAAGTGAAGATTGTTGAGATGAAATTGCTGCACCAGCCCGCCGAGCGGGATTCGGCTGTGTTCGAACTGTTCGATGTCGTAGCTGGCCAGGTCGTGTTTGGTGCCCCCCTCTGCCATCAACCGGGCCACCAGTGCCTGGATCGAGACCAGGTAGCGGGCAGCGGCATCGATGCTGCTCGTCACTTCGCCGCGCAGCAGGATCTCTCCATGTCCTTGGACAATGCATTCCAAGTTGAAATCGTGCAGGTTGAGCAGCGAATGGCGGTAGGCGTCGACATCGGAAAAGGGGGTGGCAATGATCGGGGCTGGCATCATCAGATCGCTGGCAAAGAGGACTTTGTCCTCGCGCACATGGACCACACAGGTGTCCAGGCTGGGGCCGGGGCTGTGCAGCAGGTGGAGCGTCTTGCCTCCTAGCCGCAGGATCATCCCTTCGCTGAAGACGAGCTTGGGAAAGCGAATCGAGACCTGACGCAGCTCTGGGGTATGTTCGCTGGCCTCGGCCAGCGCTTCGACGCCGTAGCTTTTGAGCATCTTCAAGCAGTTTTCGTGGGCGATCAGATCGGCATTGGGAAACAGATAGGATCCGTAGACATGGTCGGCGTGGCTGATCGTGTTGATCACATACCGAATCCCCTGCGGGCAGACTCGGCGGGCAAAATCGATGATCTGGCGGGTTTCTGACGGAAAAGGCAGTGTGTCGATCAGCACCCCCCCTTCGGGGGTCACCACCAGCCCGGCGTTGACCTCCAGGTAGAGACGGCTGGTAAACACCCAGGTGTCGTCCGCCACACGTGTCCGAATGATGCTCACAGCCCCCCACCTTCGCTGCCCTTGAATTCAATGCGGCCTGTAGCCGCTTTTACAACGCTCTCTATCGTACCATACAAGCCGCCTGTTCGTCAAGCGATTAGACATAAAATATAGACAGGGGTGAAGGTTTGTCACCGGGTGGCGGCCATCAGGCCGGCTCCGGCCAGCACCAGCAGGGCGGCCAGGCCGACCCAGAGCAGCGAACGGTCGGGAGCTGGCGGGCGGTCGTCGGGCAGGGCTGCAAGGGGGGAGACCTGCAGCGGGACAACGGTGTCGTCTGGGGCAGAGGGTGTGGGGGGCGGCGCAGCGGGGGGAGGGACTGCCAGGGGTGAATCTTGTGCGGGCAGGCGCGGTTCGCCTCCCTCTGTCTGAAGGGCGGCGGCGCCGACGGCAGGGGGGAGCGGCCCGCAGGTCAGTCCGAGGAAAAGCAGGCAGCAGAGCAAGAGTGACTTGGACAGAAAGTGCTGGCAGGGGGGCATGGCCACCGTCTTTTTCTAGGGGATGGAGGACGAACGCTCGGTGGCGGCGGCCTGTAGAGCCAACGCCTCAAACTGTCGGGCAAAGTGCTGCATAATTTGGCTGGGGTCGGCGATGCAATTTTCATCGACCATCAGCCCCAGGATGACCTGGCCGTTGTAGCTGATGATGCTGATGCCCAGGCTGATTTCGCCCGACTGCGGCACCCAGAACATCAGCTGGCGCAGGGGGAGGCCCGCGAAATAGATGGGCTGGCGTGGGCCTGGTACATTGGTCAGAACGGCAGAGGCTTTGGCGGAAAACCACAAAGTCGCCTGTCGGGCCAGCTCGATTGGCAGGTTGCCGATCAGGTTGAGCACCTGGTAGATCAGGAGCGGTTCCGGGGACTGTTTGAGCAGATCCATATGCTGTTTGGTATGGAGCAGACGTGCGGTCGGATCTGCGTGGCTGATGGGCAGCGGCAGGTAGATCAGTGCGAACTGGTTGCCGAGTTCGTGGGTCTGGCTGTCGGTGCGCAGATTGACCGGCACCATGGCGCGGATATCCCCGCTGTCGGGGTCTTCTCCGAGTTGCAGCAGGTATTCGCGCAGTGCTCCAGCCACTGCCGAGACCAGGACATCGTTGACTGTGGCATCGAACGCTCGTCCGACGGTCTTGATGGCCGCCAGGTTGAAGGGGGCAGACCAGACCACCTGTTTGACGGTGCCCAGGGTGCCTTTGAGAATTGTGCGGCGATCGGGGCTGAGCAGCAGCAGCCTGGCCAGGATTGCAGCTGCGGCCGCCGAGAAGGCCCCGACTGCCTGGGCGGTGCGGAGCAGGCGGGCGGGGTTTTCGAGGGCCAGCAACGTCTGGCTGGCAACTGTTTTGACGGCGGCCAACGCGGTCGAGGTCACCTGGCGGCTCTTGCGCCACAGTCCAGCGGGGCGGCGGGGGGGGGCGGCCTCTGCTGTCCGGTGGAGCCGCACGGAGTCGGCCAAGGTCTCCGAGGTCATGTTGAGCAGGACCCGGATCAGTGCCATGCCGTCGCCGACGCAGTGGTGGATCCGGCCAAAGAGCACGGAGCTGCCTTTCAACTCGTCGACCAGATAAAAGCGCCAGAGGGGTTTCTGGCGATCCAGCGGTTCGTGGATCAAGCTGTTCACCAGCCGCTGCAGCCCGTCTTCCGTCTGGGGAGGGGGGAGGGAGAGCCGGCAGAAGTGGTTGCGCAGGTCGAAATGGGGGTCCTGTTCCCAGAAAAGGCGTCCGCCCAGCCCGGCAACGATTCGTTGGCGAAAACGGGCATAGCGCTGGACAAAACGGCTTTCCAGAATTTGGGCGAAAAGAGTGTGGTCGACGGTGCCGTCAAACCACATCAATCCGTTGATGATCATTCGATTGGTGTCGCAGTCCATCTCGAACCATGCTTTATCGACGCTGGACATCGGGACACGTGTAAGGCTCATGGATTCATCCTTTGGCGCAACCTCTGCTGTGGGCAGTATACCATCGAGCGGCTGGCCCGCCCAACCGCTGCATCGATTCCGCCGATCGATGCAGCAGGAAACAGGCAGCCTCCGTCGCTGGCATCGAACTCTGGCAGCGACGGGCAGCCATGAGAAGAGCAACTGTTTTCCCAGGAAACAGTTTGAATTCACCGGGAGCCTGTATTACAATCATCTCCTGCTGGGGCAGCCAGGGCATTGTAGATGCGGTCTGTCCGAATCGGGGCGATCGATCGCCCAGATCGATCGCCCCGATCGATCTGGGACGCAGCGGGTGAGTGTGGTCAAGATTTTTGCTGTTCATACATGAGGGACGCCATGATTCAGCTCAGAAGCCGGTCAGGCAGGCCAAAGTTGATGGTCGAGGCCCTGGTGGGGGTGCAGCGGGAGGTAGATCCTCCCGTCCCGTTGGTTGTTCCGATGGTGGTGCAGGTCCGCAGGGTCGGCACTGAATTGCAGCAGGCGGTCGACCGCCTGCTGCAGGAGAGGGGGCTGGAGCGCCCCGGCCAGGAGCAAGTGCAAGCAGTGGTCCGCCACATTGCACAGTTGGACGAACGCTATCAGCAGTGGGTGCACAACCACATTGATCCGCTGTTGGGGCGCGAGCGGTATGCGCTTCTGCGGGCGATGTCCAACGGCCGTGCTGAAGAGCTGAGCCCTGTGCAAAGACAAGCCAACTATCTGCTGGCCTGGGCTGGCTTGGGGAGTGGGCTGACGGTACTGGCGCTGATAGCAGGGCTGCCGATGGGCACGTTGTCGTGGTTGTTTGGTGTGTCGGTCATGGCACCTGGGGTGAAACTGGCCTACCAGAAGGCTGTGGTCGAGCGAAAACTGAGTTATATCCACATCGGGTTGTTCTACGGGGTGGGCCTCTATGCGACTGGCTATCTGGCGGTGGGTGCTGCCAGCCTGTTGATCGTTGCAGGTGCTTACAAGGTTGCTGCGCTCAACGAGGCGACTTTGCGTCAGAAGATGGTGAACATTTTTGGCCAGCAGCCCCGCACAGTCTGGCGGGTCGTCGGCGATGTGGAGACAGAAATCCCTTTCGAGCAGGTCCAGGCTGGAGATGTGCTGGTCTTCGATGCTGGGCAGATGCTTCCGGTCGACGGTACGGTTGTGGCGGGGGCTGCCTCGGTCGACCAGCAGATGTTGACGGGGGAGATGCAGCCATCTGAGAAAGGGAGAGGGGATGGGGTGCTGGCTGCGACGGTTGTGCTGAGTGGCCGGATCTTTGTCACTGTGGAGAAGACAGGTGCTGACACAACGGCAGCCCAGATCGGAGAGATTCTCAACCGTTCTTCGACCCATCGGCTTTCCATCATGGAAAAAGCGCTGAACAACGCAGACCGCTGGCTCTGGCCGACTGTGATCGGCAGCGGGGTTGCCTGGCTGACGGTAGGTCCGGTGGGGGCGTTGGCGATGATTGGCTGCAACTACACGCTCAATATGGTGGGGCTGGTTCCTTTTACGTTGTTGCGTTTTCTCAACCACAGTTCGCAGGTGGGGATTCTGGTCAAAGAGGGGGATGCCCTAGAGAAGCTGAAAGAGGTCGACACGGTGCTCTTTGACAAAACGGGCACCTTGACCTTGGAACAGCCCCATGTGGTGCAGGTCTATCCTGTCCAGCCGTATACCGCTCAGGAGGTCCTGGCGCTGGCTGCGGCTGCCGAACACCGGCAGGTTCATCCGATCGCCAAAGCTATTCTGGCGGAAGCTGCTGCACAGGGGGTGGCTGTCCCGGCCGTCGAAGAGTCCAGCTATGAGATCGGCTATGGGATTCAGGTACGTCTGGCGGCCGACGCACAGCTGGACAAAGCGGGCGCGCCGCAGTCGATCTTTGTGGGCAGTCGGCGTTTTATGGAGCAGGAGGGGATCGAACCCTCCGCAGATCTGCAGGGGGTTGCCCAGCGCTGTCAGGAGCGGGGCAATTCGCTGGTCTTTGTGGCGTTGGAACGACAGCTGATCGGTGTTGTGGAGCTGGAAGCGACGGTGCGTCCGGAGGCACAGGAGCTGATGGCGGCTCTCAAGCAGCGCAACCTGCGGCTGTACATCCTCTCTGGGGACCAGGAGGCACCCACGCGACGGCTGGCGACGGAGCTGGGGATGGACGGCTACTTTGCCAACACGCTGCCCGAGCACAAGGCCAGGCGGGTGGAAGAGCTCAAAGCCGAAGGACGTACCGTCTGTTTCATCGGCGACGGGATCAACGACACGATCGCGCTGAAGAAAGCAGATGTTTCGATCTCGCTGGCGGGTGCAACAACGGCGGCGACGGACACGGCACAGGTGGTGTTGATGAACGCTGACCTGCGCCAGCTGCTGACGCTCTTCTCCTACGTGGATCTGATGCATGGCAATCTGCGGCAGAATTTCAACGCCATGGCGGCGTTGAGCATCCTGGCAGCGAGCGGCGTCCTGTTTTTGCGTGCCAGCTTTTGGGTTGTCGAATCTCTCTATGCGGTCTCCATCCTGACCGCAATGATGATTGCCAGCCGTCCTCTCTCGCAGTTGGAAGAGGCACATGGGTCCCGGTTGGTGGCAGAAGACCCCAACATGCCCCGTCAAATTGACCTGTTGTCAACATCCGTATATAATGGGGTGCCAGCTGTGGGGGAAACCGATCTGCCTGAGTGAACCAGAAAAGTAGGGGTCCGTTGATGTTGAAGACACACACATGCGGCGTGTTGAATCTGACGAATGTCGGCGACGTGGTGACATTGGCTGGCTGGGTCAACCGGCGGCGTGACCATGGTGGGCTGATTTTTATCGACCTGCGCGACCGTTTTGGCATCACGCAGGTGACGGTCGATTCGGAGCAGGCGCCGCTGGCCCACGCAGTCGCTGACCAGGCGCGCAGCGAGTATGTCCTTCAAGTCAAAGGTCGGGTGACGGCGCGGCCTGAAGGGCTGCGCAACCCGAATTTAAGCACGGGAGAAGTCGAACTGATTGCGGAGGAGGTCGCCATCCTCAACACAGCCAAAAATCCTCCTTTCTACATTGCGAGCGGGATGTCGAGCAGCGGCGACGAGGTCGACGAGATGTTGCGTCTGAAGTACCGCTATCTGGACATTCGCCGTCCGCGCATGGCCCAGAACCTGGTGTTGCGCCACCGGATTGTGCGGTTTATCCGTGAATTTTTCTCGAATCGCGACTTTATCGAAGTAGAGACACCTGTTCTGCTCAAAAGTACGCCGGAAGGTGCGCGTGATTTCATCGTGCCCAGCCGTCTGCAGCCGGGCGAATTTTATGCGTTGCCCCAGAGCCCACAACAGCTCAAGCAGCTGTTGATGGTGGCTGGCATCGAACGCTATTTTCAGATTGCCCGTTGCTTCCGTGACGAGGATCTGCGCGCAGACCGCCAGCCTGAGTTCACCCAGCTTGACCTGGAGATGAGCTTTGTCGACGCGAACGACATCCGTGCCATGATCGAGACGATGTTGATCGAGTTGAGCGCGCTGATCGCCCCACACAAGCCGATCCAGACGTTGCCGTTCCCGGTGATCTCCTACGCCGACGCTGTCGAGTATTATGGGATCGACCGGCCCGACCTGCGTTTTGGTCAGCCTCTTTTCAATGTCAGCGACCTGGCGGCTGCCAGCGATTTTGCTGTTTTCCGCAAGGCGGTCGAGGCGGGGGGCCTTGTCAAAGGGGTGGTCTATCCAGGAGCGAGTGCGCTGTCGCGCCGCGAGATCGACGAGCTGACGGACTTTGTCAAACAGTACGGGGCCAAGGGGCTGGTCTGGATCGGGATCAGCGACGAACCCGATGCTGCGGGGATGTTTGCGCCGGAGAGTCTGCGCAGCCAGGTCACCAAATTTTTCACGCCGGCGGAAATCCAGACGATCGTCGAGCGCAGCGGCGCTGCTGTGGGGGATCTGATCCTGCTGGTCGCCGACCGTGCAGCGGTGGTCAACCCTTGTCTGGCCAATCTGCGGCTGGAGATTGGGCGTCGTGCTCGGCTGATCGACCCCAACCTGCTGGCCTACTGTTGGGTGGTTGACTTTCCGCTGCTCGAATACAACGAGGAGGAGAAGCGCTGGCAGGCTGTGCACCATCCGTTCACCAGCGCCCGTGAGGAAGATTGGGAGCGGCTGGAAAGCGACCCAGGCAGCGTTCTGGCCAAGGCCTACGATGTCATCTTGAACGGTTGGGAGATCGGCGGGGGCAGCATCCGGATCCATCGCAGCGATCTGCAGGACCGGTTGTTTGCGCGGCTGGGGTTGACCAGCGAGCAGACCGAGAGCCAGTTCGGCCATTTGCTGGAGGCCTTTCAGTACGGTGCACCGCCGCACGGCGGCATTGCCCTGGGCATTGACCGTCTGGTGGCCATGTTCGCTGAAGCCTCTACCATTCGCGACGTGATCGCCTTCCCGAAGACGGCTGCCGGCACCGACCTGATGCTCGACTCCCCCTGTGTGGTGACGGAGGCGCAGCTGGCCGAGCTGCACATTGCTCTGCGTCCTCCCAAAAAGTGAGAGCTGGGCAATCTCCCAGAAAGCAATCTTCCAAAAAAAGTTGTTTGGGTGCGGTTTGCTTGCAGGGGAGGCTGTGGTATACTATAGATAACTCTACAGTTCACGTGATGAGTCAGCACACGGGGCGAGCCAACACCTTTCTTACGGGAGCATGACAAAAGAACGTGGATGTGGTAGCCGTCCAGGCAAGACGGAAGCGTTCAGTCGGCACCCACCTGCTTACGCAGGTTCGTACCCACTGATTCACACGGTCCTGTAGAGTTTGACAGCCCAAAAAAGGTGTCTTCCAAAGCTTTGGGGGGCACCTTTTTTTGTTGGGTCCGTGCAACGGGAATGCCCAACGGCTGTAGATGATTTGAAAGGCAGGCTCTTCGCGCGGTACAATACTCTTTATGCCTTTGACCTTACATGCTGCCTGGTTGTGCGGCAGCGAATCTTTTCTGGATGGCAATCTGTTTTTTTGGGCCGAATCCCTCGATCCGACGCAGGCTCTGTTTTCGTATGGTGTCCCCCCAGAACAGGGAACTGCCCGGCAGCGTGCTGCAAAAATTCCTTCGCATCCGGGGCAACTGGCGATCAGCCAGTTGCGTACGCTGTTGGCGGAAGAGTTGTCTGGCCTGCCGCTTCTCTCGATGGCACCTGCCACGGCGACGATCTGGCTGCCCAGCCACAGCGATGCGCCGTTGATGCGGCGCGGTGTGCTGCATGCTGATCGTCAGCAGAGCGCGTCCGGGCTGTTGAACTGGCAGGTCAGCGGGGTGTTGCTGGAGGCCTTCGCTGCGCTTCGTTTTTTGAGCCAGCTGCGCCGTCAGCCGGGTGCGGAGAGCACGGGGCGGTTGAAGCTGGGGAACGACCTGCTCTACTGGAGCAACGCCGCCAAATTTGCTCTGGAACTGCTGATTGATCAGCAGTATGTTCCGGCCTTGCAGCGCAGCGGCCCTGGCAGCCTGCACGCCATCTGGCAGCCAACGCTGCTGGACGATCGGGTGCAGCAGCGTTTCGTCGAACTGGTGGGGACGATGCCAGCAGCCTGCCGGGCCTACAACCTGGAGGAGGTGGACGCTGCCCTCTCTGCAGAGAGTGTGACCGAGCGTTTTGTGGCGGCGCTGGTCGATGCTGCGATCCGTCGCTGGAGCCAGAGTGTTGTCGACAGCGGCGGCAGCCCTGTGCTGCGTTGGGTGAGCCAGCTCCACGCGCCGGATCGACAGCTGACGCTGCCACCCCAGCCCGCTTTTCAGTTTGTCCAGGTCTGGCAGGAGTGGATCGAGCAGCTGCACATTACCAGCGACACCAATTTCCGGATTGCCTTCGAGCTGGTGGAGCCCCTGCTGCCTGTCGAGTCGGAGGGGGCAGCCAGCCTGCCCGAGGAGTCTGGCTCCGCCGATCTCTGGACGCTGGCCTACTATCTGCAAGCCCGCGACGAGCCTCGCGTGTTGATTTCAGCCCGGCAGGTCTGGCTGGCGCAGAACGGCCAGCTGCGCAGCGGCAGCCGTCGGGTTGACCGCCCGCAGGAACGGCTGCTGGCCGGTTTGGGGGCTGCGAGCCGGCTTTTTGCCCCGATCGAACGCAGCCTGCGTTCGTCGCGACCGCAGGGGGTGGACCTGATGCCCGCAGAAGCCCAGCGTTTTTTGCGCGAGGCTGCCCCGTTGCTGGAAAGCAACGGCTTTGGGGTCTTGCTGCCTGAATGGTGGCGTTCGCAGCAGCGGGCGCGGTTGGGGCTGCGTCTGCGGCTGATGGCTGCGGAGCGTGCGACGGGTGCAGGCAGCCCACAGGTTCGTTTTGTCTGGGAATTGACTCTGGGAACTGAACAGCTCAGCCAGGCCGAGTTGGAGTCGCTTTCGGCGCACCACGTGCCGCTGCTCCGGCTGCGTGGCCGTTGGATCGAATTTGACCCGCGTCAGGTCCAGGCTGCCAGGCAGTTTCTTCAGGGGCGCCAGTCGACTGGAACGATGTCACTTTTGCAGTCGCTGCGCATGGCCCAGGTCTACCTCGACCCTGCTGCGGGCGAGGATCCGGCGGCGTTTCTGTTGGCAACCGAGGCTCCTGACCGGCCCAGCCTGGGAGCCAGTGCCCGGTTGCCTGTCGATGCTGTCGATGTAGATGGTTGGCTGCAGCAGGTGTTCGAACAGCTGCGCACCCAGACGCTGGCTGGTGAACTGGCCGAACCTGCCGGGTTTGTCGGGGAGCTGCGTCCGTATCAGCGTCGTGGGGTCGGCTGGTTGGCCTATCTGCGTCGGCTGGGGCTGGGGGCCTGTCTGGCCGACGACATGGGACTCGGCAAGACCGTGCAGGCCATCGCCCTGCTGCTGGCCCGGACTCCGGAGAAGCTTGCCGCTGCGGGGCCGGCCTTGTTGATCTGTCCGACCAGCCTGGTGGCCAACTGGCGTCGCGAGGTCGAACGTTTTGCTCCTGCCTTCAAAACCCTGGTGCATCATGGCAGCGGTCGGCTGGCAGGAACCGCCTTCAGCGAGGCTGCGGCGGCCAGCGATCTGGTCATCACCAGCTACGGAACTGCGCGTCGCGACATCGACCTGTTGCGCCCGCTGGTCTGGAGTGACTTGATCCTGGATGAAGCGCAGAACATCAAAAACCCTGGGGCCAAGCAGTCGCAGGCTGTGCGCTGGCTGGTCGCTCACAACCGGGTTGCCCTGACAGGCACGCCGGTCGAGAATCATCTGAACGAATTGTGGAGTGTGTTTGAGTTTTTGAATCCTGGCTACCTGGGCAGCCATGAAGCGTTCCGCCAGCGTTTTTTGATCCCGATCGAGCGGTACAACGACGAGCAGCGCACGCAGGAACTGCGCCGGCTGGTTCAGCCGTTCCTCCTGCGGCGGCTCAAATCGGATCCGTCGATCATCTCCGATCTGCCCGAGAAGAACGAGATGGTCGTCTATTGTTCGCTGACCAGCGAACAGGCCTCCCTGTATGAGGCGACCGTTCATGCGGCATTGGCAACCTTGGATCAAGCGGACGGCATCCAGCGCCGTGGGCTGGTGTTGGCGCTGTTGACCCGCCTCAAACAGATCTGCAACCATCCCGCCCAGTTTCTCAAAGAGGAAGAGCCGTTGCGCCAGCGGAGTGGGAAGCTGGAACGGCTGACCGAAATGTTGGAAGAGGCACTTTCTGTAGGGGACCATGCCCTTATTTTTACGCAGTTTGTTGAAATGGGGACCCTGTTGCAGCGCCATCTGCGTGGAGAGCTGCAATGTGAGGTGCTTTTTTTGCACGGCGGTATCTCAGCAATGCAGCGTGACCAGATGGTGCAGTCCTTCCAGAGCGACGATGGCCCGCCGATCTTTGTGTTGAGCCTGCGTGCTGGCGGTTTTGGGCTCAACCTCACCCGGGCCAACCATGTCTTCCACTTCGACCGTTGGTGGAACCCTGCGGTGGAAAATCAGGCGACCGACCGGGCGTTTCGGATTGGACAGCGCCGCAATGTCCAGGTCCACAAATTTGTCGTGGCAGGTACGCTCGAAGAACGGATTCATGCCATCCTGGCCTCCAAGCAGTCGTTGGCGGAATCGATCGTCGGCAGCGGCGAGGCCTGGCTCACCGAGTTGGATACCGAGGAACTGCGTGAGCTGTTGATGTTGCGCAGAGAGGTGTTGGACGATTGAACAGCAAAACACAACGGGAGAAAGCGATGGCAGCCCGCACAGCGCCTTCCACATCGGCGCTCGCCTGGGCGCGACGTTGGGCCGAGTTCACCCACCAGATGGGCAGCAGCACCGATCCAGCGGCGCTGCGTGGGCTGCGGGTCAAACGGCTTGAAATGCAGCCTGGGCAGCTTCTGGCCCAGGTGACTGGGGGCACCCGCGTCCCTGTCCAGGTCGAGATCCGCTTTCCAACGTTGACCGACGAGCAGTGGGAGCAGCTGATTGCTGCGTTGGGGACGCAGGCGCTTTTTGTCGCTCAGCTGTTGGCTGGCACCATGCCTGCTGAAATCGAACAACTTTTTGTCGAGGTCGGGGGGACGCTCTTGCCGTGCAGCGCTGTGGTCGAGCAGCACTGTACGGCAGGAGATGGGCCAGTCGACCCGGTGGTGGCTCGGCTGGCCCTGAGCGTCACCTATGCGCAGCTGGGCGAGATGGTGGCTGAGGACCCCTGGCTGCTGCTGCGTCTGCACGGGCGAGACCGTCAGCAGGTGCTTGCGGCTATCCAGGAGCGCCGCAACAGCGAGGCCCAGGAACTGGCGGCGCGCAGTGTGGCCGCCGATCTGGAGTGGGGAAGTGCGGAGCAGCATGCGTTTTACACCCCGACCCTTTCGACCGCCCATGCTGGGACAACGGGAGATACCCGCCTGGAGGGCCACCTGGCTGATTTTTGGGGGAGACGCAGGGTGATCGAGGCGGCCCACCACCACCTGGCTCTCCCAACCGTCGAGCTGGCTCTGCTGCGCCGTCTGGGGCCCCCCGACCAGACAGTCGAGGGGCAGGCGGCCTACCAGCAGTTGCAGGAGATCTATCACCGGGTGACCCAGCGTGCCTGGGAGATGGCTTTTTCGTCGGCGACAGAGCCGGAGGATGCTGACAGCCAGGAGGGATAGGGTAGAATTAATCTAACCCAAGTTGCCACCTACGCAGTCAGCCATGGCATCTTCAATGTGGTAGACGGTAGAGGCTTTGTCGTCGACACTCCAGGAGTGAGGTGGAAGGTCGAAGTCAAACTGGTCGAGCGCAGAAGTATCGCTGAAGGCACCAGGCGACAGGAAAAACTCGACAGGGATCCCATCTTTGGTGACGACCAGGTGAATCTTGAGTCCATAGAAGTAGCGCTTCTTGCTGGCTTGATAGCCGCGATAAGCCTCATCTCGATAGAGTTTGCAGCGACGAACCCGGTAATTGTCACAAACGATGACCGGTAGACTGTCAATGA
>JAGWYN010000087.1 GCA_018969295.1 Chloroflexota bacterium | reverse complement strand
AACCTGACCGTCAAGGATGTCGAACGGTTTGCCAAAAAAGTCTCCCGCGCGCGCAGCCATTTGGCGGGCGAGCTGTTGGCTGTCTGCTTCTGCTACCGTGCACGCCCCGAAGTCGAAGAAGCAGCGACGCGCAACGGGATACGCATGGTCTACTCGTACGGGCGGTTCGTGTAAGCACCCTCCAAGAGCAAGGTGCAGCGACAAAACTGCATCGGCGTGTGCCCCGCCATCCAGCAGGCCGTGCATGTTGACCGTCTATTGCCCGACGACGTGGACACCAGCGGGCGACTTGCTCTGAGCCGGGGCTATCACACGCCCTACTCTCCGTTCCACTCGATGTCATCGGTCGAAGCTTCCACGGCACTCAGCCCGCAACGCCATGCGCGGGCCAGCAGCTCGGCAATGGCGATTCCTTGCCACAGCCCCGGGAGCGGGTCACGCCCCGTGAAGATGACCTCGCGGCTGGTGCACAGGGTGGCCAGCCAGCGACGCAGCGCTGGCCACGACCGCACGGCGGGCAGCGCATAGCAGAGCATTGCCAGCGTGAGCATCGAGGGCCTCTGCACCGACGGTGTCAGCCAGGGGCCAGGGGGCAGGCCCAGGAATGTCTCTGCAAAGCCCGGCGTTCCGGCAAAAAGGTGAACACCGCTCGTCGTGCGCGGGTTGCACTCAATGGCAAAGAGACCAGGTTCACTGCCTTCACACGCATTCACCGCAGGTTCGATAAAGTCAAAGGCGATCTGGCCGCTGAATTGGTTCTGCTCGACAAAACGGTGTACCCAAGCCAAGATCGCCCCATGGTCCAGATGCTGAAAGACGATGGCTGGGCCGCCATCTGACGCTGACCCGGCGCGGAAATCGACCGCATAGGTTGTGTGGGCGGCAAGCTGCCCGGCGTGGGCCACGCTGTAGGTGCAAAATTGCCGTCCCCGCACAAATTGTTGGGCAACCCACGGTGAGGTCGG
The DNA here is from genome assembly GCA_018969295.1 of Chloroflexota bacterium. GTDB lineage: Bacteria > Chloroflexota > Anaerolineae > Caldilineales > Caldilineaceae > Caldilinea. The sequence goes on along the minus strand of JAGWYN010000087.1, from coordinate 7,106 downwards.
GCGGATCTGGTGCAGCGCCTGCGCGAAGGCAGCCTGCGTGACGCCCGCATTCGTTGGCACGCGCCCCCCCCGAAGCGGTGTCGGCATCAGGGTCTTGGTGGCAAAACGCGAATAGGCCGGCTTCAGCACCACCTCCGCCATGCCATCCCAGTTGCGTGCGGCGAGTGCATGCAGCTCCTGCGGTGTGGTCAACACGACCGTTTTGGGGACTGTAAGTCCGTAGGTGCGCGCCAGCGCAGCGAAAGCGCCTTTGTCGTGCAGCTGCCGCAGGTGCTCGATCCCCTCCGCAAAAATTGCACAGTGCGCGGAGAGCTGTGCGCGCCCTCTGGCCACCCAAAATAGCTCTTCACAGGTGGGCAAGAGCAGATCGATCTTCTCCCGGCAGAGGATGGCGCACAAGGCTTGAATGTAGGCATCGGGGGCGCGGTTGGGCGGAGGGACCTGGTAGTTGCGCGCAATGGCGCGCGAAGGCCGCGCCAGATGACAACGCAGGCTTTCGGCCATAAAGACCACATGGCCGGCGGCATTCAAAATACGGGCCAATTCCAGGGTTGCCGGAGCGCGCCCGCCGGTGAGCAGGATACGAGCCACCATCACCTACCGATCCACTGCTTCCATGAACAGACCTGTTGCTGCCAGCCCCGCAATTTCAATAGGTTAAGATCACGCCGCCCAGGGAGATCCCAGCCCCGGTGCCGACAAGCAGCACCCTGTCGCCACGGCTGAGACGGCCCTGCCGCACCGCTTCATACAGCGTTGCCGGAATCGAGGCGGCAATACAGTTGCCCAGCCTGTCAAGGGTCCGCACGATTTTGGTGTCGGGCCAGCCAAAGGCTCCCAACATCTTCAGCCCCATCCGGCTCGCCTGGTGCGGGATCACAAGGTCAATGTCCCCGAGTCCATGAGAGAGGCCAGACTGCAGCTGCTCCAGAAAGCTCATCCCATAACGCCGGGTCAAGCGCAGCACGCCTGGGCCATCCATGTGAAAAAAGTTGTGCTCGGGGCGCAGCGCTGGGTTGTTGGGATGCAGCCGCGTGCCACCGCCGGGCAACGCCGCCAGATCTGCGCCTTCGCTGTAGGTTTCAAACCGTGCACGGTGGATGGCCGGCAACACGCCATTCCACGGTTGCGGGGGCGCGGTCACCACGGCAGCGGCGGCGGCATCCCCAAAGAGGGTAAAATTTTCCGGCTCACGCACATTGAGCGCCGCCGAACTGACCTCGGTGCTCACGATTAAGATGGAACGATAGCGCCCAGCCGCGATCAGGGTCGCACTGATGTCGAGGGCAACCAGAAAGCTCATACAGGTCGCATGGATGCTGATTGCCGGGATTCCAGCAGCGTGTACGCCCAGTTGCCGTTGGATCAGCACGCCCGTGTCGGGGATTGACTGTTCTGGCGTCCCCGATGCGTTGAGGATCAGGTCGATATCGGCCAGCGTCATCCTGGCGTCGTCGAGCGCCTCGCGCGCGGCTTGTGCGCCCATATAGGAGCTGCTCTCATCTGTCACGCGGTGGCGCTGGTAGACGCCCGTATAGCGCGCGATCCAGCCCGCAGCCAGCCCATGCTCGGCCTCCAATTCCCCACTGGTGACAATCCGTGCCGGCAGGTAGCGCCCGACACCAGCGATCAGCAACGGCAAATTTGTGTGCGTGCTCAACGTTTATCCCCTTTTGTTTTTTCGAGCCCGATGCGTTGTGTCGGTCTTTTCAACAACGACCTCCTCAGAAGCCATAGTGGCGAAAGAGCGGCACGGCAATCTTGTCCGCCAGCACTTTGAGCAGCGTCCAGGGGAGCCGCCGCGCCGCCGGCAGGTGGCGGTCATAAACTGCGTTGTATTCAATCGTTGCGACGCCGCCGCGCAGTCGCTTGAACGGGCCGACCCCGGCGCTGGCGTGCACCAACAACCCGCGCTCCTCCCCTTCGAGCAGCGTCTTGAGGCTCAACAGGCGATAGAGCGCCAGCTCTTGCGACAATCGGGTGTCATAGCCAAAGAAGGGCTGGGTCATCACCCCGTTGCGGACAAAATAGCCCACCACGCCATCGATACACCCTTCCCTCACAAGCGCCCACAGGGTCAAAAGCTGGCGCTCAAGCGCGATGCGCACGAAATTTTCGGTAAATTGCGGGTTGTACGTGGAATACTTTTCCAGATAAAGCAACCTGTAGAGCTCGCACAGGCGCGGGATCGCCCCATCCCCCAGTTCACGCGCATCCACAAAACGATACTGGCTGCGCCGCATCACACCGCGATCCACCTTGAACTGCTTTTTGGTGCGTGCGACCCAGGGGTCTTGATAATAGACTTGACGGCTGAGCACCATCCGGTAGCCGCACCGGCGCAATGTCTCCAACAAGAGTGGGTTGCGATAGCCATCCACCGATCGAAAGATCACCGGCCGGTCGGGAAAGTAGCCGGGCAGCGCCTCGGCGAGCGCCACGATCTGCGCAGGCTCGATCGCCGGGTAGAGATTGGTGGACAGCAGCCAATTGTTGACATACACCACCCGATCCAACTCCTGCCGTCGGAGAAAGGCCGCCAGAGGCCGCAGCAGCAGCCGGATCAGCTGTTCTGCCGCCGGGTTGCCCAGCCGCTCGACCTCTTCAAAACCGCCGTAGGAAACATAATGGCTGTAGGGTGAGCAGACGTAGCTGTTGGCCGGGTGGAAGTCGCTCAACGTGAGCGGCAGCACAAGATCCCCAACCTGGGCCACGCGCAACTCGGTGTTGTAGACATTGGCAATCAAACGATGCGGCGCCTGCTCGAAAAAGGGGGTCAGATAGGCGCGGGCATAGCGCCCATCGTAGCTGTCAGGCCAGGCCACCTCTGCCTGGTGTGAATAGAGTTGTACCGGACTCATCGGGCGCCCTTCGACACATAGCGCGCGTGTGCTTCTGCGCAGTGTGCCGGAATGAGCTGTACATCCGGGTGGCGACGGTGGAAGGTGTGCAGATCGGCCAAGGTGCGGCGATAGGCCGCCGGGTCGTCGAAGATCAGATTGGCGAGCGGGTGTGGCAGCGCGTTCTGGCGAAAGGCATGGCTTGTCCAGCAGCCATCGACCACCAGAAAATAGCGCTCGCCCCCTTCTGCTCGCACAAAGAGACCCATCTGTCCGGCGGCATGGCCCGGCAACGCCACTGCCAGCAGCGTCTCATCGCCCAGGAGATCGGCGCCTTGGGCAAAAGGCGCACAGTCGGCGAGCGGTCGCATCTGTGTCGGCGCGATGGGGTGTGAACGCGCCTCAAAGTCAGTGGGCAGCAAACCGGGCAGAAAGCCGCGGCGCACAGCGTCGATGCCGCGCCGGTCGCACACTGCGGCGTACGCCTCTGGCAGATAGACAAAGCGTGCATTGGGAAAGTCGCGCAGCCCGCCTACGTGGTCGGCATGGAAATGTGAGATCAAGATGCACTCCACGTCGGTCGCGCGAATTCCACGGCGCGCCAGCTGCTCTGCTGCACTCTCGCCTTCGGGCAGGGTAACGGGCGTGGCGCGGCCATAGACACTGTAGGGGAAGTGCTGGGTTTCGGTAAAAAACCGCGTCGTATAGCCGGTGTCCAGCAACATTGGACCCCGGCACGGATGCTCCAACAGCGCGAAGGTTGCTGGGAAGCGCAGGGTGCGCCAACTGCCATTGCGCAGAATGATAAACTCCGGGCATTCGCAAAAGCCGGCACTGAGCAGGGTAAGGCGCACTTCGCTCATTTCTTTTTCTCCGGGCTTTCTATGTCGGGCAGGCGGCGGAGCGCTGTGTGTTGAGATAACGGGCAAACCCCTCCTCTACGGAAACGCGAGGAGTATAGTTCAACTCACGCCGCGCCGCGCTCACGTCGAGCGTAGCACTGTGCGCAAGCACCCCCACGGTGTAGCGTGTCAGGGGTGGCTCAGGATAACCGGGCAGGCGTGCCCAGATCATTTCCATCCCCCAGGCGAGCAGATAGGCGGCGGCGAAGCTGAACCGTCGCTGCGGAAAGGGGTAGTTCAGGGTGGTACAGAGGCGGCGCACCATCTCCCACAGCAGGACCGGCTCATCGTTGCTAAGGTTGTATTTCTTGCCAAAGGTGTTCGCGGGCGACTCGGCACAGCACAACAACGCATCCACCACATTCTCAATATAGGTCAGATCCGTGAGATTTCTGCCATCACCGATGACGGCCAGGCGGCCTGTACGCAGCCGGGTTAGCAAGCGTGGCAGAATGGCTGTGTCGCCCGGCCCAAAAATGGCGCGCGGGCGCAAGGTGATCACCGGCATCCCCTCCTGATGCGCCTGATCGACCAGTTGCTCGGCCAAACGTTTCGTCTGTACATAGGCATTGGCCGCCCGCAGGGGAAGCGGCGCATCTTCCGCCACATTCAGGCGCACGGCCATCGGCCCACGCAGGTCAAAATAGATGCTCGGCGTCGAGACGTGGACCAGCCGCCCGACGTTGGCCTCTCGGCACCCCGCCAGGATATTTTGCGTGCCGACGACGTTGTCTGCATAAAAATCGGACGCGTGACCCCACGGGGCAGCGCGCGCGCCACAGTGAAAGACGATCTCGCGTCCCCGGCACGCGGCGGCGATTGTCGCGGCATCCCTCAGATCACCGGGCAAAAAGGTGATCCCCGCTGCCGCCAACTGCTTCCCGGCCTCCCAATTGCGGCCCAACCCGACCACCTGCCACCCCAGGCCATGCAGCCGCCGTGCCAGCGCGCCGCCGACAAATCCAGTTGCACCCGTTATCAGTGCCTTCATACGGTGACCTGCTTCTGCGCCCACTCGGCCAGTTGTTCACGAAGGATTTTCGAGTTGTGGCGAATATCTACCGGAAAGCGCGGGTGAAAGTAGATGCGACGGATGCTTTGTGTTGTGGGAAACAACGCGCCGCGTGCCAACAACTCCTGGCGCAGCGCGTCCTGGTGCGCGGCGCTTGTGCCTTGCCTGGATTCGACGCAGAGCGCCGGCTCCAATGCACCCGCCACCCACACGCCCACAAGTGCACTCCACCGCACCGACGGGTGGGCATTGAAGATGCCCTCGCAGATCTCGGAGTAGAAGACCCCCGCCTTGGTTTCGAGACGATGCGCTTTGCGCCCACAAAACCAGAGCCGCCCCTGTGGGTCCAGATAACCGAGATCGCCTGTGCGGTGCAGGAGCAAGCTGAGCGGGCCTGCTGCGTCGTTCTGGTGTGTGGGGGAAGTCGTTGGGCGCGGGCGAAACAATTTGGCCAACGCATTCGCTTCGGGGCGTCCGACATACGCCGGCGAGACGATGGGCCCTTCGACGACGATTTCACCGATTTCGCCAGGCGGAAGCCAGCGCGCCTCCTCTCCTTCTGGCAGCGATGCATCTGAGATGGCCAGGATCGCGACGTTGACCCCTGCCACAGGCCGCCCGACGCAAATTCCAGCCCCGCTCTCCGTCTGCGCCTGTGTCTCATCGAGGATCTCCCGTCCTGCAATCGTCGTGATGGGTAAGGCTTCGGTCGCGCCATAGGTCAGCACCACCGAGGCCCCTCGATCGACAGCGTCAGCCGCCAGCAGCGTCGTTGGAGGGGTGTCGAGCAACTTTTGAAAGCGAGCCAGCACGCGTGCAGAAAGGGGCGCACCTGCCGTGATCGCTCGACGCAGGCTGGGCAGCCGCTTCCCTTGTGCTTCACAATAGCCGGTCAGCCGCTCGACCAGCAGGGGTGAAGCAAAAAGATGGGTGACGTCATAGCGCGAGATCGTCGCCGCCAACCGTGCGAGATCTACCTGCGCCGGGCGTGGGAAACGCATATCTGAGATCACTGCCGTGATCCCCATCAGTGGGTCGAGGAGCGCAAAGAGCGGCAAGGTGGGAAGATCTACGTCACCTGGACAGCCATCAAAGGTAGATTGGACGAGTGCTACCTGCGCCGCCAGGTTGCCGCGGGTATACAGCGCACCCTTCGGTACCCCTGTGCTGCCTGTTGTAAAGATGATTGCGGCGGCGTCCTCGGCGCGCATTGGCGCGACCGAGAAGGGGCGATCTTCATTGTGCCCGCGCAGGCCATTGCTCCAGAGATCGCCCAAATCAATCAGTGCTGACCCTTGTGTCAGCAGACGCTTCGTGCAGCTGTCGCCCCAGCCAAACAGCTGGCGTGCTACATGACTTGCCCAATTGCCGAGATAGGCGTGTGGCTGTATCTCATCGAGGCAGCGACGCACGGTGCCTGGCCCAATGCCCGGATCTATCACGACCGCCGTCGCCCCGACCCAAAGCAACGCATGGCACAGCGCAAAGAATTCTAAACTTGGGGGAACCAGCAGCACCGTACGCATCCCGCGCGTGATGCCACAGGCAGCCAGGCGATGGGCAAAACGATTGGCAGACGAGACAAGCTCGCCAAAGGTATATGAACGGGGAATGGCACGCGCAAAGAGACCACGCGATGAGGCATCCACCATTGCAAGCCGTGCAGGAAAGCGAGCGGCCATCTCCCGCAGGCGGTAGGTGACATCTCCTACTTCCACCGCTCCATCGTCTGTTGGGGGCGTGAGGATGTTGGAAAACGTGTGCGTGCTGGCCTTCGATCGGAAACAGCCTGAAGCGTTCTGCCTGATCTTCATCATCCGCAGATCACGTTCGCTCTGATTGTTGTCCAACAGCACGTTAAAATCGTCTGCAAACGACTATATCCATGCTCTCCATTCTACCTGATTTGTACAATTTTGACAACTGCATCGGGCGACCCCCCTTTCTGGCGCTTTGCAAACGTTGCGAAACGAGCCGCCGTGCAGGGCACACAGCGATGCATGCGACGTGTCTCCCCTGCCTCGGGCGCCGCAAAGATGTCGGCGCAAATCAGTCGAGAGCGATCTCAGGCAGCGGTGCGTTCCCGGTGGCCGAGTCTGTCGAAGCCCCCGGGGCAATCCCCATGGCCAAACCTTTCAAGTGGACCTATCAGGAAGACCCCGTTGTCGCTGAAATGCCAGGTTGTTTCGGGCCACGTGTACTAATTTTCAAAAAGCTGACAGTCTTGACAAGACCAGCCAGGCCAGTCAGAATATGAAGAGAGGGTGTACTGGTCTCTGTCGAAGACAAAGGAGTGTCAGACAATGCGCGAGCAAAACGAAACAACGACCCCCCAAGAAGTCTGGCAGCTTC